>NZ_JBHXNI010000003.1:447837-570184 GCF_042721735.1 Achromobacter sp. NPDC058515
CTCTCTGGATTCTTTGGGCGGGGCCCGCGCGGAATATTAAGCTCCGGCCGGCTTGGTTTATAACCCGTCGCTTCGGGTTCCCTAAATACTCGTTTGGGGGTAGGGTCGGGGCCGCCCGGGGGCGGCCGCGCCCCTAAAGGAGCGTGAGATGGCGTGTCTGTCCCGACTGTGGCGCTTGCATTCCTGGCCGATAACCTTGGGCGCTCCCGCGGGCATGGCCAGCCGCCGCCTGCGGCTGGCGCTCGCCGTGGCGGGCATGGCGGCCGGAACCAGCCTGGCGCTCGCCGGGGCCGCGCAGGCGCAGCAGGCTCCCGCTCAGGGCGCGACGCCATCCCAGGCCCAGCCAGCCTCCCCGCAGGCCGACGCCGCGCGTTCGCTGCAATGGCCGCGCAGTTTCGACGCGCCCGACGGCACGCGGGTAGAGCTGTATCAGCCGCAGATCGATACCTGGACCGCGGACCGCATCACCGGCCGCATGGCGGTGGCGGTCGGCGCGGCCAAGGGCAGTCCGACCTACGGCGTGGCGGATTTTTCCGCCCGAGCCGAGGTCAACAAGCCCGCAGGGCTGGTGCATCTGTCGGATATCCGCGTCGAGCAAGTGCAGGTGCCCACGGCGCCGCAAGAGGCCGCCAAGCTGCGTAGCCTGCTCGAAGCCCGCTTGCCCGCGAAGGGCGTGGTCACGCGCCTTGATGCGCTGCAACTGAGCTACACGCTGTCCCAGGACAATCCGGCCACCAAGACCGTGGCCGTGAACAATGCGCCGCCGCGCATCGTCTACCGAACCGTGCCGACGGTTCTGGTGCTGGTGGATGGAACGCCTGCCTACGCCGCGTTGCCCGATGCGCCGGGCTGGCGCCGGGTGATCAACACGCGCGCGCTGATCCTGGGCGACGCCGCCGGCCGCCATTATCTGCAGGCGGCGGGGCATTGGTACGAGGCCGGCAGCGTGGAGGGGCCATGGAAGGCGCTTGCGCAGCCCACCTCCGCGCTGCTTGCCGCCGCCGACGCGGCGCGCCGCAAGGCCGCGCCGGACCCCTTGATGCCCCATGGCGGCAAGCCGCCGCACCGGGCTCCGGCCATCGAGGTGTCCACGGTCCCGGCCGAACTGCTGGTGACCGTCGGGCAGGCCGAATTGCGGCCGGTGCCGGGAACCTCGCTGCTGTCCGTGTCCAACGCCGATCACGCCCTGTTCATGAACCCGGGCGACAACCGCTATTACCTGCTGGTGTCCGGCCGCTGGTTCCGCGGCGCCGGGCTGAATGGCCCCTGGTCGTACGTGCCGGGCAAGGATCTGCCGCGCGACTTCTCGCGGATTCCGCCGCAGGATCCGCAGGCGGGGGTGCTGGTGTCGGTGCCGGGCACGCCGCAGGCCAAGGAGGCCGTCATCGCCTCGACGATCCCGCAAACCGCAACGGTGTCGCGCGCGGGGGCGGCGCTGCAGGTCGAATATGCCGGCGGCTCGCCCATGCTGCGTCCCATCGAAGGCACCGCGCTGCGCTACGCGGCCAATTCGCAGGTGCCCGTGATCCAGGCGGAGGGCCGCTACTACGCCTTGTCGCGCGCCGTGTGGTTCGTATCGGACTCGCCCACCGGCCCCTGGCGCGTGGCCGACCACGTGCCGGCGGCCATCTACGCCATTCCCGCGAATTCGCCCTTGCACTACGTGACCTACGTGCAGGTCTACGGCTCGACCCCGCAGAGCGTGGTGTTCGGCTATTCCCCCGGGTACATGGGCGTGGTGGTCGCCCCGGACGGCACCGTCGTCTACGGGACGGGCTATGCGTACCCGCCCGTGATCGTGCAGGACGCCTGGGTCGGCTATCCGCCCAGCTACGGCTACGACGCCGCCTTCAATTCCGCGGCAGGCTTTGCCTTCGGGTTTGTCGCCGCCGAAACCTGGGGCGGCGCCGCGCCTTACTGGGGACCCTATTGGGGCGCGCCCTACTGGGGTGGCGTCAATGTGAACCAGGTGGACGTCTATGGCGCCTGGGGCGGGTCCGGCGTGGTCACGCACGCGGCCGGCTGGAACGGCTGGACGGGCACCGAATGGCAGGGCACCCACGCCGAGGGCTACAACCCGCAGACCGGCGCGGCGTTTGAAGGCACCCGGGGCGCGGCCTACAACGAGTACACGGGCAATGCCGCCGCCGGCCGGCGCGGCGCCTATACGAATCCCGTCACGGGCGCGTCCGGCGCCGGCCGGGCGGGCGTGGTCGAGAATGATGACGGCCAATGGGCCGCGGGCCGCCAGGACGTGCGCACGAACCCGAACACGGGCCGCACCACCGCCTCGTCCGCCACGGCGACCGGCACGGCCGGGGAGGGGCCGGGCAGCGTGGACCGGCGCGGCGCCACCTACAACCGCAATACGGACAGCGGCATGGCCTGGAACAACGGCAATGTGTACGCCGACCACAACGGCAATGTCTACGAGCACACCGATGGCGGCTGGCAGCAGCACACGTCCTCGGGCTGGCAGCCGGTCCAGCCCGGCGCGCAGTCGGGCGGCGGGAACTACCTGAACGCCCAGCGCCAGGCGCGCGATTTTTCGAACCAGCGCATGGGCGGGACGGAAGGCGGGGGCTGGCAGGGCCGAGGCATGGGCGGGATGGAGGGCGGCTTGGAAGGCCGCGGCATGGGCGGCCGCAGTTTCGGCGGCGGCGGTTTTGGCGGGTTCCGCGGCGGCGGCGGGTTCCGCCGCTGATCCGCGCAGGGGCCTCGGGCGCCCGGAAGGCGGCGCAGGTTCAATGAACCATGCCGCGTTCCGGGTGCTGCACTGCGGCAATATCGCCACAGGCATGAGACTTGCGGAGCCTGCTCTCCCGACCCGCTGGGAGACCCCCCATGACCGATTCCAAGCTCGATATCCGCACCGGGCAGTATTCCGGCGTGCTCGCGCGCGATACCTTCCGCCTGCGCTTCATGCGCCGCTTCTACGACCCTGCCTTCCAGGCGGAGAAGGACGCGCTGGAACGGTTAGAGGCCATCGCATGGGACGCCTATGAAGGCGGGCGCAAGGCGCCCCTGACGGTAAAGGCGGGCCCCGGCTACGCCGATCCCGATTACGACCTGTCGGTGGAATGGAAGGAGACGCGCGACCGCCTGGCGCGCGCCGCGCAAATCCAGCGCGATCCGCATACGCGCTCGCGCGTGCTGGTCGTCATCGGCGCATCGCGCAACGACGGCACCTGTCCGGGCGAAGTCTCCAAGACCTGGCGGCTCGCGCAGATCGTCCGGCAAGAGGTCGAGGCCGGCGGCATGCAGGCCGACATGCTCGACCTGAGCCTGCTGGTGTCGGAGTACCAGTACCTGATCCACCCCTGCAAAGGCTGCGTGTCCACGGCAATGCCGCTGTGCCACTGGCCGTGCAGCTGCTATCCCAACCATTCGCTGGGCCAGGACAACGATGCGATGAACGACATCTACGAGCAATGGGTCGCGGCGCACGGCGTGATACTGGTCGCGCCCACCTATTGGTATCAGTCGCCCAGCCCGATGAAGCTGATGATCGACCGGCTGGTGTGCGCCGATGGCGGCAACCCAGACCCCACGTCGACCGGCGGCAAGGACGTGATGAAGGCCAAGAAAATCGAAATGGACGGCTGGCCCTACCCGAAGCATCTCTCGGGCCGGGCCTATGGGCTGGTGGTGCACGGCGACGTGGCCGGCATCGAGGAACAGCGGCGCGCCCTGAGCGACTGGCTGGACTGGATGGGATTGATCGACGCGGGCGCGTCTTCCAGGCTGGATCGCTACATCGGCTACTACAAGCCCTATGCGACCAGCCACGCTGAACTCGACGAGGACAAGGCGGTGCAGGAAGAGGTGCGCAATGTGGCGCGGGCGGTGGTCAACTGCGTGCCTAGGCTGCGGGCGGCGGATTGGACGCCGCCGGACGCAGGGTTGCGCAATCCCCGGCCGAAGTAGGCGGGCGGCGGCAAAAACCGCATGAGCGGGCGCGCCCGCTTCGAGGTAAAATTTGCTTCCTCCTTGGGGAGTAGCTTCCTTTCAGAATTTTTGCCTGAAAGGGCGTGCGTCAACATTCTTGGCCTGTCCTGGCCATGGCGCACGCGGCCTGCGTGGCTTGGCGAGACCATGGATCTTTCACATTCTGCTGGGCGATGTGAACGGATCCATGTCGTTCTCGCCCAGCAGGATAGACCACCCCATGAATGCACTTTCCACGCTGGTCCTCGCGCTGGCGATGTCGACAGACGCTTTTGCCGCAGCGGTGAGCAAAGGCGCCGCGCTGCACAAACCCCGACTTTCAGAGGCCCTGCGGGCCGGCGCCATCTTCGGCGTGATCGAGGCGATTACGCCTGTCATCGGATGGGGCCTGGGTTCCGTTGCCGCGAAGTACGTCGAGGACTGGGATCATTGGATCGCGTTCTGTATGCTCTGCATCCTGGGGCTGATGATGATCCGCAACGCCTTCAAGACGGCGGACGAAGATGCCGCTCCCGTCACGCGCCATTCGTTCTGGCTGCTGGCGGCAACGGGCTTTGCCACAAGTATCGATGCCATGGCGGTTGGCGTAAGCCTTGCCTTCATCGACAACAACATCGCCGTCACGGCCATCGCCATCGGGCTTGCAACCACCACGATGGTGACGATAGGCGTCATGCTGGGCCGCGTCCTGGGCGATATCGCCGGCAAGCGCGCCGAGATACTGGGCGGGCTTGCCCTGATCGGCATCGGATCCACCATCCTGTATGAACACCTGACTGCCGCCGTTGCCTGAGCCGCGGCGCCGGCGGCGAATCCGGCGCGCGGCGCAAGCCGCTTCAGGCGGCCGGCTCCCATAGGCCGCAGTCCGGGCGCACAACGGCGCGCGCGCCGTCCAGCCAGACCTGTTCTTCATCCAGCCGCGGGGCCGCCGGCGGAGCCGCGTCGAAGGCGACGCCGAGCGCATGCGCGACGCCGGCCGCCTCGATGGGAAGCTCCCAGGTCAGGAACAGTTGCGTGCGGTCCTGGCCGGACGCGAAGTCGGCCTCGTGAAAGCCGCTGCCGTGGCGGGCAATGACGGCATGGGGCTGGCAGGTATCGAACACCATGGCCGTGCCCCGCACGAGCGGAATCCGGTGGCCGGTTCCGGGAAAATGCACATCCAGTCCCTTGTCCTCGCTCAGGAAAAGATTGCAGAAGGCGGCGCCGCCGTACTGCTCGCCGTCATGGTGATATCTGGCGCCTCGGCAGGCCATGAGCGCGATGTCGCTGGACGCCAGCACATCGCCCAGCCCCAGCGAGCGCGTCCAGGCCTGCATGGCCCGCAGGCACTGTCCGTATTCGGGCCAGCGCGCGCGGGTGCGCGCCAAAGGCATTTGCTCGACGTCCCCCGGCTCCAGGAACAAGCGCGTTGCGATCTCGCGTTCCCAATCGGCAAGCAGGCGGGCGGGCAGGGCCGGCACGTCGACCGCGCCCGTCAGCACCACGCCGCCCACACTGCGGCTGCGGATGGCGTCGCCGCTCCAGAAATAGGACGTCAGGCGGTCACGGGGGGCGTGATTCATGTCGAGCGCTGTTCTTGCGCGGCGCGGCGGCGCCGGGCAGGTTGGGAGGGCGGAGCCACGTTCAGGGCGGCGAACGCTTCCTGCACGCATTCGGCCATCCGCCTGGCCAGGATGCCGACCGGGAAGTGGTCGGAGGTCACGCCATAGCTGTGAAACTCGACCTTCTCGGAGAAGGGGATTTCACGCAGGTCCGGCACGAGGAGCGCCCGCGATACGACGGGATTGACGATCGACACGCCGAGCCCCTTGCCGACCATCGTGCATATCGTCGTGGCGTAGGGCGTCTCGATGGAGATGATTCGCGAGTCTTCGGGGAAGTGGCGGTCGATCGCCGCCCTGTTGAAGCTGCCGGCCGGCAAAGAGATGAAATTCTCGTCGTCGAAGTCGGAAGGCTTCAGCGCCTTTTTGGCGGCCAGCCTGTGCGACGCGGCCACGATGCCGACGCCATAGGCGGTATTGATCCGCTGATAGTGCAAACCCGGAATGTCGGTCTGGATCGAGCAAAATCCGATGTCGCAAAACCCGGTGGCCATCCACTTCGCCACCACGTCGGACCCTCCCGTGTTGACCACGACCGGTATGTCCGAGACCTGTTCCCGGAACAGCCGGATGGCGTCCGGCAAGACGCATTGCGTGATGGAGCCCACCGCGGCCACACGGAGCAGGCCCGTGCCCCTTCGGCGGATGGAGCTGGCGCTGTCGTTCAGGGATTCCAGGCCGATGAATGCCCGCTCCACGTCCGCATAGAACGCCTCGGCCTCCGGCGTGGGAACCAGCCGGGTGCCGACACGCTGGAACAGCACAAAGCCCAGCGTCTTTTCAAGCAGGGCGATCCAGCGGCTGACATTCGGCTGCGAGGTATGGAGCAGGCCGGCCGCCGTGGTCATGGAGCGCGTCATCATCACGGCGCGAAAAGCCTCGACTTGCTTGAAGTTCATCGGTGGGTCCCAAAACGTCCAGAACCAATCATATCAATTTTGTATTAGTAGCCGTAAATGTCTGATTTGACGTATGGATTGGCGCGGCGGGAGACTATGGTTTCCCGGTACTTACGCGATAAAGAAAATGGAATCCAAAGTCAGCAGCCGCTTGAAGCAACCTCTCGCCAAGGAGGTGCTTGAACACATTTTTCTTCCGCGCCTGAATCGGGAGTTCCACGCCAATTTCGAGATGCTCAACCAGATCAATCTTGCGCATCTGCTGATGCTGCGCGAGCAGGGCATTCTCGACGCGGGCGCGTCGGCCGGGCTGGCCGAGGCGCTGCTCAGGATGCAGGCCGAGGGGCCGGATGCGGTGGCGCTGGACCCCGCCAGGGAAGAGGCCTATTTCAACTACGAAGCGCACCTGATCAAGCTGGTGGGCCAGGAACTCGGCGGACGCCTGCACACGGCTCGAAGCCGCAACGACATCGGCGCCACCATCGACCGCATCCGCGCGCGGGATTTCGCGGCGCGCATCGGCCGCGCGCTGATCGATGTGGCCGAAGCGGCCCTGGCGCGGGCCGAGACGTTCGCCCATTGCGTCATGCCCGGCTACACGCATATGCAGGCCGCGCAGCCCATCACTTACGGCTATTACCTTTCGGCGCTGGCGGACGCCTGGACCCGCGACGTCGACCGGCTCTTGCATGCGCTGGATACCGCGGACGCCTCGCCCTTGGGCGCCTGCGCGCTGGCGGGCACGTCGTTTCCGATAGACCGCGCCGTCACGAGCTCGATGCTGGGCTTTACCCAGCCGCTGCCCAACGCGCTGGACGGCGTGGCGTCGCGGGACTTCGCGCTGGAGCTGAGCGCGGCGCTTTCGATCATGATGATCACCTGCAGCCGGATGGTGCAGGACTTCTACATCTGGTCGACGCCCGAGTTTGGATACCTGTCCTTTCCCGACAGCATCGCAAGCACCTCCAGCATCATGCCGCAGAAGAAGAACCCGGCGGTCCTGGAGTACTTGCGCGGAAAGACGGGACACCTGATCGGGCTGACGTCGGCCGCCCTTGCGACGGTGAAGTCCACCCATTTCACGCATTCGGGCGACAGCAGCCGCGAAAGCACCCGGACATGCTGGGAGGCATGCGAGGAAGCGCTGAAATCCCTGGCGCTGATGAAGCTGCTGGTGGAGCAGGTGGAGCCCAACCCCGCGCGCATGGCGTCGCGCGCGTCGGAGGATTTTTCAACCGTCACGGACTTGGCGGACCTGCTGGTCCGCAAGGCCGACGCTTCTTTCCGCGACGCGCATCACATCATCGGCGCGGTTGTCCGGCAGGCGCTGGACCTCGGCATGCCGGCCAGGGAAATCACGCCGGCGATGATCCGGGCCGCGTCAGTCCAGGAGCTGGGGCGGGAGATCCTGCTGGAAGCGGAGGACATCGAGGCATGCCTGGATCCGGTGCGCAATGTCGCGGCGCGCCAGTCGGCCGGGGGGCCGGCTCCGCGGCTGGTTCTTGAACATATCGAGGAGCAGAAAGCGCTGCTCGGTAAAAAAAGAAGCGTCATCGACGCGACGGTTCAGCGGGTCGGAGATGCCCGCGAACAGTTGCAGCGGCGCATTCGAGTGCTGGTTTCATCCGACGCCGGCGCACCTGCCGTCCAGGGCGCCTGATTGATTCAACAAGGGGAATTCAATGATGCGGAAATACTTCGTGGCGCTTGCCATTGCAGGGGCGATCTGCCCAAGCGCCCATGCCCAGACCTATCCCAGCAAGCCCATCACGCTGGTCGTGCCATTCGCCCCGGGCGGCACCGTGAACCTGATGGGGCGCCTGCTGGCCAATCATATGTCCGAGGCGCTCGGCCAGCCGGTCATCGTTGAGAACAAGCCCGGCGGCGGCGGAAGCATCGGAGCCAATGTCGTCGCAAAGGCGCCGGCGGACGGCTACACGCTGCTGCTGGCGACGATGGGGCAGCAGTCCATTCAGCCCTTGCTGACGAAGAACCTGCCCTACGACGCCGCCAAGGACTTTGCGCCGGTCGCGCTGTTTTCCACCGTGCCGAACGTGCTGGCGGTTTCCGTCGACACGCCGGCCAGCAATGTCGCGGAGCTGGTGGAGTACGCCAGGCAGAATCCCGGAAAGCTGAACATGGCTTCCGCGGGCATCGGCTCGGTCAATCACCTGACCGGCGAGCTGTTCATGTTCAGGTCCGGCGCCAGGTTCGAGCATGTGCCCTACCGGGGCGCGGGGCCGGCGACGGCCGAGCTGCTGTCGGGACAGGTGCAGGTGCTGTTCGCCAACCTGCCGAACGTGCTGGCTTACGTGAAGCCCGGGAAGGTGCGCGTGCTGGCGGTGGCCAGCGAGAAGCGCAGTCCGGCGATCCCCGATGTGCCCACGCTGGCGGAAGCCGGCGTGAAGGACGCCGTCGTCGAATCCTGGTATGGCGTCATGGCGCCCGCCGGAACCAGCGCGCAGGTGATCGCAAAGCTGCAGGACACGGTAATCGGCATCGCGAACGACAAGGCGCTGATCGCGCAGCTGGCCGAGCAGGGCGCGGTGCCGTACCCCGGCACCAGCGCGGACCTGGCCAGGCTTTCCGACGAAGAGACGGGCCGCTGGAAGCGCATCATCGAAAGCGCGAAGATCCAGACGAACTGAAGGCGGCCTGAGCCTTAGCCGCCGCGGTTCTCGTAGGCCCCTTCGCTTCCTTTGTCGTCTTCCATCGCCGCCTGGGCCCGCTCCAGAAGATGCTGCTTCAGGCGGTCCAGGGCCTCGGGCGGCCAATCGCGCACGTCGGTCACGGCCACCCAGGCGTCCACATAGTGCTGCGGCGCGTACACGTGGCCAAAGCCCATGGGGGTGTTGGTGCCCACGGCCATGTCCAGCGCAAGCTGCAGCATGGTGACCACGGGATACCAGCGCAGCTCGGGCGAGACGTCCGGTCCGAGGGGCTGCTCCATCCAGGCCGGACGGCGGTACAGGTCGTGGTAGTCGAAGAAGGTGACCGGGTCGCTCGCGTACTGCAGGTAGACGACGCGCATCGGGCCCCAGGGCGCGTCGGCGGGCACGGGCGAGCCGTCCTGGTTCATGAAGCGCACGAAGGCGCCGTCCCGCAGTTCCGGCAGCCAGGCGGGCGAGCCCGGGTTGCGGGCGTTGGTGATGGTGCGCCAGACCCGGCTTTCGAAAGGCGGGCCGCTCCACAAGGCGCCTTGGATAGGGTCGCCGATCATCTCGAAGAGTTCGGCTGAGCCGGCGGAGTTCATCGCGCCCAGGCTCAAGCCATGCAGATACAGCCTGGGCCGCCGGTCCTTGGGCAGGGCGGTCCAGTATCCATAGACTTCCAGGAAGAGGGCGCGGGCCGCCTCGGCGCCGTACTCAGGCTGGGCCAGGAGCGACAGCGGGCTGGACAGATAGGAGTACTGCATGGCGACGCTGGCGACGTCGCCATGCTGCAGGTATTCGATGGAGTCCATGGCGGCGGGGTCGATCCAGCCGGTGCCGGTGGGAGTGATCAACACCAGGACGGAGCGCTCGAAAGCGCCCACGCGCTTCATTTCTTCCAGCGCCAGCCGGGCCCGGGCCTGGGGCGTGGCGGCGCCGCGCAGCCCGACGTACACCCTGATGGGCTCCAGCGCGTCGCGGCCGGACTCCGCCTTGATCTCGCTGGCGGTCGGGCCCGAGGCGATGAATTCGCGGCCCGCCCGGCCCAGCTGGTTCCACTGGACCAGCGACGCCGGACTGCCCGTTTTCGTTGCGGCGGTGGGCTGCGGGCGCTCGGGTTCGAGCAGCGCGTCGAATTCGCGGAACGACGCATCCAGCACATGCAGCGCCCCACGGAAGAACACGTCGGTGGCCAGCAGCCAGAAGATCAGGATGGCGATCACCGCGCCCGTCACGTTGGCCACGCGCCGGGGCACCACGCGGCGCACCTGCGCGGCAAGAAAGCGCGCGACCAGCTTGAACAGCCGGGCCAGCGCCAGCAGCGCGGCGAAGGTCAGCAGGGCGATCGCGCTGACCTTGAAGGGGTGCGCGCTGGTCACGGGCTCCATGTGCATCAGGGCCCGTATCGTGTTCTGCCATTCCGCCGTGCGCCACAGGAAGACGACCGCCACCGACAGGCACAGCACGCTGATGATGGCATTGACGATCCGCCCCGCGCGCGCCCTGGGCTCGGGAAGCTCCATATAGGCCCACAGCCAGTGCCACAGCACGCCGAGCCCGTAGCCCGCGGCAAAACAGGTGCCGGCGAGCACGCCTTGGGTGATGTGGGTACGGGGAATGAGGGTGGGCGTCAGCGCCGCGGCGAAGAACAGTGTGCCCAGCATGAGGCCCACGCCGGAGAGCGATTCCAGATGAGACCGGAAAAATGAAGGCAGGTGTCGATGCAAAGTTTGCAGCACTGGTGTCATCCTCATCCGGAGGTGGGTTGGGGGATTCTCGCACACCGGGGCTGCAAATGCCGCCCCGGACGCGCCCCTTCAATCCCGGTCCGGCGCGCCAAGGGGAAAGAGCGGGCGGAATGGCCGCGCTTCCTCCACGGCCCGGGCGACGGACGGGCGGGCCAGCAAGCGCGCCCGATAGGCCCGCAGCAGGGGGAAGGCCTCGGCAATCCGGTGCGTCCAGTCCGCGTAGAACAGCGAGGGCGCGGCCGCGCAGTCCGCCAGGGTGAAGTCCGCGCCCGCCGCCCAGGTCCTGCCGGCGAGCTGCCCTTCGAGCCAGGCGTAGGCGAGCTCCAGCTTTTCCGTGGCCAGCGCCAGTCCTTCCTTGCGCTTGACCGGGTCGCCCGACAGCGCGCCGTTCACCGCGTGCTGCATCCAGTTCATGACGTGCAGGTCGAAGAAGCGGTCCAGAAAGCGCACGTCCAGCGCGGCCATCGGATCGGCGGGCAGCAGGCGCGCCGGCCCGGGATGCGCAAGCTGCAGGTATTCGATGATGATGCTGGTTTCGGCCACGTCGCGCGCGCCGTCAACCAGCAGCGGGAACTTGCGCAGCGGCCAGCGGCGCAGCCACTCGCCGGCATGTTCCGGCGTATCCGGCCCGATGCAGCGGAACTCGAAGGGCGTGGCGTTTTCATACAGCGCGATAAGCACCTTCTGCGTGTACGAGGAAAAGGGATGGCCATAGAGCGCGAGCGGCATTGCGAAAGTCTCCTGAATTTGGCCGACAGGGGAGCCGGTCCGAGTGTGTTTCACCAGACGGACGGCGGGGCCTCGCCCGCCGTGCCGTTCTTGCCCGAAAGGAATAAAGTGCATGGCAGACCCCGTGGCGCAGTGGCTGCGGGCGCATATCAGAACTGGAGACGGGATGGACACGGTAAGCAAGCAAGGCGCCGGGGTGCGCGAACAGGTCAGCGCAACGGAATGGCAGGTCCGCAAGGATCTGGCGGCGCTGTACCGGCTGGTGGCGCTGTTTGGCTGGGACGATCTGATCTTCACGCACATCACCGCCAAGGTGCCCGGCACCGAGCATTTCCTGATCAATCCCTACGGCATGATGTTCGACGAGATCACGGCGTCCAGCCTGGTGAAGATCGACCTGGACGGAAACAAGGTCATGGAGTCGGAATACGACATCAACCCGGCCGGCTTCACCATCCACAGCTGTATCCACGCGGCCCGCAAGGACGCCATGTGCGTGCTGCACACGCACTCCATCAACGGGGTCGCGGTGTCGGCGCAGAAGGAGGGGCTGCTGCCGCTGTCGCAGTTCGCCTTCATTGCGCTGCGCTCGCTCAGCTATCACGACTACGAAGGCCTGGCGCTCAACGCCGAAGAACAGCCGCGGCTGGTGCGCGACCTGGGCAGCAACAACTACCTGATCCTGCGCAATCACGGCCTGCTGACCGTGGGGCAGACCATGGCCGAGGCGTTCCAGGCCATGCACCGGCTGGAAGCGGCCTGCATGGTGCAGGTGCGGGCGCAGGCGGGCGGCGAACTGACCTTCATCCCGCCCGAGATCCTGGCGCGCGCCGCCGTGGAATCGCCGGCGGACCGGGCGCACAAGGCCTCGCTGGCGTGGCCGGGACTGCTGCGCAGGCTCGACCGCCGCAACCCCGGATACGCCGACTAGCATCGCGGTCTACTTCTTCTCTTCCGGAGAGGCCTGCAGGAATTCGCCGCAGTCCGGCAGCGGCGACGCGGGCTCATAGACCGAGCGGTCGGCCTGCCATGTGTAGGTGACCGTGTAGCTGCACTGCTTGTCGGCCTGGGGCGCCAACTGCGCCTTCGTCAGCGCGGGCATCGCGCTGGAGTCGGCATGGCGGCTGACGCCGGCGGGAAAGCGGGTCGCCTTGGTGGTGACCTGCAGGTCCGGATATTCCTTGCCCGGCAAGGGCTTCAGGGCGGCCTTGAAATCGTAGATGTCGCTGCAATGGCCGCCGCGCTTTTTCTGGTCGGCGTCGTTGAAGCACGCGCGGATCGATGCATCGGCCGAGTACGGCATGATGAACACCAGGTTGCCGCCGGGTTGCTCGCCCAGGCTGACGTCGAACAGATAAAGATCGCGACGGGTGAAGCCGCCGCCGGAGAACGGCGTTTCCGCCTTGAACTCGGGCTGCTCGGGGCCGATCACGCCCACGAGCGCGCGTTCCTCGCTCAGGCGGATCAGCTCGGGCCAGACCGAGAACTGCGAGAAATTCGGGACTTCGGGCGAATCCCAGAGCCGTTGTTCGGCGCGCAGCGTGCGGCTGGTGGCGAACGGCCCGTTCGTCTCGAAGGTGCCGTCCGTCTTGATGCCGACGCAAAAGTCGGTCTGCGCGTTGCAGAACAGCTTGTTGTCCGCATTGAGCTTTAGGGGCTCCACGGCGGGCTGCGCGAGCGCGGCGACAGGCAGGACGGCGGAGAGCAGCAGGGCGAACACGTTGTTCACAGGCATTCCTTTGATGGGGCGAGGCGCGCGGCGGATTGCCGATTTATGGTGCCGGATCGCATTTTCGAGGCTGCGGCGACGCGTCATCGAGAAACATAGTGTCAAACTATGAAAAAAAGTATCCGCATTCGGGCCGAGGCGGGCGTCGTTTACCTGGGCTGCCGCAGGCCTTATCCTGGGCAATCCGATCGCCGTCCAGGAACCGCCATGCCTTTCGATTTCTTCCAGGTCGACGCCTTCACCCGTCAGCCGCTCAATGGCAACCCCGCCGCCGTGGTGTTTGCCAGTGGCGTCCTGCATTGGTGAGCCGCCATGAAAGACCAGAAAGCAGGCGCGAAGGATGAAGGGGGCGCCAGCCCCTCCGGCCTGATCGACGCCCGGATCGCGGAACTGAACGATTGGCGCGGCCAGACGCTCGCGCGGGTGCGGGAACTTATCAAGCTGGCCGATCCCGACGTGGTCGAGGAATGGAAGTGGCGGGGCGTCCCGGTGTGGTCGCACGCCGGCATCCTCTGCACGGGCGAGACCTACAAGAACGCCGTGAAGCTCACGTTCGCCAAAGGCGCGTCGCTTGCGGACCCCGCGGGCCTCTTCAACGCGAGCCTGGACGGCAACACCCGGCGCGCCATCGACCTGCACGAGGGCGACAGGATGGACGAAAAGGCGTTCACGGCGCTGATCCGCGCCGCCGTCGCCCTCAATACCTCGCGGTAGCAGGGGCCGGCGGGCGGCGCGCCCGGGCTCAGTCGGCAATCTCGGGCTCGACCAGCCTTGCCAGCTGCCTCAGCGAGTCCTGCCAGCCCAGATAGCACATCTCCGTGGGAATGACCTCGGGCACGCCCTCCTGCACGATGGTCAGTTCCGTGCCGCACGACACTTCCCGCAATGTAATGGTGGTCTGCATCTCGCCGGACAGATTGGGGTCGTCGAATCGGTCCGAGTAGCGGATCTTCCGGGACGGCACGAGTTCGAGGTATTCGCCGCCAAACGACTCGACGTGCCCCGTGCCGAAGTTGCGAAAGGACATCTTGTGGCTGCCGCCGACCTTGGCGTCCAGTTCCTGGACCTGGCAGGTGTAGCCGTAGGGAGGAAGCCACTTGGCGACCGCGTCGGCTTCGAGGAAGGCGCGATAGACGCGCTCGGGGGGCGCCCGCAGGACGCGAAGATGGTGAATGGTTCCGGTAGTCATGGTGTATCCGCCTTTGTTTAAGGGTGGGTGTACAGCTACGACGAATCGGCGACACGGGAATCGACAGAATTTTCTAGGGGGATACCCTAGGGCCTGTTAACACTAAAGGCGTTCTGGCCGGGATTCGAGCGCAGCAGCTCAATATAGGCCGACAAGGTCTCGGCGTGCCGCTGCTCGGCGCGCAGGCCGACATGACCATCGGCGCGGACCACGAGAAGCACGACATCGCCCACGCCCAGCAGGTCGGCCGCGGCGGGCTCCAGGTAGGCGTCCACGTCCGACACCCCGGCATTGGCCGTGATGGCGATGACCATCTCGATGATGGCGCCGTCGAAAAATGGCTCCATGTCGCGGCGGACTTGCTCAAGCGCCTGCTGCGGCGTGGATGGGCCGCCGATGATCAGGGCCGTGTGGCCGGAGCGTTTGGCGTAGTCGTGCAGCTTGCCCGCGCCGCCCGCCGCAAACCGGATGTCGATATGGTCCGGCAGCCGCTGGCCCGGCCAAAGGACGGCATGCGCGTCGCCCATGACGATGGGAGAGCCGGCATAGTCGATATCCAGCTCGGCTTCCGCGACGGCTTCGTGGTGCCGGGATTCGGGATTTGCGAAGGCGGCCCGGATCGCCGCGTCGCGCTCGCGGCGCTGGCGCGGGTCCGCGACCATCTGCGCGCTCTCGGCGGCGTCGCCCGAGGCCATCACGTGGTCCGCGGCGGGACGCCGTTCCGCGTGATAGCTGTCAAGCAGCGCTTCCGAGCAATGTCCGTGGCAGACCAGCGCAAGCTTCCAGCCCAGGTTGAAGGCATCCTGCAGTCCGGTGTTCATGCCATGCCCCTGCGCGGGGCTGCAGGTGTGGGCGGCATCTCCGGCAAGCAGGACGCGGCCGGAACGAAAGCGCCGGGCGATCTTCGTGTGGCAGTCGAAGCGGGCGGGGTGGGAGACGTCTTTAAAGTCCGCCTGGGGCAGATAGCGCCTTAGCGTGGACAAGGCATCGGCGACAAGATCGGACTCCGGGGAGCTGGGCCTCAGGTAGACGCGCCAGCGCTCGCCGGGCAAGGCCGTCAGGATGACCGGTATCTGGTCCAGGTAGGCGTAGTTCGCTTCGAACGAATGCGGCCAGTCTCGGATGCCTGCGTCGAACACGGCCCAAGGCTGGCTGATGTCGTGCCCGTCCTGCTCGATGCCCGTGAGCATGCGGACGGTGCTGTGGTGGCCATCGCACCCGATCACCCACTGGGCCAGGACCTCGGACTGCACGCCTTGGTGTTCGACCGTGGCCAGCACGCCGTCCCCGCGCTCCTCCAGGCCGACGAGCCTGGTCGCGCGCGTGACCTTGCCCCCCAGCCGGGCCAGATGGTCGGCCAGCACGGTTTCGGTGACTTCTTCCGATATCCCGATGTTGAAGGGGTAGCGGCTGCCGCTCAGTTCCAGGTCGATCACGCCCAGCACGTCGCCGCCCGCATGGATGCGCGCCCGCCGCTGCTTGACCCCGGCCGCCAGCAGCGGCTCCAGGATGCCGAGCGTATCCAGTATTTCCAGCGAGCGCGGATGCACGACGGTGGCGCGGTCCCAATCCAGGGGGCGTTCATGCGCGTCGATGAGCAGGCATTCGACGCCGCGGCGCTGAAGCTCCGCGGCGGCGAGCAGGCCGGCGGGGCCGGCGCCAACCACCAGGACGGTTGTCGCGATCATGTCTGGTCCTCCGCGTACGGGGTCATCATGCCCTGCCGGATGGGAGTGCCGCTAGCCCTGGCAGTAAGGTGCAGCACCGCGATCCTGGCGGCGAGCCGGAGGACGGCAGAGGCGGCGCATGGCGCCGCCTCTGTCGATCGCGTGTTGGAAAATTAAATCAGCGCGGAGCCATCGTCAACGGTATTGCGCCGTCAAGCGGGCGCCGGACTGATGCGTCCGGCGCGGGAGTATGCGCGCATCGGTGCGCACGCCATCGGTCAACAGGATGACGAGGGCGCGCCGGGCTGCGCCCTTAGTAGGCGCCCATGTAGTCGCGCTTGCCGACTTCGATGCCGTTATGGCGCAGGATGGCGTAGGAGGTGGTCACATGGAAGAAGAACTGCGGCAGGCCATAGTGCAGCAGGTAGGCGCTTGCCGACAGCTTCTTTTCCTTCGGCGTGCCGGGGCGCAGCACGATCTCGCGCGCTTCGCTTTGCTCGAACTGTTCCGGCTTGAAGGAGTCGACATGCGCCAGGGTCTTGGCGATCAGCGCCTGCAGGTCGGCAAACGTGACTTCCGTGCTTTCCCACGACGGCACTTCGGCGCCCGCCAGGCGCGACGCGATGCCCTTGGCGAAATCCGAGGCGATCTGGACCTGGCGCGTCAGCGGGAACATGTCCGGGAACAGGCGGGCGCCCAGGTAGGCGTTCGGATCGATGTTCTTGGCGGCGGCGTGGTCTTCGGCCTTCTTCAGCACGTCGGACAGGGCCGACAGCATCTGCTTGAGGACGGGAATGGAGGCGGTGTACAGGGGGCTGGTCATGGCGCTTTTTCGCTTGATCGTTGAGGGGGGCGTGGGAGATGCCACGCGGTGGGGGCAAGACTAACAGCAAACGGTCCTGGACTTCTTTCCGCGGGCGCGCTAGCCCGGATGGGCCGCGGCGGCCAGGTAGGCCTCCAGGAATTCCACGAACACGCGCACCTTCGCGGACGAGTTCAGGCGCGACGGATACACGGCCCAGATATTGGCTTCCTGGCGGTATTGCGCAAGCACCTGCACGAGCTTGCCTTCTGCGATCAGGGGCCCGACGTCCCAGGCGGAGCGCAGGATGATGCCGCGTCCGTCCACCGCCCACTGCACCGCCATCTCGCCGTTGTTGGCCGACAGCGGCCCAAGCACCTTGACGGTGTGCTCCTGGCGTCCGCGCCGCATGCGCCAGACGCCGAAGGGATGGTCGCGCTCTTTGATGACCAGGCAATCGTGCGTGGCCAGCTCGGCCAGCGTGCGGGGCGCGCCCCGCGCTTCCAGGTAGGAAGGCGCGGCGCACAGCACGCGGTGATTGCTGGCGATCTTGCGCGCGATCACGTGCGGCGCGATGTCGTCGCCCACGCGCACGTCCAGGTCATAGCCCTCGGCCGCCACGTCGACCAGCCGGTCGAAGACCTCGAAGCGCACCTGCACCGCCGGGTGTTGGGCGACGAAGGCGGACAGCGCCGGCGCGACCACGCGCCTGCCGAAGCCGAAACTGCTGCAGATGCGCAGCAGGCCGCGCGGCTCGCGCCGCGTGACGCCGACCTCTTCGACCAGATGGTCCACGTCGTCGAGGATGCGCCGGGCCCAGTGGTAGGCTCGCTCGCCGGCCTCGCTGACGACCACCCGCCGCGTCGTACGGTGAAACAGCGTGGTGCCCAGGTGTTCTTCAAGCAGCCGGATGCGCTTGGTGACATACGCGGGCGACATGCCCAGCCCCTCGGCGGCCTTGGAAAAGCTGGAGGCGCGCACCACGGCGCAGAAGACACGCAGGTCGGCGGGCGGGAGATCATTATTCATGATTCGTGCATATTCAATTCACGGTGCGGCTCATTGTAGATGGAGCGGTGTGGCGCATACCATCGTTCCGATCCAGTTTCTCACTCACCGGTTACGCACTCATGTCTCAAGTTTTCAAGATCGCAGCCATCGCCGGAGACGGCATCGGCAATGAAGTCCTGCCCGAGGGCCTGCGCGCGGTGCACGCCGCGGCCAAGCGCTACGGGCTGTCCCTGCAGATCGACACCTTCCCCTGGGCCAATTGCGAGTACTACGCGCGCCACGGCGACATGATGCCCGCCGACTGGAAGGCCCAGCTCCAGGGCTATGACGCCATTTTCTTCGGCGCGGTGGGCTGGCCCGACACGGTGCCGGACCACGTGTCCCTGTGGGGCTCGCTCTTGAAATTCCGCCGCGAATTCGACCAATACATCAACCTGCGCCACGTGCGGCTGTTCGACGGCGTGCCGTGCCCGCTGGCCGGCCGCCGCGCCGGCGATATCGACTTCTTCATCGTCCGCGAGAACACCGAGGGCGAATACACCAACCTGGGCGGGCGGCTCTTTGCCGACACCGACCGCGAGATCGTCATCCAGGAATCGGTGTTCACGCGCCATGGCACCGACCGCGTCATGCGCTACGCGTTCGAACTGGCCAACCGCCGCGAGCGCAAGGCGCTGACGGTGGCGACCAAGAGCAACGGCATCGCCATCAGCATGCCCTGGTGGGACGAGCGCGCGGACGCCATGGCGCGCCACTACCCCGACGTCAAGACCGACAAGCAGCACATCGACATCCTGGCCGCGCGCTTCGTGCTGCAGCCGCAGCGCTTTGACGTGGTGGTGGCGTCCAACCTGTTCGGCGACATCCTGTCGGACCTGGGGCCGGCATGCGCGGGCACCATCGGCATCGCTCCGTCGGCCAACCTGAACCCGGAACGCGCCTTTCCCTCGCTGTTCGAGCCGGTGCACGGCTCGGCCCCGGACATCTACGGCAAGGGCATTGCCAACCCCATCGCCATGATCTGGTCGGGGGCGCTGATGCTGCAGTTCCTGGGCAGCCAGGAGGCGCACGACGCGATCCTGCGCGCCATCGAGCACTGCCTGAAGGACGGCCCGCGCACGCCCGACCTGGGCGGCCAGGCCAAGACCGAAGACATCGGCCGCGCCATCGCGGAGCACATCGCGGCGCACGGCTAGGCCTGCTCGCGCGGGGGGGCGCCTAGCGTGTGGCTGGGGCCGCCTCTTCCTGGCGCAGCGGCCGCAGGTCCACGCGGGCGGTGAGCAGCGTCTGGCCGGGCGCGGATACGACTTCAAGCGTGCCGCCCGCCCGGGCGATGCGGGTGTGCATGCTGCGCATGCCGACGCTGACGCCGGCTTGCCGCACCGCCCCGACATCGAAGCCGACGCCGTCGTCCTCGATGCGCAGCTCCAGCACGTCCGCTTCGGGCTGCCGGATCTGCAGCCGGATGCGCCGCGCGCGGCTGTGCTTGATCACGTTGGTCAGCGATTCCTCCACCAGCCGGGTCAGCGCCAGGCACTGCAAGGCGTTGGGCGCGGGTTCCCATCCTGGCGGAATCCCCCATTCCGAGGCGATGTCCAGCTCATCGAACAGCTGCACGAAGCGGTGGCGCAAAGGGGCGATCCATTCTTGCGGCGTGGCGGGCACCTTGACGCCCGCGCTGGAGCCGCTGTCGATGGTCTGGCGCAAGTCGTCGCGCAGCAGCTTGAGCATGGACAGGAACTGCCGGCTTTGCAGCGGCGCGCCGGACTGCTCCACCACCGCCATCATGCGCACCAGCGAGCCGCCCAGCCCGTCATGCAGATCGTGGGCGATCTGCAGCCGCTCGTGCAGCCGGGTGTTGGCCATTGCCAGCGCGTGCTCGCGCTCCAGCGTCGTGGCCAGGTCCGTGCGCGCCTGCTCGATCCCGTCGGCCAGCTCCTGGTTGAAGCGCTCGATGCGCCGCACATTGCGGGCATGGCGCAGCCCCAGGATGGCGGATAGGCACAAGGTCACCACCAGGCTGCTGAACGGCGTGTATGCGTGTTCGCTGTCGATAAGCTTCAAGATCAGCAGCAGGTCATGGGCGCTGACGAAGAAAAAGATCAGCAGGCAGACCGCCAGCATGCCGTGCTCGGGCCGCCGGGTTCGCATTGCGTGCAGCGGAAACTGCAGGCAATTGGCGAAGAACACGGTGGCGGCGACAAGCGTGACGGTGATCTGCGCCCAGGGCAGGCTAGCGTCCGGCGTGAGCGCGGCAATGGCCAGCAGGGCGGCCGAGAGCATCCACAGCGCCTTTTCCGTGCGCGGCAGCGATTGCCCGCCAAAGCGCCAGGTGAAGATGCAGAAGCACGCCACGTACAGCACCAGCACCATGGCATTGGCGCGGGCCGCCATCAGCGTCGTCGGAAAGGGCCACGGGCTGGTGACCAGCACGTTCGCGATGAACAGCACCCAGAACAGCGCCATCAGCGCATACCAGCCATACGTGCGCTGTTCGCGGCGCACGACCCAGATACAGAAGAACAGCCCGCCCAGGACGGCGGAGACGATCAGGTTGACCTGGAACAGGGTGCGGCTGTGCCACACCTGGTCCTCGTACCGTTGCAGGACCGCCAGCGGCTCGCCAAGATGGACCGGACCCAGGCCCGGCGACTGCCCGGCCACGCCGACCACCCGGATCCACAGCGTGTTCACCCCGTCGCGCATCAGGGCCTCGGGGATGAGCCAATAGCGCGGCATGTTCCAGCTGCGCGACAGCGGCTCGGTCAATTGCGGGTCGCGCCAGATCAGCGCGTCGTTGATGAACACTTCTCCCGCCATGATCACCGACTCCAGCGCCAGCGCGACCTGCCCGCCCGCGCATGGCCGCCGCCAGTCGATCCGATACCAGGCCGTGCCGCCGTAGCCGGGCCAGCGGCGGCTCCAGTCATCGGGCAAGGTTGCGGGCTGCCAGGAGCCGGCTCCTGGCCGGCTGCCATCGTCGGCGCCCTGCGCCACGTCGATGGACAGCACCTGCGCGGCGCAGGCCGCCGGTTCCTGCGCCCAGGCCGGCATCAACAGCAGCGCCAGCCACAGGCCGACCAGCCACCTCAGTCGAGCAAGCCCCGCGACCGCGCCGCGTGGACCGCCCGCGTGCGCGAGGAGACGGCCAGCTTGCGGTAGATGTGCTTGATGTGGCATTCGACGGTGTAGCGCGACAGGTGAAGTTGCTCGGCGATCTCGCGATTGCCCAGTCCTTCGGCCACAAGGCGCAGGATCTGGCTTTCGCGGGGGCTAAGTATCTCACCCGTCGCCGTACCGGCCTGTTCCGCCGGCCGCGGGCGCAGCTCTTCGATGATGCGCCGGGCGACAAAGGGGTCGATAGGCGCGCCGCCGCGCAGGACGCTGCGGATGGACAGCGCGACCTCCATGTCGTCGCGTTCTTTGAGCACATACCCCGTGGCGCCCGCGCGCAGCGCCGAGAGAATCGCGTCCTCGGTGCACCAGGCGGAAATGACCAGGATGGCCAGGCCGGGATCGCCCGCATGCATCTCGGCGATCAGATCGATGCCGCTGCCGTCGGGCAAGCCCAGGTCCACCAGCGCCAGCGCGACCGGCTGGCCGGCAAGACAGGCGCGGGCCTCGGCGAGCGATGAGGCGTAGATCAGGGCATCGGGCTGATAGCCCAATTGCAGCAGCAGGCCTTCCAGCCGGCGGCAGACCAGGGGTTCGTCCTCCACGAGTAGTACCGGGGCGGGTAGGGCGAGCTCGGAAGTCAGCATGGGGGAGGCGGGCATGGGGGAAGGCTGGGGGGCAGGGGCGGCGGCGGGCCAGGCGCGATTGTGACGCGGTGGGGTGGGGGTGGGTATCCCTTGAATTGGGTATTTTTCGATTCGGACCGGCGCAGTGTGCCATTCGCGCCGCACGCTACGCCGCTTGGCCTATGCACCAGGACTCGACCGCTCGTGTGTCATCCGGCTGCGTGATGTCGAAGTCGTGTTCCAAAAAAGAGTCTGGGACCACGAATCCGAGACGCTCGGAGAGAAGCTATCTGCCTCATGATCTTCCTTCCATCGGCATTTACTCGGGCGTGGCCGCCGGTGCCGTGCTGGCGAGCGCCATCGCGCGCTGATTATCACTTAGCGATTCTCCGCCATGTCGTTAGCGAGGACGCGCGGTTCGAGGAGTGATTATGACGGATCAGGCGAAGGGTGGTGCTAGTTCGCTGGGGACCGTTTCCGCGTTGGCGGACTAACAGGGAAGGGCTGCTTCCGGCCAGACGCAGTCGCGCCAAGGTTGAGTCGAGCCGGGTGCAAGCGCACAGCTAAAGATTCGAATTTGCAGGCTGATCTGGAGGCGTGCAAAAGTCGAATCCAGTAGGATGTCCAACCCTACTGTCGCGCCAGCACGCCACTCATCATCGACCCGGCTTACTTTCATGTACTAAGTGCGGCGCTCGTCAAAGAGAAAACCACATGCATCGACGTTTTCCACTTGCCCTGTTGATCGCCCTAGTGAGCAGCTCCGGCGCTTTTATCGCTCCGACGCACGCCCAAGTCCCATCGACGCCAAAGGTGCAGCCTGGCGACGGCCACCCCTACGAAATCGCCGACAGCGAGGTATGGGACGTGCCCGATCCCGTTTCTAAACGCGGCTACCAGGTCTTCGTTGCGCTGCCGCCGTCCTATGCCAAGCAGCCGCAGCGGCGCTACCCCGTGCTGTATGTAACCGACGCCGACTACGCCTTCCCGATCATCCGCCAGCTAGGGCGCCGCCTGAATGTTGAAGGTCCCCAGATCGAAGAGTTCATTCTCGTCGGCCTGTCCTATGGAAAGGGCGAGGACGGCGGTGTCAGCCGCCAGCGTGATTACACGCCGACACCGAACGGCCCAAGTACTGCACCACGCAATTCGATCCACGGTCAGGCGCACGCCTATCAACAATATCTGCGCGATCAGGTAAAGCCCTTCATCACCGCTCGCTACCGGGCGGACCCTGCCAGGGCGATCTTTCTGGGCCATTCCTACGGCGCACTGCTTGGGACGCAGATTCTTTTCACCGAACCTGGCTTGTTCAGCAGCTATATCCTCGGCAGTCCGTCTCTCTGGTACGACAAGCGACATGCCTTGACGCTCGAAGCGGGCTACGCCAAGCAGAATCAGGACCTGAGGGCAAATGTCTATCTTTATGTCGGCGCCTTTGAGGCCTTGCGCAAAGGGGATCGACGCTACAACCAGACGGTGGACATGGTTGCCGACAACCGGGCGTTGGAAGCGGCGCTGCAAAGCAGAAAGTACCCGAGCTTGAAACTGAAGTCAGCGGTCTTGAACGACGAGGATCATCTCACCGTCGCACCACGAGGCTTCACGCAGGGGCTGAAATATCTGCTGCCGGTGCGGTGAACCATTACATAGCACCGACAAGTCGCAGCCAGGCTTTGCCGAATCTTGGCACCCGCTGCGCGCAACCGGGTGGCCGCTAGGAGTCGGATGCGGACAATCGAGAAAGCCCGCTCCCGGCCAGAAGCCGACGTTGGTGGCAACAAGAAGACCGCACATCATTGTGACGTGCGTGTGGGCTCATTATGGCTAGAAATCATTGCTCTTCTATCTCGGGCAGCACCGTTGGATCGAGCAGTATAGTGTGTTGCCTCGGATTTCTCTCGCAAATGAACATATCGTCGCGAGGACCATCTTTTGGACCGACGTTTCGAAGATTCATTCTGGAGCCACACCAAGGACAGGTTGCTGTGAAGCTCGTCAGATATAAACTACCCTGGGTTCCCGACTCCAAGTAGTACTTACGCAAAAGGAAGTTTTCGAATTTCCTTCTTTTTAGCACTCGGGAAATAACAAAAGATGTCGTCGCGACAGCGAATAAAAATAGAAATAGTGTTGACCACGAAGAAGGAATTGGTTGTGCGAAGGCTTGGAACAATGTGAGATAGAGCCCTACTAGGCTTGCTATTCCAGTGACTATGCCAAAGGTGCCAAGGCTTTCGCTCTTGACACTACGCCCGCCAAAGGCGGGATGTCGTGTAACTCCCATCTGCTCAGGAGTAAAGGTCGGCTTTCCACCACCTCCAACATTGACATTCGCTCCTCGGAAATCGCCAACACCCACATTGATGCCGCCATCTCCGCTCTGTGAACCATTATTTTTGTACACAAAAACTCCCCGATTTCGAACGTATCGCGATCCTTGCAAACCTCTGCTCACCTATAGGACTTGCAAGAAATTTAACAAATGGCATGCCATCGCCTAGACAGGCGGCTTTCCACACGACCTTAAAAGACCGCTCAGGGTCGAGAACAGTCGGCCATCAAAGGCTGCTCCCGGCCAGAAGCAGACATCTGGACAGCCAACTTGACAGTCAACACTGATCCAATTTCCGGGGATACAGCAGCAGTCTGACGAACTCTGACAAGTAACGCATTGGTTTGTACTTTAATCGTCGGCCCCGGGGTATGTGGTCAGATTGAGAGCTTCCCTCATCCAAAGATTATGTCGGGTGAGGGAGATCGCCTCCTGTTCCTTGAGGCCGAGGCGCGAGAGAATTTCAAGGTTGGACAATGCCATTAGGAAATCACCATACCGAAACAACAACCATCCTTTCGCGGCCTTGGCCCTGAGATCTGCTGCTGCATGAGCATGATAGTGGCGACTGTCCTTAATATGACGAAGAACGTCATCGGATGGCATTCGGTGAAAAGCTCCAGCCCATCGGTCTCTCATCGCTTTAAGCCGATCAATCAGATCTAATTTCTTTCTGCCAAAACGCATCTTGTGCAGTTCTTCTAACGCGGCCACGTTCCAGACAAAATGAAGTACACGATCTTTACGCTGCCGATCGAACGCGTGGAAGTAGTGCTGGAGCGGCGCGGGATGCTCCGCCATAAGTTCCATCCATCTGTTTATTAACGCATTGACTTTACCCTCTACTTCATGGGAATAAATAAGAAACTCGTGTCGGTTTAGCCGCTTCTGATCGTTTGAATTTGATTCAATATGATGGATTTTGACGTCCGGTTCATAACTAGTTGTGAGGGAAATATCATATATTTTCACGCCCTCATAAAACAGGCGGTGCTGTATCAAAAATTCAAATAACCGCTTCAGTTGATTCATCATGGCCCAATGCTCATCGAGGTTCAATCGGCTGTCGGATTTGAGTCGATAAATCATCTTTCTAACTATCTCATAACTCTCTGTACCGCTCCGATTTCCTGCAATTGATGCTCTGTAAGTACGCTCTAACGTCACGCCGTTGGTTAAAACGGACTCGAACGACTCCCAAGCTTTGAAATGAAGATGCATTTCTTGAGCATCTCCGATTTTTAGATCAAAGCACGGGTCGTTTAGCCATTTTTCACTGCCTGGTAAACGAAATTCACAGCAATAGCCGCCAACATCTTCCCGGATGCAGCCCATCGCTACCAAAGTCGAACTCACTCGAGAGGACAGAATTTCCCTCGTTCCATTTCGCGTCCAGGAACCGTAGCAATTGAAAAGCGTGGCCTGGGTGCAGCGCCCTTGCAGACGGGCAAAGATGGTCGCGTCATCCAATTGCTCACCGTCAAGTAGATCGCGAAGCTGGATCGTAGCGCCATCCTTATCTAGGGTCATCACTCCCTCCACGGCGCTATCCTCGCCCCTGTGAGGTAGCCAAAAGCGCCCTAGATAGGTTTTGTCCGCATCACGATCAGTCAATTTCCATACCCCACAAGTGCCCCATTTAATTCTTTTCACGCTCAAATTACAGGCTCCGGCTGTCTACCGTACCGGGGAAAGTCCACAACAGCCATTTTTCGTGGAGGCTATAAAGCAGTGCATCAACCGCGAAAGTCGAGTTTTTATTTGGAGATCACCAGGAAAGCTCGCACCTGGGCCACTTCCGTCGGTGACATATCTGCTTTCTCGGGCCACCCTCGGGTCTCGGGTGGAGCAACTTAAGTCAGCTTTGGCTCGGATTCTGCCCTTTAGTGGTTTGGCTAAAATCGGCCAAAAGCGGTCAATAGAACCTGGCAAAAGCGGTCGCCCGACGATCGATTTAGCCAGTACCTCGTTGCAAACACATCGAATGTTGACTGCCATTCAGTACCGGTCTTGACCCGTCTGTTATGCCTAGTGACCCTTCGGAACGATAAGAACCTTAACCTCAAGGTCTCCCTCGTTACGCGACAAGTCGTTCTCAAGACCTCGTGGATTTGCCACCCATCCTTCAGGGTCATAAACAAAGCAAATCAGCTTCTTACAGTCAGGGTGAGAACGATAGCGTTGTATGTCGATAATTAGCTGCTCCCCAACGTCCTTCGCCTTCAAGGTTGCCCGTGTCTTCTTCACTTCGACAATGATCTGTTCTTCCTTTAGTAGGAAGTCAACTCTTGAACTCGCACCTGCATAGCTTGGAGTCCACTCTTCAGGTCGAATATCCTCGAAGTGGACCCTCAACAGCGCGTGCAAAAGGTCTTGCACGTCATACTCATCATTCACCAGCAACGAAGGTCGATCCGCGTGTCTCGTTCGGAGTTGCTTCGCAACTAAATGGAAACGGCTACAAATGTGCTCGAGCAATTTGAAGCCATCCGATGTGGTGTCCGCGACTGCGGCAACGAACTGCTTTTTCTTCTCTGCCCATGGGAATGACGTGCCGCAGTCTTCACAGTGGGTCGGAACAGGAGTGTTAAATCCAATCGCTACCACCCCTTCCACATGGTAGTCGCCACGAATGTTCGTGCCGCAAGATTGGCATTTGTGTATCGTTTCTGCCCCACAAGTTGAACAGTGCTTTCGTCGGAATTGTGGCGATCGGTTATACGAATCGGTTATCTGATGGCCGTTCAGGCAGACTTGCTGGACGTCGTGATATCCCACGGGTTCTCCCAAGAGGCGTAAAAAGGGGCGTGTATCAATCCGGGCATAATATCCGGCCATGGCGGTTTAAAGGAGCGAACCAAGAATGTCAGTGTAGGCTGATAAATCAACTTCGGATCTAGTCTTACACCCAAAATACCCTGCCGAATTTTTCATCAAGAATTTGCGAATATTTCCTCACGAGGCTCTCCGCCGCCATGAGCCGACATTGGTGGAATCAAAAAGCAGACAGTGCAAGCCCTTAGGCTGCAATTGCACGCAGTGCAATTGACGTCAAGTGGAGCGTCTGGCTAGCGTCTATTTTCAATCTCTGTGACGGGATGCTCACCCAAATCTTTTGGAAGTTCTTCTAGCAATTCTGCAGAGTGATATTTAAGCACTATCTCTCCCCTTGTTAACCTTTCTGTCCAATACCTACCCACCAATTTTCGTTCTGGACTTTCAATAATATTGAACACTGCTGTTCCATCATGAGGGACACTTCTTTCATTCAGGCTTAACCTAGGCTTGCTGCTATAGGAATATGCGACATTTTTTTTCTGTCGGTCAGGGTCTATAAGAAATCCTTCAGAATAAGAAGAGCTCTCCATTTCGCTTGTTCGCATCATGCAGCTAATGTGGAAAAACGACTGCTTCACGGTCAACATTACAGGTATAGGAGGTGGTTTCTCTCCTGTCTCTGGGTTTTTCCAATCTGAATATATGTGTCCCACCCAGCTTCCGTTTAAATCTGGAAATGGAACAAGCCACCCACGAAACAGTCTAAGTTTCCAGCCCCATTTAACAAACACGGCGACAACCAAAAGGTCGATACTCACGACTTTTGGAACAAGTCCAAAAAAGTCTATTAATTTCGATAAGTCTAGTCCGTTAAGATGCGCGAGTAAAAACCAAGCAACCGCTGAAATTCCCACCAGCAGATATAGCGAGTTTTTAAGTGTTACATTACGCATTACTTGAATCCCAAGTAGTTCCAAGCAGCATTAGCAAAATCTCGACCGTCGGCGCGTGACCATTTTTGCTTGGGGTGAAATAGATAATAACAGTCGTTTACCTCAACCCACCGCCCCGAGCTCGGCTCATCGCCCTGAAGTTGGTCCCAAATGTGAAAAAGCATTCCGCGGAGACAATCCGTCCATGTTGAATGATTAAATATTGAATCCGGGCAGTTGTATGCTAAACATTCCATGAAGTAAGACGGCAGGGTCCGAAACGATCCGCCTTCGACCATTGAATTCTCAATGCGTTTTAAAAGTCGCACCCCTTTTTTGTACGCGTAGCCGGTTCGATTGTTCTTGGCTATTCCATTTTCCAATTGCTGAGCAGGGTAGTTGACGACATTGCCACCATTGGTCTTGAATATCTTTGTTCCAGACCTTTCCCCATACTTCATAAAGTATTTGTAGCTAAAACAAGGAACGACATCCGCATCAACACGCGAAGAACTGGAGTTCACTTGTATAGCCGTCGTTCCCGTATCATCGACTTGATTTGGAAATTTCTTTTTCAGCGCAGCAACTAGTTCTGATCTAAGCTTTTCTGGAGTCCACATGCCCTTGTATGGGGCTCCCGGCGTGTGCGATCCCGGCTCATCCTCCTCCCAGTAAAGAACGTCTACACATTCAACCGCAATATCTACGTCGCTGTCTGACCGGACATTCGTATTATTTGCATAAGACCCTTTAGCATATATCTTTAGGGAGCAATTGTTGAACGGAGCGTGAGAACTAACGGCGTCTCGTATCATTCGTTCTGTCCGGTCCTGTTTGTCTTGTTCTGTGTCACTCGAAGGACCAATCCAACCACACAGCTTTTCTTCTAAGCTCATGACCTCTCCCGTTGTAATACGCTGACGCATTGTGGAATGAACTATGTCGAAAGTCGGATTATGGCGTTTGCGGCCTAAAGTGACGGCAAAGAAATTCCTCAAACGACTGACACCCTAACTCTGCGGCACAATGCAATAAAAATTCGACCGCTATATTTGGCCATGAAACCCGCAATCGTTACTGCGTGTGCCTCACGGTTGTCAAGCAAGGTTCGCGAGCGATTTAGTTACAACTACTATAACCGACGCGCCGGCCCGGAGTGTTTACAGTGAGTGTTCGTGAAATGGCACGGTTCGCCACATACATGAGACCCCGGACCAAAGCACATTGAAGGTGTTCTGGACATGTTGGCCACCGAGGTGCGAGTGGCAGAAGCTAGGCACAAGTTGGCGTTGAGCACATCGCTATTCGTCCACCGCAAAGTGCAGGAATTGCTAGGGCATTCGGATGTGAGCTCGACCATAATCTATAGCCATGTCCGGAAAGTCGCTGCGGGCGAAACCTCCGGACAATTAGAAGCCTTAACGTTGAATTTGCTTCGTGCTGAATGACGACTTTGGAGCTTGTATCGGGATGTCCGTTCCGGGCCGGTAGCGGACCATCGCGAACGCGGGTTCCGCACTGAAACCACCCATTGAGCAAACGTGTCATATGTCCTTCAAGCCAGAAACGAGCGGCCGTAGCTTCGATATGTTTTATCTCCATCGACCTGGAATCTGACCAAGGCGCATATGCGCCAAGGCCCTTCTATTTCAAGCCATCACCAGCACCAGCTTCCCGGTAGTAGCACGGCTCGCCATATCCGCATGTGCCCTCGCGGCATCCGCCAGCGCATACTCGCCGCCAACATGAACCTTCAGCTTCCCATCGCCAATCCAATCAAACAGCCTCTTCGCCCGCGTCCTTAACAATTCCGGCGTGTGAATATGATCAAAGAACGTCGCATACCCCAATTTGATGCTCTTCGGCAGGCTCATGATGTCCAGCGGCCCAGGTCCACCCAGCACCGGCCCATACCAGCAAAACGTCCCGCACCGGCGCAGCACATCCAGCGACCCCTGGAAAGTACTGGGCCCGGACCCGTCGAACACCACATGCACGCCTTCCCCGCCGGATAACCGGCGAGCTTCTTCGACAAACTCCCCCTCGGCATCGACGATCACATGATCCGCACCTGCCGCCCTGGCCACCGCCACCTTCTCCGCCGATGAAACGCGGCCGATCACCTGCCCGCCGCGCAGTTTGATGATCTGGGTCAGCAGCAGCCCGACCCCGCCGGCCGCCGCATGGACGAAGGCGATGTCGCCCGGCTGGGTGGGGTAGAAGTCGGTGGCGAAATGGCTGGCGGTGAGGCCTTGCATCATCACCGACGCGGCGGTCTTGTCGTCGATGGCATCGGGGATGGGCACCAGGGAGGTGGCGGCGATGGCGATTCTTTGCGCGTAGCTGCCGGGCGCGTAGACCCAGGCCACGCGTTGGCCGATGGCGAAGCCTTCGACGCCCGCGCCCAGGGCCAGCACGCGGCCCGCGCCCTCGACGCCGAGGATCTTCGGGTTGGGCGATTCGTTCCATGCCATGCCCTGGCGCACGCCGATGTCCATGAAGTTGACGCCGGCCACGGCGATCTCCACCAGCACCTGCCCGGCGCCGGGCGCGGGGTCCGGCTGGTCCGTATACGCCAGCACGTCGACACCGCCTGTTTGGTTCATTACGACAGCCTTCATTGCTGCTCCTTCAAGGTGGTTTCAAGAGATCGATGGCGTCCATGGTATTGAGGCATAGGTAGACGAACAATTCTCAAACGTCTATTTTTATAGTCTGATCGTCCAATTCTGGAGAATCATGGACCCCTTGGCGGATATTCTTATGGGCCAGCGCGTTCGCGCGGCCAGCTTTACGCGGATGGACGCCAGCGCGCCGTGGGGCGTCAAGTCGCCCGGCGAGCGTGGCGTGAACTTCGTGCTGCTGGTGCGTGGCTCGGCGATCCTGGCCACGCCCGGCAGCCCGCAGCCGATTGCGATGCGCAGCGGCGATGTGTTCATCAAGCTGGACGACACGCCCTATCGCCTGTTCGACCGCGAGGACTCTGTCCTGATCGATTGCGTGGAGGTGGAGAAGCTGCGTGTCGGCAACCGCATCCAGGTGGGCGGCGGCGGAGCGCTCACGACTTTTGTCAGCGGTTCGTTCGAGTTGGATGCGCTGGAAGCCCGGCCCTTGCTGCGCGCGTTGCCGTCGCTGCTGCATCTGAAGTTGGATCAGCATCGCAGCCTGGCCTTTCAATCGGTGCTGGAGATGCTGGCCCTGGAGACCGAGTCACCGGGGTTGGGTTCCGAAGCAGTGGTCAGCCGTCTGTTCGAGTTGCTGTTCGTGCATGCGATCCGCGCGTATTCGACGCAGCCTGACGGTCCGACTCGCGGTTGGCTGGGCGCCATCGCCGACCGCCACCTGGCGCTGGCGCTGCAGGCAATGCACGACGCCCCGGCCCGAGGCTGGACGGTGGAGTCGCTGGCGCACGTGGCCGGCATGTCGCGCTCTGGTTTTGCGGCGCGCTTCAAGGCGGTGGTCGGCCAATCGCCGCTCGACTATCTGACCCAATGGCGCATGTACTGCGCGAGCCGGCTGCTGCAGGGCAATGTGGCCCTGTCCGACGTGGCGCGCCAGGTTGGCTATGAGTCGGCGGCCGCTTTCAGCCGCGTTTTCCGCCGCGAGATGGCGGTGACGCCGGGGGCGTTTCGGAAGGCCGGCCCGGTGAGCCCGGCGTTTGCGGGTGCTTGATCTGCGGCGGCTCCGAGCAATGACCCCACTCCAAACCGATTTTTTCTTCGACCAGGGCTATTTGCTGCTGAAGGGATTCCATCCGAAGAAGCGGATGAGCGCGATCCGTCAGAGCCTGCTGGACGAGCTCAAGCGGCTGTCCGGGGGCGGCAGTACGCCCGGCTCCCTGCATAGGCTCCCCGTCTTCCAGCAAATCGGGAAGTTGTCCTCGCTTGTAAAGTCTCCTGGTCTGCATGAAGCGCTGATGACCGGCGAGCTGGTCGATCACGTGGCCCGCCTGGCCGGGCGGGCGCCGGTCGCCATTCAGGCCACGCAATTGCTGCTGTCGCCGGCCCGGCAGGGGCCTTGGACGCTGCAAGGGCTGAACTGGCATGTGGACGCGAAGGCCCGGACGCCGGACCTGCTTCCAGGCATCCAGGCGTTTTTTCTGATCGACGATGTGGCGCCCCGTGGCGGCGCGACGCTGGCGTTGGCCGGGTCTCATCGGGCGGCGGCTTCAGGCTCGCCGCTGCGGGAAGCGCTGAGGGCGGGAGTGGACTTGGAGCGCAAGCTTCAAGAGCTGGGCATTACGGTGGTCGAGATGGCCGGACGCGCCGGCGATGTTTTTCTGATGGATATGCGCCTTTTGCACACGCCGTCGATCAATTCGACGGCGAACGTGCGGATGATGGCGACGTCCCGTTGCCTGCTGACTGCTTGACGGCGCGAAAGGTCCATTACTATCCCTTTCATGAGCCAGCGTAAGACTTCCTCCAAGACCCGCCCCGACGACTGCATCCGCGTGCGGGGCGCGCGGGAACACAATTTGAAGAATGTGGATGTGAGTATTCCGCGGGATGCGCTGGTGGTGTTTTCCGGCGTGTCGGGGTCGGGGAAGTCGTCGCTGGCCTTCGGCACCTTGTATGCCGAGGCGCAGCGCCGTTATCTGGAATCCCTGTCTCCCTATGCCCGGCGGCTGATCGATCAGGTCGGCGTGCCCGATGTGGACGCCATCGACGGGCTGCCTCCGGCCGTGGCGCTGCAACAGCAGCGCGGCACGCCCAACGTGCGGTCGACGGTGGGCAGCGTGACGACGCTGTCCAGCATGCTGCGCATGCTGTATTCGCGAGCCGGCGCTTATCCGGCGCGCCAGCCCATGCTGTATGCGGAGGACTTTTCGCCCAACACGCCGCAGGGCGCGTGTCCGAACTGCCATGGCCTGGGTTATGTGTACGACGTGACGGAACAGTCGATGGTGCCGGACCCGTCGCTCACCATCCGCGAACGCGCCATCGCGTCCTGGCCGCCGGCCTGGCACGGGCAGAACCTGCGCGACATCCTGGTGACGCTGGGCTACGACGTGGACAAGCCGTGGCGCGATCTGCCCAAGAAGGACCGCGACTGGATCCTGTACACGGACGAACAGCCGACGGCGCCGGTCTACGCCGGCTTCACGCCCGCCGAGACCCGCGCCGCCTTGCGCCGCAAGCTGGAGCCCAGCTACATGGGCACGTACACGGGCGCGCGCCGCTATGTGATGCATACCTTTGCCACGACGCAGAGCGCCATGATGAAGAAGCGCGTGGCGCGCTTCATGACCGGCGCGCCGTGTCCCGAGTGCAAAGGCCGGCGGTTAAAGCGCGAGGCGCTGTCCGTGACCTTTGCCGGCCTGGATATCGGCACCTTGTCGCAATTGCCGCTGAGCCGGATCGCGGAGGTGCTGACCCCCGCCGCCGAAGGCCGTTTCGATGAGCCCGCGGGCGCGGCAGCGGGCTCCACGCGCAGCAAGGCCGCGGGACGCAAGGACAACGCCAGGCGCGTGGCCGCAGGCGGGCTGGCGCACGCCGGCAGCACCGACATCCGGCGCACGCCGGATTCGTCTCCGGAAAAGCGCATCGCCGCGCAACGCATCGCGCATGACCTGGTGGAGCGCATCGGCACCTTGCAGGCGCTTGGACTGGGGTATCTGGCGATGGACCGGTCCACCCCGACCCTGTCGCCGGGCGAGTTGCAGCGGCTGCGGCTGGCGACGCAGATCCGCTCCAATCTCTTTGGCGTGGTGTATGTGCTGGACGAGCCGTCCGCCGGTCTGCATCCGGCCGACGGGCAGGCGCTGCACCGCGCGCTGGATCAGCTCAAGGCGGCGGGCAATACGCTCTTCGTTGTCGAACATGACCTGGATACGCTGCGGCGGGCGGACTGGCTGGTGGACGTGGGCCCGGGCGCGGGCCAGCACGGCGGGCAGGTGCTGTACAGCGGTCCGCCGGACGGCTTGCGCAAGGTGAAGGAATCGCTCACGGGCCAGTATCTGTTCGGCGCCCGCGCCGGCGGCCGCCGCGTTCCGCGCGAGCCGTCGGGGTGGCTGGAGCTGCGCGGCATTCATCGCAACAACCTGCACGGCATCGATGCGCGTTTTCCGCTGGGCGCATTTACGGCGGTGGCCGGCGTGTCCGGTTCGGGCAAATCCAGCCTGGTAAGCCAGGCGCTGGTGGAACTGATAGGCGAACACCTGGGCCAGGAGCCGGCGGTCGAGGAAACCGATGGGGACCTGCCGCAGCCCGGCAATCTGCCGCGCACGACGGGCCGCATCCACGCGGGCGCGGAGGCGATCAAGCGGCTGGTCAATGTGGACCAGAAGCCCATCGGGCGCACGCCCCGGTCCAACCTGGCGACCTACACGGGCCTGTTCGACCATGTGCGCAAGCTCTATGCCGACACCAAGGCCGCGAAGTCGCGGCGCTATGGCGCGGGCCGCTTTTCCTTCAATGTGGCGCAAGGCCGCTGCGAGACCTGCGAGGGCGAGGGCTTCGTCCATGTGGAGCTGCTGTTCATGCCCAGCGTGTACGCGCCGTGCCCGGCCTGCCACGGCAGCCGCTACAACGCCAAGACCCTGGAAATCGAATGGAACGGCCGCAACATCGCGCAGGTGCTGGCGATGACCGTGGACGAGGCGCTGGCCTTCTTCAAGGACGAGCCCGTGGTGCAGCGCCCCTTGGCGCTGCTGCACGAGATCGGCCTGGGCTACCTGCGCCTGGGCCAGCCGGCCACGGAGCTGTCCGGCGGCGAAGCCCAGCGCATCAAGCTGGCCACCGAGCTGCAGCGCAGCCAGCGCGGCAATACGCTGTACGTGCTGGACGAGCCCACCACGGGCTTGCATGCGGCGGATGTGGACAAGCTGATGGCGCAGTTGCACGGGCTGGTGGACGCCGGCAATACGGTGATCGTGGTCGAGCACGACCTGCGCGTGGTGGCGGGCAGCGATTGGATGATCGACGTCGGACCCGGGGCGGGCGAAGAGGGCGGCGGCATCGTCGCGGCCGGCACGCCGGAGCAGGTCTGCCTTGCCAAGGTCGGCGCGACCGCGCCGTTTCTCCAACGCTTGTTTGCATGAGCGGATATGAGCATTTCCTATAGAGCCGCGCGTCCGGAAGACGTGGCGGCATGCATCGACATACGCGGCAAGACCCGCGAGAACGCCTTCTCGGCCGAGGATCTTGCCGCCGTCGGCGTCACGCTTGAGAGCTGGAGCGCGGCGGTCGCGGATGGTTCGCTGCCGGGCTATGTCGCGACGTCCGGCGGCCGCATCGCGGGCTACTGCTATGGCGACCTAAGCACGGGAGAAATCGTGGTCCTGGCGCTGTTGCCCGAGTACGAGGGCGCAGGCGTCGGCAAGACCTTGCTCAACCTCGTGGTCCGGGTGTTGAAGGAACAGGGGTTCGACAGGGTGTTCCTGGGCTGCGCATCCGATCCGCGCGTCCGGTCCTACGGCTTTTACCGGCACCTGGGGTGGCGGTCCACGGGCACGTTCGACCTTGCGAACGACGAGGTGCTGGAGTTCTTTCCCTGAGCTTGCAGGCGCGCGCGTGCGCTACTGCTTCAGTTCCTGTTCCAGCGTCGCCTGCATGCGCTGCATGCTTTCCTGGCTGACCTGGATCAGCCCGCTGCCGGTCTGGTCGATGTCCACGATGAAGGTCAGCACCAGTGAGATTAGCGCGGCGAACATGCCGGTCGAGATGAGGCGGCGGCGCCCGTGCAGGCCGGTGCTATAGGCGATGTAGGCCATGGAGCCGGAGGCGACGATGAAGAGCAGGTAGTACACCGGCTCGGGAACGTGATTCTCCAGCGCGACCCGGCGCTTCTCGTTGATCTGCGCCATTTCGTTGATGGCCTGGATGAACATGATTGTGGAGATCGAGGGCGGGTTTTCCGCGGCGGCGGCGACGGAGGTCCGGATCTGGCGTTCGATGCGTCGCGCCGTGGCGTTGGCGGCGTTGAAGCGGGGCGAGTCCTGGTCGGCCAGGTGGTAGTCCAGCGACGCGGACGTGTACTCGTGCAGCAGGCCCGCGACCATGGGGCGGTGGCCGGCGGGGATGAGCTGCGAGCGCCAGTAGGCGTTGCCGATGGCGTTGGCTTCTTCCAGCACCAGGTTCTTGCGCGTTTCAAAGCGCGTGACGGACATGGCGAAGGTAAAGCCCAGCAGCAGGGCCAGGAGGCCGAGCAGGGCGGTTTGCAATGTGGAAATGTGGCTTTTGGCCGAATCGTCGGCAGGCTTGCGCAGCCTGCGGCCAAGCCGGTAGCTCAGCTCGATGATGCCGAGGAAGATGAGGAGCCCGGCGAAGAAGAGGAGGGTCTCGTCCAGTTCCGTGAACATGCGGTCTCCCAGGAGTTATTTTTCGGTCCAGCGTATGCCGATTGGACGGCGCAGGCAAGCGCGCTTCGCAGGCGGGCGGCGCGCCGGGCGCGGCCCTGTCAGCGCAATGCCAACATCCTGGAGTAAGGTGTCGCTTCCCCTTTACGAGATCCCGCACGGAGCAGAACTTGAAATACCGCAAACTCGGCCGTACCGACCTGGATGTCAGCCTGATCGGACTGGGCACCATGACCTGGGGCGAGCAGAACACCGAAGCCGAAGCGCACCAGCAGCTGGATTACGCGCTGGAGCGCGGCGTCAATCTGGTCGACGTCGCCGAGATGTACCCGGTGCCGCCCAAGCCTGAAACCCAAGGGCTGACCGAGACCTGCATCGGCACCTGGCTGGCGCGCGGCAAGCGCCGCCAGGACATCGTGCTGGCCAGCAAGGTGGCCGGCCCCGTGCGCGACCCCAAGCGCCCCGGCCATATCCGCGACGGCAAGACCTTCCTGGACCGCAAGAACCTGACCGCCGCCCTGGACGCCAGCCTCAAGCGCCTGCAGACGGACTACCTGGACCTGTACCAGCTGCATTGGCCCGACCGCACCACCGCCACCTTTGGCCAGCTGAACTATCCCTGGGTCGAGGACGAGCACACCGTGCCGATCGAGGAAACGCTGTCGGTCCTGCAGGATTTCGTGCGCGCCGGCAAGGTCCGCCACATCGGCGTGTCCAACGAAACGCCGTGGGGCGTCAGCCAGTTCCTGCGTCATGCCGAGAACCAGGGCCTGCCGCGGATTGCGTCGATCCAGAATGCGTACAGCCTCTTGAACCGCGTGTTCGAGATCGGCCTGTCGGAATTCACGCACCATGAAGGCGTGGGCTTGCTGGCCTATTCGCCGCTGGCGATGGGCATGCTTTGCGGCAAGTACCTGGATGGCGCCCGGCCGGCCGGCGCCCGCCTGACGGTGTATTCGCGCTTCACCCGCTACAGCAACGCGCAGGCCGAGGCCGCCACGAGCGAGTATGTGGCCCTGGCGCGCCAGCATGGCATCTCGCCCACCCACCTGGCCCTGGCCTGGGTGAACCAGCGCCCGTTCGTCGCCAGCAACCTGATCGGGGCGACCTCGCTCGCGCAGCTGAAAGAGAACATCGACAGCGTGGAGGTGAGCTTGTCGCCCGAGGTGCTGGAAGCGATCAACCAGATCCACGTGCGCCACCCGAACCCGGCGCCCTGATCGTGGACTGATCGCAGACGGAAGGGAGAAAGCCCATGGCGCCAGGAGCGTTGCGGGTTTTCCGGCATAGGTGTCCATGAGGCTCTGACGGTGAGACAGGGCTTCGCATTCGAGCAAAGTAGGCCTAGCTGCATTGCGGGTCTACGCCCTTCGATTATGGGGACAAATCTATGCTCTTTGGATCCAATGACTTACACTCAAATCTGGCCCGCACTTGGGTCTAGCCTAGAGTCAGGAATCATGTCGAAGCGCGAATGGGATTATGCCTTACATATCAAGGGGGTTAGCTTCAATACCCTTGGTTTGGCACGCCTCGCGGATTACATGAAGGAATTCGCGTCGCTACTCGGCGACGATGCGCGGCCGACTTTCGCGGGGGCGGTGAAAGGCAGCGTGGTGTTGCGGGCCCGAGATCATAGCGAGTATCCCGTCCTAACAAAGTCGCGAGTGCGGCAGGCCGCGGCGGGCACTGAATCGCCTGGCCATAACGCCTATGAGAGGATTTCGTCTTTGATGCGCCGTGATGGCGCGCGAGGACAGATCATTGATCGCACGGATAATGTTCTCGCGACCTTCGCACCCCATGTGCCTGCCAACGACGAGATGCCGGAAATAGTCATCCCTGATGAAGGGGAGTTGGATGGCGTCGTTGTGGGAGTTTCCGGGGCCGATGACACAGCGCACATCCGACTACAGGCCTCATCCGGCTCGATCTATAGCATCACTGTGCGGGATATGGCATTGGCGCGAGATTTGGCAACACGATTTCGCGCAAGCACGGTTCGCCTTCATGTTCACGGGACATGGAAGCGTACTGCGGCGGGTGTGTGGGAGCCGCATGCTCTATATGGTGATCGCTTTGAAGATCTGAATCAAAGCGATGCATATGAGACGTTCTTGGAGTTGGCTGCCATACCTGGAAATGGCTGGGCAACCACTGAGGATGCCGACGAGGTATGGAAAAGGATCCGGGGAATAGATGATAGTCGCGCTTGACGCTAACTGTCTCGTCAAATGGGCTGGTCAATCGAAGTCGGATGATATCGCCCGGCTTGATGATCTGTTGAAGTCGGTGGCTGCCAAAAACGGCAAGATTGTCATTCCCATGCCGTGTTTCGCCGAATATTTAGTCGGCACGGACGAAGCCACTGCTGCTTGGATTGGCGCCCTTGAACGAAGGAAATCGGTTGCACTCGCGCCGTTTGACCGCCGTGCTGCCTTTGAATGCGCATTGCTTGACCGTCGAGCGTTGTCCGCAGGGGATAAGAAGGGAGGACGCCAGGAACCTTGGCAGAAGATTAAGATTGATCGGCAGATTATCGCTATAGCTCGTGTGCAACGTGCAGATGAGCTGATCTCCGATGATGGTGGCCTGCGGTCAACAGCATTGTCGACCGGGTTGGTCGTGCGAGCCATTTCGGATTTGGATCTACCCAATTCCGCGAGGCAAACGACCTTGGATCTTCCCGAGACCGAATAGGCTCCAGAACCACTTGGGGCCTCCATCTGCTACCTAACGGGCGCAGAATGCGTCAACTTATCCCTCTTGATAAGTGCTGCCTCTCATCGATCTTTCAGGGCGTGAATCGTGCGTGGTCATCATTGTTTAAGGCCCCTCAGGTAAGACCGCAAGTACTCCGACAAAACGGGATGTTTCTTCAAGTCATCCAGATCCTCTTCTGCGAACATCACTCGGTCTATAGGATCCTGAACGCCGCTCCAGCCGGAAAACTTGACAATTACAAAAGCTGAGCGTGGCTCGATTTTTCTTCCGGCTTCTATCTGGTCATAGAAACCATTTTCGAGGCAAATGGGATGCAGAAAGTCGTAGAAGCGGTAGCGCCAGTATTCCTCGTGTTCATCTAGGACGATTTTATGTGCGTCAGGGCAATGCATGAGACTACGGAGGCACACGAAGCGTTCAAGATGTCGGGCGGTGGTGAGCCAGATAACTCGATCCGCTTTCGGACGACTGGCTTTGCCCCTGTCGGTAAAGATATCCCATGCGCGCTCAAGCGACAGGATCGCTTGTCGCGCCAGAAGATCATTTCGCTTGAAAGTGGAATCGGATCGGTAGACCAGAAGTCCGATTAAAAAAGCTAGACTCGTGGCTACCGCACCGAATGCCTGAAAGGCATTGGAAATTTCCGTTTCCATGTTCAACTCTCTCGCCAATTTCGAAGGCTGCATTGTGCCAGCGAGGGGCGAATGAGTCTTCGAACCTTTCCATTTTCTCGGGAGCTTCATACCCAGTTTCGACAGGCTGCGATCGAGCGTTTGTAGCATCATTGCAAGAATCCATGCCTATAGATCCTCGGAAATGCCAGCCTCAAGTTCCAGGCGGACGCCGGCCCGCCGGGATCACCTGGCGGGCGCCGCCACGTCCCAGATCCTGTCGGGCGCGAAGTTCTGCTGTTCCCCCTTCTTGGCATAGCCCAGGGGGTTGGCGATGATGCGGCAGCCGTCCTTCACGTAGTCTTGCGCGCAGTGCAGGTGGCCGTGCAGCCAGTAGTCGGCCAGCGGCAGCAGGCCGTCGAGCGCGTTGCAGAAGCCCGCCGTGCCGGCGGTGACGCCGTAGCGCGGGTCGGCGCTGGCAAGCGTGGGCGCAAAGTGGGTGATCGCGATGGTCGGGCCATCGAAGGGCGCGCGCAGGGCGGCGTCCAGCCATTGCTGGCAGGCCAGGCCCTGTTCGCGCATCTGCTCCGCCATGAAGGGCGCGCCGTGCCGGCGCATCTCGGCCTTTTCCAGATAGAAGTCCGCCGCGCGGAACGCCTTGGCGCGCTTTTTCAGGACATCGCCGATGGTGTCGCCGGCGGCGGCCAGCGCGTCGAAATCCGTCCACAGCGTGGTGCCCACGAGCCGCACGCCGTCGATCACGCAGGTTTCCCGTTCCAGCCATCGGATGTCCAGCGAGTGGCACAGTTCGCGCAGGCGGTCGTGCGTGTCGTCGAAATCCAGGTTGTCGTATTCGTGGTTGCCCGGCACGTACACCACGGGCGTGGGCCAGCCGTTGCGCGGCGAATAGCTTCCCAGCCCGAAATCCGTTCCGTTCAGCCGCGAGCCCCGGCGGTACGAGCCGATGTCTCCCGCCAGCACGAGCAGGTCGGCGCCGGGCGCGGGCTGCGCGAGGAAAGTGGGGTCGGACTCTAGGTGCAGGTCGGAAAGCAGTTGGATCTTCATGGCCGCTATCTTAGGCGACGCCGGCCGGGGCTGCCGCTGCGAGGCAGGCCCCATCCGTGCGACACTTTCCACAAGGACCGACCCACCCCGCAACCAGGAGGAAATTTCATGCGTATAGCAATCGCCGCGGCCGCCGCGCTCTTCATGGCGTCCGGCGCCCAGGCGCAGGTGCTCAAGTGCGACAAGGCGTCCACGCAGACCGACATGAATCTGTGCGCCGACCAGGCCTACCGCAAGTCGGACGCCGACCTGAACGCCGCCTACAAGGACCTGATGACGCGCCTGAAGGACGACAAGAACGGCGCGACCCAGTTGCAGGCGGCCCAGAAGGCCTGGCTGTTTTTCCGCGATGCGGAATGCGCTTTTTCGTCCGGCGGCACCACCGGCGGCAGCGCCTATCCCATGGTGCTGAGCATGTGCCTGGACAAGCTGACGCAGGCGCGCACCAAGGAGCTGCGCGCCTACCTGAAGTGCGAGGAAGGCGATACGAGCTGCCCCGTGCCGGCCAAGCCGTGATGGCCGCCCAGCAAGCAGGCGCGGCCATGGCCGAGCCGGACCCGGGCCTGATCCTCGATGACCGGGGCGTGCCGCGCTGCTTCTGGCAGCCGTCCATGCCCGACTATCACGACCACGAATGGGGGAGGCCGGTGGCCGACGACCGCCGGCTTTACGAAAAGATCTGCCTGGAGGGCTTCCAGGCCGGCATGGCGTGGATCACCATCCTGCGCAAGCGCGAGGCGTTTCGCGCAGCCTTCGATGATTTCGATTTCGAGCGGGTGGCGCGCTACACCGACCAGGACGTAGACCGCCTGATGGCGAATGCCGGCATCGTGCGCAACCGCAGCAAAATCCTGTCGGCGATCAACAACGCCCGCCGCGCGCAGGCGCTGGCCGAGGAAACGGGCTCGCTGTCCGGCTGGCTGTGGAAGCATGAGCCGCCCGCGCACGAGCGCCCCGGCACGGTGGACCGGGACTACTGGGACAGCAATCCGACGTCGACGGCGTCGGTCGAACTCTCGCGCGCCTTGAAGCGGCGCGGCTGGACCTTTGTGGGGCCGACGACCATCTACGCATTCATGCAGGCCGTGGGCATGGTCAACGATCACATGAGCGGCTGCGTTTGCCGCCAGGACATCGAAGCCGCGCGGGCGCGCTTCAGGCGGCCCGGATAGCGGGGCTTTCTTGATCCAGCCTTTGTAGGTGCTTGAGTTAGTTGCGGTTCGCAAGTATATTGGTTGCGCACCGCAACTTCAGGCGAGCGCCATGGATCTCATCGACTTTCCCTCGCAGTCCCGAGAAAAGACCATCCAGGACCTGCGGGAGTTTTCCCGCAAGCTGGTTCGCGAACTGGGCTTCATGCGCGCGTCGCTGGCCGGCAGCGACCTGGCGCCCTCGGCGGTCCACGCCATCATCGAGATCGGCCTGCAGCCGGGCATCCAGGCGCGCGACCTGGCGGCGATCCTCAGGCTGGACAAGTCCAATACGAGCCGGCAGGTGGCCAAGCTGGAATCGGCCGGGCTGCTGGCGCGCGAGGCCGCGAGCGACGACGCGCGTTCGTCCAGGCTCTACCTGACCGACGCCGGCAACAAGCTGCGCGCGCGGATCGACCAGTTCGCCACGGACCAGGTGTCGCACGCGCTGCGGCGCCTGTCGCCGGCCGATCAGGAATCGCTGATCCGCTTTCTGTCCTTGTACGCCGACGCGCTGTCCAGCGAAAACCCCAACGTGGCCGCCGCGAATGCGGCCGGCGGGATCGAGGACCAGATCCATCAGGGCTATCTGCCCGGCTGCATCGGCGACGTCGCCAGCCTGCATGCGCGCTACTACGCGCAAGCCTCGGGCTTTGGGGTGTATTTCGAACGCAAGGTGGCGACGGAGCTGTCCGGATTCGCGGAAGGCTTGCCCGAGGCGGGCAAGAACATGTGGCTGTACGTGGACAACGGCAGGACGCTGGCCTCCATCGTCATCGACGGAGACCTGGCCGCCCGCCAGGCGCATTTGCGCTGGTTCATCGTCGACGAGTCGCTGCGCGGCATGGGCGTGGGCCGGGCCTTGCTGGCGCGGGCCATGGCCTTTGCGGACACGCACTACGACGAAACCTATCTGTGGACCTTCAAGGGCCTGGACGCCGCCAGGCACCTGTATGAAGCCGCGGGCTTTACGCTGACCCACTCGTCGGAAGGCAGGCAGTGGGGCAGCGTGGTGGTCGAGCAGCGGTTCAGCCGCCGCCGCGGGGCCTGACCGGTCGCGCTTCAGATCACGCTGATGCGCAGCTCGGCCAGCAGCGCTGCCGCCTGGGTCTGGGAGATGGTGGCGCCCGCCAGGCGCGCCGCGGCGGTCAGGTCTATGCCGCTCAGGTCGACCTCGCGCAGGTCGGCGCCTTCGAAGCGGACGTTCTTCAGGTTGGCATTGCGCAGGCTGCCGCCGTGGAAGACAGTGTCGCGGAAATCGCTGCCGGCCAGGTCGGCGTCCGAGAAGTCCAGCTGAAGGATGTCCGACTTCCGGAACGACACGCCGCGCAGCAGGGCGCCGACGAGCAGGCATTCTTCCAGGGACCAGCCCAGGCATGCCATGCCGTCGAAATCCGAGCCCGTCAGCTTGCAGCCCTGGAACCGGGCCGAGGCCAGCCTGGCGCGGCGCCAGTTGGCGTTGTTGAGGTCGCAGTTCTGGAACGCGGCGTCGCTCGCGTCAGCCGAGGCGAAGCTGGCTTGCCCGCCGCGGCAGCGCAGCCACCGGGTGTCGGCCAGTGTGGCGCCCTGAAAGGAGGCGCCGGCGATTGCGCAAGCGGTGAACTGGAAGCCGCGCAGGTCCAGGCGGGAAAAATCCGCGTCCTGGAAGTCGCAGTCCTGGAACGACAGCGCGTTGCCAGCGGCCTGTTCGATCAAGGCCTGCATGGCCTTTCTATCCACCTGCTGGCCCGCCAGGGGCTCGATGGTTGCTTGCGTCATGCCATTCGTCTCTGTTGATTCAGCCGGTGCGGCGGAGAGCCGCGCAGGCCCCAAGGATAGCAAGCGGCCCCATCCCGCGCAGGCCGGCTACAGGAACATCTCGCTTTCCACGCAGAAGGCCACCAGTTCCTGGTCGGTCTGCACGTTCAGCTTGCGCATGGCCGAGATCTTCTGGCCGCTGACGGTCTTGACGCTGCGCTTGAGCGTTTCCGCCACCTGCATCATGGATTCGCCGCGTATGAAATGGCGCAGCACTTCGAATTCCTTGGGCGACAGGCTGTTGATGCGCTCGCCGATGAATTTGCTGCGGGAATCCACCGTGTCGTCGCGCTGAAACCCCGGGGGATAGTATTTCCGCCCCGCCTGCAGCGTGTGCAGCGCGGTGACAATTTCAGCCAGGTTGTCGCGCTTGAACACCACGGCGGCGACGCCCGCGTCGTAGAGCGCGGAGATGATCATCGGGTTCGACACCATGGTCAGCACGACGACCCGCGCGGGCGGGAAGTGCCGGGTCAGATACTTGACGAGGCGCATCCCGTCGCCATAGCTTTCGTCGCCGGGCATGGAGTAGTCGGTGATGACCACATGCGGCAGCTCGCGGGCCAGGTGGTCGACCAGCGCGGTAGGGCTGGCCAGCGCGGCGATGACGTGGAAGCTCAGTTCCTTCTCGAGCAGGTCGCGCATGCCCATCAGGACCAGCGGGTGGTCGTCGGCGAGGACAATTCTGAGTCTTTCCATTCGATAGCGCTGTCAGATGGACCTTGGGGTTATCGGGTGGATTTTGCATCAAGCGTCAGACTTGAACCAGGAGATTGCGGAGTTCACGAACCAGGCCGGACGCGTCCTGAAAGGCCCTTGCGCTCGGGCCGCCGCGGATCAGTTTTTCCTCGATGGCGTGGACGCTTGCCGACAGCGCCGCCATTCTCATCAGCAGCAGCGCGCCGCTCATGCGGTGCAGTATCTGCAGGGCGAGCCGCAAGTCGTGGCTTGCGATCGCGCTTTCCAGCCTGGCCAGGTCGCTGTTCATGGTGTCCAGGAACAGGGTCCGATACCTGGCCGGGAGCAGGGGTTCGATGGGCTTCACTGCGCCGCGCGCTGAAGGGCGCGGCCGTCCGCAACGAGCATCTTGCAGTCGCCAGGCATGTTCAGTTCCGGGGTTCCTTCACTGCCTGCAAGGTTTGCCGCAGGAGGGGCAGGGGCAAGGGCTTGACCAGCAGGGTGTTCATGCCCGCGCTCGTCCCGCGCCGCAGTTCTTCGGGAAAGGCGTTGGCGGTGATTCCGAGGATGGGCTTTTCATAGCCGCGCTCCCGCAATCTGCGGGCCAGTTCATAGCCGTCGACCCGCGGCATGTTGAGGTCGGTCAGCACGGCGTCGAAGCTCATCAGGTCGGGCAGGGCCAGGGCCTCCTGGCCATTGGCCGCCAAGGCCACCGAGCAGCCCAGGTGTTCGAGCTGCTCGCGCAGGATCACCTGGCTGATGGGGTTGTCTTCGGCGACCAGGATGCGCAGCGCCAGCGGGTCTGGCTGCGCATGGGGGCCGTAAGGCGCTGCCAGCGCCGCGCTGCCCTGCGCCTGTTGCACCGCATGTCCGATGCCGGCGAGGCTATAGGCGCTGGCGAACCAGCGGCGGGGGGCGTCGTCGGCGCGCGGCCGCAGCCCCGGAGGGTGGACGATGACCCGGGGCCCGCTCCAGTTGGCGGGTTCCGGGGCGGGCGGCCAGGCCTGCAGCAGGACCGCGGGTTCGGCGGGAGGCGCGCCGTTCGACGGATAGGGCGGCGCCATGGCCCCCCAGCGGCGCAGCCAGCCGCGCAGGTTGGCCACGACCTCGGGGACGGCGCCCAGCACGTATACGGTCATGCTGTCCAGCCTGAGCGGATCGGCCTCGGGCGTGTCCGGCGCAAGCGGCAGGCGGATGTCGAACGTGATGCTGGTGCCCAAGCCCGGCTCGCTGACGGCGTTGAGCTTGCCGTTCATCAGGTCGGACAGGCGCCGGCAGATGGACAGCCCCAGGCCGGTGCCGGGCGTATGCACCCGGCTGTCGCCGTCCACCTGGTAGTAGGGCTCGAAGAGGCGCGCCTGGTGTTCCGGCGCGATGCCCAGGCCCGTGTCCGCGACCTGGAAGCTCAGGCCGGCGCCGTCGGGGCCGATGCCGGCCAGTTTCAGGCGCAGCACGATCTGTCCGGAATCCGTGAACTTGATGGCGTTGCTGACCAGGTTGTCCAGGATCTGCCGGATGCGGGTGGCGTCGCCGACCACGGCATCGGGCGTGTCGGGGGCGGCCACCGCGTAGCTGCGCAGGCCCTTGACGTGCGCGCGGGCGGCAAAGCTTGCGACCACGTCGTTCAGGAGTTTGGCCGGCGAGAACGGGGCGTACTCCAGCATGGCGTGGCCAGCCTCGATGCGGGACAGGTCCAGCGTGTCGTTGATGGTGCGCAAGAGCGTCGCGGAGGACTGCTGGATGGTTTCCAGGTACTGGGCCTGCTGGCTGCTGACGGGCGTCAATGAAAACAGCTCGAGCGTTCCCAGGATGCCGTAGAGGGGCGTGCGGATCTCGTGGCTCATCGTGGTGAGGAACACCGTCTTGGCGTGGCTGGAGGCTTCCGCGTCGCGCTTGGCCTGAAGCAGCGAGTGTTCGACGCGCTTGAGCGCGGAGATATCGCTGATGCCGCAAAGCACTACGGCCTCGCCGCGGTAGGTCATGGGCGCGAAGGTCAGGTAGGCGCTGCGGCCATCCCGCAGCTCGTGTTCCCGTCCGGCCTGCTCGCCCATGCAGGAGAGGATATCTTCCCGCCAGATCGGCGAGCCACGGAACCAGCGCCGCGCCATGTCGTTGGACAGCACGACCGCGCCGTCCGAGCGCCGCAGCAGGCAAAGGCCCACGGGCGCCGCTTCGATCAGCTTGCGGTTCAGGGCCTCGGTGTCCGCCAGGGCTTCGTACTGGCGCCGCGCGGGCAGGACAAGGCGGCGGCGGATGTGGCGCACCAGCAGGATGACGATGGCAAACAGCAGCAGCGAGACGATGGCTGCCGCTTGCAGCGCAAATGCGTTCTCTTGCAGCACCCGCCGGAGCGGCGTGTAGTAGACGAGCCGCCAGCCGTTTTCGCCAACGGACTTGCTGAGCGCCAGGCGGTCGGGCAGCCGGCCGTTGCCGTACAGGCCGAAGGAGTCCTTCGCGATGGCGTGGCCGAACACGCCGTCCGCGATGTTCGCCCCTGGGCCATGCAGCATGGTCCGGCCCTTTTCATCGAGCAGGACATAGCTGCCGCCTGTCTCGCGCGAGAGATCCACGGCGGCGTCCACGCCGGCGACTTCCAGCCCGAGCCAGCCGGCCTGCGGGTTGGCGAGGTCCAGCGGCGTATAGAGGAAGAGCTGACGCGCGGAGTCGTCCCTGGGGGCGTGCAGCCATACGATAGGCGCCTGCCCGTCCGCCTGGTTCTGGGTTTTGATTTTGGCCAGCGTGCTGGCCAGCCACTGCTGCGTGTGCGCGGCGATGGCCGGCGGGGCGGGCTCGCCGTCCGCCGCGATGCGCACGGTTCTGGCGTGGCGCATCGAGCTGTAGACGAGGCCGGATTTCGCCTGGGCGATGTCGTAGAGGTCGCGGTGGGTGAGGATGAGCGCCCAGTCGAACGCGGCGGGCTCTTCCTGCAGCGGCAGGACTTCGACCTGCCGGGAGGCATCGAGGTAGGAAGGAGCGTCCGCAAAGGAGATTCTCCTGGCGTTGAGCACCGCCGATGCGGAGATGGACCGGAGCAAGGCTTCGCGCCGGTCGAAGAAGAGCTGCGCCTCGTAGGCCGCCGCGTTCATCTGGCGGCGGTAGGTGGACACGACGTTGCTGAAGGCCCAGTACAGATAGAGGGTGGCGCCCGCCGCGATGCACGCGAGCAGGGCCGCTGCAAGAAAATGCAGAAGCAGGGAGGCCGTGCGCGGTGCGGCCTGGGGGTCGAGCGAGAGGGCGTCACGGTCGTCTACCAGCATTTGATGCATGGTAGGAACGCGCGCCCGGTCAGAGAATAAGAAGAATCTCAAAAGCGCCGGCGGCGCTGTGCGAGAAAATCGTGGCGCGGCCGCGCCTGGTTGGCCGCGCCTAGCCGGCCACGCCTAGCCGGCCGCGCCTAGCCGGCCGCTTCCGATTGCAGCCGGCCCAGGATGAAGCCGTCGACGGCGCTGGTGCGTCCGCGCCACAGCGTGGGCTGGCCGGCGATGGGCGTGCCGTCCGCCGTGAAGAACAGGGCATCCGCAAGGTGGATGTAGTTTGGCAGCGGGTCGGCCGGCTGGGGCAGGCGGAAGACGTCGCCCAGTTCCGCGAGCGACGCGCGCACCGTCTTGCGGGTGTCCGCATCCAGCGAGTCCAGCGAGCTCGTGAAATTGACGGCGAAGCTGTCGAAGTACTCGGCGCCGGAAATGATGGACCCCGACACCAGCATGCCGCCCATTTGCAGCGTGACGCCGATGCTCTCGATCTGGCTGCCGTTGTTCACCAGGTTGACCAGGAACTGCAGGAAGGCGTCTGCCTCGGGGGCGCCGCCGGCGGTCTGGCCGAGGGTGGGGGCTATGGTCATGGAAGGGATCTCTGGAAGGTTCGCAAGAGCCACAAGATACTCGAACGGCGTGAAAAATACACAGCCGCAATAGGGGGATAAAAGGCCGATTCGGGTATCTGACCGGATCTTCCCGCCGCCCGCATGCGCGGTAACTTGCCAGCCTGAGGGGCAGTCCCGCAACGGGCGGGGAGCCCGCGGCGCACCGTATTCTTTTGGAGCACTCCATGAGCATCGTCAATTCCTTGGGCATTGCGGCCGGTTCCAAGCCATCCGCCGCGGCCTCCCGTTCCGGCTCGGCCGACGGCGATTTTCGCGCCGCCTTCGCCAGCGCGACCGAGCGCGGCCGTTCGGCCATGGCGGGTGGCGTCTCGGGCGCTTCCCAGGCGGCGCCTTCCCAGGCCGAACAGGAATTCATGGACTATGCCTCGATGTCGCTGGAGGACAAGATGTTCTATGCCGCGCTGGCCAGCCTGGGCATCTCCAAGCAGGAGTACGACGCCATGTCGGCGGCCGAACGCCTGGAAATCGCCGAGCAGGTCTCGCTCGTCATGCAGCAGCTCGCCAAGGCCGAGAACGCCCAGGAAATGCTCTGAGGCGGCTACAGGCCGCCTGCCGAGCGCGCCAGGCTGCGCGCCAGGCGGTCTTGCGCGAGTCGCAGGCGGTCCTTCAGCTCGGCGGGCGCCAGTACGTCGAACTCCACATCCAGCGCCATCAACCAGTACACCAGCGAATCCAGCGCATGGTTGGCGCAACGCAGCAGGCAGCGTTCGGCGTCCAGCGCCTCAAGCTCGCCGGCTGACGCGGGTATGCGCGCCGCCATGGCTGCGCGCGGCGCGTGCAGGATGACCCGGGCCAGCTCGGAATAGGGCGGCGCGCTCACCGAGCGCGATACGTAGGCGCGCAGGTCCCCGCCTTCCGGCGAGGGGCGCGGCGCGAAATGGCCGCCCACGCTGGGCGCGCCCGCGATGCGGTCGATGCGGAAGGTGCGCCAATCGTCGCGCGCCGGGTCCCAGGCCACCAGATACCAGCGATGCCCCGTGTGCGCCAGTCCCTGTGGCTCGACCTGCCGGGTGCTGGCCTGGCCGCGGCCGTCGGAGTAGTCGAAGCCGATGCGCAACTGGTCGCGGCAGGCGGCCGCCAGGGTGGCGAGCACGGCCGCGTCCACCCTGGGGCCGGCGCGCTCCATCGGCACGATGGACGAACGCAGCGCGTCGACCCGGCCGCGCAGCCGCGAGGGCATGACCTGCTCCAGCTTCACCAGCGCGCGCAGCGCGGTTTCCTCGATGCCGCCCACCGTGCCGGTGGCGGCCGTGCGCAAGGTGATCGCGACGGCCAGGGCCTCGTCGTCGTCCAGCAGCAGCGGCGGCAGGGCCTGCCCGGCGCGGAAGGCGTAGCCGCCCGCCACGCCGCTGCTGGCGTGTACCGGGTAGCCCAGCTCGCGCAGGCGGTCGATGTCGCGGCGCAGCGTGCGGGGGTGGATCGCAAGCGCCGCGGCCAGCTCGGGGCCGGCCCAATGGCGGCGGGTCTGCAGCAGCGAAAGCAGGCGCAGGAGGCGGTTGCTGGAGGTGAGCATGGCGGCACGATAGTGCGAATCGAGGGCGGAATCTGTCCGCAATGGATTCTACAGTGGACCCCGTTGTCAGCGGCATGCGCCGCGGCCTTCCCCCCTAACGAATTGGAGATTCGCCCATGTCTATCGTCCTGTATTGGCACCCCATGTCCAGCGCCTCGCCGGTGGCCAGCGCCCTGGCTGAACTGGGTGTGCCCCACGAACGCGTCAAGGTGGACATCAGGACGGGCGAACAGCGCCGCCCCGAATTCCTGGCGCTGAACCCGAACGGCAAGGTCCCGACACTGACGGTGGACGGCGCGCCCATGTTCGAAACGCTGGCCATCCAGCTCTGGCTGGGCGAGCGCTACGGCGTGGAGCGCGGGCTGTGGCCCGCCGCCGATGCGCCCGAGCGCCTGTCGGCGATGTCCTGGTGCGCGTGGGCTTACGTCACCTATGGCGCGGTGATATCGCGTTTGCACGTGGCCGCGCACGGGGATGAATCGCGTCGGGACGCCGCCCAGGCACAGGCGGCCATCGACGATCTCAGCGCCTTGCTCGCCGTGCTGGACGGCCATCTTGCCGCGCGCGCATGGGTGCTGGGACCGGCCTACTCGCTGGCCGACCTGGTGGTGGGCTCGGTGATCGGCTACACCGCCTTCCTGGGCGCGCCGGTGGCCGCGCACCCGCATGTGCAGGCCTGGCTGAGCCGGGTGCAGGCCAGGCCCGCGATGCAGGGCGACATCTAGGCCCCGGGGGGCCGGCGTTCAGCGCAGCGGAATCGCGACGGGGCGCAAGGGCGCCGCGTCGCCGCCGCGGATCTTCAGCGGACCGCCGATGAAGGCGAATTCATAGACCTTGTCGCGCGACAGCTCGTCCAGCGCGATCAGCTCGATGATGGGCACGCCCTGCTGGGCCAGCAGGTAGGTGTGCAGCGGCACGTAGTCGTCGGCGACCTCCGACGGGAACGTCTCGAAGCTGAGGTTGTCGGCGCCCACGATCATCGCGCCGCCTTCTTCGACCAGATAGCGCGCGGCGTCCAGGCCCATGCCCGGCGGATTGGCCATGTAGGCCTTGGGATCGCCGTAGTGCTTCATGCGACCGGTGCGGATCAGCACGATGTCGCCGCTATGCAGGGTGGTCTTCTGGCGGGCGAGCGCCGCCTTGAGGTCCTGGCGGGTGATGCGGTATTGGTCCGGCAGCTCCTCCACGCCTTTTGCCGCCGCCACGTCGATCATCACGCCGCGCGCGATCAGCGGCGGGAACTTCTCGATGCCGCCGCGCTTCCAGCCCCGGTCGCCCAGGTGCTCGTCGGCGGCAAAGCCGTTCCAGATCTTGCCGTGGATGCCGAAGTGGTTCAGCGCGTCGATGTGCGTGCCCGTGTGGCTATACATGGAGAACGCGGTGCCGGTGTAGCTGCGGGCGGTGTTCATGTCCCGGCCGACGCCCATCGGATCGTCGATCTCCGTGCCGCGCGGCGTGTGCGTCATCCAGAACTGATACTTCGGGTCGCCGGCGTCCTGCCAGCTCGGCATGCCGACGTAGTAGTCGGTGGCCAGGTCGTACACCTTGTCGCCCTTCAGGCGCGACAGGACCGCGGCGCGGGATTGCGGCGTGATGAGGTTGAGGCGCCCGATCTCGTCGTCCGGCCCCCACGGGCTGACGCCGACCTGCTGCGCGGGCGCATGGTCGGCCATGGCGGCGGGGCGCTGCGGCCCGCCGTGGGCGTGCGCGGCCAGGCTGCCCGCGCTCATCAGAATCAGGCCGAGCAGGCGACGGGAAATGCGGAAAGTCATGACGGTGTTCCTGTAGGAATGGCATCGATTGCCGATGGATGCCAGCTTACGGAGCAGGGGCCGTCCGAGTAAGCACGCCGCGGTGCGGACAGTATTCGCTGGCGGTCAAGAATCCGCGGGCATGGCGGCGGGAAGATGCTCGGCCAGGAAGTCGATGAAGGCGCGGACCTTGGGCTGCAGATGCCGGTTGGTGGGATAGACCGCGTAGACGTGGCGCGCCGGGGCCGCCAGCGCCGGCAGCACGCGTTCCAGTTGTCCGGCGGCGATGGCGGGATGGGCCAGGAAGGACGGCAGCGCGCCGATGCCCAGGCCGGCCACCAGAAGGTCGCGCAGCATCAGGCTGTTGTTGACCTGCGTATGCGCGCCCGCGGGCAGCGCGTACGCGGGCGCGTCGGCGTCGTCGTCCTGCGCAATGCCTGCCGCATGCGCCAGGCTGTAGGCCAGCATGCCGTGGCGTTGCAGATCGCCGGCCGTCGCCGGGCGTCCGCGGCTGTCCAGGTAGGCGGGCGCCGCGCACAGCACCTGCGTCAGCGAAGCCAGGCGCCGTGCCACCAGCGTGGAGTCGTCCAGGCTCGCGCGCAATCGGATGGACACGTCGAAGCCATGCGCCACCGCGTCGACCAGCCGGTCTTCCATGGCCAGGTCCAGCGTCACCTCCGGATACTGTTTCAGGAATCGCGCCAGCAAGGGCGACAGCACGCTCAGCGCGAACGACAGCGGCGCGTTCACGCGCAAGCGTCCCGAGATGCGCTGCGATTGCTGCTTGACCGATTTCTCCAGCGAGTCCAGTTCGTCCAGCAGCCGGCAGCAATCGGCGTAGTAGCCCAGCCCGACCTCGGTAAGGCTCATCTTGCGCGTGGTGCGCTGGATGAGCACCACGCCCAGGTGCGCCTCCAGGGCGCGCAATTGCTTGCTCAGGCCCGCCGATGACATGCCGAGGTCTTCGGCAGCCTTGGCCAGGCCGCCAAGCTCGACGATGCGCCGGAACGTGCGCATGGTGTTGAAGGTATCCATGGACCGCTCACCACCCCCAGCAAGTGCCGGCCGCCGGCTTTCCGCAAGTGCGGTAGTTGACGGCGAACCACAGCTTGCCGGCCCCGCGCGGGCTGGTGTCCGCCTTGACGTCGTTGCGCGGAAGTTCCTCCAGCGTGTCGCGCGCCTTCTTGGTGGGCGTGCCGCTGGCGGCGTTGGGAACCAGGGCAATGCGGCCCAGGCTGGCCGCGTCGCGGTCGTCGAATACGATGTCGGCGTCCTTCAGCGCGCTCATCTTCAGCGATGCGTCGCGCACGGCGGCGGCGTAGCTGTCGTTCGAGCCGGCGCCGATCAGGTCCTTGTCCAGCGTGCTGACGGCGAGGATCTGCGCGGCGGCGGCCGGCGCCTGCGTCTTGTACTGGTCCAGCGCGGGCAGCTGGCCGCCCGCGGCCTGGCGGCGCAGCCAGTCGCCCCACAGGAATTCGGCGAATTCCGGCAGGTTGCCGTTGCTGTAGGCGATGTCGCGGGTGAAGTACACCAGCGAGCGATAGCGGTCTTCCTGCATGCCGCCGGCTTCCTGGGCGTTGGGCAGGCCCAGGCGGACGGGCAGCTGATCGACGGTGATGGGCTGGTTCTGGCCGTCGCGCAGCCAAGCGCGGCGTTCGTCGACCATGCGCTGCCAGAAGGCGGCGGCGGTGGCCAGGCTGCTGTAGTTGGCGTCGACCTTGACCCAGACGGGCAGCTTGGGGCCGCCATCGGATATCTCGCGCAGCGCGGAAAACGTGTGATGGCCGTCGGTCAGGTAGAGGTTGCCGTCCCAGCCGACGACGACCGTCTTCAGGTTGGCGGCGAGCGAGCCCGGCGCGCTTGCGCAGGTGAAGGTGGCGGGCTGGTCCAGCCGGGCGGTGCGCGCCTCGGCGATGCTCTGGAATTTCTGCGCGCGCTTGCCGCCGCCCATGTCTTCGCAGTAGTCGTCGAACTTCTTGCCGACGGTGTTGTCCAGGTAGTCGAGCTGTTGCGCGGGGCTGGCAGCCCATGTCGCGCGGTCGAAGTCGCCTTGCCAGCGGCCCAGCTTGTAGTAGATCTGGTCGTAGCCGATGGCGGCCTGGGTGGGATGCAGTTCCTCGATGAGGACCTGGATGACATCGCCCGGCTTGGTTTCCAGCCAGGCCGTGTTGCGCGCGGGCGTTTCGGGCGGCGGCGCCGGGGTTTCGACGACGGGCGGCGTGGCCGGGGCGTCATCGCGGTCGTCGCCGCCGCCGCCGTTGCACGCGGCAAGGGCTAGCGGCAGCAGGGCCAGGGCGAGGGCGCGCAGGAGGGCGCGCGGCCGGGCCGGCATCGGGAAGGATCGGTCGGAAAGCGAGGTCAGGGGCATGGCAGTTCTTGGGGCGGCATTAAGTGAGGCTCGATCATGCCGGACGCTTGTTGCCCGGGCATTGCACCGCGGGTCGCGCAGGCAAGCCCGGCTGCGTCCCGCGCCGCCGCGCGGCGTTCATAATACTTTGGCATTCATCAAAACCACGACTTATCGACAACGGAGGCTGCCGACCATGGCAATCATCAAATTCTGGCGGGTTTTCGTCGTGCTTGCGCTGGCCGCCATCGGCGGGGGCGCCGTAGCGGGCGACCGCGCCGCCCAATTGCTGGAAGCCTCGGGCAAGGGCGAGACCGCGCGCGTGCGCGAACTGCTGGCCCAGGGCGCGCCGCTGGAGGCGCGCGATGCGCAGGGCAATACGCCCCTGCTGCGCGCCACCCAGGGCAATCACGCGGATGCCGCGGGCGCGCTGATCGAGGGGGGCGCCGATGTCAACGCGCAGAACCGCATGCAGGACAGCGCCTACCTGCTGGCGGGCGCGCAAGGCTATCGCCAGATCCTGGACCTGACGCTGCGCCACGGCGCCGACTTGAAGAGCACCAATCGCTATGGCGGCACGGCCCTGATACCCGCCTGCGAGCGTGGGCACGTGGAAGTGGTGCGGACCTTGCTGCAGGCCGGGGTGGACCCCGACCACGTCAACCGGCTGGGATGGACCGGGCTGCTGGAGGCGATCATCCTCAGCGATGGCGGGCCGCGCCATCAGGCCATCGTCGCGCTGCTGATCGAGGGCGGCGCGGATGTGAACCTGGCCGACGGCGATGGCCGCACTCCCTTGCAGCATGCCCGCCAGCGCGGGCAGGCTGCGATCGTCCAGCTTCTGGAGCGCGCGCATGCGCGTTGACGGAGCCTGCATGCGGATGGGAAGGCCGGCGCCGCAGGGCGGGCCGGCCGCCGGCAGGCTTAGAACTGGTGGCGGACGCCCACGCCCGCCGCGGTGCTCTTCAGGCCGTCGATGAACGCGTAGTCCGTGCCGTACGAACCGTAGGCGTACAGGTTGGTGCGCTTGGACAGGTCGTAGGTGTAGCCCACGCTGTAGACGTTCATGTTGGCGTCGTCGCCCGTCAGCTTGTCGTTGGACGGGGCCACGTGCTGCCACGAGGCGAACAGGCTGCTGGCGCCGCCGACGGGCAGGGTCGCGCCCAGCATGTACGAGTTGGCCTTGAAGCCGTCCACGAAGCGGTTGGTGCCGAACTCATCGCTGAAGGGCGTGCCGGCGGGCAGGTCCTGGCCGACGAACCAGCCGTCGGTGGTGCGGCCGTAGGCGGCGGCAAGCTTCACGACTTCAAGGTCATACGACACGCCCAGCGCGTATTGGCGCGGCGTGGCGCCGTTGTCGATGGAGCCGCCGTTGGCGCCGTTCAGCTGGTCGTAGGTCAGCGCCACGTTCAGCGGACCCTGCACGTAGCGCAGGCCGGCGGTGATGCCGCGCGTGTTGTCGGCGGTGCGGAAACCCGTCTGGTCCTCGGTGGTGTCGTCCGCATTGAACGAGTAGCCCACGCCGAGTTCGAACCCGTTTACGGACGGGGTGCGGTACATGACCATGTTGTCCCAGCGCATGGTGTTGGCCGCGCTGAAACCCAGGCCCAGGTTGGATTGGGTGTAGCTGGTGTCGAAGGGATCGATGGCGGCCAGGTAGTTGGAACCGACCGTGGCCTGGCGGCCGAATTCGAGCGAGCCCCACGCGTCGTTGGCCAGGCCGATGGTGGCTTGGCGGCCGAACATGCGGCCCGATTGTCCGCGCTGGCCGTTGCCGGAATCAAATCCGCTTTCCAGCTTGAAGACCGCGCGCAGGCCGTCGCCCAGATCTTCGGAACCGCGCAGGCCCCAGCGGGAGCCGGCCTGGATGCCGTTGATCATGCCGAGTTTGCTACCGCTGTATCCATCGCCCTTGATCTTGTTGTAGCCAAGGCCGGTGTCGATAACGCCATAGAGGGTGACTGACGGTTCTGCCTGCGCAATGCCTGCGAAAGAGGTCAGCATTGCGGCGGCGAGCAGCGTCTTTTTCATCCGGGGAACTCCTGGAGTGAGGGTGGGAAAAACAGAATCGGGTCAGGCTTTGCGGCGCGCGCGCTTTTCTTCGCGCACGAAGATCGCTACCCCGACGATCACCATCAGCGCCAGGGCGTACCAGGTGACGGCATAGACCAGGTGATTGTTCGGGAAGCTCAGCACGGTCAGGCCCCCGACGGGGGCCTGGGCGGGGTCGCGTCCGGCGCTGGAGGCCGCGTCGGCGTCGATGAAGAACGGCGCCACGTCCGTCAGGCCGCGGGCGGCGGCGATAGCCGGCAGGTCGCGGGAGTACCAGAGGTTGGACGCGGGGTCATTGTTGCGCAGGAAGCCGCTGCCTGGTTCGCCCATGCGCAGCAGGCCCGTGACATGGGCTTCGGCGGAGGGCTGGGCGATGGTGGCCTGGCTCTTGCGCCATTCGGGCAGCACGAAGCCGCGGTTGACCAGCACCGTGCCGCCGTCGGGCAATTGCAGGGGCGTCATGACCCAGTAGCCGCTGCCCAGTTCGGTGGCGGCCTGCACCAGCGTCTGGCGGTCGAACTGATACGTGCCGGAGGCGGCGACGTGGCGGTATTCGGCGTTGTCGGAGGTCAGCCCGGGCCATTCGGCCTTGGGCGGCGCCGGCGTGGCCGGGGCATGGGCGCGCTGCTCGACCTGCGCGATCAGCGCGCGCTTCCAGGCAAGGCGATGCACCTGCCAGGTTCCCAGGGCGCACAGGCCCGCGAACAAGGCGACAGCAAGCACCCCCAGGATGAACAGGGTGGCCTTGCTGCGCGGATTACGGGAGGCGTCGCGTGAAGAAGTGTCTTTTACTGCTGCCATCAGGGCATTTTCCGCATGTCGTGTGTGGACATGGGCATCATATTGGCGTTCAAGTGATACATGATCCAGATTGACCCGCTGAGCGTGATTACGACCAGCACCAGCGTGAATATTAACGCCAACATATTCCAGCCGCTTTCGGACTTGGTGTCCATGTGCAGGAAATAGATGATGTGGACCACGATCTGCACGACGGCAAAGGCGAGTATCACCAGGCCCGTGACGCGCGAACTGGCAATGACCCGGTCCATCACCAGCCAGAACGGAATGGCGGTCAGGATGGCCGCCAGCACGAAGCCCGTCGCATAGCTCTTGAGAGTGCCGTGGGCGGCGCCGTCATCGTCGTCGTGGTGGCCGTCGTGGCCTTGATGGCCGCCGTGGCCGGTGTCGGCCAGGTTATCCATGTGCGAGCTCATGGCAGCACTCCCATCAGGTAGACGAAGGTGAACACGCCCACCCAGATCAGGTCCAGGAAGTGCCAGAACATGGACAGGCACATCAGGCGGCGGCGGTTTTCGGGGATCAGACCGTGCATGCGCACCTGGATCATCATCGTGACCAGCCAGACGATGCCGAAGGTGACGTGCAGCCCGTGCGTGCCGACCAGCGCGAAGAAGGCCGTCAGGAAGCCGCTGCGCTGGGGCCCCGCGCCCAGGTGGATCAGGTGCGTGAACTCGTACAGTTCCAGCGACAGGAAGCCCAGGCCCAGGATGCCGGTGACCGCGAGCCACATCTGCGTGGCGCCGATGCGCTTGCGCCGCATCTCCAGCATGGCAAAGCCGTATGTGATCGAGGACACCAGCAGCAGCGCGGTGTTCACGGCCACCAGCGGCAGGTCGAACAGGTCGGCGCCTGACGGGCCCCCCGCGAAGTTGCGCCCCAGCACGCCGTAGGCCGCGAACAGGCAGGCGAAGATGAGGCAGTCGCTCATCAGGTAGATCCAGAACCCGAGCAGCGTGCCGTTCTTGGGATGGTGTTCGCCCGGAACGTAGAACACGGGTTCCGGGGACGGCGTCGCGCCGCCGGGCAGGGGAGGGGCCAGGGTATCAGACATGTTGCGCCAATAACCGTGTGCGGGCGTCTTCCGTGGTCACGACCTCGTCGGTCGGCACGTAGTAGTCGCGCTTGTAGTTGAAGGTATGAATGATGGTCACCAGGATCAGCGCCGCGAACGACAGCACGACCAGCGGCCACATGTGCCAGATCAGCGCAAAGCCCATCACCACGCTGATCGCCGCCAGCACGATGCCGGCCCAGGTGTTCCTGGGCATGTGGATCGGGATGAATCCCAGCCGCGGCCGTTCGTAGCCGTGCTGCTTCATCTGCCACCACGCGTCCAGGTCATGCACGCGCGGCGTGAAGGCGAAGTTGTAGTTGGGCGGGGGCGAGGACGTGGACCATTCCAGCGTGCGGCCGTCCCAGGGGTCGCCCGTGTAGTCGCGCAGCTGGTCGCGGCGGCGGTAGCTGACCACGAGCTGGATGATGAAGCTGGCGATGCCGCAGGCGATCAGCAGCGCGCCGAAGGCGGCCACCTGGAACCAGATCTGCAGGGACATGTCCTCGAAGTGGTTCACGCGGCGCGTCACGCCCATCAGCCCCAGCACATACAGCGGCATGAAGGCCACGTAGAAGCCCACCAGCCAGAACCAGAACGAGCACTTGCCCCAGAACGGGTCCAGCTTGTAGCCGAAGGCCTTGGGGAACCAGTACGTGATGCCGGCCATCAGGCCGAACAGCACGCCGCCGATGATGACATTGTGGAAGTGCGCGATCAGGAACAGGCTGTTGTGCAGGGCGAAGTCGGCGGGCGGCACGGCCAGCAGCACGCCCGTCATGCCGCCGATCACGAAGGTCACCATGAAGCCGAGCGTCCACAGCATGGGGACTTCGAAGCGGATCCGTCCGCGGTACATGGTGAACAGCCAGTTGAAGATCTTGGCGCCGGTCGGGATCGAGATGATCATCGTCGTGATCCCGAAGAAGGAGTTCACGCTGGCCCCGGACCCCATGGTGAAGAAATGGTGCAGCCAGACCAGGTACGACAGCACCGTGATGACGACGGTGGCGTAGACCATGGACGCGTAGCCGAAGAGGCGCTTGCGGCAGAACGTGGCCACCACTTCGGAGAAGATGCCGAAGGCCGGCAGGATCAGGATATAGACCTCGGGGTGGCCCCAGATCCAGATGAGGTTCACGTACATCATGGCGTTGCCGCCGAAGTCCGCGGTGAAGAAGTTGGTGCCCAGGTAGCGGTCCAGGGACAGCATCGCCAGCACCGCGGTCAGGACGGGGAAGGCGGCCACGATCAGCACGTTGGTGCACAGCGCGGTCCAGGTGAAGATGGGCATGCGCATCATGGTCATGCCGGGGGCGCGCATCTTCACGATGGTGACCAGCAGGTTGACCCCGGACAGCAGGGTACCCACGCCCGCTATCTGCAAGGCCCATATGTAGTAGTCGACCCCTACGTCCGGACTTTGCGCGATGCCCGATAAAGGCGGGTACGCCAGCCAGCCGGTGCGCGCGAATTCGCCTACGAAGAGCGACATCATCACCAGGATGACGCCGCCGGTCGTCATCCAGAAACTGAAGTTGTTCAGGAAGGGAAAAGCCACGTCCCGCGCGCCGATCTGCAGCGGCACGATGTAGTTCATCAGGCCCGTGACGAGCGGCATGGCCACGAAGAAGATCATGATCACGCCGTGCGCGGTGAAGATCTGGTCGTAGTGGTGCGGCGGCAGGTAGCCGGCGGAATCGCCGAACGCCACCGCCTGCTGCAGGCGCATCATGATGGCGTCCGCGAAGCCGCGCAGCAGCATCACGATGCCCAGGATCACGTACATGATCCCGATCTTCTTGTGGTCGATGCTGGTGAACCATTCGTGCCACAGATAGCCCCACTTCTTGTAGTAAGTGATGGAGCCCAGCAGCACGAGGCCGCCGGCGGCCACCATGAAGAAGGTGATCAGCAGGATCGGTTCGTGGAAAGGAATGGCGTCCCAGGTCAGACGACCGAAGATCAGCTTGGTGAGGTCTGGTTGATCAGGCATCTCGATTCCCGCGTAAAGACCACGATTTCATGAAGCCCAGCGTCGTCCGGTCCGGGCGGGCCGCTACAGCACCAGCCCTTCGGTGGACGTGCACATGGCGCCCACGTATTTGCGCGGCGGCGTATCCGTCAGCCCGAGGCGCTCGCGCATCTCCGGGTCCATGGTGGCGATGTTGCGCGCGCCCGGGATGCCCATGCCGCCCTGGGCGTCGATGGCCATCGCGTCCCGCATGCACATGCGGTTGGGCTCCACGCAGCGGTTCACGATGGCGTCGAAGAGGCCGGGCGCGACAGAGGCGTAGTGCTGGACCGGGTTGCGCTCGCTGGGCTGCTCAAGCTTCAGGTAGGTCTCGCGGCTGAGCGCGGCCGTGGACTTGCGGGCGTTTTCCACCCACTGGTCAAAGCCCTGCTGGTCCAGGCCGTGGAACTTGAAGCGCATGCCGGAGAAGCCCGAGCCGCTGTAGTTGGCGGACAGGCCCTCGTATTCGCCTGCGTGGTTGATCACCGCGTGCAGGGTGGTCTGCATGCCGGGCATGGCGTAGATCTGGCCGGCCAGCGCGGGCACGAAGAAGGAGTTCATCACCGTCGACGAGGTGATCTTGAACTGGATGGGGCGGTCGACGGGAGCGGCCATTTCGTTCACGGTCGCGATGCCTTGCTCGGGATACAGGAACAGCCATTTCCAGTCCAGCGCCACCACTTCCACCACCAGCGGCTTGGTGCCGGCGGGGACCTCGCGGCCTTCGGACAGGCGCGCCAGCGGGCGGTAGGGATCGAGCTGGTGGGTGCTGACCCAGGTCAGCGCGCCTAGCGCGATGATGATCAGCAGCGGGGCGGCCCAGATCAGGAGCTCCAGCATGGTGGAGTGGTTCCAGTCGGGGTCGTAGCGGGCTTCCTTGTTGCTGGCGCGGTAGCGCCATGCGAACAGCAGCGTCAGGATGATCACCGGCACGATGATGATGAGCATCAAGCCGGTGGAAATAATGATCAGGTTGCGTTGCTGCAGGGCGACGTCGCCGGAAGGCGAGAGCAGGACCGCATTGCATCCGGCGAGCAATGGCAGGGCGGCAAACAGGATCAATCCGCGGAGCCTTGGGAAGGACGACATGACCGTACCCCGAAACGTAACCGTGGGAAGTAAACGCAACACTACGCTGGAAGCCGCGAAAAATCTAGGGTAAAAAGAGCAAAAGTATGCACGGCAACGCATGCGGGGCAGCCCTGGAACCCTATGGCGCTTGCGGCTTGCCGCGTCATGGGCGTACCGTGACGGGTGTGTTGCAAGATCGTAGACAAGGCGTATCCAGAACCTCCTTTTGCGAGCAAACCCATGTCGACCACCACGCAATATCCCGGTCACCCCTCGGTTTCCGGTCCGGGCGCGATAAGCGGCGGGGCCAGCCATGCCAAGGTGGCTCCCGGCGAGATCGCGGTGGGCGTGGTGGTGGGACGCGCCTCCGAATACTTCGACTTCTTCGTCTTCGGCATTGCCTGCGTGCTGGTTTTTCCGAAGGTGTTCTTCCCCTTCGAAGAGCCGCTGGAAGGCACGCTCTGGTCCTTCGTCATTTTCTCCTTCGCCTTCATCATGCGGCCGATCGGCACGGCCCTCTCCATGGCGATCCAGCGGCGCTGGGGCCGCGCGACCAAGCTGACCGTTGCGCTGTTCCTGCTGGGCACGGCAACGGTGGGGATGGCATTCTTGCCCGGCTACAGCGCCATCGGCGTGCACGCCATTACGCTGCTCGCGGTGTTTCGCTGCCTGCAGGGCCTGGCGTTCGGCGGATCATGGGACGGCCTGCCGTCGCTGCTCGCGCTGAATGCGCCGCCCAACCGCCGCGGCTGGTATTCGATGATGGGCCAGTTGGGCGCGCCGGTGGGCTTCATGGTGGCCAGCGCGCTGTTCCTGTACCTGCACGTGACCCTCACCCAGGCCGATTTCCTGGAATGGGGCTGGCGCTATCCGTTCTTCGTGGCGTTCGCCATCAACGTGGTGGCGCTGTTCGCGCGGCTGCGCCTGGTGGTCACCGAGGAATACACGCAGCTGCTGGAAGAGGGCGAACTCGAACCCATCAGCATCCGCGAGATCATCAGCAAGCAGGGCTACAACCTGTTCATCGGCGCCTTCGCCGCGCTGGCCAGCTATGCCCTGTTCCACCTGGTCACGGTATTTCCGCTGTCCTGGATCGCGGTCAGCGGCACACAACAGATTTCCGATGTGCTGATCGTGCAGATCGTCGGCGCGGTGCTGGGCATCCTGGGCACGATCGCCTCGGGCTGGCTGGCCGACCGGATCGGCCGGCGCACCACGCTGGGCCTGCTGGCCATGCTGATCGGCGTGTTCGCGCTGGTCGCGCCCTGGCTGCTGGGCGGCGGACCGAAGGCGCAGGACGCGTTCATCCTGATCGGCTTCGCGCTGCTGGGCCTGTCCTACGGCCAGGCGTCGGGAACCGTCACCGCCAACTTCACGCGGCGCTTCCGCTACACCGGCGCGGCGCTGACGTCCGACCTGGCCTGGCTGTTTGGCGCGGCCTTCGCGCCCCTGGTGGCGCTGGGGCTGTCGGCGCGCTTCGGACTGGTGGCGGTCAGCGTCTACCTGCTGTCCGGCGCGGCCTGCACGCTGCTGGCGCTGCGCATCAACAAGGTGCTGGAGACGCGCGACTGAGCGTCGCGGCGCTCAGCCGCCATAGCCTTCCAGCACGTTTGCCACGTTGGCGCCCACGTCCGCCACGGCATAGCCGCCTTCCATCGTGAAGACGGCGGGCAGGCCCAGGCCGGCCAGCAGGCGCCCGACCTGCAGGTAGTCGGCGCTTTTCAGCTTGAACTTCGAGATCGGATCGCCTTCGTAGGTGTCCACGCCCAGCGCGATGACCACGGCATCCGCCTTGAATGCGCGCACCGCCGCCAGGCCCTGCTCCAGCGCCTGCGTCCACGTGGCGAAATCCGTGCCGGCGGGCAGCGGCAGGTTCAGGTTGCAGCCCTGGCCCGCGCCCTGGCCGCGCTCGTCGGCGTAGCCCAGGAAGAAGGGGTATTCGGTGGTCGGATCGCCGTGCACCGACACGGTCAGCACGTCGTCGCGCTCGTAGAAGATGCTCTGCGTGCCGTTGCCGTGGTGATAGTCCACGTCCAGGATGGCGACGCGCGCGGCGCCCGCATCGCGCAGCGCCTGGGCCGCCAGCGCGGCGTTGTTCAGAAAGCAGTAGCCGCCGAAGAAGTCCGCGCCGGCGTGATGGCCGGGCGGACGCGTCAGCGCCATGGCCGTGCGCGGCCCGTGGCCGGCAGACACGGCGCGGGCGGCATCGATGGCGCAGGCGGCGCCCGCGGTGGCCGCTACCCAGGTGCCCGAGGTCAGCGGACAGCCGCTGTCGAAGGAGAACAGGCCGACCCGGGCGGCGAAGTTGGTGGGCTCCACGTCATGGCGAAAGCCCCGCACCGGCCACACCGAGGGCAGCACGTCCAGCTCGGCATTGGCGGGGTCCAGCGCGATCCACTCCCGCCAGGCGCTGGCCAGGAAGTCCACATAGCGCGGGGTGTGCACGCGCTTGACGAGGTCCAGGTCCGCGGCCGACGGCGCGCGCAGTTCGCCGATGCCGCGCTGGCGCAGCGCATCCAGCACATACTCCAGGCGCGCAGGCGTTTCATGGCAGGGCACCAGCCTGCCGCGGAACATCTCCTGGCGGCCGCTGTGTTGGTCATGGACGGGGTTATGGAAGATCAGCACGGTTGGGATTTCCTTGGATTGTTTGGGCCGGAAAGCGGGCGAGCCGCTACAGCGGCCGGAAAATATACAGCGCCACGGCCGGCAGCTCACGGAAAGCGGAGTAAAGGTCCGCAGTTCAAAGTAGCGCGGATAGCCGCCGCCCACGTCCGCCACGCCCTGGCGCTTCAAGGCCAGCATCGTTCGGGGCACATGGAAATAATGCGCCTTTCGGATGCGAGGGCCGGAGCTTAAGGCAAAGGAGGTGGCCGTTTCGGGAACGGGTAGTCGAACTGGACTTCGTTCGAGTAGAGCGGCTCCGCCAGATTGCCGGGATCGGTCAGGACGACGGCTGCGCGGTAATTTCCGGGGGCAAGCTCGGGCACGAGCGCCACATGGCCGCCGGCGCCGTCCTTGATCATGTAGGCTGACGCGCCGTTATCGTCCTTGCGCCAGACCACCGGCTCGTCCGCCAGGCCGATGTTCGAGCCAGGCGGGCGCGCGCCGGCCGCTTCCAGCGCGACGGCATCGTGCTGAAATAACGGCTGCACGATGCGGTCGCCCTGCGCGTTGATGAGCAGCAGCCAGACGCGGGGGGAAGACAGCCTGGCCGGCGCCGCGCCCTGGTTGTCCAGCCGCAGCGTGAAGCGGCCGCCTGATGCTTCGTCGTCCCATTCTGCCAGGTAGTTGAACAGGGTCAGGTCCAGGCCGGCCGCATCGGGCTGCGCGGGCTGATACCGGTGCTTGTCCACGCGCAGGTCGCCGTAGCGCACCCACTTCAGGACCTTGCCGGCGGATTTGCTGGCGTAGCGCACTTGCAGCCAGTCGCGCGGACGCAGCGCCACCACTTCCAGTTGCTCGCCCTCGGCGGCGCTCATGGCCGGGCGGGCGTTGACGTCCGGGGTGTCGTACAGGTCCAGCCTGCCGACCGGCACCGCGCCGCCATCGAGCGGCGAGCCTTCGCCCTCGATGTCGATGCGGGCCACGGAGCTGTCCTCGCGGAAATGGCTGGTCAGGTCGGCGTGGGCGCTTTCCAGTCCGAACAGCGCTTGCGTGGTCCACGAGGCGGCGCGCGCGGTGCCGTCCGGCCGCAGCGCATATTCTTCGAAGCCGTTGCTGGCGGCGCCATAGCGGCAGGCCACGCGGATGACGGCGGCCTTGGGGTCGAAGACCGGGTTGACGAAGCCGCGGCAGGGGCTGGCCTGGCTGTCCGGATGCTGGATCTCCTGGAAGCCGCCGTCGCCGGGACGGTACAGGAACAGGCGGGCGAATACCTGCGTGCCGCCGCCGCTTTGGCCCAGCACCAGGTCGCGGTAGCCGTCGTGATTGATGTCCACCGATTCCATCTGGTCGATTTCTTCGTCGAAGACGCCCAGCAACTGCTCGGGGCCGTTGCCCACGCGCACCGTGGCGCGTTCTTCGGCGCCGCCGCTGGTCGTCGCCACGGCCGATAACCCCGCCTTGATGGGATAGGGAAAGTCGCGCGCGCAGGCGCCTTGTCCCAGCGTCGCCAGCATGGCCGCAAGCAGAATTCCTTTCACCTGTTCCATCCTCGCATCGGGTTTTGCCGCGCATTATGCCCCAGCGCCTTGCGGGTAAACGAGCAGTGCATGTGCGCGGGCGGCCCGTCATCCTGGGTAGAATTCAACGATAGGCCTTGCTTGCTCCGCCGGGTCCCGGCAGCCCTCCGCCATGAACTTCCCATTTCCGATCCGCCAAGAATGTCCGCCGGGCGCCTGCGTGTGCGACCGCGACCGACTGCTGGCCGATCCCGCGGCGGACGTGCGCATCCTGCGGCTGACCAAGGAAGAGGAAAAGCGGCTGGTGGCGCGCCTGGAGCGCATCGCCAGCCTGGAGGACCTGCGGGCGATGCAGGGACGCATCCATGCGCAATTGGGCATCCTGATCCGGATCACGCCCAGCGATAACGAGGTGCGCACGTCGCGGGGCATCTCGATCCAGCTCGAAGACCTGCCGGGCCTGTGCCGCAAGACGCGCGCATCGCTTCCGGCGGCGATCCGCCGCGGTTTCGACAACCGTCCCGAGATCGTCTATGCGCTGCTCAACGAGCGCGACCTGCTGAGCGGGACCTGAGCCGCGCGCTCAGGATTTCCTGCCGCCGGACGGGGCCTGGCAGGGCGCCAGCGGCACGACGTCGGCCGGGGCGCGCCCGGCCTCGGGGTGGATCGCATCCCGCTTCTTGCCGGCGCGCGCGGGGTAGATGAGCAGCACTGCGCTGCCCGCTTCCAGCTTGGGGCCCTGCTCGGAGCCGTAGGCCACTGTCCAGCCGCGCACCGCAAGCGGGGCAAGCGTGTACTGAAGCGCCGATCCGGGCGACACGTGCGCGACCTTGCCGGCGTACAGCTCCTGTTGCGGCGTGTCCACGCCGTCGACGATCTGGTAGGTGGCGATGCTGACGAGCGAGGCGGATTCCCCGCCGCGCGCCAGGATCGCGGTCTTGTATTTGCCGGGAGGGATGTCCGTCAGGCTGACGCTGATGTTCCCGCGGGCCTGGCCGCTGGCGTCCAGATGGACCCCGATGACGTCGGCGTGGGACAGCGGCGCGGCACCTGTGTTGCGCACCCGCACGCTGTACTGCCCCGATGTGCCCGTCACCGTGCAGGCTTGCACCCCGTGGGGGGAGGGCGAGGCTTGCGCATTTGCCATCGAGGCAGAGGCAAGCAGCGCCGCCAGGGGCAGGAATAGGGCACGGGGAGATCGAGAGGGCACGGCACGCTCCTGGTGAGGGCAGCGTGCCGGGCGGCGACGTTGCCTGCCCTTATTACACCACTTGACGGCCAGAGGCCGCGTCCCGCTCGCGCTTGCCCGCCAGCCAGTGCAGGATCAGCGCCAGCACCAGCAGGCCGGCCATGATGAAGCCCCAGCAGATCCAGCCCAGCACCGAGATCAACGTGCCCAGGCTGCCCGCAAACGGCAGCACCTGGTTCAGGCCTTGGGCGGCCCAGACCAGGCCGCCCTGCAGCGACTGCAGCCAGGCGGGGTCGAGCCAGGCGGCCGCCCAGCCGGGCGCGACCCACTGCGAGGTGTCGATTGCGGCGCCCGGCACCTGGGCCGTGGCGATGGTTGCCAGAACCCAGTCGGTCAGCTGCAAGGTCAGCGCCACCAGCCCGGTCCAGAGTGCGGCAAGCACGGCGAAAGCGAGCCAGATGATTTTTTTCATTGAAGCGGTACTCCGATATTTCAAAAGAGGGACCACGATAAAGCGGATTCTATTTCTGAAAAACCAGAATGGATGTGACAAACATTAAGAAAAAACCGAAGTCTTGGCCTGGGCGAGTACCGCCTGCACCAGCGGATGATGCTGGCCGCGGCGGTTGCGGATGGCGTGGATCTCTTCGTGGACGTCCTCGCGCCGGGCCAGCGGGCGCAAGCCGCGCAGCAGGCCGATGTCGTCTCCGCCCAGGCGGCTGAGCGGGAATACGCCCAGGCCCCGGGCCGCGAATACCGACATCAGCGCGCTGTCCTCGAATTCGCCCACCACATTGGGATACACGCCTTGCTCGCCGAACCAGCGGTCCAGCGTCTGGCGCAGCACGGAATGGCCTGTGGGAAGCAGCACGGGCAGGCGTTCCAGGCAGCGCGGAAAGTCCAGCGTATCCGATTTGCGCACCAGTTTGGCGGGGCCGTACCAGTCGACCGGGGACGACACCAGGCGATCGCTGGTGAGCCGCAGGTTGGGGTTGGCGGGGGCGCCCTGGCCGGCCAGCACCAGATCGAGGTGGTGCCGGGCCAGTTCCCCCAGCAGTTCCTCGACCTCGCCTTCGTGGCAGGTCAGCCGCAGGTCGGGAGTGTGCAGCACCGGGCCGAGCAGCGCGTGCGCGGCCAGCTTCGAGATGCCGTCGGATAGCCCCACCGACAGGCGGATGACCGGCTTGGTAGCCGCCGCCCGGACTTCCTGCGGCAGCTCCTGGCCGATCTGGAAGATCTCTTCGGCGCGCGCGAAGGCCGCTTCGCCGGCGTCGGTCAGCGTCACGCCCCGTCCGGCGGGCTTGAGCAGCTGATGGCCCAGGTTTTTTTCCAGTTCCCGCACTTGGGCGCTGATGGTCTGGATGGCCATGTCCAGCCTTTCGGCGGCGCGGGAGAAGCCGCCTTCCTTGGCGACCATCCAGAAGTAATACAGGTGTCGGTAGTTCAGCATGACTCGGCTCGCTTCGGTTTTTTCGAACCTTAACTCACTTTCAGGCTGATTTCTCCGGGGGCGCGGTATCCGGATCATGAACGCCTTCGAACCTAGCGGGGCATACATGGACACCTTGATCACCTTCTTCAACGCCGATTTCCTCGGCACGCCAACCTGGAGCTGGCTGCTATTCATCGGCATCGTCGTCAGCCTGCTGGTCTTCGACCTGGGCGTGCTGCACAAGGAAGACCGCGAGATCGGCGTGCGTGAAAGCCTGCTGCTTTCGGCCGGCTACATCACCGCGGCGCTGCTGTTTGGCGGCTGGGTCTGGTGGCAGCTGGGCGCGGCCAGCGGCATGGCCTATTACACGGGCTTCATGATCGAGAAGTCGCTGTCCATGGACAACGTCTTCGTGATCGCGCTGATCTTCAGCTTCTTCGCGATTCCGCGCCAGTACCAGCACCGCGTGCTGTTCTGGGGCATCCTGGGCGTGATCGTGCTGCGCGCCATCATGATCGGCCTGGGCGCCGCGCTGGTCAGCAACTTCGGCTGGCTGCTGTATCTGTTCGGCGCGTTCCTGGTGTTCACGGGCATCAAGATGTGGATGATCGCCGACCAGACGCCGGACATCGCCACCAACCCGATCCTGAAGTTCCTGAAGCGCCGCATGCGCGTCACGGACGGCCTGCGCGGCAATGCCTTCGTCGTGACCGAAACCGATCCGGCGACGTCGAAGAAGGTGCGTTGGGCCACGCCGCTGCTGCTGGCGCTGGTGCTGATCGAGTTTGTCGACCTGGTGTTCGCGGTGGATTCGGTGCCGGCCATCTTCGCCATCACGACCGACCCGTTCATCGTCTACACCAGCAACATCTTCGCCATCCTGGGCCTGCGCGCGCTGTACTTCGCGCTGGCCGCGATGATCCACCGCTTCCACTACCTGAAGTACGCCCTGGCCCTGGTCCTGGTGTTCATCGGCACGAAGATCTTCCTGGTGGGCTTCATCGGCAAGGTGCCGGCGGCGATCTCGCTGGGCGTGACCTTCAGCCTGATTCTTGGCGGCGTGCTGTTTTCGCTGTGGAAAACCAGGTCGGATGAATTGAAGCCGCAGTAACCGCGCCGTTCTCCACGGGGCCAGCCCGCCCGCCGACTCGCATCGGCGGGCGGGCTGTTTATTGATGGATATTCATATCGGCAGGATATGGCAGGGGTGGTGTTTTTGGATTTGTCATATGGGTGGCCCAGGCGTAGAGTCGGGCGATACACAGTGCCTCGCAGGAGCGATCATGACAAGCTGGTCCGCCAAGCAGTATTCCGCCTTTGAAAACGAGCGCACCCGTCCGGTGCGGGACCTGGTCGCGGCCTTGCCGAACCAGGACGTCAGGCGCGCGGTGGACCTGGGCTGCGGGCCCGGCAACTCCACGGAAGTGCTTGCCAGCCGCTACCCCGATGCCGAAGTCGCGGGCATGGACAGCTCGCACGACATGATCGTGGCCGCGCGCAAGCGCCTGCCCGCGCTGTCGTTCGAATTGGCGGACATCGCCTCCTGGAATCCGCCGCAATCCTATGACGTGATCCTGGCCAACGCGGCCCTGCAATGGGTGCCCGACCATGACACGCTCTATCCCAGGCTGGTGTCCAAGCTGGCTCCGGGCGGCAGCCTGGCGGTGCAGACGCCCGACAACCTGGAAGAGCCCGCCCATCGGCTGGCGCGGCAGGTGGCGGGCGAAGCGCCGTGGGCGGCAAAGACCGGCGGGGTCAAGCACCCGCCGCGCCACAGCGCCGCCTGGTATTACGAATTGCTCAAGCCGCATTGCGGAGTGCTGGATGTGTGGCGCACGACCTATCACCATCCGCTGGCGGGCGCCGCGGCCGTGGTGGAGTGGTTCAAGGGCACGGCGCTGCGCCCGTACCTGGATAAGCTGGACGCGTCCGAGCAGGCCAGTTTCCTGGCCCGCTACCAGTCGCTGATCGAAGCGGCCTATCCCGCGCTGGCGGATGGCACCGTGCTGCTGCCGTTTCCGCGGCTGTTCATCGTGGCCGGCCCCAAGCAGGGATAACGCGGGGGCGGCGCGGTGGGCCGGATCAGGCGTCGGCGCCGGGCGCGCCGGGCTGCCCGTCGGTCTTGTCGGCGAAGTAGCGGGCGGGCGTCTTGCCCAGCGTCTTCTTGAACATGGTGATGAAGGCGCTGACCGACTCATAGCCCAGGTCTTCCGCGGTGCGCTGCACGGAAACGCCCGCGGACAAGCGCTGCAGGGCCAGGATGATGTGCAGCTGCTGGCGCCAGCGCCCAAAGCTCATGCCGACTTCCTGCTGCACCAGCCGCGCCAGGGTGCGTTCGCTCATGGCGACGCGCTTGCCCCACTGCGCGACCGTGCTGCGGTCGGCGGGGTCCGCGTTCAGCGCGCCGGCGATCTCGCGCAGGCGGGGGTGATCGGAGATCGGCAGATGCAGGTGCTCGGTGGGCATGCGCGTCAATTGCTCGACCAGCACGTCGGCCAGCTTGCGGCTGGCGGCGGACGTGGCGTCGGCCGGGGGCAGGCCGGCCAGGTGCACGACCAGCTCGCGGACCAGCGGCGTGATCGCCAGCGTGCAGCACGCGGTGGGCAGGCCCGGCGCGTCGGCCGGGACAAACAGGAAGCAGACTTGCCCGTTCACGGTGACGCGGTTGCTGTGCGGCACGCCGCCGGGAATCCAGACGCCGCATTGGGGCGGCACCATCCACAGCCCTTGCGGCACCGAACAGGTCACCCCGCCTCGCAAGGCCAGCACGAGCTGGCCCATGTGATGGCGGTGCGTCGGGGATTCGTTGTCCTGTTCGGCCGCATGCACGGGCATGGCGAAGGTCCACTGCGTGGCGGAATCGGGATCGAAGGGAGGGAGCGGGCTGGCGGGTGTGTGCATGCGGGGCCGGCATGATCGTGGGCCTGCCGGTTGGCGGAATTTAGGGATAGTTTGTCATTGTCTCGAAATTCGGTAAAGCAGCGCCTGCGTAAGCTTGTGGCGTCGGAATGCGGCTTGTGCGCGCATTCCCCTTTCGATTCCGCAGGTTGCCGCCATGACTCACGTCCCTCTCCATACCCGCCCCAACAGCCGCCCGGTGCTGCTGATCCTGGGCATTCTTTGCATCGCCATGGCCTTGCGCGCGCCGGTCACCGGGGTGGCGCCGCTTATCGGCATGATCCGCGAACAGCTGGCGCTGTCCTCGGCCGCGGCGGGCATGCTGATCACGCTGCCGCTGCTGGCCTTCGCGGTGGTATCGCTGTTTGCCGCGGGGCTGGCGCGCCGTTTCGGGCTGGAGCGCACGCTGTTCGGGGCGCTGCTGCTGATCGCCGCCGGCATCGTCGCGCGCACGCAGGGCGCGGCCTGGGGGCTCTACGCGGGCACGGCCGTCATCGGCTCGGGCATCGCCATCGGCAACGTCCTGCTGCCCAGCCTGCTCAAGCGCGACTTTCCGCAGCGCGTCGCCGGGCTGACCTCCGCGTATGTGCTGACCATGAGCGTTGCCGCGGGCGTGGCGTCCGCCATCGCGATTCCGCTGGCCAATCTGTCGACGGGCGGCTGGCGGTTTTCGACCCTGTGCCTGCTGGCGGTGCCCGCGGTCAGCCTGCTGCTGTGGCTGCCCCAGCTTGCCAATCACACGCCGCCCGCGGCGACGACCGCGCACGCCCCGCATGGCCCGCGCCTGTGGCATTCCCCGCTGGCCTGGCAGGTCACGCTGTACCTGGGCATCAATTCCTTTGTGTTCTATGTGGGCGTGAGCTGGCTGCCCGCCATCCTGCGCGACGCCGGCTACTCGGCCGAGCGCGCCGGGTCCCTGCACGGGCTGCTGCAGATGATGTCCGCCGTGCCGGCGCTGTTTCTTGCTCCGGTGGTGCGCCGGCTGAAGGACCAGCGCGGCGCGGCGTTCTGCTCGGCGGCGGCTTCCTTCGTCGCGCTGGCGGGCCTGATCGCCGCGCCCGCCTGGGCGACGCTGTGGATCGTGCTGCTGGGATTGGGAACGGGCGGCGGCATCATCCTGGGCCTGGCATTCGTGGGCCTGCGCGCGAGCCATGCGCAGCAGGCCGCGGCGCTGTCGGGCATGGCGCAGTGCATCGGCTATCTTTTCGCGGCGACGGGCCCTGCCCTGGTGGGGGCCTTGCACGACGGGCTGGGCGGCTGGGGCGTCGCGCTGGGCGTGTGCGCCGGCCTATGCGTGGCGATGGCGCTCGTCGGCCTGTATGCGGGCCGGGCCATCCAGATCGGCCAGCACCGCAGCCGGACGCCGGCGGAACCGGCGCCGTCCGCGCGCTGAGCCGGCGCCTTACGGCCGGCCGGCCTGGTCCTTCCAGAGGCGCACCAGCGTGTCGGGCGTGTCTGCCTCGGGTACGTCGAAGCTGATCTGCGACGTCTCGGCGCCTTCGTACACCACTTCCACATGGAAGTAGCGCTGGTCGCCGCCGGCGCCGGCGTTCGCGGGCACCGCCTTGGGCGCGGCAAGCTGCAGCGCGTCGCACACCTCTTGCCGCACGCCCGGCGGGCAGGTGGCCAGGTCGATGTGGCGGGGCTGCGCCAGGCCGGGCAGGTAGGCCAGGCCGCCCTCGCGGGTCAGGCGCACCAGCTGGGCCAGGTCGAGCGGAGGCAGTTCGATCATGGCAGGACTCCCACGGTCTTCCAGGCCTGCTCGACGGCGCGGCGCACGGCGGCGTCGTGCCGTTCGCCCGCGACGTCCAGCGTCAGGCTGGCGAAATCCTTGAACTCCGCGTCGTGGCGCAGGCGCTTGTCGCACAGCGTGTCGTACCAGACCCGGCCGGCGCCGTTCCAGGCGTTGCCGTCCAGCGCGGTGGCGGCCAGATAAAACGCGCGGTTGGGGATGCCGGAGTTGATATGCACGCCGCCGTTGTCGTGCGGCGTGTCGACGTAGGCGCTCATGTGCGCGGGTTGCGGGTCCTTGCCGAGCACGGGATCGTCGTATGCGGTGCCCGGCTCGGCCATGGAGCGCAGGGCGCGCGCCTTCACCTTGGGCGTGAACAGGCCCTGGCCCACCAGCCAGTCGGCCTGCCGGGCCGTCTGGCCCAGCGCGTACTGCTTGACCAGCGCGCCGAACACGTCGCACAGCGATTCGTTCAGCGCGCCGGACTGGCCCTGGTAGAGCAGGGCGGCTTCCGTGTCGATCACGCCGTGCGTGAGTTCGTGGCCGATGATGTCGACCGCGATGGTGAAGCGGTTGAAGATCTCGCCGTCGCCATCGCCGAACACCATCTGCGCGCCATTCCAGAAGGCGTTTTCGTAGTCTTCGCCGTAATGGACGGTGCCCACCAGCGGCAGCCCGTGGGCGTCGATGGAATGGCGCTTGTAGACGTTCCAGAACAGCTTGTAGGTTGCGCCCAGGTGCGCATAGGCCTCGTCCACCGCGACGTCGCCGCTGGCCGGCTGCCCTTCGGCGCGCACCAGCCGGCCGGGCAGGCTGGTGGTGTTGGCCGCGTCATGCACGGCGCGCTCCGGCGTGCCCGCCGGCGCGGCGTGCTGGGCCGGCGCCAGCGTGGCGCGGGGCGGCTGGTCGGCCATCTCGCGCAAGCTGCGCTGCTGCTGGTCGATGATCAGCGTCTTGACGGCGGGCATGCTGACGCGCGCATCGGCGTGTTGCGCCAGGCGGTCCAGCATGTAGGGCGGGACCACTCCGATAAGGGGAGCGGACTCGGAAGGACGTGGCATGGTCGGTCTCCATCGTGGGCGCCGGATACAAGCCTGGGCGCGGGGCAGGATTACGGTAGCAGACGGGCCGGGCTGGAGGACGTAACAGTGTGCGGCGCGATGCGAGCATAGTGAAAATCCGCTCCGGGAATGTCCGGCTACCTTCTGCAAAACATGGAAACACTCGCGGCGGCTTGCGGGGTCCATCCGTCCCCCTCCCGGGATAGAATCCGTGGCTTCTTTCCCGGGGGGGACGCTCGATGAGGTATTTCCTGATCTTGGTGGGGGCCGCGGTGGTCGCCTATCTGCTGGCCCGCGGCATCGCGGCCGTGCTCTCGGACCGTAAACGTACAAAATCAGACAAGGACTACAAGTGAAGCCGACGGACATCCAGATGATCAAGACGATAGGGGTGGCCAAGCCGCGCAGCCTCAAGGTCGCCATCGGCACCGGCATCCTCTTCCTGCTGATCCTGTTCATCGCCTTTGGCTCGTGGTTCCAGGTCGACCAGGGCGAGCGGGGCGTGGTGCTGCGCAACGGCAAGCTGGTGCGCGTGTCCGAGCCCGGCCTGGATTTCAAGACGCCCTTCATCGACAACGTGATGACGGTGTCCGTGCGCGACCACACCTTTGTGTTCGAAAAGCTGGAGGCGTACAGCTATGACCAGCAGCCGGCGTCCCTGCGCGTGTCGGTGTCGTACCGCGTGCCGCCCGAGCACGTGGCCGAGCTGTATTCGGAATACGGCACGATCGCCAATCTCCAGATGCGCGTGCTGGAACGCAAGACGCCGGACGCGGTGAAGAACGTGTTTGGCCAGTACACCGCGGTGCGCGCCATCCAGGAACGCCAGAAGCTGGGCCTGGACGTGAACAACGCCGTGCTGAAAACGATGGAAGGCGCGCCGGTGCAGGTGGTGGGCGTGCAGATCGAGGAAGTGGGCTTCTCGCAGGCCTACGAGCACTCGATCGAGCAGCGCATGCTGGCCCAGGTGCAGATCGAGACCACGCGCCAGCAGAAGGAAACGGCGATGATCAATGCCGAGATCCAGGTGGTCAAGGCGAAGGCCGAAGCCGATGCGCGCCGCCAGCAGTTCACGGCCGAAGCCGACGGCATCCGCATGCGCGGCGAAGCCGAAGCGGCGTCGATCCGCGCCAAGGCCGAGGCGCTGGCCGCCAACACCAACCTGGTGAGCCTGAACGCGGTTGAAAAGTGGGATGGCGTGCTGCCGTCCACGCAGGTGCCCGGCGCGGCGCTGCCGTTCATCGGCATCAAGTAGCCGCGGCGCCCGACGGGTGCGCCGGCATGGCGGGCATCTGCTGCCGCCGGCGCGCGAAGTCCACGATATGCTCGCCGGGCACCGCCTTGCTGTAGTACCAGCCCTGCACGATGATCTCGGCGCTGGAGGCGAGCGATGAAAGCTGCTTGTCCGTCTCCACGCCTTCCACGATGATCTGCAGGTTCAGCGCCTCGCAAAAACGCAGCAGGCCGCTCATCACCAGCGCGCCGCGCTCATGGCTTTGCGCCAGCACGAAGCTGCGGTCGATCTTGACCGCGTCGATCTGGAACTGATGCAGGTAGCTCAGCGCCGAGTACCCCGTGCCGAAGTCGTCGATATAGACGCGCGCACCGATGTCGTGCAGGCGGCCGAAGGCGGTGTGCAGCGCCTGGGCGTCCTCGACCAGCGCGTCTTCCGTCAGCTCCACGGACACCTGCCCCTGCGCCTGTTCCAGCACCTTGATCAGCTTGTCCAGGTCGGCGGCCGAGGTCAGCGTCCCGCCGGTGACGTTGATGGTCATCGGCAGCGTGAAGCCTTGCGCGCGCCAGGCCTGGCATTGCAGCACCGCCTGCCTGGCGACCCACAGGTCCACGTCGCGCATCAGGCCGGCCTGCGCGAGCCAGCGCAGGAACTCCAGCGGCGCCTGCTGAGCGCCTTCCGGCCCGGTCGCGCGCAGCAGGGCCTCGCAGCCGGTGCACAGGCCGCTGCGCAGCGACACCTGCGGCTGGAATTCCAGGTAGAAGTCGTACTCGCTGATGGCGCGGATGCGCGAGATCTCGGCGCTGCGCCGCGCGCGGTTGGCATAGGTGGCCACGACGGGATCGTGCGCATACAGCAGCGACTCTTCCTGGAGCCGAGGGAAGGTGGTGTCCAGGGACTTGAAATACACCGTGGCGTCCGCCTTGCGCTGGCGTTCCAGGGCAATCACGCAGGGGGCGTAGAGGCAGGCGCCCAGCATCACCAGGAACAGTTGCAGCGCGACGCCGCCCAGGTGTTCGCCCGCGCCGACGTAGGCATTGAACAGCACGGGCGAGGTCAGGGGCAGCGCGACCGTCGCCTGCGGCAGCCAGCCCAGCTGCACCACGGCCAGCGCAATGATCACGTTGGTCACCGGCGCCAGGATGAAGGGAAGCAGCAGCCGGGGATTGAGGATCAGCGGCACGCCGAACAGCAGGATCTCGTTCACGTTCAGCAGCGATACCGGGATGCTGGCCAGCGCCAGCAGGCGCAGCGACTCGCTGCGCGAACAGAGCAGGATGGCCGCCGCCAGCGATAGCGTCGCGCCCGATCCGCCGATGAAGACAAAGGCGCCCAGCAGGGTGCTGTTCAGCGCATAGACGCTTTCATAGCCCGCCGCGACGGTGGTCGCGTTGAGCTGGGTGGCCTGGTCCAGCACCTCCATGATGGGCGCCATGGCGTGGACACCGTGGATGCCGAAGAACCACAGCAGGGAGTTCAGCGCGGCGACCAGCGCGCCGGTGGTGTAGGGGTTGTCCAGCGAGGCGAGGCTGAGCGGGATGTTGAACTGCGCCACGGCGGGAATGCGCAGGGCGGCGTGCAGCAGCGCCGTCACCAGGCAGGCTGTCAGCAGGCCCGGCATCACCATGTTCAGCGTGTCGCGGACGTTGTCGCTGATCAGGCCGTCGGGCGCCAGCCGCGTCCAGCGGCGGCGATGCAGCCATGCCATCAGCGGCACGGTCGCCAGCGGCGAGACGATGGCGATGAAGAGCATCAGGGTGGACGCCGCCTGGGGGTAAGGCGCCAGCAGGCTCTCGGCGATGACGACATAGGACAGGCAAAGCAGCGCCGTCGGCAGATGGGGCAGGCGGTGACGGATCGAGAGCATATAGCCGATGGACATGCCGGCCAGCAGCGGCATGATGCCGTTGAGCTTGCGGTGCACGCCGGCCAGCAGGTCGGCGATGCCGTCCGACAGGCCCAGTTGCCGGGCGAAGACGGACAGGACCAGGAACATCGCCGAGACCAGCAGGCAGGGCATGGTCCACAGCAGGCCTTCGCGGATGGCGCGCAGGCCGTTGGCGCTCGCCAAGGCGGCCAGCCGATCTTGTGGATAGCGCAGGAAGATCGATTTCGGCATGGCCGTCGCTCCCCCGGGTTGACCTGAGCGATGACGCCGCCGCCGCCGGGCATTGTAAAAATCCGTTGCCGCATCCTAGCGCCTGTGTTCACGCTTTAGCAATGAGATCGCCGAATTATCTTAGGGATTCCCCTCTGTCAAGAATTGAAAAGCGGGCGCATCGTGACAGGACAATCAAGACCAGGGCGCTATACGATCGGTCGGGATGCCGCCCGTTCGCGGGGTGTGCGCGCTCACGCATAAGCTTCACCAAGAAGGAGACATGGATGTCTCAGTTGGATTGGACGCCCGGCGATACCGCGCCGGATCGTCAGGGCTACTACGAAACGCGGCTGGACACGGGGTCCACCGCCATTTCGCTTTACAGCGTATTGGGCTGGATGCCGGTGAAGACGCCGGGCAACATGGTGAGCTGGCGCGCCTTGCCGCCTGCCGCCGAAAAAGAAGAGGCGGAGCGGCACCTGCAGGAAATCCGGGCCGCGCAAACCCATTTCCCCATGGATTACTGACGGCGCGAAGCGGCGGGACTGCGCGGCGTTGCGCCGCGCAGCCTTCGGCGACGGTTCCTTGCAAAGACAAAAACCGCAACTATAATTGCGAATCATTTTCATTTTGTCTTGTTCCCTGGCGGCGACGCCGGGCCGGACCGCCATGCCATCCTCTTCATTCGCCCCTCGCGCAGAGGTGCAATCCGTCTACCTTGCCCATCACCAATGGCTGCGCGGCGTGCTGCAGCGCAAGCTGGGCAATGCGTCCGACGCGGCGGACCTGGCGCATGACACCTTCGAGCGGCTGATCCGCGCCAACGTCCGCGAACCCCTGAGCGAGCCCCGCGCCTACCTGCGCACCATCGCCACCCGCCTGCTGATCGGCCGGGCGCGGCGCGCGGCGCTCGAAACCGCCTACGCCGAGACGCTGGCGCTGCAGCCCGTGGCCGTCGAACCCTCGGTGGAGGCGCGCGCCTTGATCATCGAGGCGCTGGAGCAGGTCTGCGAACTGTTGGACACCCTGCCGATGACCAGCCGCCGTATCTTCCTGATGGCGCAGATCGACGGCCTGTCCTACGCCGAGATCGGCGAGCAGCTGGGCCTGACGCCCAATGCCGTGCAGAAGTCGCTGGCGCGCGCGCTGGTGCATTGCTACACGGCCGTCTACGGGTGAGCCGCGCCGCGACGGAAGGCGCCCGGTTGCTGCGCCCGCACGCGCCCGAGGCGGGCGCCATCGATCCCAAGGTGATCCGGCAGGCCGCCGACTGGTGGACGCGGCTGCGCGAAGACGCCAGTCCTGCCGAACGCGAGCGTTTCGACCAGTGGCGCCGGGCGCAGCCCGCGCACGAACTGGCCTGGCAGCGGATCGGCGCGCTGACGCGCGACTTGGCCATGGGCGTGGCGCAGGCGGGGCCGGCCGTGGCCTCGCGCACCTTGCTGCAGGCGCCGCTGATCCAGTCGCGCCGCGCCGCGATCCGCCTGTTGGCGTCCGCCGTCGGCCTGGGCCTGGGCGCCTGGGCGGTGGGCGAGCGCGACACGATCCGCAACCTGTCCGCCGATCTGCGCACCGGCACGGGCGAGCGCCGGGCGCTGACCCTGCCGGACGGCACCCGGGTCGAGCTGAACACCGGCACTGCCGTGGATCTGCGCTATACCGCCAGCCGCCGCGAACTGGTGCTGCTGGAAGGAGAAATCCTGGTCGCGACCGCCCGCGATCCGGCGGGGCGGCCATTCACCGTGCGCACCCGCAGCGGGTTGCTGACGCCGGTGGGCACGCGCTTCGTGGTGCGCGACCTGGGGGCGGGCCGGATGCGGGTGGCGGTGCTGGAAGGCGCGGTGGACGTGCGCGGCCTGGCGCCGGGCGATGCGGCGCGGCGCGTGCCGGCCGGGGAACAGGCCGAGTTCTCGGCCGCGGGCGGCTTTGCGGCGGGGCCCCTGGAACCGGGCGCCTCCGCGTGGCTGGACGGCATGCTGATCGCCGACGAAATGCCCTTGTCGGACTTCCTGGCGGAACTGGGGCGCTACCGCCCCGGCGTCCTGAATTGTTCCGGCGGGGCATCCGGCTTGCGCGTGGTGGGCGCTTTCCCCCTGGCCGACAGCGACAAGGTGCTGGCCATGCTGCAGGAGGTCCTGCCGGTGCGCGTGCGCCGCTACACCCGCTACTGGGTGACGGTGGGGCTGGCCTGAACCTCGTCCGGCCCTGCCGGTATTTTGTAACCGCAACGGCGGATATCCCGATCTCGCGCTTCATGTAGGGAAAGCAGCCCGGTTCCGAGGCTGCGCCGATCCTTCATGAGCCCAGGGAACCCATTCATGTCTTCTCGTCCTGTCCGCGCCGCGCGCATCGCGGCGCTTGCCCGCCTACCCCTGCCGCGCACGGCGCTGAGCGCCGCGCTGCGCTATGCGCTGCCGGGCGTCATGGCCGCCGCCTTGTGGCCGGCCGCGGTGCATGCCCAGGCGCCCGCGCCGCGCGCCATTGCCTTCAGCATTCCGGCCGGCCCGCTCAGTGCGGCGCTGGGCGCGTTCGGCGTGCAGGCGGGCGTCATGGTGGCCTCCGATCCGGCCTTGACGGCCGGCGCCAGGACCGAGGGGGTGACGGGCACCTACGCCGTCGACGCGGCGCTGGAGCGCCTGCTTGCCGGCACCGGCCTGCAGGCCGTGGCGCGCGCGGAGGGCGGCTACCGGCTGCGGCAGGCGGCGTCCGGCCAGGCCACGACGCTGGCGCCGGTCACTGTGACGGGCAGCTACAACCCGACGACGGAGGGCACGGGCTCGTATACCTCGCCCGCCGTCACCATCGGCAAGACGACGCAGGCCCTCAAGGACATCCCGCAATCCATCACCGTGCTGACGCGCCAGCGCATGGACGACCAGGACATGACCAGCCTGCCGGACGCCGTCAACAACACGGTCGGCATGGTGGGGGTGCAGGGCGTGGGGCCGGGGGTGGCGATCAACTCCCGCGGCTTCCCGGTGGACCTGCTGCAATACGACGGCGTGTCCCTGCTGCGCAACAGCTACAGCCTGGGCAACTGGGAACAGGATTCGCTGGTGTTCTACGACCGCGTGGAAATCCTGCGCGGCGCGGCCGGCCTGCTGCAGGGCGCGGGCAGTCCGGGCGGTGCGATCAACCTGGTGCGCAAGCGGGGCGGAGCGGAACCGTCGGTGGTGGTGACGGGCAAGGCCGGCTCCTGGGACCACTACGGACTGCAGCTGGACGCGGGCGGGCCCCTGAACGAATCGGGCACGCTGCGCGGGCGCATGGTGCTGGATGAGGACCGGAGCCATTCCTTCGTCGACTACGTGTGGGACAAGACGCGCAACCTGTACGCGGCGCTGGACTACGACGTCACCGAGAACACCACGGTGGGCCTGGGCGTGAGCAACCGCTACAGCCGTTCGCGGCCGATGATCGTGGGCTACCCGCGGTTTGAGGACGGCGGCGATATCGACCTGCCGCGTTCGACCTTCACGGGCTCGACCTGGAACCGCGCGAAGAACGACCAGACCATCCTGAACGCGGACGTCACCCACCGCTTCAACGAATCCTGGCGGTTCAGGCTGGCCGGCGTCGCCATGAACGAGGAGAACACGACGGTGCACCAGCGCGTTACGGGCCCGGTGGCGCGCGACGGCAGCGGCCTGTCCTACGGCAACTTCGGCGTGGACTTCGACAGCAAGCAGCGCGGGCTGGACATGTCGGTCAGCGGCGAGTTCACCGGCTGGGGGATGCAGCAGGAAGTGGTGGTGGGCGCGAACTATTCCAAACTGACCACGAACGACCGGTTCGCGCGCGCCTGGGAGGACGGCGGCAATATCTTCGATATCGACCACAATCGTCCCTGGCAGGACATCGACTCCATCGCCGAGGCGGGCAACTACGACTCGCGCAGCGCCTACGATATCCGCCAGAAGGGCATCTATGGCACATGGCGCGTCAAGCCCACCGAGTCCCTGGCGCTGATCGGCGGCGGCCGGGTGGGCTGGTTCGACTACAGCTACAGCGGCGGGGGCAGCACCACCACGGCGAACACGTCGAACAAATTCATCCCGTACGCCGGCATCGTGTATTCGCTGACCGACAGCTGGTCGGTCTACACCAGCTACACCACGGTATTCGAACCGCAGACCGAGCGCACCGTGTCGGGCAGCCTGCTCAAGCCGATCGAAGGCAACAACTACGAAGTCGGCATCAAGGGCGAACTGGCGGACGGCCGCGTCAACACGTCGCTCGCGGTGTTCCGCTACGACCACAAGAACCGCGCCGTCAACGATTACGACGCCGGGTTCGCCTGCAACGGCTGGTACTGCTCGCGCGCGGCGGGCAAGGTGCGCAGCCAGGGCGTGGAGGCCGAGATCTCCGGCGAAGTGGCCAGGGGCCTGGAGCTGTATGCCGGCTACACCTACAACACCACCAAGTTCCTTGAGGACCCCGACAACCAGGGCAAGGTCTTCAGCACGTGGACGCCCAAGCACATGCTGCGCCTGTGGGCCAACTACAAGCTGCCGGGCACGCTGAACCGCCTGAGCGTGGGCGCCGGCGTCAATGCGCAGACGCACACGATCAGTTCGGACCGCGAGTTCAAGCTGGCGGGGTTCACGGTCTGGAATGCGCGCCTGGGCTATCAGGCCACGCCGGAGCTGAGTTTCGGGCTGAACTTCAACAATGTGTTCGACAAGAAGTACTACGTGCCTTCCTACAACACGCTGTCCAGCAACAACTACTACGGCGAGCCGCGCAACGTAATGCTGACCGTGCGCTACGCGCCCAAGCTGTAGGGTGGCGCGCCCAGGTTAGGCGCGCATCAGCGCATCCACGCGCTGCGCCAGGTCTTCAAGCGCAAAGGGTTTGGGCAGGACCGGCGTGCCCGGTTCCAGCCCGCCCTCGCCGTACGCGTTCTGGCCATGGCCCGTCATGAACAGCACCTTCAGGCCGGGCCGCAGCACCCGCGCCGCCTCGGCCACCTGGCGCCCGCTCATCCCACCGGGCAGGCCCAGGTCGCAGACCAGCAGGTCCAGCCTCATGTCGGAGGAAAGGCGCCGCAGCGCGCTGGCGCCGTCGGTGGCTTCGACCACGGCATACCCCAGTTCCTGCAGCACCTCGGCCGTCACCGCGCGCACCGCGGGCTCGTCCTCCGCCACCAGCACGGTCTGGCCTTGCGAGGCGCGCGGCGGCTCGGCCCTGTCCGCCGGTTCGGTCTGGCCCACGGCGCCGGCATGGCGCGGAAAATACAGGCTCATGGCCGTGCCCTGGCCCGGCTGCGAGCGCACCTGCACCTGCCCGCGCGATTGCCGCACGAAGCTGTACAGCATGGACAGCCCCAGCCCGGTTCCCTGGCCCGCCGACTTGGTGGTGTAGAAGGGCTCGAAAATGCGCTGGACGGTTTCCGGCGTCATGCCGCAGCCCGTGTCCGATACGCGCAGGAGCAGGTAGTCGCCGGCGTCGAGCCCGCGTTCGCGCGCCGGGCCGGCGGGCAGGCTGACGTTGCGCGTTTCGATCCGCAGCGCGCCCTGGCCGGACATGGCGTCGCGCGCATTCAGGCACAGGTTGAGCAGGGCATTTTCCAGCTGGTGCGGATCCACCCAGGCGGGCCACAGCGGGGGCGAGCAAGCGATGTCCAGCGTGATCCCGGGACCGGCGCTGCGGCGGATCAGATCCTCCATGCCGCCGACGAGCTGGTTGATGTCGAGGGCCGCAGGGGCCAGCGGCTGGCGGCGGGACAAGGCGAGCAGGCGTTGCGTCAGGGAGGCGGCCTTGCTGGCGCCGCTGCGCGCCACCTCGATGTGGCGGGCCAGGTCGTCGTGCCGCTGCTGCGCCAGGCGCAGGCTCAGCAATTCCAGGCTGCCGGAAATGCCCATGAGCAGGTTGTTGAAGTCGTGCGCCAATCCGCCCGCCAACTGCCCCACGGCCTCCATTTTCTGGCTTTGCCGCAGCGTGTCCTCGGCCAGGCGCAGGGCCTCCGCCTGCGCCCGTTCCGCGCTGACGCGCGAGGTGGTTTCTATGACCGTGTCTATCATGCCGGCCACGGCGCCGTGCTCGTCGCGCACCGGGCTGTAGCAGAAGGTGAAGCTTGCCATTTCCGCCTGGCCGTAGCGGTGGATTTCCAGCGAGTAGTCTTCGATGAAGGTGGCCTCGCCGGCGTAGGCGCGTTCGGCCAGCGGGCCGATCATCGGCCAGGCTTCGCTCCAGATGTCGCTGAACGAGCGTCCCAGGGCGTCGGGCTTTGCGCCCAGGATGGGGACGAAGGCGTCGTTGTAGATCGCGGTCAGGCTTGGCCCCCAGACCAGGCAGCTGGGGAACTTGGACGCCAGCACCATGCCGGTCGCGACACGCAAGGCGCCGGGCCATTCGGCGATGGGTCCCAGCGGCGTGGCGGCCCAATCGTGGCGGTGGACCCGCGCAGCCATTTGTCCGCCGCCAGCAAGAAACAGAGGCATGGACGGATCTTTCTGCATGGGGGCGCGAGGGTAGCCGGAGGGTGATTGATTCTATCCCACGGCCATTGCGGTGTTAAGCAGCGGCCAGGCCGTCAAGGCCGCCGAACCGGCCGGCCCGGAGATCATATAAAATAAAAACCATTCCTATTTACAAATTCTCTTGAGGTGCGCCTTGCCTCCGCCCGACTCCCTGCCGATCGACACTGTCACGAAGCTTTATCGTGACCATCACGGCTGGCTGGCGGTATGGCTGCGCAAGAAGCTGGGCAACTCCTTCGATGCCGCGGACCTGGCCCACGACACCTTCGTGCGGCTGATGGCCGGACGGCGCAAGGAAGGGGCGGGCGCCGAACCGCGCGCGCTGCTGACCCACATCGCCAAGGGCCTGGTGGTGGACCATTGGCGCCGCCGCGCGCTGGAAGACGCCTACCTGGCCGCCGTCGCGCGGCTGCCGGCGCCGGAGGCGCCATCGCCCGAAGCGCGGACGCTGATCCTGGAAACCCTGCACGCAATCGACGCCGCCTTGCGGGCCTTGCCCGCCAAGACGCGGGAGATCTTCCTGCTGTCCCAGTTCGACGGCATGGGCTACGACGCGATCGCGCAACGCCAGCGCGTGTCGCTGTCCACCGTCAAGCGCCATATGCAGGCGGCGCTGACGGCCTGCCTGATCGCCTACCAGGTCGACGCGCCGTGAGCGTGGCCATCGATCCCTCCATCCTGAAGGAAGCGGCCGGCTGGCTGGTGCGCTTCCAGTCCGAGACCCTGTCGGCGTCGGACCGTGAGGCTTTCGACCGCTGGCGCGGACGCAGCGCCGCGCACGCCGCCGCCTGGCAGCGGGCGGAGGAAATGCTGCGCGGATTTGGACAAGTGCCGCCGCGGATCGGGCGCGACGCCCTGCGCCGGCTGGATCGCCCGGCGCGCCGGCAGGCCATGCGCGCGCTGGCCGGCCTGCTGGTCCTGGGGCCGGCGGCCTGGCTGGGCGGGCGCCAGCTGCCATGGCGGGAGTGGAGCGCGGATGCGCGCACAGCCACCGGCGAGCAGCGCCGCATGCAGCTGGCCGACGGCACGCAGCTGGTGCTGAACACGGCCACCGCCGTCGATATCGACTACACCCCGGGGCAACGCGTGCTGTGGCTGCGGGCAGGCGAGATCCTGCTGACGACCGGCGCCGATCCCGCGCCCGGGCATCGCCCCTTCATCGTCCAGACCGGGCAGGGCTCGATACGCGCGCTGGGCACCCGCTTCATGGTGCGCGACGAAGGCGGCAGCGTGCGCGTGGCGGTGTTCGAGGGCGCGGTCGAGATCCAGCCCCTGTCGGCGGGCGCGTCGGCCGTGGTGCTGCCGGCCGGACAGCAGACCGTCTTCAACGCGCGCGAGGTCGAGCCCCAGGCGGCGGCCGACGCGTCGGCGGCGTCGTGGGAGCAGGGCATGCTTGCCGCCCGGAACTGGCGGCTGGCCGACCTGGTGGACGAACTGGGCCGGTATCGGCGGGGCGTGCTGCGGTGCGACCCGGCCGTGGCCGGGCTGCGGGTGTCGGGCGCGTTTCCGTTGAACGACATCGACGCCAGCCTGCGCCTCTTGGAAAAGACCCTGCCGGTGAAGGCCAGCCGGGTGACGCCGTTCTGGACCACCGTGGCGCCCCGCGCCGCCGTTACAAACTAATTGCCGACCGGCTGACACTTTTTTCCGCTTCGTCCGGTGTACCGGGTGAATCGTCGCGACATGCGAGCGTCACCCAGACCCCAACGAAGGATCGTTTCATGCTTTCCCGAATTTCCCGTTCGCCACGGCCTGCCCGTGGAAAAGCCGCCCTGCTGCCCATCGCGGCGCTGATCCGCGCCGCCGGCCTGGCCCTGGCGCTGCCGGCCATGGCGGGGGCGCCGATGCTGGCCATGGCCGCCGACGCCGACGCGGCGCGCAAGTCCTACGCCATCGCGGGCGGTCCGTTGGGCGATGTGCTGGCCCAGTTTGCCGCGCAGGCCGGCGTGCCGCTGTCGTTCGACCCGGCGATGGTGTCAGGCAGGCGCAGCGACGGACTGAACGGGGACTACACCGTGCGGGAAGGCTTTGCCCATCTGCTGGCCGGTTCGGGCCACGTCCTGTCGGAGCAGGGCGGCGGCGCGTACTCCCTGCGCAAGCTGCCGTCCGGTCCCGGCGACGCAGCCACGGTGCTGCCCGTGGTGACGGTCGACGGGACGGGCGTGCACCCGTCGGCGCTGCCGGCCGAGTTCGCCGGCGGCCAGGTGGCCCGGGGCGCGCGCCTGGGCCTGCTGGGCAATCGCGACGTGATGGACACGCCGTTCAACGTCACCAGCTACACCTCCGCCCTGCTGGAAAACCGCCAGGCCGTGACCCTGGCCGACGCGCTGAACGTCGAGCCCTCGGTGCGCTTCACCGGCCAGATCGGCGGCGTGACGGATTCGTTCTACATCCGCGGCTTTCCCATCGGCGAAGGCAACCTGGGAGAGATCGCGTTCGACGGCGTCTATGGCGTGGCGCCCAACTATCACGTCTTCACCGACTACATCGAGCGGGTCGAGGTGCTGAAGGGGCCCGCGGCGCTGCTGTACGGCATGTCGCCCAACAGCGGCGTGGGCGGGGTGATCAACATGGTGCCCAAGCGCTCGCTGCCGCAGGACCTGACCCGCCTGTCCGCGGATTACGTCGGCGACTCGCAGTTCGGCGGCCGGGTGGACCTGAGCCGCCGCTTCGGCAACGAGGGCGAATGGGGCGTGCGGATCAACGGCATGCACCGCCAGGGCGACACGCCGCTGGACAACTTGTATTCGCGCACCGACATCGGCGCCCTGTCGCTGGACTACCAGGGCGAACGGCTGCGCGCCTCGCTCGACCTGCTGACCCAGCACGAGAAGATCGACGCGCCGACCCGGCCGTTCCTGGTGGCGGCGGGCATAGACGTGCCCCGCGCCGCGGACGGCCGGCGCAACGCCACGCAGCCCTGGGGCTGGTGGAAGTCCGACGGGCAGTCGGCCCTGCTGCGGGTGGAGTACGACATCAGCGACCGCCTGACGGTGTTTGCCGATGCCGGCGGATCGGACACCACGGTCTCGCGCCTGTCGGACCAGACGCCCACCATCGTGAACTCGGCCGGCGACACGCTGGTGACGCCGAACAATTTCAGGTTCGAGGTCAACCGCAGCACCTACAACGCCGGCTTGCGCGCCAAGCTGGACACGGGGCCGGTGCGCCACGCCATCAGCCTCATGGGCAGCCTGTACAGCGACCGCAACCTGCAGGCCAGCGTGTCGGGCACGCCGCTGACGTCCAACATCTATCGTCCGATCACGCGCCCGGAGCAGCACATACCCGCCCCGGCCAACGTGCCCAAGGTTTCGTCGTCGGATCTGTCCGGACTGGCGCTGGCCGATACGCTCAGCATCCTGGATGAGCGCGCGCAGCTGACGCTGGGCGTGCGCCAGCAGCGCATCGAATCGCGCAACTTCAATGCGGCAACCGGCGCGCGCACCGTCAGCTACGACGAAAGCGCGACCACTCCGCTGGCGGGGCTGGTCGTCAAGCCGTGGAGCAACGTGTCGCTCTACGCCAACTACATCGAAGGGCTGAGCAAGGGCGACGTCGCGCCCGCCACCGCGTCCAACTCGGGGCAGGTGTTCAAGCCCTACAAGGCGAGGCAAAAGGAAGTGGGCGTGAAGGTGGAGCTGGACAGCGCCATGTTGACCGTGAGCGCGTTCGAGATCACCAAGCCTAGCGGCCAGCTCACCAACGGCGTATACGGCGCGGACAGCGAGCAGCGCAACCGCGGGCTGGAGCTGAACCTGTCCGGCGAGCCCTGGCGGGGCCTGCGCCTGCTGGGCGGCGTGACGTTCCTGGACGCGGAGCTGACGCGCACCAACAGCGCGGCCACGCTGGGCAACCAGCCCGTGGGCGTGCCCAAGGTGTCGGTCAACCTGGGCGCCGAATGGGATACGCCCTGGGTGGCGGGGCTGACGCTGACCGGCAGCATGATCCACACCGGGCGCGAATACATCAACCAGGCCAACACCCAGTCCGTGCCGTCATGGACCACCTTCGACCTGGGCGCGCGCTACGCCGTCAAGGTCCAGGGCAAGGACGTGACGCTGCGCGCCAATGTGGTCAACCTGTTCAACCGCGCGTACTGGTCGGGCGTGGCGTCCTACGGCACGATCTCGCAGGGCGTGCCGCGCACGCTGATGCTGTCGGCGTCGATGGACTTCTGAGGGCGTGGCGCCGCGCGCGGATCACGTCCGGCGCCGCGCAAACGCCATGCACACCGGGCTGCCGACCCGCAGCTCGTAGCCGTCCTGGATCAGCGTGCCGTCCCGCGGGCTGACGCGAAAGCGCACCAGCGTGTCGCTGTCCTCGTTCAGCGCGAACAGGAAGCGGCCGTCGGGCGACAAGATGAAAAAGCGCGGCGTCATGCCCTGGGTGTGGGCGTGCTGCACCGCCGCCAGCCTGCCGCTGACGGGATCGACGCGGAACACGGCAATGCTGTCGTCGCCCCGGTTCGACACGTACAGATGCAGGCCGTGCGCATCCATCGCGATGCCCGCGGCGCGGCTGTTGCCGGTGTAGGTGTCGGGCAGGGTGGGCAGCACCTGGAACGGGCGCAGCGCGCCTGCCTCCAGCCCGTAGGCGGCGACGGTGTTGTCCAGTTCGTTGACCACGTACAGCCAGCGCCCGGCCGGGTGAAAGGCCGCGTGGCGCGGGCCCGCTCCCTCGCGCGTGGCGGCCACGCTGGCCGGCTCGGCGCTGATGCCGCTGGCGTCCAGCGTGAAGAGGAAGACGCGGTCCAGGCCCTTGTCCGGCACCACCACATAGCGGCCGGACGGATCGACCAGGTTGTAGTGCGGCTTGGCGAAAGGCTGCTCCTTGCGGTGCGGGCCGGGTTCGCCGGTCAGCGGCACGGTCTGCGACACGGGGGCGAGCGCGCCGTCCGCCGCCACGGGCAGCACGGCCAGCGTGCCGGTCAGGTGATTGGACACCATCAGGTAGCGGGCCGACGGGCCCAGCGCCAGATGCACGGGATTGCGTCCGTCGCAGGCCTGCATGCGCCACGGCTTCAGCGACCCGCTGCGCATGTCGCGGCGCAGCGCGCTGACCTCCTGGCTGTCGCCGTGCACGGTGTAGAGCACGGGCAGGGAGGGGTGCGGCAGCAGATAGGACGGATTGACCAGGCCGCCCACGACTTGCGTCAAGGTCAGCGATCCGGTGTCCGGCGAGTAGTCGAACACGCTGATGCCTTCGCCGCGGGCATTGCGTTCGCGCGTGGTGCGCGAGCCGATATAGACGTGCATGGCGCGAGCCTCTTCAGATCGATATGGGCGGCCGCGGGCTGCGCGCCGCCTAGGAAGTCAGGATGCCGCTGATGCGGGCCAGGTTGTCCAGGGTGCTGCGCAAATGGCTGGCGAGCGCCGCGGCGGCGTCTTCGTTGCGTTCGCGTTCCAGCAGGTCCAGGATGGCCAGGTGCTGGTCGCAATGCTGCTTGTAGCGGCTGCGGTCCTGCATGGAGCGGTAGGACAGCAGGCGGCGCACGCGGTTGACGCGCTTGATCGTGTCGATGAAGAACGGGTTGCCGGAGGCCTCCACCAAAGACTCGTGAAAGCGCACGCCGCGCTCGTGGAGCTGGTCGGCCGTGTCGGTGGCGATGCCGCCGTCCAGCAGGTGCTTTTCGGCGGCGCGGCAGCGCGCCAGCACGTCCTTGCCTATACGAAAGCCCGGCTCCAGCAGCGCCGCCGGCTCCAGCGCCAGGCGCAGCCGGTAGGACTGCAGCAGGCTGTCCGGCGTGGTCATCATGGAAGAGAATTCCCAGCCGTAGCCGGGCCGGCGCTGCGCCCAGCCTTCCTGGGAAATGCGAGCGAGCAGGGCCTGCGTCTGCGCGTTGGTCAGCGCGTAGCGCGCGCGCAGCAGGGCTTCGCTGCATTGCATGGGCAGTTCGCCGCGCAGGAGCTCGTCAGCCAGCTTGAAGTAGCTTTGCGTCACGATGTCGTCCGCGGACGGCGGCGCGATGCCGGCATCCGTGTCGGCCACGGCGGCGTAGTCCTGTTGCAGGAAATAGCCGCGGTTGGGCTTGCGCGCCACGACGCCGTGCTGCTCCAGGATGCCCAGCGCGTCGTTGACCGGCGAGCGCGACAGCCGCAGCCGGTCGGCGAGCTTTTGCGCCGTGAGGTGCGCGCCTTCGGGCAGGCGGTCTTCCCTGATCAGCGCCAGGATCTTCGTGACGGTATTGGTTTGCGCGCTCATGGCTTGTGGACAGCGGATTCGATGGTGTCCGATAGGATAGCGGGAATGACGCCGCCCTTGCGCAACAGGCTGACTTCCAGCCGGGTCTCGACGGCGGCGGTGGCCGCGAGCGGCTCGATGGCGCCGTTGGCGCGCAGGATGCGCACCGGCACGGCCAGGCGCGGCGCCAGCGCGGCGGCGTCGGCGTCGATCTCGATCCGGTCGCCGGACTGTATCCGCAAGGTCTCGGGCGTCACGCCTTCGGGCAGGCGCAGGGGCAGGATGCCCATGCCGATCAGGTTCGACCGGTGGATGCGTTCAAAGCTGACGGCCAGCACCGCGCGTATGCCCAACAGGCGCTGGCCCTTGGCCGCCCAGTCGCGCGACGAGCCCGTGCCAAAGCGGGCGCCGGCCACCAGCACCACGGGCTGCCCGGCCTGGGCGTAGTGGCCGGCGGCTTCCCAGATCGGTTCCATCCTGCCGCTTGGCGCATGCAGCGTATGGCCCACGGGCGCGTCCGGACAGAGCAGGTTCGCAAGGCTTTTGCTGTAGAACGCGGCGCGCATCATGACTTGCCAGTTGCCGCGGCGCGAGGCGAAGACGTTCAGGTCGCTGCGGTCGTCGCCGCGCTCGACGAGGAAGTCGGCGATCAGGCTGTCGGGCGGGATGGCGCTGGCCGGCGACAGGTGGTCGGTCGTCACGTCGTCGCCCAGCACCAGCAGCGGATGCGCGGCGTAGCGGCCCAACTGGCTGCCGGCCTCGGTGGAGGCGAACGGCGGGCGGCGCAGCGCGGTGGACGCCGGGTCCCAGGGAAAGCGCGCCGAATCCGGCGACTGCAGCGCCTGCCAGGCGGGATTGGCGCTGGCGATCCTGAAGGCGGCGCGATAGTCCGCGGGACGCAGCCCGGCAGCCAGCGCCGCGTCGATGTCGGCCTCGGCGGGCCACAAGTCGCGCAGATGGACGGCGCGGCCGTCGGGCGCGTATTGCACCGGTTCCTGGCTGAGGTCCTTTTCCGCGTCGCCGGCCAGCGCGAAGGCGATGACCAGAGGCGGCGACATGAGGAAGCCCAGGTCCAGGTCCGGATGGATGCGGCCCGTGAAATTGCGGTTGCCGGACAGCACGGCCACGGGATGTACCGTGCCGGCGGCCATGGCCTCGCGCACTGCGGCGGGCAGCGGCCCGGAGTTGCCGATGCAGGTGGTGCAGCCGTATCCCACGATGTCGAAGCCCACGGCGGCCAGGTCGTCCATCAGGCCGGCGCGCGCCAGGTAGCCGGCGGCGGCGGGCGAGCCGGGGCCCAGGGAGGTCTTGACCCATGGCGGCGCCTTCAAGCCAGCCTGGCGCGCCTTGCGGGCCAGCAGCCCCGCCGCCATCAGCAGGCGCGGGTCCGAGGTGTTGGTGCAGCTGGTGATGGCGGCAATGGCGATGGCGTGCCGGGGCAGGGCGCCGCCCGTCGCGCGGGGCGTGAAGTCCAGGTCCGCGAGGATGGCTTTCGTCTGGCCGTAGGGGTGCAGGTCCTGTGGGCGCTTCGGGCCGGCCACGTGCATCCGCACACGGTCCAGCGCGATCTCGACCACACGGGTGTAGCGCGGCGAGGCGGCGGGATCCAGCGCGATGCCGGCGCGTTCGGCATAAGCCCCGACCATTGCGATGTGCGATTCGGGCCTGCCGGTCTGCCGCAGATAGGCCAGCGTCTCGCCGTCGATGGGAAAGTAGCCCGTGGTGGCGCCGTACTCGGGGGCCATGTTGGCCACCACGCAGCGGCTGCCCGCCGACAGCGTGGCCGCGCCGGGCCCGAAGAACTCCACGAACTCGCCGGACACCTGGATGGCGCGCAGGCGCTGGGTCACGGTCAAGGCCAGGTCGGTCGCCGTCGCGCCGGCCTGCAGCGCGCCAGTCAGCCGTACGCCGACGACGTCGGGGATGCGCAGCATCGTCGGCATGCCGAACATGACGGTCTGCGCCTCCAGTCCGCCCACGCCCCAGCCCAGCACGCCGATGCCGTTGATCATCGGCGTATGGCTGTCCGTGCCGATCATCATGTCGGGATGCAGCGCAATGCCGTCCGCGCCCGGTTGCCGGCAGACCACCGTGGCCAGCTGCTCCAGGTTGATCGTGTGCATGATGCCGGTGCCCGGCGGGTGGATGCGCACGTTCGACAGCGCCTTGGACGCCCAGCGCAGGAAGCGGTAACGCTCCGCGTTGCGGCGCAGTTCCAGGTCCAGGTTCAGCGCCGCCGCATCGTCGCGCGCATAGGCCTCGACGGCCAGCGAATGGTCCACCGACACGTCCACCGGCAGCACCGGATTGAGGACGCCAGGGTCGACGCCGGCCTCGGCCAGCGCATCGCGCATCGCGGCGATGTCGACCAGGGCGGGGGTGCTGGTGGTGTCGTGCATCAGCACGCGCCCCGGCTGGAAGGCGATCTCGGATTCGCTGGTGCCTTGTTCAAGCCAGCTGAACAGCGAGCCGACAGCGGCGTCGCGCTCGGCGTCCTGCATGTTGCGCAGCGCGTTTTCCAGCAGCAGCCGCAGCACGACCGGCAGGCGGAAGTAGTCCGCGCCGTACATGCCGGGCAGATCCAGATGGGTGTACAGCGCGCCGTCCAGGGTGAAGCTGGCGCGGCGCAGCGGGGCATTGGTGTTTTCCATAGCTGCCAGTTTTGCATATTGCATCTATAAAATGCAATTAAGTAAAAACCCGGCCGCAATCGAAGCAGGCCAGACAGGAGACAGACCATGCCCCGAATTCGCACCCTGGCCGCCACCGCGGCCCTGGCGCTCGCCGCCTCGACCCCGCTGCACGCCGCCGACCCGGCCGCGGGCCGTCCCATCACCCTGATCGTGCCCTTTGCCGCCGGCGGCGGCGTGGACGGCATGGGCCGGCTGCTGGCCGAACGGCTGCGCAGCGAATTGCCGCAAGGCGTGGTGGTGGAGAACCGGCCGGGCGCCAGCGGCATGCTGGGCGCGCAGACGGTGGTGCGTTCCGCGCCGGACGGCACGACCCTGCTGCTGGGGTCCGCCGGAGAAACCGCCATCAATCCCCTGGTCTTCAAGGGCAAGATGCAGTACCAGCCGGAAAAGGACCTGGCGCCGATTGCGCTGATCGCCCGCGTGCCCAATGTGCTGGTCGCCAACCCCAAGCTGCCGGCGGCCAATGTGGAGGAGCTGGTGGCCTATGGCCGCGCGCACCCGGACAAGCTGACGTACGCGACCAGCGGCGTGGGCAATCCGCAGCACCTGAACGGCGAGCTGCTGCAGTCGCTGGCGGGGATCAAGATGGTGCACGTGCCGTACAAGGGCGCGTCCGCGCAGCTGGTGGACGTGGCGGCGGGCAGCGTGGACCTGACCTTCGTCAGCCTGGCGGGCGCCTTGCCCTTCATCAAGAGCGGCAAGGTCAAGCCCCTGGCGGTCACTTCCGCCAGGCGCGCATCGTTCGCGCCCGACATCCCCGCCGTGGCGGAATACGCGCCGCTCAAGGACTATGCGCTGGAGAACTGGTTCGGCGTGTTCGTGCCCGCGGCCACGCCCGCCGAGACACAGCAAAAGCTGGCCGACGCCATCGGCCGCAGCCTGAAGGACGAGAAGTTCGTGGCCAGCATCCGCGAGCTGGGCGGCGAAGTGCAGCCCATGAGCCGGGACGAGTTCCGCGCCTTCATCAAGGCGCAGACCGCGGTGTTTGCCAAGGTGGTGGCCGATGGCCACATCACGGCGGAAAACTGATCGCGGCGCAGGGGATGCCGGCTAGCGCGTGACGGCGTCCAGCGCGCTCAGGGCAGGGGCGATCAGGGCCAGCAGCCGGCCCTTGCCCACGCCGTCGCGGGCTTGCACGGACAGCCCGTGCAGCACCACCGCGTAGTAGTCGCCCAATGCCTGCACGTCGGCGCCGGGCTTGAGTTCCCCCGCCTGCATTGCGGCTTCCAATCGGTCGATGATGGATTGCGTGCGGGCCTTGCGATGCGTGGTGAGCCACGCCATGACGGCCTCGTTCTCGGCGGCGTAATTGGTGGCGGCCGAGACCACCATGCAGCCTTGAGGACGGCCGCGCTTCGTGTAGGTGGCCACGGCGTCGCTCAGCAGTTTCTCGATGGCGTCGCGCACGCCTTCCCCGCCTTCCAGCGCTTTCTCGGCGAACGCGCCGTCGCCCGCTTCATATCGCGCCACCGCTTCGCGGAACAGGTCCTGCTTGGAGCCGAAGGCCGCGTACAGACGCGCCGACGCCAGGCCCGTCGCCGCCACCAGGTCCGCCATCGACGTGCCTTCGTAGCCTTGCTTCCAGAACGCCAGCATCGCCTGCTGTAGCGCCAGGTCGCGGTCGAATTCTCTGGGTCTGCCTGCCATGTCGATCTCGGTGCAATGAACTGGCGAGCAGTGTAGCGCGATGGCCTCCGGCGGCATCGCAAAGCCGCGGATCAAGGCCGAACGTCGCCACGGCCGCTTGCAGCGCCGCCGCATATCGCCTATTCTTTGTCGTTCGACAAACAATTGAGATGAAAAATCATGCAAACGATCAAAGGCCCCAGCCTGCACCTGGCGCAATTCAGCGATGCCGCCGCCCCGTTCAACAGCTTGCCCGCCATCGCGCAATGGGCGGCGGACGTGGGTTTCAAGGCCTTGCAGATTCCCGCCTGGGACAAGCGCTTCTTCGACGCCGCGACGGCGGCGGTCAGCCAGGACTATTGCGATGAAATCGTGGGCGTCCTGGCCCGCCACGGATTGGTGATCAGCGAATTGACCAGCCATATCTTTGGCCAGCTCCTGGCCGTGCATCCGGCGTACGACGCCATGGTCGACAACTTCGCGCCCATCGAGGCGCGGGGCAATCCGCAGGCAAGGACGGCGTGGGCCAGGCAGGGGCTGCTGGACACGGCGCGCGCGTCCAGAAGGCTGGGCCTGACCGACATGGGCACGTTCTCGGGGTCGCTCGCGTGGCCTTACCTGTTTCCGTTCCCGCAACGGCCGGAAGGCCTGATCGAGGCGGCGTTCGACGAACTTGCCAAGCGCTGGCGGCCGGTGCTGGACGAATGCGACGCCCAGGGCGTGAACCTCTGCTTCGAGATCCACCCCAGCGAGGACCTGCACGACGGGATCTCGTTCGAAATGTTCCACGAGCGCGTCGGCGGCCACGCGCGCTGCGCCATTCTTTTCGACCCCAGCCATTTCGTCTTGCAGCAGCTCGACTACCTGCAATACCTGGACATCTACAAGGACCACATCCGCATGTTCCATGTGAAGGACGCGGAGTTCAACCCGACGGGCCGGCAGGGCATCTACGGCGGCTATCAATCGTGGATAAACCGGGCCGGGCGCTTCCGCTCGCTGGGCGACGGGCAGGTGGATTTCAAGGCCATCTTCTCGAAGCTGGCGCACCACGACTATCAGGGCTGGGCCACGCTGGAATGGGAGTGCTGCCTGAAGGACCAGGAGACAGGCGCGCGGGAGGGCGTGGACTTCATCAACCGCCACATCATTCCGGTCACGTCGAAGGTATTTGACGACTTCGCCGGCGCCGCCATCGACAAGCAACAGATCAACGCCCTGCTGGGCATCGCGTAAGCGGCGAACGCCGCCTCAGGAACCATGGCAATGACACATCAGAATTCTTCCGCCGACGCCTGCACGCATCAGTACGTCAACGTGAACGGAAACCGCATCCACTGCGCCATCGCGGGCCGCGGCACGCCCGTGCTGCTGATCCCGGGCTGGCCCCAGACCTGGTACACCTGGCGCCACATCATGGCGGCGCTGGCGCAGGCGGGCTACCTGGCGATTGCCGTGGATCCGCCGGGTACGGGCGACTCCGACCGCCCGGCGGACGGCTACGACACGGGCGCAGTCGCCGCAACCCTGCACCAGCTGATGTCGCAGCTGGGCCATGCGCGCTACCAGGTGGTGGGCCACGACATCGGCATGTGGGTGGCGTATGCCCTGGCCAGCGACTTCCCGGCTGCCGTGAGCCGGCTGGCGCTGACCGAGGCGGTCATCCCCGGCCTGGCGCCCGCGCCCACCATCTTCGCGCCGCCCGAAGAGAACATCTTCCTGTGGCACTTCATGTTCAACCAGTTGAACGATTTGCCCGAGACGCTGATCGCGGGCAGGGAAAGGGCGTATCTGACCTATATGTTCGACAAGTGGTCGCATCGCCGCGACCGGGTCGCGGCCGACGTCTACATCGACGCCTATTCCTCGCCCGGCGGACTGCGCGGCGGATTCTCCTATTACCGCGCCATTCCGGAGACCATCCGGCAGAACACTCTGCGCGCCACGCGCAAGCTGGAAATGCCCACGCTGGCCATCGGCGCCGAACACGCGACCCGGGACGCGCCGCTCGTCACCATGCGCGAGAACGCCCGCGACCTGCAGGGCGCGATCATTCCCGATTGTGGGCATTTCGTCACCGAGGAATGCCACGAGGCTTTTCTGGAGCACCTGCTCCCGTTCCTGTCGCTGGAGGGGTGAGCGTCTACGGCGCCTCGTGCAGCGCCAGTTCCAGTCCGAGGCGTTCGCCGCCGAGCACCCGGCTGACCGCCTGGCGGGCCGTGACGCGATAGATGCCCTGCGCGCCCCGGACAGGCCGGTGCGACACCGCGATCACCGCCGCGTCGCCCCATTGCAGGGGCAGGACCATCGGGCGCGACTGCATGCGCGGGCGCTGCTCGGTCATCACGACTTCGCCGCCCGTGAAGTCCTGGCCGGGCTCCGAAAGCAGGGCGATCAGCCGCAGCGGAAAGACGCAAGCGCCGTCGGCATGCTGCAGCAGCGGCTGGTAGTCGTCCGCGCGCAGGCGCAGGATGGCGGACAGGCTGTGCCGTTGCCCGGCGCGGTGGTTTTGCTGTGTGTACGTCGACAGATCGTCGGGATAGGAAGCGTCCTGGCCCAGCGCCGCCGCCCAGGCGCGGGCGACCGGAAGCAGGCGGCGGTACAGGTCGGCGCGCAGGCGCGACAGCGCGGCAGGCAGCGGATCGGGCAGCGCATAGCGGTCCCCGTGGCCCGCCTGCGCGGGCGACGGGCGGGCCGTTGCGGCCATGGCCTGCGCCATCTCGCGCGCGGCATCCGCCGCGAAGAGCGAGGGCAGCATGGCCCAGCCCTGCGCGTCGAGATCTTGCGCGATGCGGGGCCAGTCGTAAGTGTCCAGCGGTTGGAAGGCAGGCGTCATGGTCATTCTGGAAGCGGGGGCGGGAGCGCAATGCGTCCGGAAAGCTTAGCCGCGGCGAAGGTCCGCCGCACTCCGCCGCTTGCTGCGCCGCGGCCGGCATGGGCCTGGGGGGCGTGAAGTATGCTTACCCGCTTCATGGACATTCCCGGTGTTGCCTGCAATGACTGATTTTCCTTTTGATGCCGTGCTCTTTGACTGCGACGGCGTCCTGGTCGATTCCGAACCCATCACCAGCCGCGTGCTGGCCGAGATGCTCAATGAACTGGGCTGGGGCATCACGCATGCGGAGACGATGGATATTTTTACCGGTAAAGCCGTCAAGGACGAACTGCCCCTGATCGAGGCGCGCACCGGCGCCAAGATCACCCAGGACTGGTTCGACCAGTTCCGCCAGCGCCGCAACGACGCGCTGGACCGCGACCTGCTTGAGATCCCCGGCGCGCCGGACGCCGTGCGCGCCCTGCACGAGGCGCTGGACGGCCGCATCGCCGTGGCCTCGGGGGCGGACCGCCGCAAGGTGGAGCTGCAACTGGCCAAGGTGGGCATTGCCGACTGTTTCGACGGACGCGTCTTCAGCGGCCACGAAATGCCGCGCAGCAAGCCGTTCCCGGATGTGTACCTGGCCGCCGCGAAGGCGCTGGGCGTGGACCCGCAGCGCTGCGCCATCGTCGAAGACACGGTGACCGGCGCGACCGCGGGCGTCGCCGCTGGCGCGACGGTGTTCGGCTACAGCCCGCACGCCAATGGCCACAGCGGCGCGCAGGCGCTGCGCAACGCGGGCGTGGCCCACGTCTTCACCGACATGCAGCAGCTCCCGGCGTTGCTGGCGGGCTGGCGGGCAGCAGCGGCCTGAAGGCTTGCGGGCGGCGGCGGGCGTCAGCGCCCGTGGGTGGCGTACTGCTCGCCGCCGTCCAGGTCGATCACCGTGCCGCTCAGGTAGCCCGCGCGGGGCGACGCCCCGAACACGACCATGTTCGCCACTTCCTCGGGCTCCATGAGGCGCCCGAAGGGCAGGTCCGACAAGGTTTCCTGCCAGCGCGACTCGTCGCCCCAGCGGGCCTGGGCGCGCTGCCGCGCCAGGGTCAGCACGCGGTCGGTGCGCGTGCGCGAGGGGTTCACCCCGAAGACGCGCACGCCGTTGCGCGGCGATTCTCCGCCCAGGGCGCGCGTGAAGGCGATGAGCGAGGCATTGGCCGCCGCCCCGCAGATGTAGTCCGCGCGCGGCGCCGACCCGGCCATGCCGATGATGTTGGCGATGACGCCCGCACCGGCCTCGCGCATCTTCGGGTAGTAGTGGCGCGCCAGGCTGATGTAGCCGTGCACCTTCAATTCCCAGCCGGCGCGCCAGCGTTCGTCCTGCACCTGGTCCAGCGCGCCGCCCGGCACCGCGCCGGCGTTGTTCACCAGGATGTCGATCAGGCCGGTTTCCTTGCAGAGGCGCTCCGCCGCGCCGGCCTGGCCCAGGTCCAGCGTGACCGCGTCGGCCTGCTTGCCCGTCTGTTCGCGGATCGCGGCCGTGGCCGCGTGCAAGGCGTCGTCGTCGCGCGCCACCAGCACCGGCTCCGCGCCTTCGCGTGCGAAGGCGACCGCGCAGGCCAGGCCTATGCCCTTGGAAGCGCCCGTGATGAGCACGCGTTTACCCGCCAGCTGCAAGTCCATGTAGAGCTCCTGTCGATACGCGCCCGCCGGGCGCGGGCTCACTGTCAGGTTGTAAACCAGAAGCGCGGGAACGTGCCAGCGCGGGATGTCCAGGCTTGCGCTGCCGGCGCCTGAGATCCCGCTTAGGGCGATCCCTTTCTAGCGCCGCCCGCGTGCTGCCTGCTATGCTGATTCCACCTCGGTCCCAAGGACGCGGCAATGTCGGGAATCTGGCTGGAAATCTGGTCCACGGTGCGTAGCGAGTTCGCCGACATCCCCGATGTCGGGGAGGCGACGCGCATCGTGCTGCGCCTGGGAATGGCCGTGATCCTCGGCGGCCTGCTGGGCTATGAACGCGAACGCAGCGGCAAGGACGCCGGCCTGCGCACGCATATGCTGGTGGCGCTGGGGGCGGCCATCTTCGTGCTGGTGCCCTTGCAGGGCGGCATGCAGGTGGGCGACCTGAGCCGCGTGCTGCAAGGCGTGATCGCCGGCATCGGCTTTCTGGGGGCGGGCGCCATCATCAAGCTCAGCGACGAACGCGAGATCCACGGGCTGACCACCTCGGCCAGCATCTGGATGACGGCCGCCATCGGCGTGGCCGCCGGCATGGGGCGCGAGGCGACCGCGCTGGTCAGCACCCTGATGGCGCTGTTCGTGCTGGCGGTGCTGCGCCGCGTCGAAGCGCGCATTTCGGCCAGGGCGGACAAGCGCGTGGTGTCCTCCGACGTGAAATAGCCGCGGCCCGGCTCAGTTGCCGCCCGACACGTCGATGAACGAGCCGCTGGTGTAGCCGGCCTCGTCCGAGAACAACCACATCACGGCGCCGGCGACTTCGTCCACGGTGCCGCCGCGGCGCAGCGGGATCACGCTCTTCAGGCGGTCGACGCGTCCGGGCTCGCCGCCGCTGGCGTGCATCTCGGTGTAGATCGTGCCGGGGCGCACGCCGTTCACGCGTATGCCCTCCGGGGCCACTTCCTTGGACAGGCCGATGGTCAGCGTGTCCAGCGCGCCCTTGGAGGCCGCGTAATCCACATATTCGTTGGGCGAACCCAGCCGCGCGGCGGCGGAAGACACGTTGACGATGGCGCCGCCCTGGCCGCCATGGCGCGTCGACATCCGGCGCACCGCTTCGCGCGCGCACAGGAAGGCGCCGACGACATTGGTGGACAGCACGCGCAGCAGCCGTTCGGCGCTCATGTCGTCCACGCGCATCTGCTTTTCCAGGATGCCGGCGTTGTTGACCAGCGCGTCGAGGGGCCCCAGGCGTTCGTCGAGCATGCGGAACATCCGCACGACCTGGTCTTCCTGGGAAACATCGGCCTGGATGGCGATGGCGCGGCCGCCGTCGCGTTCAATGTCGGCCACGACCGCCTGGGCGGCGTCGGCGTGCGAGTGGTAGTTGACGCCTACCGCGTATCCGCGGCGGGCGGCCAGCTTGGCGACGGCGGCCCCGATGCCGCGACTGCCGCCCGTGATCAGCATGACTTTGGACATGGTTGTCTCCGGTATGGACTCCACAGTAGCAGAACGGCGGGCGTTCAGATCCAGACGTCGTTGGGGGCGCGGCGCTCGCCGCCCTGGTCGCCCGTGTTCGCCACGCCGCGCGGTTCGATGAGCATGAGCTGCACCTCGCCGCGCGCGCAAGGCTTGTGCTCCACCCCCTTGGGGATGACGGTCATTTCGCCCGGGCCCAGGTCGACGTGGCCGTCGCGCAGCTCGATGCGCAGATGGCCCTGGATGACGATGAAGGTCTCGTCCGTGTCGGGGTGGGCATGCCAGAGGAAATCCCCTTTGAGCTTTGCCAGCTTGAATTGGTAGTCGTTCATCTCGGCGATGACCTTGGGCATCCAGTGCTCGTGGATCAGCGCCAGTTTGGCGGCCAGATTGATGGGTTCGATGCCGGGCATGGCGTCACCTGCGGAAAGGGGAAAGTCCCCACGATAGCGGCCCGGCGCCCGGGCGTCTTGTACGATCGAGCAGGTTCTGGCGGCGGCGCCGCGTCAGCCTTGCAGCATCCGCCGCCAGCGGTCCGGCGTCAGGCCGTAGGTCTGGACATGGCGGCGCGTCAGGTGGCTTTGGTCGGTGAAGCCCGCGTCCGCGGCGGCGTCCGCCAGCGGGCGGCCCGCGGCGATCAGCCGGCGCGCCTGATCCAGGCGGCGCAGCATCACATAGCGGTAGGGGCTGGTGCCGAACAGCGCGCGGAAGTCGCGCGACAGGCTCCAGCGGTCGGCGCCCGCCGCGCGCGCCAGCTGCTCCAGGGTGATCGCCTGTTCCAGCGACGCATGGATGTAGTGCCGGGCGCGGTTCGCGGCGGCGTAGTCTGGCAGGCGACGCAGGGCCTTGTGGCCCGCGGCGGCGCACAGCGCCTGGGCCATTTCATAGAGGGCGTCGTCTTCCCGCAGCGGATCGATGGGGCGGGTGGTGCTCTGCAGCAGCGCCTCGGTGGCGGCGTACAGCCGGGGATCGGCCGAGATGCCGTCGCGGATGAAGGGTAGCGGCCGTCCGCCCAGGATCTGCTGGATGAGCGCCGGCTTCACGTAGACCATGCGGTAGCGAAAGCCCGCGTCGGTGCCGGCCTGGCCGTCGTGGACTTCGTCGGGATGCAGCACGATGGTGCCGCCCGGCAGGCTGTGCCGGTAGCCGCGGCGGTAGTGGAAGCTCTGTACGCCGGCCAGCGTGCGCCCGATGGCGTAGGTGTCGTGGCGGTGCATGTCGTAGCCATGGCCGCGGAAGTAGGCCTCGATGCGCTCCACGTGGCCTGAAGGTTCGGCGCGCTTGATCCAGTCCTGCGCGGGCTTGGTCGCGGTCATGCTGGAACCTGCGCGCCGAGGCGTTACGCCTGCTTCACCTGGACCAGCACGAACTCGTTGCCGTACAGGTCGATGAAGTGGGCATAGACAGTGGTTTCGTCATGGACGGGCTCCTTCGTGAAGCGCACTCCCTTGGCCACGAACCGGCCGTGGTCGCGCAGCACGTCGTCCGTGTAGAACACGCCCACCGGCTGGCCGCCGGTCTGGTCGCCGACGCGGTCGCGCTGCGCCTGCGTCAGCGCTTGCAGCAGCCACACGCCGACTGCGGGCTGCTCCGGCAGGCGCAGGTGCACGTACCGTTGCTGCCCGACGGGCATATCGGCGAAGACCTCCATGCCCAGCTTGTCTTGGTAGAAGGAGATTGCGGTGTCGTAGTCGTTCACGAGAAGGACGAGACGGCCCAGCGAATGCATGTCAGGACTCTCTTTGAGGTTTTGCGTGCGGCTATGCTAACCCGCCGGGCCGTCTTCCTCTTTAATCGGCCTCGCGCAGCAGGCGCAGGCCCACCAGCGGGTAGCGCGTTTCGGGGGTGTTCCAGTTGCGGTAGGACGACCGCGTGTACAGCGCCCAGGTGTGCCAGGAGCCCCCGCGCCTGACCCGGACATTGCCGGTGGCGGGTCCTTGCGGATCGTCGGCGGGAGAGTGCGCGTAGTAGTCCTCGCCGTACCAGTCCGACACCCATTCCCAGGCGTTGCCGTGCATGTCGTACAGGCCGAAGGCGTTGGGCGCATAGCTGGCCACGGGCGCGGTAAAGGCGTTGCCGTCAGGGCGGGCCGAGGCGTAGGCCTGCCATTTCGGCCACAGCGGCTGGGCATCGGCGTCAAAGCCGTTGCCGATGTCGGGCATGGCCGCGGGGTCGTCGCCGTTCTGATAGCGGCTGCGCGCGCCGGCCCGGCAGGCGTATTCCCATTCGGCCTCGGTGGGCAGGCGGTACACCCGCCCCTCTTTCTGGGTCAGCCATTGCGCCAGCGCCGTGGCGTCGTTCCAGCTGATGTTCACGACGGGATGGTCGTCGCTCTGCGCAAAGCCCGGATTGCGCCAGGAATAGCGGTGGTCGCGGCCTTCGAAGGCGTCGCCGTGCGCGGATTTCTCGGGTTCATAGGCGGCGTTGTAGCCGTAGCCGCCCGTGCCGTCGGCCTCGGACTCCGGAACATAGCCGGACGCTTCGATGAACCGGCGGAACTGGCCCACGGTGACCTCGGTGCGTTCCAGGTAGAACGGCCGCGTGATTCGCACGGTATGCACCGGCGCCTCGTCGAACAGCTGGGTGAACCGGTCGGCGGGATAGTGGGGATAGGCGGCGGCCAGCGCCTCGGGCGCTTCGTCACTGCCCATCTGGAAGGTGCCGGCGGGCACGCGCACGAAGCTCATGCCCAGCAGGTTTTCGATGACGTCAGGCGCTTCCGCGGACAGGGCGGGCGCCGGCAGCAGGGAGCAAAGCAGGACCAGGGCAGGGCATGTACGCATGGTTGTCTAGGGCGCGAGGCGTGAAGGTGCGCAATAGTATTGCCGCCGCGCCCGCCCTGCCAGACGCGGGGAACCCTCATGCCGGGGAGGCGCCGCCGCGGGGGGGCCGGACGGACCCGCCGCGTCGTCAGGCCGGCCGGTCCTGGCATTCCAGCCATTGCCGCGGCGACGCGCCCATCTTCTGGCTGAACACGCGCGACAGCGCCGAGGCGTTGGCATAGCCCAGTTCGGCCGCGATCGTCTTGACCGCGTGGCCGTCCCGCAGGCGCGACTGCGCCAGCGTCAGGCGCCAGTCGGCCAGGTAGTCGGCGGGCGGCTGGCCGACCACGTTCCTGAAGGTCGCGGCGAATGCGCTGCGCGACATGCCGGCCTGCGCCGCCAGCGCGGCCAGCGTCCAGGGGGCGCCCGGCGTCTCGTGCATGGCGACCAGCGCGCGCGCCAGCCGGGGCTCGGACAAGCCCGTCATCACGCCGACCTGGATGCCCGCTACTTCGTGATGGTCGATCAGCCAGCGCAAGAGCTGGATCAGCACCACCTCGAACAGGCGGTCCGCCAGCAGCCGCTGCCCGCAGCGGACCTGCTCGGTTTCCTCGAACAGCAGCGCCAGGGCCTGTTCCAGGCCGCGGACGCGCGCCAGCGGCAGCGCGATCAGGGGCGGCAGCGCGCGCACCAGCGGGTGGCGGGCGCCGCCGTCGAAGTGCAGGGTGGCGCAGGTGAAGTCCGGCCCGTCTTGCGGCGGATTGTGGAATTCATGGTGGACCGGGCGCGGGTAGAACAGCAGGGTGGGTTCGGCGATGCGCAGCCGCCGGGGCAGGCCGCTGCCGGGGCGGTGGCTGACCTCCAGTTCGCCGCGGCGCAGCACATGCAGGAAGCCGCGGCCCGCTTCGGGGGCGAACCGGTTCAGGCCGCACAGCGGTCCGCTATGGAACAGCTGGGCGCGCACGCGAAACCGCTCCAGCAGGGCGGACAGGCGGTCGATGGCGGGAAGCATGATGGGATGGACGAATAGATATGAATCATGGACGTTAAGTATCCAATATAACTCCCGTCGCGAACATACTGACGCAAAGGCAGACGGCAATCGCCCTGTCTTTCTTCCCAACCTTTCAAAGGAAACATCATGTCCCGCGTTCCCCTTATCGATGCCTCCCTTGCCCCCGCCGCCAGCAAGGGCCTGCTCGACCAGATCCACGGCGCCTTCGGCGCGACGCCCAACATGTTCCGGGCCGTGGCCAATTCGCCGGCCGCGCTCAAGAGCATGTGGGGCGCGTTTGGCGCCCTGGGCGGCGGCGTGCTGCCCGCGCAGCTGGCCGAGCAGATCGCCGTCGCCGTGGCCGACAGCAACCGCTGCGAATACTGCCTGGCCGCGCACACCGCGCTGGGCAGGAAGGCCGGCGCCAGCGCCGAGCAGATGGCCGCCGCGCAGGCCGGCCGGGCGGACGATCCGCAAACCGCCGCCGCGCTGGCCTTCGCGTTGAAGCTGGTGCGCCAGCATGGCCAGGTGGGCGAGGCCGACGTGGCGGCGCTGCGCTCGGCGGGATTCAACGACGAGCAGATCGTCGAGATCCTGGCGCACGTGGCGTTGAACCTGTTCACCAACTACGTGAACGTCGCGTTCGACGTGCCGGTGGACTTTCCCCGCGTGCAGCTGCGCGTGGCGTAAGCGCCCGAAGGCGCAGGGCGGGCGTTCAGCCCGCCTTGCGGATGGTGAAGTTGATGCGCAGGCTGCCCAGCCGCGGATGCGGCCGGTCTTTCAGGGGCATCACGCCGTGGTAGCGCAGCCGGTCCACGCCGCCCCAGACGACGACGTCGCCGTGAAACAGCGGCACCCGCGCGGTCTTGTCCGCGCGCGCGTCGCCGCCGAAGAGGAACATGGCCGGCATGCCCAGCGACACGGAGACGATGGGCGCGCTGTAGTCGCGCTCGTTCTTGTCCTGGTGCAGCGACAGGCGCGAGCCGGGCTCGTAGCGGTTGACCAGGCAGGCGTCCGGCGCAAAACCGGGAAAGCCGGCCTCGGCCGCGGCGTCCCGCGCCAGTTGTTCGAAGGCTTGCGGCATCGCCGGCCAGGGCTGGCCGGTCATGGGATCGATGCGGCTGTAGCGGTAGCCGCGCGCATCGGTCGTCCAGCCCAGCGCGCCGCAATTCGTCAGCGCCACCGACATGGTGTAGCCGCCGGGCGTGTCCATGTGGCGGAACGGAGCCTGCGAGGTTACGGCGTCCACGCCGGCCAGCAGGTCTTCGATCGCAGGCAGCGCGAAGCCGCGTAGGACCACGGACTGCGCGCCCAGCGGCACCCGCCCGCGCTGCGTGGCGTCGTCGTCGCCGAAGAGGTCCAGGTTCGAGTCCATGTCAGAGCGCGTCGTGGAAGATGATGCCCAGCGTATGGCGGCGGCCGGAGAGCAGCGTGCTTACGCCATGGCGCATGGCCGCCTTGCGCCAGCCGCGCACGCCTGGCACCGGACGCTGGTTGACGGTGAAGACCAGCGCGTCGCCCTGCCGCAGGGGCAGGACATCGGCGCGCTGCTCGCGGCTGCTGGTTTCCGTCATGACGAATTCGCCGCCGGTGAAATCTTCGCCGGGCCGCGACAGCAGCACGGCGACCTGCAGGGGGAACACATGCTCGCCGTACAGGTCCTGATGCAGGCAGTTGTAGTCGCCCGGCCTATACTCCAGGATCAGCGGCGTGGGCCGAAGCTGGCCCGCCGCATGGCATCGGGCGAGGAAGGCCGCGTGTTCGTCCGGATACCGGACCGCGATGCCCATCTGCTGGTTCCAGCGGTTGGCGATCGGCGCCAGATGCGGGTACAGGGCGCTGCGCAGCCCCTGCAGCAGCTCGGGCAGGGGGTAGGAGAAATACTTGTACTCGCCCCGGCCAAAGCCATGGCGCGCCATCACGACCCGGCTGCGGTAGCGGCCGTTGTCCGCGTAGGCGCCGGCCAGGGCCGCGCATTGCGCGGGCGTCAGCAGGCCGGGCAGGATGGCGTTGCCGTGCGCGTCGAGCGCGGCGGCCGTTTCGGTCCAGTCGCGCTGCTGCAGCGCGGCGTCGGTGGGCAGGAGGTTCATGATGCGGGGTGCAAGGGCAGGAAAGCGCTATGGCCAGTCTACGCCCGCAGCGCGCGCCGGCCACTCCGCTTGTTGCGCCGGCCTATAGCAGGGGCTCCAGCGGCAGCAGGGACGCGAACCCCACCCACCACCGTTGCCACAGGCCGGTGCCCGGTTCGGTGTCGTGGCGGATGGTCTTGCCGTCGCGCTGCTCCAGCCAATAGAGTTCGCCCCTGTCGTCCAGGCAGACGCGGTAGGCAGTCTTCGGAACCTCCTGCTCGAAGGCGCCCGCGACGCCGCGGGCCAGCGTCGGGCTGTCGATTACGAAACCCAGTTCGGTGTTCAGCCTGGCCGAACGCGGATCGAAATTGAACGAACCCACGAAGACGCGCCGGCCGTCCACCGCGAAGGTCTTGGCGTGCAGGCTGGAACCCGAGCTGCCGAAGGGGCCCATGCTCTTGTTGCGCTCGGCGCCGCCCGCCATGCGCTTCATTTCGTACAGTTCCACGCCGGCGGCCAGCAGGTCCTTGCGGCGCTTTGCGTAGCCGGAATGCACCACCGCCACGTCGGTGGCTTCCAGCGCATTGGTCAGCACCCTGACCTTGACGCCATCGCGCGCCATCTTGGCGAACGCCTGCGTGCCGGCGGCGGTGGGCACGAAGTAGGGGGAAACCAGCTCCAGGTTCGCCTCGGGCGCGCCCAGGATGTCGTGCAGCTGATGCGGCAGCATCGCCTCGCGCGGCGCCGTGCCCAGCGTCTTGCGCGGATCGTCGCTCACCATGCGCGTGTCCGCCCATTCCAGGCGCAGCTCGCCCTGCAGCAGCTGCCGGATGAAGGGCAGCTCGCGCATGGCCTGGGCATAGGCGGCGGCTTCGGGCGAATCTTCCAAGCGGGCGGCGTCCGCCTGCAGTTCGTCCAGCTCGCCGGGCGAGGCCGTCTTGAGCAGGCGGTCCACCGGGTAGGCGGAATCGCTGGCCCAGTAGCGGTCGAAATCGGTCGACACGTCGTTGACCGCGGCGCCGATGGCCAACACGTCCAGGTCCGTGAAGAGCACGCCGCTGGCCGCGCCGAAATACTCGTCGCCGACATTGCGTCCGCCGACGATGGTGGCCTGGTTGTCGGCGGTGAAGGACTTGTTGTGCATGCGGCGGTTCAGGCGGCTGAAGTCCGTCAGGTAGCCGAGCGGCTTGGGCCAGCGCAGCGTAAAGGGGTTATACAGGCGCACTTCGATGTTCGGATGCCCGTTCAGCGCGGACAGCGTCTGGTCCAGGCCGGAGGTGCCGTTGTCGTCCAGCAGCAGGCGAACGCGCACGCCCCGGTCGGCGGCTTCGTGCAGCGCCTCCAGCAGCATGGTGCCCGTCATGTCGCCGTGCCAGATGTAGTACTGCACATCCAGGCTGCGCTCGGCGGCGCGCGCCAGCATCATGCGGGCGGCGAAGGCGTCATGGGCGTTGGACAGCGGGTGGATGCCCGACTTGCCGGGGTGCGCGGCCGCCAGCGGCGCGATGCCCCGGCCCAGCGGGGTGGCGAGGGATTCTTCGGGCGTCAGCGCATGCGACACGCTGCGCTTGTCCAGCGAGGGCAGGGAACAGCCGGTCAGGAATGCGCACAGGGCGGTCATGAGTAGGGATTTGGCAAATTGCATCCCCGTATTGTGCAGGACGACCGTTACGTGGCGTTCAAGCCGCGCCCGGCGTGCCGCAACGCGGGGCTGGGGCTTGACGAATTTCCAAATATGGGAGAAATTCTCGTATATGGAAAACAATGCTTCCCCTGATCCCGATCTGGACCGCCGCATGGCCGCCAGGCTCAAGACGCTGCGCCAGGACCGCGGCTGGTCCCTGGACGATCTGGCCGGCCGCGCGGGCGTCAGCCGCGCGACGCTGTCGCGCCTGGAAAACGCCGAGGTCAGCCCCACCGCCAGCGTGCTGGGCAAGCTGTGCGCCGCCTATGGGATGACGATGTCGCGCCTGATGCTCATGGTGGAGGACGACTTCGTCGCCTGGGTGCCCGAGCGCGCGCAAGCCGTGTGGGTGGACGAGAGCGTGGGCTTTCGCCGCCGTTCGGTGTCCCCGCCGGCGCAGCAGCTGGCGGGCGAGGTGCTGGCCTGCGAACTGGCCGCGAACGCCCGCATCGCCTACGACCATACGCCGCGCCCGGGGCTGGAACACCATCTGCTGATGCTGGACGGCGAGCTGTCCATCACGGTGGACGGCCAGGCCCACGATTTGCGTCCCGGCGACTGCCTGCGCTATCAGCTCTTCGGCGCCAGCGCCTTTGCCACCCCGCCGCACAGCGGCGCCCGCTACCTGCTCTTCATTGTCTGAGTCCGCCATGTCCCATCCAAGCCCTGAATTGACCCTCCTGTCGGCGCAAGACGCCGCCGCGGATCTGCCCGAACTGGCCAGCCTGCTGCACGCCTGCGTGCAGGGGGGCGCCAGCGTCAGCTTTGTCCTGCCGTACTCGGAAGAGGATGCCCAGGCCTACTGGCGCGGCAAGGTGCTGCCCGCCGTGGCTGGCGGCGCGCTGAAGCTGTGGGTGGCGCGGCAGGACGGGCGGGTGGCTGGTTCGGTCCAGCTGGATACCGACACGCCGCCCAACCAGCCGCATCGCGCCGAGGTGCGCAAGCTGCTGGTGCATCCGGATTTCCGCCGCCGGGGCATCGCTCGCCGGCTGATGCGCGAGGTAGACGCCATGGCGGCGCGGCTGGGCCGCAGCCTGATCACCCTGGACACGCGCACGGGCGACAGCGCCGAACCTTTGTATGCGTCGCTGGGCTATCAAACGGTGGGGGTGATCCCGGGCTTCAGCCGCGATCCGTTCGATGCAGCCAAAGTGGACGGGACGACGATCATGTACAAGCAGCTATGACCGGCGGTTTCGGGCGCCCCGCGAAATGGGGCGCCGCGCGCGGGCTCAGGCCAGCGGCTTGATGCCGACGCTGTAGGGCGGCGCGTTGCCACGGGCGGCGGCTTTGATCTTCAGCATGGAGCCGCCGGGCGTGAATTCGAAGTCCTGGTAGGGCACCTCGAACCACTGGTGAAAGCTGGTGCGCGAGAACTCCGGCACCCAGACCTTGGCGCGCTTGGCGTCGCAGTGGAATTCCACCAGCGTGCGGTCGATGCCCAGGGGCCGGGTGTTGCCGATGCGGTAGCTGACGCGCAGTTCGGCGCTTTCGGTCGAGCCGGGTCGCCAGGTCAGGCCGATGGATTCCATGAATTGTTCGATCGCCTGAATGCCGCGATACATAGCTGACTCCGAATGCAGGCGGGCGCAGCGCGCCCGCAAAGATCCGCCGCGTGCGGCGGCGGGAAACAGACGAATTATCCGCCATTCCGGCTTTCCGCGCCCTGGGCGGCTCCCCCGCAGAATTTCAGGATGGCGTCCGCCACGGCTTGCGGCGCTTCGCGTTGCGGGAAATGGCCCACGCCTTCGAGCACCCGGCGCTCGTAGCCGCCGGTGAAATAGGATTCCTTGCCTTCGGACGTGGCGGGCTGGTTGCAGGCGTCGGCGCCGCCGTGCAGCACCAGCGTGGGCGCTGTCAATACGGGCGCCGGCGTCAGCCGGGCCGCGTCCCCGGCATAGGCCGGATCGCCGTCCGCAAAGCCCCAGCGGTGACGGTAGGAATGCAGCACCACGGCGGGCCAGTCCGGGTTGTCGAAAGCGCGCGCCGCCTCTTCGAATTGTTCGGGCGCATACCAGGCGCCGGGCGACCAGGTGTCCCACATGAAGCGCGTGAATTCCCGGGCGTGCGCGCGCACTGCCTCGGCCCCGCGCGGCGTGGCCATGAACCAGTGATACCAGTAGTTGCGCGCCTGGGCCAGGGACAGGGCCTGGGCCGGGTCGTTGGTGCCGTAGCCCACCGACAGCAGCACCAGCCGGGACGCGATGCCCGGTTCCAGGCCGCAGGCGTTGGCCGCGGCGCGCGCGCCCCAGTCGTGTCCGGCCAGCACCGGCTGCCGCAGGCGCAGCGCGCCGATGAAATCCAGCAGATCGCGCCCCAGCGCGGCAAGCTCGCCGCTGCGCGGCGTGTCCGCGCGCAGGAAGCGGGTGGGCCCGAAGCCGCGCAAGGCGGGGCACAACACGCGATAGCCCTCGGCCGCCAGCCGATCAGCCACGATGCCCCAGGATTCGGGGCTGTCGGGCCAGCCATGCACGAGCACGGCGGTGCGCGAGCCGGCCGGATTCCATTCCTGGTAGGCGATATCGAGCAAGGGAGTCTGGATGTGGGAGTACGGACGCATGGCGGGATTTCCTGCGGGTTGGGATGCTGTCACGATAGCCGCGCCGCTTGTCATGATTCTTGATGAATGCATTGGTATTATCAGTAAATCATTGATAAAAGGAACGCGCTGCCGTGTACGCCCCGAACGAACCCGCCGGTCCCGTGCTGGACCTGACGCTGTTGCGCACTTTTCTGGAGGTCGTCGATTGCGGCGGCTTTGCGCTGGCCGCCGATGCGCTGGCGCTGACGCCTTCGGCCGTCAGCGGCCACATCAAGCGGCTGGAGGTCGTGGCCGGCGCCGTGCTGCTGGACCGCAATACGCGCAGCTTTGAGCTGACCCCGGCGGGCGAGACGCTCTACGCCTACGCGCGCAACATCGTCGATCTGGAAAGAGAGGCGCGCGCCCGCCTGAGCGGCGCGCGGCTGAAGGGACGCCTGCGGGTCGGCTCTTCCGAGGACTTCGCGGGCGCCTGGCTGGCCGAGGTCTTGCAGGCGTTTCATCGGACGCATCCCGAGGCGTCCATCGAGCTGAAGGTGGGCGTGACCGCCGACCTGCTGCGCCAGCAGGCGCGCGGCAAGCTGGACGTGGTGTTCGGCAAGCAGTGCGCGCGCGTGGACGACGGCGGCGAGCTGCTGTGGGAAGAGGATCTCGTGTGGGCTTGGGGGGACGACAAGGCCTGGAAGCCGGGGGCGCAGGTGCCGCTGGCGGTGTTTCCGGAGCCGTGCGTCTACCGCGAGGCCGCCATTGCCGCGCTGGGCCGGGCGCAGCGCGCATGGCAGCCCGTGTTTGAAAGCGCCAGCATGGCGGGCTGCCTGGCGGCGGCGCAAGCCGGTTTTGCGGTGGCGCCGGTGGCGCGCAGCCAGTTGCGCGAGGGGCTGCGCGCCTTGTCCGCGCAAGAGGGCATGCCCGAGCTGCCGCAGGCCTGCTTCTATGCCTTCTCGCGCTCCGCCGGCCCCGCCGCGCAGGCGCTGGTGGCGGCGGTCAGGCAGACCGGTCAGCGCCGGCGCTTTGCGCGCTGAATCGGCTGGGCCTTGCGCATTTTCAATCGTCGCCATTGAGGAAAGCAAATGGACGCACGGCGCCATGGCCTGCACCATGCCGTCTATGTCCTCTATAAGACCGGCGCCCTGTCCGCCGGCAGGGACGCCTTGCTCCAGGAGTCATCATGGCGAATTTCATAGAAGCATTGGTCAACGCGGAACTCTCATTGTTTGGCGTGGCGACGGTCAGCGAGCCCGTAGCCGAGCCCGCCGCCGCAAGCGCGGATACCGCGCCCCGGTTCGACAGCGAGCATTACCGCAGCGCCCTGGGCTGAAGGGCCCGCGACGCATCAACGTAGAAATAGGCAGGTTTCACGCAAGATCGAGCCTGTTCGCGCAGCCTTGCGATTCTTACTATTCCTTCCAGGGCCGGGACCGGCGGCTTATTTATGAATCCGCCGTCGCCCGCCGGGCAGCCTGGCATCTTGCCGGCCGCCGCGAGCACGGAAGGGAATCGCATGAATACCGAAAAAATCTGGTTGGTGACGGGCGCGTCGACGGGGCTGGGGCTGGTCCTGGTGAAGATGCTGTTGAATCAGGGATACAAGGTGGCAGCCACCGCCCGCGACGGCGATGCCTTGCTCGATGCGGTGGGCGCGAAGCTGGAAGGCCAGTTCCTGCCCCTGACCGTAAACCTGGCGGACGAGCGCAACGTGCGCCGCGCGGTGGACGCCACGATGGCGGCGTTCGGCGGTGTCGATGTGCTGGTGAACGGCGCCGCCCACGGGCTGCAGGGATCGCTGGACAGCCTGTCCGACGCGGACTTGCGCGGCAGCTTCGACACCCATGTGTTCGGCGTGCTGAACGTCATCCGCGCGGTGATGCCGCGCATGCGGGCGCAGCGCAGCGGACATGTGTTCAATATCTCGTCGATCCTGGGTTTTGACGGCGGCTATGCGGAGTGGGGCGCTTACAGCGCCGCCAAGTTCGCCGTCAGCGGCCTGACCGAAACCCTGGCGGCCGAGGCCGCGCCCCTGGGCATCCGCGTGTCGCTGGTGTATCCGGGCGCGATGCGCGCCGGCGCGCGGGGCGAGTCTCCTGAACTCGCGGCGCGCAGCCCGAAGGGACTGGAGCAGGGCGGCGATCCGGCCAAGGCGGCGCAGGCGCTGATCCACGCGGCAGAGGCGCAGTACGCGCCCCTGCATCTGTTCCTGGGGCGCGATTCGTTCGATCAGGCCCGCAGCAAGATCCAGGCGGTGCAGCAGGAGCTGGCGCGCTGGCGCGAGATGTCGGTGTCGATCGGCTTCGTGGACGAAAGGCGGCTGGCGGCATAGGCGCTGGGTTCACCCTGTCAGGCCGCGCGCGGCCTGATAGGCGCCCAGCAGCGCCAGGCTGACCATGAAGCACAGCTTGAACGTCCGCGCGGACAGCTTGTCGCGCAGCCATTGGCCCAGAGCCATGCCGGCCAGCGCGGGCAGCAGCATCAGGATGGACGCGCCCGCGGCGTGGGCGGTGTAACTGCCATTGAGCCATAGCCCCGCAGCCAGCGCCACGGTCGATACCGTGAACGAAATGCCCATGGCCTGGATCAGTCCGTCCTTGCCCAGGTTCAGGGCCTGCAGATAGGGCACGGCGGGAATCACGAATACGCCCGTGGCGGCGGTGATCACGCCGGTGATTGCGCCGACCACCGCGCCCAGCGCGCCCTCGCGCCGCGCCGGCACGCTGGGTGGCGACCCGAACAGCCCCCACGCCGCGTAGGCCACCAGCGCCAGCCCCAGGCAGACGCTGGCCCACTGGCCGGACGGCGCGCCTAGCCACAGCGCGCCGGCTATGGTGCCCGCGCAGACGCCCGCCTGCATGCCGGCGATGCGGCGCAGCACGCGCAGCAGCGTCGGCCAGGGCCGCGCCTGCCACAGGTTGGTGACGAGCGACGGCACGATCAGCAGCGCCGCGGCCTGCGCCGGCGCCATGACGAGCGCCAGCATGGCCATGGAAATGGTGGGCAGGCCCAGGCCGACCACGCCCTTCACCACGCCGGCCAGGATGAACACCGCCACGGTGATGGCCAGCAGCGCGGGCGTGCCGCCAGGCAGCATATCCATGGGATTCATGAAGGCTCGCAGTGGGCGGTGAGCGCGTCCCTGGGACGCCCGAACAAGGCATAGGCCACGTCTTGCGTCGCGTTCGCGCCGTCGCTGCGCGCGGCGCGCATCAGCCACAGGCGTCCCTCGCACAGGTCCGCGGTCTGGGACGGGCCATAGAGCGCGGGTGCGCCGATCAGCGCCACGCCCAGCATGCGCTGCGCAGGGACGTGGCCGTCGCGCGCCGCGGCGCGCAGCCAGGTCATCATGGCGGCGTAGTCGCCCACGGTCTGGGCTTCCAGCGCCAGGGCGTACTGCTGCGCCGGCGTGGCGTAGGCGCCGAAGCCGGCGTTCGCTTCGGCTGCGCCTGAGGCTTGCAGCGCCAGCGCAATCAGGGCCAGGCCCGGCCATCGGGCCGCGCCGCGCCATGTCATGGTTTTCATGGAAACTCCCCTTGTCGGTGGTACGGCTTCATTCTGCCTTGCTGGCGCCCAAAATCCGCATCGGGATCTTGCATACCCCGCCTATGGATCAGCCTGAGGCCGGCGTGCTACGCTTTTTTCATGCGATTCGACCTGACCGACCTGCGGCTCTTCCTGAACGTGCATGAAACCGGCTCCATCACGGCGGGCGCCAGGCGTTCCCACATGACGCTGGCCTCCGCCAGCGAGCGCATCCGCGGCATGGAAGACGCGCTGGGCGTGCCGCTGCTGCTGCGCGAGCATCGCGGCGTGGCGCCCACGCCGGCGGGCCGCACGCTTGCGCACCATGCGCGGGTGGTGCTGGGGCAGATGGACCGCATGCGCGGCGAGCTCGACCACTACGGGCAAGGGCTGAAAGGACACGTCCGCGTGCTGTGCAACACCACGGCCCTCAGCGAGTACCTGCCTGGCGTGCTGGGCGCCTTTCTCAAGGACCATCCGCGCATCTCCGTGGACCTGGAAGAACGACTCAGCCATGAGATCGCCGACGCGCTGCGCGCGGGCGCGTGCGACATCGGCGTGCTGGCGGATTCAGCCGACCTGCACGGGCTGCGCACGCGCACGTTCCGCCACGACCCCTTGACCCTGGTCGTGCCGCAAGGCCATCCGTTGGCGGAGCGCCCGTCGGTCCTGCTGGCCGACGTGGCCGGCCACGAATTCGTGGGGCTGGTGGAAGGCAGCGCGCTGCAGGAGCACATCGCGCATCATGCGCGCCGCAGCGGCAAGGCGCTGTCCTACCGCGTGCGCCTGCGCAGCTTCGATGCCGTGTGCCGGATGGTGGGGCAGGGCGTGGGCATCGCCATCGTGCCGCGCGTGGCCGCGCTGCGCTACGGGCGGGCCGCCGGCGTGCGGCGCGTGGCGCTGGCCGACGATTGGGCCGCCCGCGACCTGGTGCTATGCGTGCGCGATGACCTGCCGGCGTACGCGGGAGAACTCGTGGAATACGCGCTGCGCGACGCGCCCGCGCCTGCCGGACCCGCTACGGACGCGCAAACAGACGGCGCCGCGGAAGGCGCCCGCGGTCGAACCAGGAGCCCGACGCGACGGCGCCCAGGATGACGAGGCCGTACACGCACATCGCCACCGCCGCGATCACGAAGAACACGGTCAGGGATCCGGTCAGGCGCAGCGCGAGGCCGCCCGCGCCGATGCCGATCAGGAGGCGCAGGAAGCCCGCTATCAGGGGCCATTTGAGGCGTCCCGCGCCCTGCGAGGCGAAGTACATCGAAAAGCCCAGCGCAAAGAAGCCGTAGACGGGGCCAACGATGCGCAGATAGCCGGCGCCGGCCTGCAGCATGTGGTCTTCGGCGCCGAACAGGCGCAGCCACGCTTCCGGGAAAAACGCCGCCGCCAGGCCGATGCTCTCGGCCAGCACGAAGGCCATCGCGCCGCCGGTCAGGGCGATGCGCAATGCGCGCTCGGGCTGGCCCGCGCCGATGTTGGACCCCACCATCGCGACCATGGGCGCGCCCAGCCCGAAGGCGATCGGCATCAGCAGGTATTCCAGGCGCACGGCGATGCCGTAGCCCGCCACCGCCGCCTCGCCCGCATAGGCGCCCACCAGCGCGGCCGTCAGGGCCACCAGCGCGTTGGTCATCAGCGGGTTGATCGTGGCCAGCGCGCCCACGCTCAGGATGTTGCGCATCAGGCCCGCGTACAGGCGGCTGGGCACGAGGCGCGCCGCGTTGCGCCCGCTTGCGCAGTAGGCGCCCAGGATCAGCGCGCCCGCCGCGTAGTAGGTCACCAGCGCCCAGCCCCCGCCCGCCACGCCCAGCGCGGGGAAGGGCCCCCAGCCGAAGATCAGGCAGGGCGACAGCGGAATCAGCAGCACGGCGCCGCCGCAGATGACCGCGCCGGGCACCAGCATGTTGCCGGTGCCGCGGATGGCGCTGGCAAAGGCGTTCATCAGCCACATCAGCACGATGCCGCCGAAGATGACGTTGGAGTACGCCAGCGCGGCTTCCAGCGCGGCGCCCTCGGCGCCCAGGGCGCGGTACAGCGCCGGGCCGAAGACCAGCAGCACTACGCAGAAGGCCAGGCCCAGCAAGGCGTTCAGCACCACGGCATGCAGCACGAGCTGGTCGGCTTCCTGTTGCCGGCCGCCGCCCAGGGCGCGCGCCACGGCGGCGGAAATTCCACCGCCCATCGCGCCCTGCGACATGTTCTGCATCAGCATCAGCACGGGCACCACCAGCGCCACGCCCGCCAGCACGGGCGTGCCCAGGCGCGCGAGGAACCAGGTCTCGATCAATCCGGTGGAGGACTGCGCGAGCATCATCAGGATGTTCGGCCATGCCAGCCGCGCCAGGGTCGGCGCGATGGGGGCGTGAAGCATCGCATGCAAGCGCGCATTGGCGGGTCGTGGCGGGGAAGTCGCTGGCATGGCGGGGCCGGTGGGAAAAGGTTGATAAAAGTTACGTGCATATGCCAGTATCTGTCAAGAACGGGCTGGACTCGAACCTGGCCCGGCAGTAGCGTTATGTTCTTGCCCCGCCGACTCTTTATCGCCCGCCAGCCATGTCCGACGCCCCGCTGTTTGCCCCCGCCGCTGCCCCGGACCCGCTCGTCTGCAATGGCGCCGCCTTGCGCAAGGCGACGCGGCGCGTGTCGCAGCTGTATGACACGGTGCTGGCGCCTTGCGGCCTGAAGGTGTCGCAGCATTCGATCCTGGTCCATATCGCGCGCGCCGGCACGCCGTCCATGACCGACCTGGCGCGCGCCATGGTGCTGGACCGCTCGGCGCTGGCCCACAACCTCAAGCCGCTGCAGCGCGATGGCTATGTGCGGATGATGCGCGACGCGTTCGACGGCCGCAGCCGCCGGGTCGAGCTCACCGACGCGGGCCGCGCCAAGCTGGCGGAATCCAAGCGCTTGTGGAAGGACGCGCAGAACCGTTTCGAGGCGGCGTATGGCGCCGAGCGCGCCGCGGCCTTGCGCCGTTCGCTGGCGGACATCTTCTCCGACGAATTCGCCTTGGCGTTCAGCCGCGGCTAGGGCTCGTCCGCCGCCCCGCCCAGCCCAGCATGGCGACGGCGGCCAGCACGCAAGCCATGCCGGCCAATTGCGCGGCGGCCAGCGGCTCGCCCAGCAGGCCGGCCGCCAGCGCCACGGCCGAGACCGGCGCAAGCGCCGTGAAAAGCGCGGCATCCGATCCCCGCACCCGCGCCGAGCCCGCATACCAGAGCAGGAAACCGCCTACCGTGGGCACCAGCGCGTAATAGCCCACCGCCGCCAGGGCATGGGCTGGGAGCGGCAGCGTCCATGGCGCCTCCGCCAGGCAGGCCAGCGCCGAGAACGCCAGGCCGAAGCCCGCCATGATGGTCGACAGCGCCAGCGGCGCCACCGGCACATGCAGGCGCTTGTTGAGCAGGATGAACAGGCCTTCGCAGGCCACCGCGCCCAGGATCAGCGCGTTGCCGGCCAGCGACGTCGCGCCGCCCGCGCCGGCCGCATGGCTGGACATCAGCCAGACGCCGAAGGCCGCGACGCCGATGGCGGCCAAGGCGCCTTTGCCGGGGCGTTCGCCCAGCACCAGGATGGCGATCGCGGCGGTCGCCAGGGGCAGGGTTCCCAGGATGATGCCGCCGTCCACCGCCGATGCGCGCTGCAGCCCGGCGATCAGCAGGGTGGTGTAGCCCACGCTGCCGGCGATGGCCTGCGCCATCAGCAAGAGCCAGTCGCGCCTGCCCAGCCGCGGAATCCGGGCGCCGGTTATCGCCATCAGCAGCGCAAAGCACGGCAGCGCGATGGCAAAGCGCAGGGCGGTGGCGGTAAAGGGCGGCAGGCCGGCCCCGATGATCTTGCTGGCCACCACCGTGCTGCCCACCAGCGCCATCGCGCCGGCCAAGAAGCAAAAGCCCTGCGTCCTGCTGTTCATGGCCAAGTCCGCCTGTCCGAATGGAAAGGCGCAGCGTAGGACGGCGGGGTGGGCCGGGTCTTGAACGAAATTGCAGCGGGCGGGCGTCAGCCGGCGGCCAGCGCGTAGCGCCGCGGCGATACGCCGTAGGTGCGGGTGAACAGCCGGGTCATGTGGCTTTGGTCCGCGAAGCCGCCCGCCGCCGCCGCATCGGCCAGGGTGTAGCCGCGCCGGATCAGGCTGCGCGCCAACAGCAGCCGACGCTGCATCTGGTAGGCGTGGGGCGTGAGCCCCGTGGCCCGGGCAAAGGCGCGCAGCGCCTGGTAGCGGCTCAGGCCGCAGGCCGCGGCCAGGTCGGCCAGGGACAGCCCCGCCGCCGGGTCGTCGTCGATCAGCGCGCGCGCATGGCGGATGGCGTCGGGCGCGCCGATGAGATATTCGTTCCGGAGACGGGCAGCGTCGGGGCTGCGCGCCTGCGCCAGGATCCGCAGCAGCAAGGCGTCGCAGGCCAGGGGCGGAGCGTGCGCCGTGGCGTGGGAATACAACGCCAGCACGTCGCGGGCCAGGCCGGGGCGGTCCTGGGCGGGGTGCTCGAATTCGTAGCTGCGCCCGTCCGCGCGCAGTTCGGCCGCGGCATGCGCGACGACCTCGGGATCTAGGTACAGCATCTGCCAGGCGCGCTCGCCGCCCACCGGCGCGCCGTCGTGCACTTCGCCGGGGTTCACGGTAATGACGTGCCCGGGGCCCGCGCGCACCTGGCCGCGTCCGCTATGCGACACCTGCTCGCCCTGGCGCATGACGCCGATGCCGAACTGGTCGTGCGTGTGCCGCGAGAACGCGCGCCCGCTGCGCGCGGCGACGGCCTGCACGCCGGCGAGCGCGCTGCGGTGCATGACGAATGCGTGTGAGTCCATGGCGGAACCGGAAAGGGCTTGCGGCCAGTATCGCCTGCCCGGTGCGGCGCGATCAAGCTATTGCAGGCCGTTCCAGCGCGCCGCCGACGGTTCGACGGCCGCCCATTTCCATTGCCCGTTCTGTTGCCGGCAGATCTGGCTGGCATACGCGGCGGCGGGCGCCTCGTCCTGTATAGGAGGGCAGGCGGCGTCGCGGATGCGCGCTTTACATTTCTTGGCATTTTTTTCCGCCCGGGCCGCGGGCGGAAAAAAATCAGGATGCCGGTCGATGCGCGAGGACGGGCTTGGCGTGCCGGGCACGCCAGGCGCGCAGGATCAGCTTCTCGATTTCCACGATGCCAAACAGCACGGCGGCCGCGACCAGGGTCAGCGTCCAATATTCCGGCGGCAGCGGCACGGTGCCGAACACGCGGTTCATCCATGGCAGGTAGATCACGGCGCACTGCAGCAGCCCCAGCGCGATGGTGACGAGCCACAGCGCCTTGTTGCGGAACATGCTGAGCGTGAGCGAGAACCTGTCCTGCAAGCGGCAGTTCAGCAGATAGGTCCACTGCGCCGTCACCAGCGTCTGCAGGATGACCGTGCGGATGAAGTCGGGGTCCCGCCCTGCGGCGACCAGGCTTTTCTCGATGATGAATGCGGTGGTGGTGAACAGGATGCCCACGAAGGCGATGCGCCAGATGGCGAAGCCGTCCAGGATGGATTTCCCGGGGGTGCGCGGCGGCCTGTGCATCAGGCCGGGTTCGCCGGGCTCGAACGCCAGGCCGAAGGACAGCGTGGTGGAGGTTGCCATGTTCATCCACAGGATCTGCAGGGGCGACAGCGGGGTCAGCGCGCCGGCCAGGATCGCGGTGATGACGAGCAGGGCCTGCGCCAGATTGGTGGGAAGGATGAAGAGGATGGTCTTCTTCAGGTTGTCGTAGACGCGCCGGCCCTCGCGCACGGCATAGGCGATGGAGGCGAAGTTGTCGTCCGCCAGCACCATGTCGGCGGCCTCCTTGGTGACCTCGGTGCCCTTGATGCCCATGGCCACGCCGACGTCGGCCTGCTTGAGCGCGGGGGCGTCGTTGACGCCGTCTCCCGTCATGCCGACGACTTCGCCCAGGCTTTGCAGCGCGCGCACCAGGCGCAGCTTGTGCTCGGGGCTGGTGCGGGCAAAGATATCGTGGTCGCGCGCCAGCGCGGCCAGTTCTTCGTCGCTGATGTGCTGCAGCTGCGCGCCGGTGATGGCCTCGCTGGTGTGGGTCATGCCGAGCATGGCGCCGATGGCCAGCGCCGTTTCCGGATGGTCTCCGGTGATCATCTTCACGCGGATGCCTGCCTGATTGCAGTGGGCGATGGCTTCGATGGCTTCGGGGCGGGGCGGATCCATGATGCCGGCCACGCCCAGCAGGATCAGCCCGTCCTGGAAGTCCGGATGGTCCAGCGCGGTTGCGCCCGGGGCGCCAAGCTTGTAGGCGGCTGCCAGCGTGCGCAGCCCCTGATGCGCAAAGGCTTCCAGGCCGCTCTGCCAGTACTCCGCGCGCAGCGCCTGCGGGCCGTGTGCGCCCTGTTCCCGGGCGCACAGCTGAAACAGCACATCGGGCGCGCCCGTGACGTAGATCAGATTCTGGCCATGGTCGTTGCAGCGGCGCGCCATGTACTTGTAGCTGGAGTCGAACGGCACCTTGCCCAGCTTCTCCACGCCGTCCAGGCCCTGTCCGGCCTTCGCGGCCAGCACCACCATGGCGCCTTCGGTGGGGCCGCCCACGATGCGCCATTGGCCATCGGCGTCTTCATGCAGCTGGCTGTCGTTGCAGATGGCCGAGGCGCGCACGAAGCGCTTGAGCGCGTCTTCATGCTCCCAGTCCACGGGCAGCCCGTCGGATTCCCGGGCGATCTCGCCCACGGGCCGGTAGTTGTCGCCCGCCACGCGGTAGGCGCCCTGCGCCAGCAGCACGTTCTTGGCCGTCATCTCGTTCATGGTCAAGGTGCCGGTCTTGTCCGAGCAGATCACCGTCATCGCGCCCAGCGTTTCCACGGTGGGCAGCTTGCGGATGATGGCGCGGTTGCGCGCCATGCGCTGCACGCCCAGGGACAGGATGATGGAGATGATGGCGGGCAGGCCTTCGGGCACCGCCGCCACCGCGATGCTGATCAGCGACAACAGCAGATCGGACAAGGGCATGCCCATTTGGTAGCGGCCGACCAGGAACAGCACGGCCACCATGACCAGCACCACCTGGAAAATGCGCTTGCCCAGCTGATCCATCTGCCGCAGCAGAGGCGTCTGGAGCGTCTGCACGTCGCTCATCAGGCGGTTGATGTGGCCAATCTCGGTGTCGCTGCCGGTGGCGATCACGATGCCGCGCGCGTTGCCGGCGCTGACATGGGTGCCGGAGAACCCCAGGTTCAGCCGGTCGCCCAACGGGACGTCGCCGGGCAGCGGCGCGTCGTGCTTTTCGACCACGGTGGATTCGCCGGTCAGCATGGATTCCTCGACACGGAAATTGTGCGTGTCGAACAGCCGGACGTCGGCGGGAATCTTGTCGCCCGGGCGCAGGATCACGATGTCGCCGGGCACCAGGTCGCGGGCGTCGATCTCTTCCTTCTGGCCGTCGCGCACCACGCGGGCATGGTTCGACAGCATGTCGCGGATGCCGTCCAGCGAGCGTTCCGCGCGGCTTTCCTGCACATGGCCGATGATGGCGTTGATGATCGCGACCGCCAGGATGACGGCGGTGTCCAGCCAATGTCTCATCAGCGCCGTCACGACCGCCGCGCCCAGCAGGATGTAGATCAGCACATCGTTGAAATGAGCCAGGAACCGCAGCCAGGCGCTGCGGCGGACCGGGGGAGGCAGGGCGTTCAGGCCGAAGGTTTCCTGCCTGCGCCGGATCTGGTCTTGCGACAAGCCCGAGGGGCTGGTCACCTGGGCGCCGAGCGTGTCGGCGACGGAAAGCTGGTGCCAGGGTTGAGGAGCTTGCGGAGCCTGCGTGTTCGCCTGCGTCATTGCCTACGGCCTCCCGGGGACTGGCGCCGTGACCGGGCCGGGAGCCGGGGCCGCACAGGTCAGTCCGGCTTTCATGATACCCGCCCCTGTGCGCGGGGCCGGGGTTACACGGGCGGGCGGGCGCCCTTGGTGTAGACCTCGCGCAGGGCCGAGGCGAACAAGGCGTCCACGTTGCGCCGCAGGCCGTCGGCGCGCGTGAACAGCGAGATCGGGGGCAGGGTCCAGTCGAACGAATAGGGCACGATGGCCGCGCCGGCGATGCGCACCAGTTCGTCGGCGATATCGGCGGGAAGGATCGAGACGGCGCGGTCGCTGGCCACGATCATCTCCCCGATCAGCTTGGACGAGTCGCTTTGCACCGAAGGCGGCGGCAGCGCCAGGCCGGCGCGCAGGAAAATGTCGGCCACCTGTTCGCGGATCGGGCTGCCCGGCGTGCCCAGGATCCAGTCCAGGTCGGCCAGGCGGTTCCATTCCAGCCGCGAACGGCCCAGCCGGGCGGCCAGCCGGCGGCTGGCGATCAGGCGCGGCTGCTGGTGATAGAGCACCTCGAAATCGATGTTGCTCAGGTCCACCGAGGGCGTGGCCCAGCCCACGACGATGTCCAGCGTGTGATCGCGAAGCTGGCGCAGCAGCGCGGGCCCCTGGCCTTCGTGGATGGTGGCCGTGATGCGGCGTCCTTGCGGCAGCGTGCGTCCGATGGCCGCCGACAGCATCTGGCCCGATACGAAGGGAATCACGCCGATATGCAGGTGGGCGGCATGGCCGGCCGCGACGGCCTCCATTTCCTGCACCAGGTGGCCCAGGTCGTGGACCAGCCCCCGGGCCCGGGCCAGCACCACGGCGCCCAGCGGGGTGGGCGTCATGCCCCGGACCGAACGGTCGAATAGCGGCACGTCGAACATGCTTTCCAGTTCGGCCAGGGCGTTCGTCACGGCCGGCTGGCTGGTGGCCATGTGCTCCGCCACCCGGGTCAGCGACCCGTGCTGCTCGATCTGCAGCAGGAGCATCAGGTGGCGCATTTTCAGGCGCGAGGTCAATTTCCGGACGACGGCGTCCGGGTCAAAGGCTGTCATAGACAGATCATAATATAAAGGTAATGGGACAATATTAAATCCGAATGATAACCTTATGCCTTGAGGCCTAGAATTTTTCACAATTCAAGACTAGGAGGCCCCGCCCCATGAACACGCCCTCAGACCGCCAAGCCGCATTGGACTATCACGAGTACCCCACCCCGGGAAAGATCTCCGTCGTGGCGTCCAAGCCGCTTGTGAACCAGCGCGACCTGGCGCTGGCGTACTCGCCCGGCGTGGCGGCGGCCTGCGAGGAAATCGTGGCGGACCCCGCCAATGTGTATCGCTACACCGCCCGCGGCAACCTGGTGGGCGTGATCACCAACGGCACCGCGGTGCTGGGCCTGGGCAACATCGGCGCGCTGGCCTCCAAGCCGGTCATGGAAGGCAAGGCGGTGCTGTTCAAGAAGTTCGCCGGCCTGGACGTGTTCGACATCGAGATCAACGAGACCGACCCGGACAAGCTGGTCGAGATCATCGCCGGCCTGGAAGCCACCTTCGGCGGCATCAACCTCGAAGACATCAAGGCCCCGGAATGCTTCACCGTCGAGCGCAAGCTCCGCGAACGCATGAAGATCCC
>NZ_JBHXNI010000004.1:0-443760 GCF_042721735.1 Achromobacter sp. NPDC058515
GACTTGCATGTGTAAGGCATCCCGCTAGCGTTCAATCTGAGCCAGGATCAAACTCTTCAGTTTAATCTCTGTATTTGTTTCGTATTCTTGGTCTGAATAAATCCAAACCAGGTCATACGTCGCTACTCAAAGGAAGTGAGGTATGTTCTTAAACTTGACGTCTAAGGTACTTCACTTCTAGTGAGCACTTGATTTCATTGTGCTTGTGACCGGGGTTTAAAACCCAATCACGCTGCACTCGCATCAAGCGCCCACACTTATCGGTTGTTTAATTGTTAAAGAGCGGTACTGCTAAATTCTGCATTGCACTTGCTTCTTGCTGCTTCTGCCCTCAACGTCCGCCAACTCCGCTTTCGCGTCGTTGCTGTCGTTGCAGCAGAGAAACGAGATTATGAAGAAGTTTTTATCGTTTGTCAAGTCAGCGTCGTTCGTTTCAAACTTGCTTCGCCTTCTTGCCTACGACCTCTTCAGGTCTCGCCTTAGCAGCTATCGAAACATCAGGGTTAACCCTAAGTTTTCGGCAACTGCCAAGTCCAAGACTATAGCACAATTTTTGCAGATCGTGCAACTGGCTTTTGCCTGATTTGCACCAATCCTTGCAATAACCGCTGGGCTCTCATTCCTGATCGCTTTCCGCGGCAGGCCTGTCGGGTAACCCGCCTGACCTGTTGCACCTGCTTGGGCTTCGCGGCTCAAAACTGCTTGAACTGCGAAGGAGCGAGACTATAGCACAGAATTTTGGCTTGTCATGGAACGGTCGCAAGAAAGTTGTCTGCCCTGGCTGACTGGCGCTTTGAGGAGCTGCAACGCCCCGCTCCCCCAGCACAGGCGAAGCCCCTTAATACTGAGCCCCTATATAGATAGTGCGAACACCCGCTTGCCTGCCGGTTGGGTACGTTTACTATTCGCCTTGTACGCCGCACCTAATTGGAGACGAACGCCCTATGCCCCCAGCCATCGCCTTGAGCGAAGATATCCTGATCAACATCACACCCTTCGAAACCCGTGTCGCACTGGTGGAACAGGGGTCGGTGCAGGAACTGCATGTGGAACGCAGCATCCAGCGGGGCCATGTCGGCAACATCTATCTGGGGCGGGTGGTCCGCGTTCTGCCGGGCATGCAGAGCGCCTTTATTGATATCGGGCTCGAGCGCGCCGCATTCATCCATATTGCGGACTTGCGCGAGAACCGGAGCGAGCGCAGCCAGGGATTGACGCCGACGCCGATCGAAAAGCTCATTTTCGAGGGACAGACCATTATGGTTCAGGTGGTCAAGGATCCGCTGGGCACCAAGGGCGCCCGGCTGTCCACGCAGATCAGCATGGCGGGCCGCATGCTGGTGTACCTGCCCCACGACCCCCACATCGGCATTTCCCAGAAGATTGACTCGGAGTCCGAACGCATTCAGCTCAGGGAACGGCTGCAGGCGCTGATGCCCGCCGAGGAGAAAGGCGGCTTTATCGTCCGCACCCAGGCGGAAGGCGCCGACGACGAGGAATTGACCGCGGACGTGGAATACCTGCGCAAGCTCTGGAGCAGCGTCCAGGCGGCTGCGCGCACGCAGCCCGCGCCCGCCCTGCTGCACCAGGACCTGACCCTGGCGCAACGCGTGCTGCGCGACATGGTCGGACCCGGCACCGGCGCCATTCTGGTGGACTCGCGCACCACCAGCGCGGCGATGCTGGAATGGGCCCGCATTTATACGCCATCGGTGGTCGACCGGATCCAGCACTACAGCGGCGAACGGCCGCTGTTCGACACCGCCAATGTGGACGACGAGATCGCGCGCGCGCTGTCGCGCCGGGTGGATCTGAAGTCCGGCGGCTACCTGATCATCGACCAGACCGAGGCGCTGACGACGGTGGACGTCAACACGGGTGGATTCGTGGGCGGCCGCAATTTCGACGATACGATCTTCAAGACCAACCTGGAGGCCGCGCAGGCCATCGCCCGCCAGTTGCGATTGCGCAACCTGGGCGGCATCGTCATCCTGGACTTCATCGACATGGAGGAACAGGAACATCGCGAAACGGTGCTGGCCGAGTTGAAGAAAGCGCTGTCGCGCGACCGCACCCGCATGACCGTCAACGGCTTTACCCAACTGGGCCTGGTGGAGATGACCCGCAAGCGCACGCGCGATTCGCTGGCGCACCAGTTGTGCGAGCCCTGCCCCATGTGCGAGTCGCGCGGCAATGTGCGCACGCCCCGCACCGTCTGCTACGAGATCCTGCGTGAAATCCTGCGCGAGGCGCGGCAGTTCAACCCCAAGGAATTCCGCATCCTTGCGTCGCAGGACGTGGTGGACCTGTTCCTGGAAGAAGAAAGCCAGCATCTGGCGATGCTGGGCGACTTCGTGGGCAAGCGGGTGTCGCTGGAAGTGGAAAGCACGTACTCCCAAGAGAAGTACGACATCATTTTGGTCTAGCCTTCCGCGTTTATCTCCACGCATCAGGATCGCTCCGAAAGCCGCGCACAGCCCCGCGGCTTTTTTTGTGCGCCTCGAAAGCAGTGCGTGAGTATGTCTAGCCGAATCAGGCGCGCGATTCAAGTCGAGATGTGTAGTTTGTGTGTCTTAAAGATTCGTTTGAAATGAAGTTTGAAACCGGTGGCGGCGCACAAGGCTTGCCGATAAGCTGCGGGCGCTTTGGGGGTCACGTCCCGTCTGGCGCCCTTTCTTTTGCTTTCCGGAGGTCAATGCAATGAAGTCCCTATTCCGTCCGTTCCTGATGTTGGTCGCGGCGCTGCCGCTTGTGCTGGCGGCCTGCGGCGACAAGGAACCTGAACAGCGTGCCGCGTTCACGCAGTTCTTGCAGACCCGCATCGTCGACAAACCCGGCGTGCGCGTGCCGCAATTGACGGATGAAGAGAAGAAGTCCTTCGGCGATTACGCGGCCCAGTACGCGGTGATCACCGACTTCAACGCGGGCATGGACGCGTCGGTCAAGCCGCTGTCGGGCATCATGCAGAAAGGCGCCATGCGCTCGCTGAACGACATCGTCACCCGGCGCGACGACCTGAAGACCGTGCAGGCCGGGCTTAACGACATGAACGCCGCCTTGAAGGAGCAGCAAGCCAAGGCGGACGCCGCCCGCGCGCAACTCAAACAACCGGCCGACTTGAAGGCGGTATACGACAAGGCCTACGAGAAGACGGTGAGCCTGCCGGCCGACACGTTCCGGGACGTGCTGCCGCAACTGAATGCCACGTTCGACAGCAGCCTCAAGATTGCCGATTACGTGGAGGCCAACAAGGCGCAGATCGAGATCGCCGGTCCGGTGGTGAAGGTGCAGGACCCGGCCGTGCAAGCCAAGCTGAACCAGCTGCTGCAAGACCTGAATGCCCAGGCCAAGAACGTGCAGCAGGCGCAGACGCGCTTGCAGGCCGTGATGCTCGGCCGCTAAGCGCCGCCAACGGAAAGCCCCGCCGCGTCATCGACGCGACGGGGCTTTTTCATGGCTGGCGCAAGGCGCCCCGGAGCGCGTCCTTACGACACCGCCGCGGCGGCGATGCGGAAGGGGAAGGCCTTCGCGCCTCTTGCCTTGTCGGTCTCGCGGTGAGCGCCGATGGCCCACGCGGGACCCGCCCATCCGGTATGGGACATCAGCTGGCGCATCGAGCCGGCTGAAAATCCGCAACGAAGGGTCAAAGCCTGACGCCGGGCAAGCTCGACGCCAATCGCGTGCGGCGTGGTGGAATTGCGGTCCGATTGCAGCATGGCACCCCCCTGGCAAATGCGCTTCGTCAGTGAAGCGTCATTACGGACCAATCTACCTTAGCCGCCAGCGTTTGCGCGTGAAATGATGCGTAAAGTAATGCAAAGATACCGAAATGGTGGAGCAAATACGGCAATCAGGCGGAAGGATTAGGCGCCGTCTCGCTGGTTTCGCGGTCGGGCCTGTCATTTTTGCCATCCGGCTGGCTCGTCATATTTCCGTAAAGAAGCGACCGGCCGGCAAACAGCCCCCCCGCCACTTCCAGTTCAAAGCGTTCCGTATCGCGCTGGCGCACGTCCTGCATCACCCCTTCGGCCTCATCCGCCGGCACGCCGATCGCGCGCAACGCAGCTTCGCCGAAGACCAGGGCGGACTCCAGGGTCTCGCGAACCTGATAGTCCACGCCCTCCTTGGCCAGCGCCAGCGCGTGGATGCGGTCATAAGCGCGCACCACCACCCGCACGAGCGGGAATTCGGACTTGATCAGCTTGACCATATGGGTAGCCGCCCGCGGATCGTTGATGCAGATGAGGATGGCGCAAGCGCGCTCCGCGCCGGCGGACCGCAGCATGTCGACGCGCGTACCGTCCCCGTAATAGACCTTGACGCCCCATTTTGCGGCGGCGCGAATGGCGTCGGTGTCGGTATCCAGGATGGACACTTTCAGGTCGCGGGCCAGCATCGCCTGCGTCACGATCTGCCCGAAACGGCCAAACCCCACGATCAGCGCGCAGCCGTCCAGGTCGCGGGCGACGTCCACGCCGTCCATGGAGGGCGCGGGCTTGGGCAGCAGCCAGCGCAAGGACAGGACGCACAGCGGGGTCAGCGCCATCGAGATGATGACGATGGCCGTCAGCACCGCGCCCACGTGCGCGTCGAAAATGCCCTTGTCGGTCGCAGCCCCGTACAGCACGAACGCGAATTCACCTCCTTGGGCGAGCAGCGCTGCGCGAGTCACGGCTTCGGCGTTCGTGGCGCGCAGCAGCCGCGCCACGACATACACGCCGACGGACTTCACCAGCATGAACACCACGACGCCCGCCAGGATGAGCGGCCATTCGCGCGCCACGGCCGACAGGTCCAGGGACATGCCCACGCCCAGGAAAAACAGCCCGAGCAGGATGCCGCGAAACGGCTCGACCTCCGCCTCCAGTTGATGGCGGAAGGTGGATTCAGACAGCAGCACCCCTGCCAGGAAGGCGCCCATCGCCATGGACAGGCCGCCCAGCTCCATCAGCAGCGCGGCACCCAGCACGACCAGCAAGGCGGCGGCCGTCATGACCTCGCGGGCGCGCGCGGCGGCCAGCAGGCGGAACAGCGGGTTGAGCAGCCAGCGGCCCGCCGCCAGCAGCGCCAGGATGCAGCCCAGCGCGATGGCCGATTGCAGCCAAGGATCGCCGTGGTCGGCGCTGCCAGCCGGGGCCAGCAGCGTCGCCAGGGCGAGCAACGGCACGATGGCCAGGTCTTCGAGCAGCAGGATGGAGACGATGCGCTGGCCCTGGGCGCTGGCGGTCTCGTCGCGCTCGCCCAGTATCTGCATCACGATGGCGGTGGACGACAGCACGAACCCCATCGCCGCCATGAAGGCCGCGGCGCCGGACAAGCCGGCCAGCAGGCCGACGGCCGTCAGCAGCCCGCCGCAGGCCAGCACCTGGGCCACGCCCAGGCCGAAGATCTCGCCGCGCAGTTTCCACAGGCGGGAGGGCTGCATTTCCAGGCCGATGATGAAAAGAAACATCACCACGCCCAGTTCGGCCACGTGCAGGATGGACTTGGAGTCGGAGAAGAAGCCAATGCCGAACGGACCGATGACGAGGCCCGCGGCCAGATAGCCCAGGACCGAGCCCAGCCCAAGCCGCTTGAACAAGGGGACCGCGACGACCGCCGCCCCCAGCAGGACGACGACGTTGATGAGTTGATTGCCTTCGGGAGGCAGGGCCATGAGGCGCTCCTGGTTGCACGGCGGGCCAAAGCGCCTGAAGCGCCGCGCGGCCCGGATCGGGCGCGCTTAGTCCATTTTCCGGCAATCCGCCGGATTGGCAATCAGGAACTTCGGCAGGAAAAACAAACCGCCGCGAAGGGCGGCGGGTTGGGGACGGCGGGGACGCGCTTCAGTCGTCGCGGAATTGCATCTTGTAGAGCGAGGCGTACAGGCCGCCGGCGGCCAGCAGGTCCGCATGGGGGCCCTGCTCGACGATCTTGCCGGCGTCCAGCACGATGATGCGGTCCGCATTCTGCACGGTGGACAGGCGATGGGCGATGACCAGCGTGGTGCGTCCCTTCATCAGGCGTTCGAGCGAGGCCTGGACCTGGCGCTCGGACTCGTTGTCCAGCGCGGAGGTAGCCTCGTCCAGGATCAGGATGGGCGCGTTCTTGATGAGCGCGCGGGCAATCGCCAGCCGCTGGCGCTGGCCGCCCGACAGGCGGGCGGCGTTCTCGCCGACCGGCGTGTTGACGCCCTGCGGCAGGCCTTCGACGAACTCCAGCAAATTGGCCGCGGCCAGCGCGTCGCGCACCTTCTGCTCGCTGGACTCGCCCGAAGCGCCATAGCCGACGTTGGCGGCGATGGTGTCGTCGAACAGCACCACGTCCTGGCTCACCAGCGACAGGTGCGAGCGCAGGCTGCGCAGCGTCAGGTCGTCAATGGGCACGTCGTCCACGAGGATCTGGCCGCTGTCGGCCAGCACGAAGCGCGGCAGCATATTGACCAGCGTGGTCTTGCCGCTGCCCGAACGGCCCACCAGGGCCACGGTCTGCCCCGGCTCCACGACGAAGGAAATATCCTGGACGGTATCGCGGTCGGCGTCGGGGAAGCGGTGCGAGACGCCGCGGAATTCGACCTTGCCGCGCACCGGTTCGGGCAGTTGCTTGGAGCCGGTCTCGTTTTCGGGAGTCTGGTCGATCAGCGTGAACACGCTTTCGGCGGAAACCAGCATCTTCTGCATTTTCGCCGCGACGTTGGTCAGGCGCTTGATGGGGTCGAAGATCTGGGCCAGCGCGGCCATGAAGGAGGCGAAGCTGCCCACGGTGAGCGCGCCGCTGTTGGCCTGGCTGAGCGCCACGGCGATGACGGCGCCGACCGAAATCGAGATGCACACCTGGGTCAGCGGCGTCAGGGCCGCGTCGGCGGTGGCGGTGCGCATGGCGAAGCGGCGCAGGCGCCGGCTGACGAAATCAAACCGGCCGCGCTCGACTTCGTAGCCGTCGAACAGCTTGATGACGCGCTGGCCGTCGATGCCCTCGCCGACCACGCGGGTCAGCTCGGCGTTCATGTTGACGGTTTCTCGGTTGATGCGGCGCAGGCGCTTGATGAAAAAGCGGGAGATCATTACCGATACCGGCAGCATGACCAGGATGATCAGCGTCAGCACCCACGACATATACAGCAGCACGCAGATCAGCGCGATGACGACCAGGGTTTCCCGCACCAGAACGGTGATGACGTCGGTGGCGTACCCGGTGACGTTGCCGGCGTCGATCGTGAAGCGGTTCAGGAGGCGGCCGGTGTCGCCGCGCTTGAAGTCGGCGTCGGGCAGGCCCAGCAGGCGCTCGAACATGTCGCGGCGCATGCCCAGCAGCACATTGTTGGCCACCCAGGCCAGCAGGTAATCGCTGAAGAAGTTGCAGATGCCGCGCAGCAGGATCAGGCCCACGACCGCCAGGGGCAAGGCCCAGACGTAGTAGGGTTTGGTGCCCGAGAAGCCGCCGTCGAGCAAGGGCTTCATAATGACGGCCAGGACGGGTTGCGTGGCCGCCGCGCCCGCCATCAGCAGAACGGCCGCCACCAACCCCTTCCAATAGGAACCCACGCGGCTGTAGATCCGGCTCCAGAGTTCAGATTTGACGGGTTGAGAACCCGCGGGCGCATTGCGTGCGGCAGAATTCAAAGGGATCACTCGCTTTTATACAATTGTGCCCAGGATTGTACCGGCTGCGCGCCCGCGCGCTGGCCCCGCCCCCTTAGCCCTAAACGCGCGACGCGCCCATCCATGTCCGATATCAGTTGCTTGTACGTCCGGTTGCCCAATTGGGTGGGCGACGTCTGCATGAGCCTGCCCAGCCTGCGCGCCCTGCACGCCAGCGGCCTGCCCTTGGTGATCTGCGCCCGCCCCTGGGCCCGCGATCTGCTCGACGGCGTCGCCAAGCAGGATTTCATCCCCATGCGCGGCAAGGTGGGCCCGGACCGGGCCGCCGTCAGCGCCCACCGGCGCGCCCTGGGCGCCCAGGGCCGCCACGCCCGCGGCCTGCTGCTGCCGGACTCGCTGTCCAGCGCGCTGGTCTTCCGGCTGGCCGGCCTGCCTTCGGCGGGCTACCGGGACGACGGCCGCAGCTTTCTGCTGCGCTGGCCGTTCGCCAAGCCGGCCGAATCCCTGCATGCCGTCGAGTCCTGGCACCACCTGACCCGCGCAGCCCTGACCCGCTGGGGCCTGCCTTCCGGCCCCGCGCAGCCGGGCCCGACGCTGGACCTGCCCTTGACGCCGGCCCACCAGGCCGCCGCCGGCCAGGCGCTGGAGGCAGCCGGCCTGGCGGGCCGGCGTTTCGTGCTGATCGCACCCACCGCCACCGGCCTGCACAAGGGAAAAATCAAGGTCTGGCCAGGTTTCGATACACTTACCCGCGCCTTGCAGGCTCGCGGCCATACCGTGGTAATGTGCCCTCCTCCGGCCGAAACCGACGAAGCGCGGCGCAATGCGCCGACCGCGCAATTGCTCCCGCCGCTGTCGCTGGGCGCCTTCGCGGCGCTGACAGCCAGGGCGGCGCTGGTGATCTGTAACGATTCCGGCGTGTCGCACGTGGCTGCGGCAGCCGCCGCCCGGGAGCTCACGCTGTTTGGCGTGACGCGGCCAGGAAGGACGGGCCCGTGGTCTCCGCGCGCGGTATGCGTGGGATCCGAAGAGGCCTGGCCTTCCGGAGAAGAAGTTGAACGGCAGGCGAACAGCCTGCTGGATGGTGCGCAGTAATCAGGATTGTCTTTGAAATGACCTTGTCCAGCTATCTCACGAATCTGATCATTCCCTACAACTTGTGCTTGACCCTGGTCGTCGTCGGACTGGTGCTCGGGCTGTTCCGGCTGCGCAAGACCGGCGGCGCCCTCATCGTCGCGGGCTTGCTCTGGGCGCTGGCCTGGTCCCTGCCCGCCACGTCGATATGGGCCGGCGGCGCGCTGGAGAACCGCTATCCGCACTTGCCGCCGTCGGAGTCGCCGACGGCCGACGCCATCGTGGTGCTGGGCGGCAATACCGCCAACGGGCGCGCCAACTGGTTCCTGCCCTATGACAAGGAGACGGCGGTCGTGCGCGTGGACACCGCGGCCCAACTCTACCTGGCCGGCCGCGCGCCCAAGGTGCTGCTGTCGGGCGGCGCGCTGGAGGGCGACGTCAGCGAAGCCCGGGGCATGGCGCATTCCATCCGCCAGCAGGGCGTGCCGGAAACGGCGCTGATCCTGGAAAATTCCAGCCGCACCACCTACGAGAACGCGGCTCTGACCGAAGACCAGCTCAAGTCGCGCGGCATCGGCAAGGTCCTGCTGGTGACCTCCGCCCTGCACATGCCGCGCGCCATGGCGGCCTTTTCCAAGCAGGGCGTGGAGGCCGTCGCGGCCCCCAATCCTCCCCAGATCGTCGCGCCGGCGGACGGCTCCCTGCCGTTGTGGCTGCCCGACCAGCGCACCTTCGACGCCAGCCGCTCCATCCTCAAGGAATACGCGGGCCTGTTCATCTACTGGCTGCGCGGGTGGGTATGAGCCTGGCCGCGGCGCCCGCGCTGGAATGCCGCGCGGGATGCGGCGCCTGTTGCATCGCGCCGTCGATCACCCGGCCGATACCGGGAATGCCGCAAGGCAAGCCCGCCGGCACACCCTGTATTCAATTGCTGCCGGACATGCGCTGCGCGATCTTCGGCCAGCCGTCCCGGCCGGATTTCTGCGGCGGCCTGCAGCCCCAGCGCGAAATGTGCGGTCCGGATCGCGAACACGCGATCCTGTGGCTGGGAGACCTGGAGCGCGCTACGGCGCCCGTACAGCGATTGCCCTAGCAAAGGTCGATCGGCAGCCGCCGGTCAGCGGCGCCTGCGGGCGTCTTCGTACCCGGTCAGGCACTTCTGGAGGAAGCGGATGATGTTGGTGGAACGCGCCACCAACACCCGCGGCAATCCGAACGGATCGTCGGACGCCCCTGCCAGGCCGCGCTGGGTCACCGTGGCGTTTTCGTAGCCGGCTTCCCGCACCATGACCCGGTGTTCCGGACCGTGGTCGCCATAGGGATAGCAAAAGGCGGTGACGGGCGCGCCCAGCGCCTGTTCGAGTTCGTTCTTGGACTCGGCGATCTGGCGCCGGGCTTCCTCGGGGGGCATCTCGGACAGGTGGACGTGGTCCAGGGTGTGCGAGCCGACCTCGTTGCCGGCCTTGGCCCATTCCCGCATTTCGTTCACGGTCATCAACGCCGAGAAGGGGATGCCCTTTTGCAGGTCCCACACATTGCCGCCGTCGAACTGGCGCGCCACGAAATAATTGGTGGCGGTGAATCCCAGTTCGCTCAGCACCGGCATCGCGTTGTGGTGAACATTGCGATAGCCGTCGTCAAACGTGATGGCGAACACCTTGCCTTGCCGCTCTCCACGCACGTAGGGCATCGCGTCGCGCATGGAGAGGCCGCGATAGCCCAGCCGGCGCATCCAGCGCATCTGGCGGGCAAAACTATCGGGGTGCACCGTCAGCCCGCGAAACGGCGTGCCCCTGGGGTTGGGCTCGCCGATCTGGTGGTACATGAGAATTGGTATGGCCATGCGGCAGATTATAGAGGGCAGCCCCCCGCCGGGAGGCAACGCTCAATGCGCCGTACGCGTCAAGCTCAAGTAGACCTGTTCCGTGCGCCGAGCGAACTGGTCCAGTCCGAATTCCGCCACGCTCTTGGCGCGCGCCGCGACGCCCATGCGCGCGACGCATCCGGGTTCGTTCAATATCCCCGCCAGCACTTCGGCCACCGCTTCCGGATTGCGCTTAGGCACGATCCAGCCGTCGACGCCCACCTCGATGTTCTCGGGCAGTCCGCCCTGATCCGACACGATGACCGGCAATCCCATGGACATCATCTCGCGGCAGGCGAACGAAATGGTCTCGACGCGGTACGAAAGCACGAAGCCCAGATCAAGCGCAGCCAGAAACGGGCGCACGTCATCGAGCATGCCGGCAAAGATAACCCGGTCGGCCAGCCCCAACGCCTGTATTTCCTGCATCTGCCCGGCGTCGGGCGGGGCGCCGGCCAGCGCAATGTAAACGCCAGCGGCGCGCGGTCCGAGTTGGGACACGGCGCGGGCCATATCCATCCAGCCTTTGTATGAATTCGTGCCCGCGTTGCTGCCCAGCAGCAGCGTGCATTTCGCCGCGTGCTCACCCAGCAATTCGGCGCGCGCCGCGCGCGCGCGCTCATCGGGCCAAGGCGAGTAGCGTTCGATATCCACACCGTTGGCGATGGTGGAAACAGGCCGGGTGGCGTAGGGAGAGGCGCGAAGCATGCGCTCGACGAAATCGCACACGCCAATCACGTGGTCCGTGCCCACACGCGCGCGCAATGCGGCTCCGACGTACGAAATAGGAATGTCATTGTGCTTGGTCAGCACGATGCGCGGACGGCGCTTTCCCATGCCCATGCAGGCCAGAATGACGGTGCGATGATCGGAAGACCCATTGACATGGACCACGTCGATCTGCTGGGAGACGATCACACGCCGCAGGCTGCGCGCGGCCGCCAGGCGCTTGCCCAGCCTGTTCGGGAAGTCCTGGGCCACAACGTGCACGCCCGGCACGTCGCCCGCCAGCCGGTGAAGGCTGCTGCCATCCGGCGCGGCGACGGTGAGGCGATGGCGCTGCGCCAATGCGCGCAGCAGCGAGACCACGTAAATGGTGTGGCCGCCAATCGTGGCATTGCCGTGATAGTTCGTATAAAGAATGTTCATTGGATTGGCGCACTAGGACGCGTGGTGTTCACTTGCCGCGGGTAGTCAGGAACATGAGCTTGGCGTAGCGCAGGAAGCTGCCTGTTGCCGCAATCACGGCCAGGACCAGGCCATGGCGGCCATCCAGGAAGCCGCGCCGGATCAGATAGATGCGCACGAAGGTCCAGAAGCCATGGCCGAGCGCGCCGAAGACCGATGTGCGCCGCCCCTTGGCATGCATCATCGCGGCCGCGTCGGACGAATAGCGATTGACCTTGGTGATCAGCGCGTCCAGGTTGTCGTAGGGGTAGTGGCGGAAATGGCCGCTCAGCCGCAGGGGCTGGCCGCCGGCCGGCACCACGCGCTCATGCACGGCGGCGTCGGTGAAGCGCGCCGTGCCGCGCTTGAACAGGCGCAGCACGTAGTCGGGCCACCAGCCGCTGTGGCGGATATCGCGGCCGCAGAAGTTCGACAGCCGCGCGATCTCGTAGGCATCGCCGCGCGGGTCGCGCAGCACGTCCTGGATTTCCTGGGCCAGTTCGGGCGTGACGCGCTCGTCGGCGTCGATCGACAGCACCCAGTCGCCCGTCGCCAGGTCCAGCGCGCGGTTTTTCTGGGGCCCGAAGCCGGGCCAGTCGGGCGTCACTTCGACCCGCGCGCCCAAGGCTTGCGCCAGTTCCACGGTGCCGTCGGTGCTGCCCGAATCCACCACGATGAATTCGTCGGCAAACGCCACGGACTTGAGGCAGGCGGCGATGTTCGCCGCTTCGTTCTTGGTGATGATGATGACTGATAACTTCATCCGCGATTCCTAAGACGCTTTTTCCAGGCCTTCCAGGCGTGATAGCGCGGACCCCAGAACGGGTCGCGCGACAGCCAGATGCGCCGGTTCAACCAGGCGCCGCCCTGATTGCGCACCGCGAAACGATAGATGTGTCCGGGGTCCGCGCCGGGGGTGTTCTGCCCGAAAGGGTCGGTAGTGTACAAGTGCCGGAACCCCGCCTGCCGGGCCGCGGCCACATAGTCGGCGTCGAAATAGCCCTGGGGCCAGCAGAGGTGGTCGCTGACCCCGCCCAGCCGGCTGGCCAGCGCGTCGCGGGAGTCGTGCAGATCTTGCGCGATGCGCTCGCGCTTGGCCTGCACGTCGGGGCCGCAGATCTTGTCCCAGCGGGTGTGCGTATGTGTGTGGGAATGGAATTCGAAGGTGCCCGCGGCCTGCATGGCCTCGATCTCGCTCCAGCGCAGCATGGCCTCGTCGGCGCGGCCCGCCGCCACCAGCTGCTTGCAGGCGTCGTGGTCGGGCGTGGGAGGCAATGCCCCACCCTGCCCCGCATGCGGCCGCGGCGGGCCGTCGCCGATCCAGCCCGTGATGGTGAACAGCACGGCGCGCATGCCGTGGCGCGCCAGCACCGGATGCGCATGCACCCAGTTGTTCAGGTAGCCGTCGTCAAAGGTGATCAGCACGGAGCGTTCCGGGACGCTGGCGCCGGCCAGGTATCCGGCGAACTGCGCGGCCGACAGCGACTGGTAGCCCGCGCGCGCCAGCCGCGCGACCTGCGCCTCGAACACATCGGGCGTCGCGGCGATCATGCCGCCGGCCGGCGTGACGTGGTGGTACATCAGCACCGGAACGTTGGGCGCGTTCATCTACGGCGCTCCGCCAGCCACTTGGTATAGAGAGCCTCGGTGGTTTCGGCAAGGCGGGCGGGCGAAAACACCGCCTCTTCCCAGACCATCTTGCGGCCGGCCTCGCCCATGCGCTGGCGCAAGGCCGGGTCGTCGATCAGGCGTTGCAAGGCCTCGGTCAGCGCGGCCTGGTCCTTGGGCGGGACCAGGATGCCGGTCACGCCGTTGCGGAACATCTCGGACACGCCGCCGACGTTCGTGCCGACCACGGGCAGGCCGCTGGCCTGCGCTTCGACGTAGACCGTGCCGGACGCTTCCTGCTGCGTCGCCAGCGCGAAAAGGTCGAAGCCCGCCAGCAGGTTGGGAACATCGCGCCGCGTGCCCATCAAGTGGATGCGGTCCTGCAGCCTGCGCTCGGCGATATACGCCTTCGTCTGCTCGAAGACCGGCGATCCGGCGCCGACGAACACCAGGTGCAGCTTGGGCCGATTGGCCATGAGCGGCGCGATCGCGTTGATCAGATCCCTGTGGCCCTTGGTGGCGCGCATGACGGCCACACAGCCCACGACGATGTCGTCGTCGGCCAGGCTCAGCTCTTCGCGCAAGGTGGAGCGCTCGACCGGCGCGGGCAGCACGATGGGCGAGTAAACGGTTGCCACCTTGTTGCGCGCCACGCCCCGGCTGATCAGGTACTCGCGCACATGGTTGCTGACCGTCGTGACCCGGTGCGGGAGGATGGTGTACGACCACAGCGACCCGACCTTGTTGGACAGGTGCCGGGTCCGCACGATCAGCGGCGTCGAGGTGAGCCGGGCGGCTGCAGCCGCGATGACGGTATCGCGCCGGCTGTGCGTGTTGAGCACGTCGAAACGCCCTTCTTTCAGGATGTTCCGGACGGCGGCCACGCCTTTCAGGTAATTCACGGGCCCCTTCATGCTGAGGGCATGCACGGTAAAGCCGGCGTCGCGCAGGCGTTCCGTCAGCTGCGCGTGCGGCTGGCAGATTGCTTCAAGATGATGGCCGCGCGCGCGCATGGCGTGCATTTCCTTGAATATTCTTCCTTCCTGGCCGCCAAAACTGGTGGCTGCCTCCGAGTGCACGATACGCAGGCTGGGCATTAATAAGTGACCTCCACTCCGTCGGGCTTGGTCCAGTCGTTCAGGTTCGCCAGCAGCGTATCGGCCATGCGCACGCGCCATTCTTCCCCGAGCCGGACCGTGCACAGGAAGTTGTTCTTGGTATAGACGATGTCGACCGGCACGCCCGGAATGCCGTTCTCGGGCTCGGCGCGGAACGGATTGAGCATCTGGCGCAGGCGGGCGGCGTCGGCGCTGCCGTTGAGCTTGACGCGCAAGGACTTGGCGCGCGCCTCGCGGGCCAGTTGCAGGTCATAGAGCTGCTCGGCCACGATGCGCATGCCGCCGGAGTAGTCGTCATTGCTGACCTTGCCCTGGACGATGACGAGCTGGTCTTCGCGCAGCCGGTTGCGGTGCTTTTCGTAGAGTTCGTTGAAGACCGAGATCTCGACCTGCGCCGTGCCGTCGTCCAGCACGGCGAAGACCATCTTGCCCCGGCGGGTCATCATGACGCGCACGCTGGCCAGCACGCCGCACATCCATTGCAGGTCGCGCTGCGGTTCCACGCGGACAAGCTGCATCGGCACGATGCGGCGCACTTCGTCGCGCCACGCGTCGAAGAGGTGCCCGCTGTAGTAGTAGCCCAGCGCGGACTTTTCTTCCGTCAGCTTCTTGTGCAGGTCCCACGGCGCCACCTTGGCCAGCTCGCCGGCGACGACGTCGCCGCTGTCGTCGCCGAACAGCGAGGCCTGGTTGGCGCTGCGGGCAGCCTGCTCGGCCGCCTCCATGGCGGTGGGAACCGAAGCCAGCATCGCGGCGCGGTTGGGTTCGATGGTGTCGAACGCGCCCGCCTTGATCAGGGCCTCGATGGTGCGGCGGTTGACCGCCTGCTTGCTGACGCGGCGGCAGAAGTCGAACAGGTTGAGGAACGGGCCGCCTTCCTTGCGCGCGCGCAGGATGTCTTCGACAGCGCCCTGGCCCGTGCCCTTGACCGCGCCCAGGCCGTAGCGCATCGTGCGCGGCGGCTTGCCCTTTTCGGTGTGCTTGTCGGCGACGGGCTCGAAGCGGTAGCCCGAGAAATTCACGTCCGGCGGCAGCACCTCGACGCCGTTGTCCTGGGCGTCGCGGCAGAAGATCTGGACCTTGTCCGTGTCGTCCATGTCGGAGGACATGGTGGCGGCCAGGAATTCGGTCGGGTGATAGGCCTTGAGCCAGGCCGTCTGGTACGAGATCAGCGCGTACGCGGCCGAGTGCGACTTGTTGAAGCCGTATCCCGCGAACTTCTCCATCAGGTCGAACAGCTTGACCGCCAGGTCGGGGTCATGGCCCTTTTCCTTGGCGCCCTGCTCGAAGAGCTCGCGGTGCTTGGCCATTTCCTCGGGCTTTTTCTTGCCCATGGCGCGGCGCAGCAGGTCGGCGCCGCCCAGCGAATAGCCCCCGATGATCTGGGAGATCAGCATCACCTGTTCCTGGTAGACGATGACCCCGTAGGTGCTCTTGAGCGTGCTTTCCAGGTCTGAGTGGAAGTAGTCCACCGCGGCGCGGCCGTGCTTGCGGTTGACGAAGTCGTCCACCATGCCCGATTCCAGCGGCCCCGGACGGTACAGGGCCAGCATGGCGATGATGTCTTCGAACGTGTTGGGCCGCAGCTTCTTCAGCAGTTCCTTCATGCCGCGCGATTCCAGCTGGAACACGGCGGTAGTGTTGGCGTCGCAGAGAATCTTGTAGGCGGCCGGATCGTCCAGTTCAAGCGCCATGACGTCGAAGTCGCGCTTGCCTTCGTTGAACTGGCGCACGTAGCGCACGGCCCAGTCCAGGATGGTCAGGTTGCGCAGGCCCAGGAAGTCGAACTTCACCAGGCCGGCCGCCTCGACGTCGTCCTTGTCGAACTGCGAGACCGCGCTGTTCTCCTGCCCCGGCTGGCAGTACAGCGGGCAGAAGTCGGTGAGCTTGCCGGGCGCGATGAGCACCCCGCCCGCGTGCATGCCGATGTTGCGGGTCAGGCCTTCCAGCGGCTTGGCCAGGTCGACCAGCGCGCGCACTTCCTCTTCCTGCTCGTAGCGGTCCTTGAAGGCGGGCTCGTCCTTCAGGGTGCGTTCCAGCGTCCAGGGATCCATCGGGTTGAACGGGATCAGCTTGGACAGGCCATCGCAGAACATATAGGGCATGTCCAGCACGCGGCCGGCATCGCGCACCACGGCCTTGGCGCCGAGCGTGCCGAAGGTGGCGATCTGGCTCACGGCCGCGCGGCCGTATTTTTCCTTGACGTAGTCGATGACCCGTTCGCGGTTGTCCTGGCAGAAGTCGATATCGAAGTCGGGCATGGAGACCCGCTCGGGATTCAGGAAGCGCTCGAACAGCAAGTCATAGCGGATCGGGTCCAGGTCGGTAATGCCCAGTGCGTAGGCCACGAGCGAACCGGCGCCCGACCCGCGCCCCGGCCCCACCGGCACCCCGTTGTTCTTGCCCCAGTTGATGAAGTCCTGCACGATCAGGAAGTAGCCCGGGAAGCCCATCTGGATGATGGTCTTGCACTCCCAGCGCAGGCGTCCGTAGTACTGCTCGCGCTTGGACTCGCGTTCGGCCACGTCGGGGAACAGGAACTCCATGCGCTTTTCCAGCCCTTCTTCCGACAGCTGGACCAGGTAGTCGTCCAGCGTGACGCCGTCGGGCGTGGGGAAGTCGGGCAGGCGCGGCTTGCCCAGCACCAGGCTGAGGTTGCAGCGCTTGGCGATTTCCACCGTATTGGCCAGCGCCGAGGGCACGTCGGCGAAGCGCCGCGCCATTTCCTCGGAACTGAGCAGGTACTGTTCCTTGGTGAACCGGCGCACGCGGCGCGGATTGGCCAGGATTTCGCCTTCGGCGATGCAGACGCGGGCCTCGTGCGCCTGGAATTCGAACTCGTCCAGGAACTGCACCGGGTGCGTGGCCACGACCGGCAGGCCGGCCTCGCCCGCCAGCCGCATGGCGGCCTGGCAATAGGCTTCGTCGCCGTCCATGCCGGCGCGCTGCAATTCGATGTAGTAGCTGCCCGGGAACAGGTGCGCCCATTGGCGCGCCAGCGCCAGCGCCGACACGGCGTTGCCGGCGTCCAGCGCCTGCCCCACGTCGCCCCCGCGGCCGCCCGACAGGGCGATCAGGCCCTCCTGTCCTTGCAGCCATTCGCGGCGGATTTCGGCGCGGCCCTTGCCCTGGTTCGTCAGGAAGGACTTGGAAAGCAATTCGCACAGGTTCAGGTAGCCCTGGTGGTTGCGCACCAGCAGCAGCAGGCGGAACGGCTTGGCCAGGTCTTCGTCGTTGGTGACCCAGACGTCGCAGCCCGCGATGGGCTTGACGCCGGCGCCGCGCGCGCCCTTGTAGAACTTGATCAGGCCGAACAGGTTGGACAGGTCGGTCAGCGCCACCGCGGGCTGGCCCAGCTTGGCGACACGCTTGATGAGGTCGGGGATGCGCACCGTGCCATCCACGACCGAAAACTCGGAGTGAACGCGCAGATGGACAAATGGGGACGGAGTTGTTACGGCTTCGGACATAGCGGAATTGTACCTAGGCCATCTTCTTACTAGAAGGAGCTTCGCATGCGTACCCGAATGGAGGCCGTCCAGGCGCGCAGCGCCGCCGCGGCGCTGCTTATATGACGCTTGTGGGACAATACGCGCTGTACCGGACTACCTCGTTGCAGGACGAGACTTACGTATGAAATGGCTAATCCCCGGGATCTGGCTTGTCGCCATCCTGTTCGCGCACTTCCGAGGCCGCGTCAAGCTGCCGCTGAGCCGGCAACTGCTGGACCACTCTGTGCTGCTGGCGCCCATCAACGCCTTCATGGTGTTGACGTCGCGGGTGCCATCCACCCCCTATCTGACGACCAGCGAGATCGCCGAGCTCAAGGTGCTGGACGACAATTGGGAGACGATCCGCGCAGAAGCCGTGCAAATGGCCGAATTGCGGCGCATCAAGGCCGCGGATGCCCATAACGACATCGGCTTCAACTCCTTTTTCAAGTACGGCTGGAAGCGCTTCTACCTGAAGTGGTATGACGCCCGCCACCCGTCGGCGGAAGAACTCTGCCCCCAGACCGTCGCCATTCTGAAGACCCTGCCCAAGGTCAAGGCCGCGATGTTCGCCGAGCTGCCCCCGGGCGGCCAGTTGAACCCGCACCGCGATCCGTTCGCCGGGTCCCTGCGCTACCACCTGGGTCTGGTCACCCCGAACGACGACGGCTGCCACATCATCGTCGACGGCGAACACTACAGCTGGCGCGACGGCGAAAGCGTGGTGTTCGACGAAACCTATGTGCACGAAGCCTACAACAAGACCGACCAGAACCGCATCATCCTGTTCTGCGACGTGGAGCGCCCGCTGAAGTGGCGCTGGGCCGAAGCCTTCAACCGCTGGTTCGGCCGCGTGGTCATGTCGGCCGCAAGCTCGCCCAACGACGGCGGCGACCAGACCGGCGCCATCAACAGGCTGACGCACGCGCACTGGGTCATCGACCAGAAGCGCAAGGCCTTCAAGGCCTGGAACCGCAACGCCTACAAGGCCACCAAGTACGGCCTGATCATCCTGGTGGTCGCCGGGTTCCTGGCGCTGTAAAGAAGAAAGGCCGCGAATTCGCGGCCTTTCTTTTGCCCGGCGCGCGCTAGCGCTTCAATGACTCCCAGCTCTTCATCAGGCGCTTGACCGACACCGGCATGGGCGTGCGCAGTTCCTGCGCAAACAACGCCACCCGCAGCTCCTCCAGCAGCCACCGGAACTCGTCGAGCCTGGGATCGGGCGCGCCCTTCAGCGCCGATCTCGCCCGCTGGTACTGCGTGACCAGCGGCGCCATTTCCGCCACCAGCTTCGCGTCGCGCGCCGGATCGGCGCGCAGCTTGTCGATGCGCGCCACCGCCGCCTTGAGGTAGCGGGGATAGTGCGACAGCTGCGCATACGGCGTATCGCGGATGAACCACTTGGGCATCAGCGCGCTCAGTTGCTGCTGCAGGTCCGCATAGGCGGCGGCGTGCGGCTTGGCTTGCGGCAGCTTGCGCTGGACGGCGGCGTACTCGGTCAGCACTGCCCCGGCCAGCCGCGCCACTTCCTGGGCCAGCAGGCCCAGCCTGCCCTTGCCTTCCGCGCGCCGGGCTTCGAACTGCTGCTCGTTCACCGGCCACGGTTCGGCCAGGCAGGCCTGCCCGAGCGCGCAGTCGATGATCTGGTCGCGCAGTTCTTCCTGCGTGCCCAGCGTCATGTAAAGCATGCTGATCTTGGTCAGGTCCGCCAGGTTCTTTTCCAGGAACTTGACCTGTTCGCGCAGCCCCAGCCGGAACAGCTTCAAAAGGCCCGCGCGGTGATGTTTGCGCGCGTCGTCCGGGTCGTCGAACACGTCCAGGTCGCAATGCGCGCCGCGGTCCACCAGCGCCGGATAGCCGATGACTGACTGCCCGCGCCGCTTGATCTCCATGATCTCCGGCAAGGGGCCGAAGGACCAGGTGGTCAGGTTCTCGTGCGCCAGCGCCTGGGCGACCTGCGTGTCGCTGGCGGCAAGCTGCTGGAAGGTGGCCTGGGCCTGCTTGCCGAACTCTGCCCGCAGCTGCGCCAGGTTGCGGCCGGCGGCCAGCATGCGCCCGTGCTCGTCGACCACGCGGAAGTTCATGAACAAGTGCGCCGGCAGGGTCTCCAGCTTGAAGTCCCCCACCGCGGGGCGCACCTGCACCTGGTCCCACATGTCGGCAATGATGGCGTCCACCAGCCCCATCTGGGGATCGGCCTGCCGTTCGAACCAGCGGTCGTAGAAGCCCGCCGCGTAGTCCGGCAGCGGCACGCAATGGCGCCGCAGCTTCTGCGGCAGCGACTTCAGCAGCAGATGCACCTTTTCTTTCAGCATACCGGGCACCAGCCACTCGCAGCGCGCCGGATCGATCTGGTTCAGGGCGAACAGCGGCACCGCCAAGGTGACGCCGTCGCGCGGCGAGCCCGGCTCGAAATGGTAGTCCAGCGCCATCGACACGCCCTGCCATTCCACCTTCTTGGGGAAGACATCGGTCGTGACGCCGGCGGCTTCGTGCCGCATGAGTTCGTCGCGGGTCAGCATCAGCTTGGCTGCCGACGCCTTGTCCAGGCCGTTCACCCATTTTTCCAGCGACGCCGTCTGCGAGATGTCGGCGGGCAGCTGGCGGTCGTAGAACGCATGGATCAGCTCGTCGTCGACCAGGATGTCCGGGCGGCGACTCTGGTGCTCCAGCTTTTCGATGCCCGCGATCAGCTTGCGGTTGTGCGCCACGAACGCCAGGCGCGTGTCGATCTCGCCGGGCACCAGGGCCTGGCGAATGAAGAGCTCGCGCGCCTCCTTGGGGTTGACGCGGCCGTACTGGATGCGCCGGCCCGTGTAGATGGTCAGCCCGTACAGCGTGGCCCGTTCGTTGGCCACGACCTGCCCGGCCTTCTTTTCCCAGCGCGGGTCCGACCAGTTCTTGCGGATCAGGTGGGCGCCCACCTTTTCCAGCCACACCGGGTCGATGCGCGCCACGCAGCGCGCGTACAGGCGCGTGGTCTCGACCAGTTCGGCCGCCATGATCCAGCGGCCGGCCTTCTTCACCAGGCGCGAGCCCGGGTGGATGTGGAAGCGGATCTCGCGGGCGCCCTGATAATGGCCGCCCTCGTCGCTCTTGAAGCCGATATTGCCCAACAGGCCGGACAAGAGCGCCAGGTGCAACTGCTCGTACGTGGCCTCCGTCTGGTTGACGCGCCAGCCCTGCTCTCCCACCAGCGCCGCCAGCTGCGTATGCACGTCATGCCATTCGCGCAAGCGGATCGGCGACAGGAAGTTCTGCCGCAAGAGGCCCACCAGCTTGCGCTGCGACGCCTTGTGCTGCACCTGTTCGCCATACCAGCGCCACAGCTTCAGGAAGGAGATGAACTCCGACTTGTCGTCAGCGAACTTGGCGTGCGCCGCCTCGGCGGCCTCGCGCTCCTGCATGGGGCGGTCGCGCGCGTCCTGCACGGACAGGGCGGAGGCGATGATCAGCATCTCGGCCAGGCACTCGTGTTCGCGCGCCGCCAGGATCATCCGGCCGATGCGCGGGTCCACCGGCAGCTTGGCCAGCTCGTGGCCCGTCCGCGTCAGCACGAAGGCCGCGCCGGTGCGCGCGGCGTCCGCGTCGTCGTCGGACGCCGAGGCCAGTTCGATCGCGCCCAGTTCCTGCAGCAGATGGTAGCCGTCGGCCACCGCGCGCCCGGGCGGCGCCTCGACGAAGGGGAACTGTTCGATTTCGTCCAGCTTCAGCGACTTCATCCGCAGGATGACCGAGGCCAGCGAGGAGCGCAGCACCTCCGGGTCGGTGAAGGCGGCCCGGTTGTTGAAGTCCAGCTCGTCGTAGAGCCGGATGCACACGCCCGGCCCCACCCGGCCGCAACGGCCGGCGCGCTGGTTGGCCGAAGCGCGGCTGATCGGCTCGATGCGCAACTGCTCGACCTTGTTGCGCCAGGAATAGCGCTTGATGCGCGCCAGCCCGCTGTCGACCACGAAACGGATGCCCGGCACGGTCAGCGAGGTTTCCGCCACGTTGGTGGCCAGCACGATGCGCCGCGCATTGCCGCGCGGATGGAAGATCTGCTCCTGCTCGGCCTGCGACAGGCGCGCAAACAGCGGCAGCACCTCGGTGCCGGCGGGATGGCGCTTGCGCAGCGCTTCGGCGGATTCGCGGATCTCGCGCTCTCCGGGCAGGAACACCAGCACGTCGCCGGGGCCGTGCCGGGCGCATTCGTCCACGGCGTCCACGATGGCGTCGATCAGGTCGCGCTCTTCGTCGCCCGACATGCGCTCGCGGTCGCGGCCGGTCTTGGGGGGCTGTGGCGCCCCGGCCTCCGCCGCCGGCTCCTCGCGCACGGGCCGGTAGCGGACCTCGACGGGGTACAGCCGGCCGGACACCTCGATGACGGGCGCGGGCTTGTCCTCGGACGCGCCGAAATGCCTGGCGAAGCGGTCGGCGTCGATGGTGGCCGACGTGATGATCAGCTTCAGGTCCGGGCGCCGCGGCAGCAGCTGCTTCAGGTAGCCCAGCAGGAAATCGATATTCAGGCTGCGTTCGTGCGCCTCGTCGATGATGATGGTGTCGTAGCGGCGCAAGAGCGGATCGCGCTGCGACTCGGCCAGCAGGATGCCGTCCGTCATCAGCTTGATGGACGCATTCGGGCCGGTGCGGTCGTTGAACCGGACCTGGTAGCCGACCACCTCGCCCATCGGCGTGTTCAGCTCTTCGGCGATGCGCTTGGCCACGGAAGTCGCCGCCAGCCGGCGCGGCTGGGTGTGGCCGATCATCTTCTGGCGGCCGCGGCCCAGTTCCAGGCAGATCTTCGGGAGCTGGGTGGTCTTGCCCGACCCGGTTTCCCCGCTGACGATCACGACCTGATGGCCGGCGATGGCGCGTGCAATCTCCTGCCGCCGCGCGCTGACGGGCAGGTCTTCGGGGTAGTTCACGACGGGAATGGGCCGTTCGGGACGCGGCGCCGGGCGGCCTTCGGGCCGGGATCCGGCACGGGACTCGTTCGCCGGGGCGTTGCCGCCGTCTTTCCGGGGTTCGTTCCCCGAGGCGTTCCGGGGAGCATTCCCGGCTTCGTTCCGGGGCGCTTTCCGGGGCGCTTTCCGGTCGCCGGCGTCCGGCGCCGGGTTCTTTGGCGCCCGCGGGCTGGAGGATTCAGGCATGTAGGATTTATCCAATTAGCCTGCCATTATAAATTTCCGGCGGACTTCGCGCCCGGGCGGGCCGGCAAAGCCGCCTCCCGGCCTCCCCGCCCCGCTTTGCGGCCCGCTACAGCAGCTTGCCCGGGTTCATCAGCTGATTCGGATCCAGCGCCCGCTTGATCATCAGCATCAGGTCCATTTCCACGGGCGACTTGTAGCGCCGCAGCTCGTCGCGCCGCAATTGCCCCACGCCATGCTCGGCGCTGATGCTGCCGCCGCGCTGCGCCACCAGGTCGTGCACCCGGCGGTTCAGCGCCGCGGTCAGGCGCGAGTATTCCGCCGGCGTCGCATCCAGCGGCAGCAGCACGTTGTAGTGCAGGTTGCCGTCGCCGATATGGCCGAAATTCACGATCGGCAGGCCAGGAAAATCGGACACCAGCGCCAGGTCGGCCTCTTCCACGAACGCGGCCAGCCGGGAAATGGGCAGCGCGATATCGTGCTTGACCGCCTTGCCGGCGCGCACCTGCGCCTGGGAAATCCCTTCGCGCAGCCGCCACATGGACTGGGCCTGCGCATCGTTCATGGCGATCGCGCAGTCCTGGATCAATCCGTCTTCCAGCGCCGCGCCCAGCGCGGCCTCCAGCAGGGCGGGCAGTCCCGACGGTTCCGTATCCGACAGCTCCAGCATCACGTAATAGGGGTGCCGTCCGGCCAGCGGGCTGACCGCGCCGCTGACATGGGCCACCACCAGTTCCAGGCAACGCGCCGACATCATCTCGAACGCGGTCAGGCGTTCGCCGCAGGCGGCCTGCAGGCGGGTCAAAAGGCCCACCACCTGCGAGGGCGTTTCCGCGCCGGCCCAGGCCGTGGCGCGGCCGGCGGGCGCGGGGTACAGCTTGAGGACCGCGCCCGTGATGATGCCCAGCGTGCCTTCCGACCCGATGAACAGGCTCTTCAGGTCGTAGCCGGTGTTGTCCTTGCGCAAGCCGCGCAGGCCGTTCCAGACCCGGCCGTCCGGCAGCACCACTTCCAGCCCCAGCGCCAGATCGCGCGTGTTGCCGTAGCGCAGCACGGCGGTGCCGCCGGCATTGGTGGCGAGATTGCCGCCGATGGTGCAGCTGCCTTCGGCGCCCAGGCTCAAGGGGAAGAACCGGCCGGCTGCGCGCGCGGCCTCCTGCACGTCGGCCAGCAGCACGCCGGCGTCGGCGCACAGGGTGTTATTGACGGGGTCCACCTCGCGGATGCGCTTCATGCGGTTCAGGCTCAGGATCACCTGCGCGCCGCTGGCGTCCGGCGTGGCGCCGCCGCTCATGCCGGTGTTGCCGCCTTGCGGCACCACGGGGATGCGCGTCTGATGGCACAGGCGCATGACGGCCGACACTTCGGTGGCGTTGCGCGGGCGCACCACCACGGGCGTGCTGCCCTGCCACTTGCCCAGCCAGTCGCGCACATAGGGCGCTTGGTCGTCGGCGTCCAGCACCAGCCCGCCGTCGCCCACCAGGTGCGACAGCCGTTCGATCAGTTCGTGATTGCGCATGCCGGCCTCAGGCGCCGTGCCAGTTGAGCCGGATGCGGCCGATGGCCATGGCCGCCGCGGCCTGGGTCGGCTCCACCACCGGCAGGCCCAGTTCGCCCTGCAGCCAGCCACGGTAGGCCGCCATGCCGGCGCACCCCAGCACGAGCACGTCGGCCTGGTGCTCGTCGCGCAAGCGCCGCCCCACCTGCAGCAGGCGCGCGCGGGTGCGCGCGGCGTCCGACAATTCCACCACGCCCAGGTCCAGCGGCAGCTCGGCCGCCACGCGGCCCGACACGCCCGCCGCGCCGAACAGCCGCCCGTGGCGCGGCAGCGACTGGCGCAGGATCGCGATCACGCCCACGCGCTGGCCCAGGGTAAGCGCCGTGAGCATGCCGCATTCGCTGATGCCCAGCACCGGCTTGGACGTCGCCTCGCGCACGGCGTGCAGCCCGGGGTCGCTGAAGCAGGCGATCACGTAGCCCGCGGCGGCCGCGCCATGCTCGGCATCCAGCCTGCGCACCAGGTCCGCCAGCGGCAGGGTCACGCTTTCCACGTCCAGCTGGGTCTGCACGCCCGCGGGCCCTTCGGCCAGCGTCAGGCATTGGATGCGCGGGCCGCCGGCCATGCGCAGCGGTTCCAGCGCGGCGTCGAACGCGTCCGTCACCGCCTGGGTGGAATTGGGATTGATGACAAAGAGGGTCTGTTCCATTCGTCTGTCCTGGGCTGGGTACGGCGCCAGTCTAGCTGCGCCGCCGCATGAGCATGTATTGTCAATTTGTCTGCCGGCCTTAACCCTTTGTTATGCTCTTCCGGTCAAGTCGGAGCGTGCGCGCCATGCAACTGAATCTGCGGCAAATCGAAGTGTTCCGGGCGGTCATGACGACCGGTTCGATCAGCGGGGCGGCCAAGCTGCTCTTCGTCTCGCAGCCGGCGGTGAGCCGCCTGTTGTCGCACACGGAACAGCGGCTGGGCTTCGCGCTGTTCGAGCGCATCAAGGGCCGGCTCTACCCCACGCCCGAATCGCGCCAGCTGTTCCGTGAAGTCGAGGCCGTCTACGCCGGCGTGCGGCGCGTGGGGGAACTGGCGTCCGAACTGGCCGAGCGCCGCAGCGGCATCCTGCACCTGGTGTCCAGCCCCAGCATCGGCCATATGCTGGTCCCGCTGACCATTTCGCGCTTCCGCGAAACGCATCCCGACGTGAAGATCACCTTCCAGCCGCTGACCCAGCAGCCGCTGACGCAGATGCTGCTGGACAACCGCGCCGAACTGGGCGTGGTGATCCTGCCGATCCAGCACCCGAACCTGCTGACCCAGGCCATCGGGCAGGCGCGGCTGGTCTGCATCTGTCCTTACAACCATCCGCTGGCCCGCCGTTCGCTGTTGTCGATTGCGGACCTGCAGCCCTACCCGCTCATTTCCTACGGCGGCGACACGCCGTTCGGCACGCTGGTGGAACAGATGTACCTTGAGGCCGGCCAGGCCCGCCGGCTGGCGGTCGAAGTGAGCTCGCCGCAGAACGCGTGTTCGCTGGTGCAGGCCGGCGCGGGGATCGCCATCGTGGACGAATTCTCGGTCAAGAGCCGCACGCAGGGCGACTTCGTGGTGCGCCCCATCGACCAGGCCAAGATCATCACGGCCAGCCTGGTGCAGTCGCGCTTCGAACCCTTGTCGCAACTGGCGCAGGCCTTCGTGGACGTGCTGCGCCACACCTTGCAGGAGCAGGGTTTCGAGCTCTCGGCGACCGCGCTGGCAAACCCTGCCAAGGGTAAACCTTGACTTAACAGGCTGTTATACCAAAGCAATAAAAAAGCAAGTGGAGTTCTAAAACTTCCGCTTTAGGATGACATCCGAAACGTTGTTTCCGATTTCGGTTTTCACGCATCCTGACGGAGAAAAGATGGCCGCCTCCCTCGACGCCAACGGCGTCTTCACCATTTGCCCCACGCCCTTCGACGACGCCCTGAAGGTGGATGCCGACAGCATCCGCACACTGGTCGACTTCCTGCTGGAAACCGGCGTGACCGGCCTGGCCATCCTGGGATTCCTGGGCGAGCTGCACAAGCTGTCCAATGCCGAGCGCCGGCTGGTCCTTGAGACCTTCGTCAAGCACACCGACGGCCGCGTGCCGGTCTGGGTCGGGGTGCGCGCCCACGGCATCGCCGGCGCGATCGAACAGGCGCGCGAAGCGCAGGACCTGGGCGCGTCCGCCGTGTTTGCCGCGCCGCTGGACAACGCCAGCGACGCCCTGCTGTTCGACTACTACCAGGCCGTCGCCGCCGCCGTGAAGATCCCGGTGGTGATCCACGACTTCCCCGATTCGTTCGGCACCGAGATCCGCCCCGAAGTCGTCGCCCGGCTGGGCCGCGAAGGCGGCGTGCACATGATCAAGATGGAAGAGCCGCCGGTGGCGCAGAAGATCAGCCGCATCCGCGAGCTGGTTCCGGATGCGGACATGAAGATCTTCGGCGGCCTGGGCGGCGTGTACTTCCTGGAAGAGCTGCAGCGCGGGGCGGTCGGCACCATGACCGGCTTCGCCTTCCCGGAGATCCTGGTGGCCATCTATGAGCGCTACGCCAGCGGCGACCAAGCCGGCGCCGCCGCCATCTTCGACCGCTACTGCCCGCTGATCCGCTACGAGTTCCAGCCCAAGATCGGACTGGCCTTGCGCAAGTATGTCTACCAGCGCCGCGGCGCGATCAAGAGCCATGCGCTGCGCGCGCCCGGCATGCGCATCGATCCGGCGACGGCGGCCGAACTGGAGGCCACGGTCAAGCGCGTCGGCCTGTCGCTCGCGGCTACCGGCCGCCAACCCGTTCAAGGCTGACAGGAGCATCGCGATGGACTTGGGAATCAAAGGCAAGCGGGCGCTGGTGTGCGCCTCGAGCAAGGGCCTGGGCTACGCCTGCGCGTTGTCGCTGGCGCGCGAAGGCGTGAACCTGGTGATGGCCGCGCGCACCGCGGCCACGCTTGAGGCCGCGGCGGAGTCGATCCGCCGCGAAGCCGGCGCGGCTGTCGCGACGGTAGCCGCCGACGTCACCACCGAGGCCGGCAGGCAGGCCCTGCTGGCCGCGTGCCCCGAACCCGACATCCTCGTGACCAACGCGGGCGGCCCGAAGCCGGGCGACTTCCGCGAGTGGTCGCGCGAGGACTGGATCGCCGCGCTGGACGCCAACATGCTCACGCCGATCGCGCTGATCCGCGCCACCGTCGACGGCATGATCGCGCGCCGCTTCGGCCGCATCGTCAACATCACGTCCGCCGCTGTGAAGATGCCCATCGACATCCTGGGCCTGTCCAACGGCGCGCGCGCCGGCCTGACCGGCTTCGTGGCGGGCCTTGCGCGCCAGACGGTGCGCCATGGCGTCACCATCAACAACCTGCTGCCGGGCCCCTTCCTTACCGACCGCCTGCGCCAGACCGCCGAGCGCGGCGCGCGGGACAGCGGCAAGACGGTGGACGAGGTGCTGGCCGCGCGGCTGGCCGGCATACCGGCCGGCCGCTATGGCGACCCCGCCGAGTTCGGCGACGCCTGCGCCTTCCTGTGCGGCGCCCGCGCCGGCTTCACGACCGGACAGAACCTGGTGCTGGACGGCGGCATCTATCCCGGCACGCTCTGAACACTCTTCCCGCGGAAAACCCCACCCATGACCGACACCGCCGCATTCGACCTGACCATCCGAAACGGACGCATCAGCACGGCCACGGACACCTTCCATGCAGACATCGGCGTGCGCGACGGCGTGATCGCGGCGCTGGGCCAGGGACTGCCGCCGGGCGCGCGCGATATCGACGCCGCGGGGCGCTGGGTGCTGCCCGGCGGCATCGACAGCCACTGCCATGTGGAACAGCTGTCCGGCATGGGCATCATGTGCGCCGACGATTTCTACAGCGCCACGGTATCGGCGGCCTTCGGCGGCACCACCACCATCATTCCGTTCGCGGCCCAGCATCGCGGCAATGCCTTGCCGGAGGTGGTGGCCGACTATGCCCGGCGCGCCGAGGAAAAGGCGGTCATCGACTACGGCTTCCACCTGATCCTGTCGGACCCCACGGAGCAGGCGCTGGCGCACGACCTGCCCGAGCTGATCAGGAACGGCATCACCTCCTTCAAGGTGTTCATGACCTACGACCGCCTGAAGCTGGACGACTACCAGCTGCTGGACGTGCTGGAGGTTGCCGACCGCGAGGGCGCGCTGGTCATGGTGCACGCCGAGAACAACGACATGATCCGCTGGGTGGCCCGCCGCCTGGCCGAGCGCGGCATGACGGCGCCCAAGTACCACGCCGTCGCCCACACGCCGCTGGCGGAAAGCGAAGCCACGCATCGCGCCGTGACGCTGGCGCGCATGATGGACGTGCCGATCCTGATCGTGCACGTGGCCGGACTGGAGGCGGTGCGCGTGGTCCATTCGTCGCAGGCGCTGGGCCTGCCGATCCACGCCGAAAGCTGCCCGCAGTACCTGTTCCTGACCGCCGAGGACATCGACCTGCCCGGCCTGGAAGGCGCCAAGTTCTGCTGCAGCCCGCCCCCGCGCGACGCCGCCTCGCAGGAGGCCGTCTGGCAGGGCCTGGCCGACGGCACCTTGCAGCTGTATTCGTCCGACCATGCGCCCTACCGCTACGACGCCAGCGGCAAGCTGCCCAAGGGCGAAGCCACCACCTTCAAGGACGTGGCCAACGGCGTGCCGGGCCTGGAGGTGCGCATGCCGCTGCTGTTCTCCGAAGGCGTGCTGGGCGGCCGCATCTCCATCGAGCGCTTCGTGGCGCTGACCGCCGCCAACCACGCGCGCACCTACGGGCTGTATCCGCAAAAGGGCACCATCGCCGTGGGCGCGGACGCCGACATCGCCATATGGAACCCGGAACGCGAAGTGACGATCTCCGCCTCCATGCTGCACGACAGCGTCGGCTACACGCCGTACGAAGGCAGGACCGTGCGCGGCTGGCCGGAAGTGGTGATCAGCCGCGGCCGCGTGGCGGTCGAGAACGGCCAGCTGCACGTGGCGCGCGGCAGCGGCCGGTTCATCAAGCGCGGCACGCCGGAACCCGTGCTGCGCCAGCGCCTGACCGGCAATCCCAACGCGCTCGTGCGCAAGTATTTTTCCAACAGCGGCCCGGCATGAGGATCACCCGATGAGCAAACGTCCCTTCGGCCTGGCGGTCGCGCAGATGGGCCCGGTGCAGCCAAACGAATCCCGCCGCCAGGCGGTGGCCCGGCTGCTGGCGATGATGCGCGAGGCGCATGGCCGCGGCGCGCGGATGGTCGTGTTCCCGGAACTGGCGCTGACCACCTTCTTCCCGCGCTACTGGATGACGGAAGAAGAGGCGATGGAGCGCTATTTCGAAAAGGAAATGCCCGGCCCCGAGACCCGCGTCCTGTTCGACGCCGCGCGCGAACTGGGCATCGGCTTCTACCTGGGCTACGCCGAGATTGCCTCGGACGGGCGCCGGTACAACACCAGCATCCTGGTCGACGCGAACGCGCGGATCGTCGGGCGCTACCGCAAGATCCATCTGCCGGGGCACAGCGACCACAAGCCCGAGGCCCCCTTCCAGCACCTGGAGAAAAAATTCTTCGAGGTCGGCAACGACGGCTTCAATGTTTGGGAAACGCTGGGCGCGCGCATCGGCATGTGCCTGTGCAACGACCGCCGCTGGACGGAAACCTGGCGCGTGCTGGCGCTGCAGGGCGCCGAGATCGTGGCGCTGGGATACAACACGCCGTCCATGAATATCCACTGGAATGAACCGGCCCACTTGCGCATGTTCCACCACCTGCTGAGCCTGCAGGCCGCCGCGTATCAGAACGCGGTGTGGGTGGCGGCGGCGGGCAAGGCCGGCGTGGAAGACGGCAGCCACCTGATCGCCGGATCGGCCATCGTCGCGCCCACGGGCGAGATCGTGGCGCAGGCGCAGGGGGAGGAGGACGAGGTGATTTTTTGCCAGGCCGACCTGGCATTGGGAGACACCTTCAAGCAGCACATCTTCAACTTCGCCGCCCACCGGCGCCCGGAGCATTACGGCTTGATTCTCGAGCGCGTAGGCACCGGACCCGCGCTGGGCAAGACGCCTCTGCCCTAAAGGACCCGCCATGACCCGCCTCACCCGCACCCTGACGTTTGCCGGCCGCTGCGGCCTCACCTTCCTGCTGGCCGGCGCCGGCCTGGCCGCGGCCGCCCAGCCGCTCACCACCGGCGTGGACGCCACGTTCGCACCGCACGCCATGCCCAAGCTGGGCGGCGGCCTGGACGGCTTCAACATCGAGCTTGGCCAGGCCCTGGCCAAGCAGCTGGGCACCACCATCAAGATCGAAGGCACCGAGTACGCCGCGCTGATCCCGGGGCTGAACGCCAAGAAGTACGACTTTGTGCTGGCGCCCACCACCGCCACCGAGGAGCGCGCCCGCGCCCTGCTGTTTTCCGAAGGCTACCTGAACACCGACTACACCTTCGTGATCGGCAAAGGGGCCAAGGACATCGCCGGCCTGGAAGACCTGAAGGGCAAGAAGCTGGCGGTCAACAAGGGCTCGGCCTATGAGAACTGGGCGCGCGACAACGCGGCCAGGTACGGTTTCAAGTACGACGTATACGCGTCCAACGCGGACGCGGTGCAGGCCGTGCAGGCGGGCCGCGCCGACGCCAATCTGGCCGGCAACACCGTGGCCGCCTGGGTCGCCAAGCAGAACCCGGCGGTGCGCACCAGCTACACCGTCAAGACGGGCCTGGTCTGGGCGCTTGCGTTCCGGCTGGACGACCAGGCGGGCCGCAACCGCGTGTCCACGGCGCTCAAGTGCCTCAAGCAGGACGGCACGGTCTCCAAGCTGGCGCAGAAATGGTTCGGCTTCACGCCCGCCGCCGGCTCGGCCGCGGTCACGGTGACGCCGGGCCAGGGCGTGCCCGACCTGCCGGGCTACGACGCCACGCCGGTCGAACTGCGCTGCAGCTGATTTCCCGCCGCCATTGCCAACGCCCGGGGATGGCGCCGCTTGCGGCCCGCCCCGGCGCACCGAGGAGCACACGATGGAAACGCCGATCCTGAAAATCGCCGGGCTGCACAAATCCTATGGCGACAACGCCGTACTCAAGGGCATCGACCTGGAGGTGGGCAAGGGGGAGCTGGTCTTCATGATCGGCCCGTCCGGCTCGGGCAAGAGCAGCCTGCTGCGCTGCTGCAACCGGCTGGAGGAGCCGTCGGCCGGCACCATCCACGTCGACGGCGAAGAGATCACCGCGCCCGCCGCCGAACTGAACCGCATCCGGCAGAACATCGGCATGGTGTTCCAGCACTTCAACCTGTACCGCCACATGTCCGTGCTGTCGAACATCACGCTGGCGCTGCGCAAGGTGCAGAAGCTGGCGCGCGCCGAAGCCGACCGCCGCGGCATGGAAGCGCTGGAGCGCGTGGGCCTGGGCGACAAGGCCGGCGCCTACCCCGACCAGCTGTCGGGCGGCCAGCAGCAGCGGGTGGGCATCGCGCGATCGCTGGCCTTGCGGCCCAAGGTGGTGCTGTTCGACGAACCCACCAGCGCGCTCGACCCCGAACTGGTGGGCAGCGTGCTGAACGTAATGCGCGAGCTCAAGCAGGACGGCATGACCATGATGGTGGTCAGCCACGAGATGGGATTTGCGCGCGCGGCGGCCGACCGGGTGGTGTTCATGGACGGCGGCGTGATCGTCGAGCAAGGCCCGCCGCAAGCCGTCTTCGGCGCTCCCCGTCAACCCCGCACGCAGGCCTTTCTTGCCCGCATGGCGGAACATGCCGCCTGAGGCGGGTTCGGTGAGCCATCCATGGATCTGAAAGCCCTGCTGTTCTCCTTCTTCAACGCCGAAGTCGCGTGGCGCTACCTGCCGGACATCCTGGCGGGCATGTGGATCACGCTGCAGCTGGGGGTGGCGGTGGCCGCCACCGGCGTGGCGCTCGGCCTGGTGCTGGCCGTGCTGCGCGCGCTGGGCATCCGGCCGCTGAACTTCCTGATCATCTGCTTTGCCGACATCCTGCGCGCGCTGCCGCCGCTGGTGGTGATCATGGTGCTGTTCTTCGCTTTCCCCTACATCAACCTGTCGATGTCGGCGTTCGTGGCCTGCTGGCTGTCCCTGTCGCTGGTGCTGGCCGCCTTCGCCGAAGAGATCTTCTGGGCCGGCATCTTGTCGGTGCCGCGCGGCCAGGCGGAGGCCGCCCGCTCCACGGGGCTGAACTGGCTGCAGAGCATGGTCCATGTGGTGATGCCGCAAGCGATGCGGCTGACGGTGGCGCCCCTGACCAACCGCGTCATCGCCATCACCAAGAGCACCGCGCTGGGCTCGGTCGTGGGCTTGAGCGAAGTGCTGAACAACGCGCAATCGGCCAGCAGCAATGCCGGCAACGCCACGCCGCTGACCCTGGCCGCGGTGGCCTGCCTGCTGATCTTCCTGCCGGTGGTGGCGCTGGGCCGCTGGACCGAAACGCGCTTCAAGTGGAAACACTGAGGTTGCGCCATCAAAACAAGGCGGCGGCACGACGATTCCGCGCCAGGGGAACGGCATGAACGAAATCCTGCAGAACTTTTTCAACCTGAGCATCTACGCAAGCGTGGCGCCCTACCTGCTGCAGGGCCTGGGACGCACGCTGATGCTGTCCGCCATGGTGATCCCGGTGGGGCTGGCCTCGGGGCTTCTGATCGGCGTGCTGTCGATCACGCTCAAGCGCCGCTGGGCGCGCCTGCTGCTGGCCATCTACATCGACTTCTTCCGCGCCCTGCCGCCGCTGGTGCTGCTGATCTTCATCTACTTCGGCGCCCCCTTCCTGGGGCTGGACCTGCCCAAGCTGCTGGCGGTGGCGGTCGGCTTCATGCTCAACAATTCCTCTTACTACGGCGAGGTATTCCGGGCCGGCCTGGAAAGCGTGCCGCGCGGGCAGATCGAGGCGGCGCGCTCGACCGGGCTGTCCGCCTGGCAGACGATGTGGCATGTGCAGATTCCGCAGGCCACGCGCAACGTCATGCCGGACCTCATAAGCAACACGCTGGAGGTGGTCAAGCTGACCACGCTGGCCAGCGCCGTCGCGCTGCCGGAACTGCTGCGGGTGGCGCGCGACGCCCAGTCGCTGGTCTACAACCCCTCGCCCATCGTGCTGGCGGCGCTCTTCTACCTGGCGCTGCTGTGGCCCGTCGTCCGCCTCTTGAGCCGGCTGGAGCACCGGCACCTGGCCAAGCACTGAGTTTCCTGTGGGGCGCCCGCAACAAACGGTGTTACGAACGCCGATGGCGGGCGGGCCGCGCGGCCATATAATTCCGCGTAGCGCCGCCCTCCCGGCGGCGCGCGCGGCACAGCCCGCCGGCTTTGCCGTCCCGCGACCCCATAGGACCTAGCAACGCACATCATGCCCGACCTGGAACCAGACACCGTCTCCGCCCTTGAAGCCCCCGAATTCGCCGCCGCGCAGTTTGTGCGATGGTTCCGAGATGTCGCCCCCTATGTGCATGCGTTCCGAGGCAAGACCTTCGTGGTGGCGTTTGGCGGCGAACTGGTGCAGGCCGGCGCGCTGAATGCGCTGGTCCAGGATCTGTCCCTGCTGTCTTCGCTGGGCATCCGGCTGGTGCTGGTGCATGGCTCGCGTCCGCAGGTCAACGAACAGCTGCGCCTGAAGGGCTACACCCAGCAATTCGACCGCGGCCTGTCGCCCACCGACGCCGCCGCGCTGGAATGCGCCAAGGAAGCCGCCGGCGAGATCCGCCTGGACATCGAAGCGGCGTTCAGCCAGGGCCTGCCCAACACGCCCATGTCCCACGCGCACATCCGCGTGATCTCCGGCAATTTCGTCACGGCGCGCCCCACCGGCGTGCTGGACGGCGTGGACTACAAGCACACCGGCCAGGTGCGCAAGATCGACGTGGACGCGCTGAAGTTCGCCATCGAGAAAGGCTCGTCGGTCGTGCTGCTGTCGCCGCTCGGGTTCTCCCCGACGGGCGACGCCTTCAACCTGGCCATGGAAGACCTGGCGACCAGCGTCGCCGTGGCGCTGCGCGCCGAGAAGCTGATCTTCCTGTCCAGTTCGCAAGGCGTGCTGAACGAAGACGGCACGCTGGACACCGAACTGGCCCGCGTGGATGCCGACGCGCTGCTCGCGGGCGGCGAGCTGGAAGAAGAAACCCACGCCTTCCTGCAATACGCCTCGCTGGCGGTCAAGCGCGGCGTGGCGCGCGCGCACCTGCTGCCCTTTGAGCTGGACGGCAGCGTGCTGCTGGAGATCTTCACCCATGACGGCGTGGGGACCATGGTGGTCGAAGACACGCTGGACGACCTGCGCGCCGCCACGATCGACGACGTGGGCGCCATCCTGAGCCTGATCGAGCCGCTGGAAGCGGACGGCACCCTGGTGCCGCGTCCGCGCAGCGTGATCGAGCGCGACGTGGAGAACTTCACGGTGCTGGAGCATGACGGCGTGATCTACGGCTGCGCGGCCCTGCATACGTTTGCCGACGAGCAGATGGCGGAAATGGCCTGCCTGATCGTGCACCCCGAATGGCAAGGCTCGGGCGAAGGCGAGATCCTGCTGCGCCACATGGAGTCCCGCGCCCGCGCCACCGGCGCCAAGCGGCTGTTCGTGCTGACCACCCGGACGTCGCACTGGTTCATGAAGCGCGGCTTCGTGCAGGGCGGAATCGCCGACCTGCCCCGCGAGAAGCAGAACAACTACAACCGTTCCCGCAACAGCCTGGTCTTCATCAAGAAGCTCTGAAACCCTTGCGGCAGGCCCTGGCCACAGGACCTGAAGGGGCTTGGCGCCGTCTGGACGCCAAGCCCGCTAAAATAGGGCGTTACTTATCTTTCCGGCAGCGAACCATGGCCCGTATCGTCAACTGTGTGAAATTGAAGCGTGAAGCAGAAGGGCTGGACTATCCGCCCTACCCCGGCGAAGTCGGCACGCGCATCTGGCAGAGCATTTCCAAGGAAGCTTGGGAAGAATGGAAAGGCGTGCAAACGCGCCTCGTGAACGAAAACCGCCTGAACCTGGCGGACGCCCGCGCGCGCAAGTACCTGCAACAGCAAATGGAGCGTTTCCTGTTCGAAGACGGCAGCGTCGAAGCCGACGGCTACGTTCCGCCCTCGGCCTGACCCGGCTGCGCCGCCCTCGTGGCGGCACGCCCAAGAAGCCCCTCGCCCGCGAGGGGCTTCGCATTTCCGGCGCGGCAAGCGCGCCCCGGCCGCGCACGAGCGCTGGACTGGCCTTAAGATTCGAATATCGCAGGCCGTATTAATGCTGTCATGAAAGAAGAATCGCGCTCGTCCATTCCCGCCGAACCGGCCCCATCCATCAAGCGCGCCCTGGAGATCGCCCCCGATCGCAAGACGGGCACGCTGCAAGACGTGCGGCACGTTGTGATCCTGATGCAGGAGAACCGCTCCTTCGACCATTATTTCGGCACGCTGCCCGGCGTGCGGGGCTTTGCGGACCCGCACCCGGCGCCCACGGCGGCCGGCACGGTCATGACGCAGGCGGACGGCGCCGCGCATTGCGGCCCCTACGCGCTGCAGCCGGAGTACGCGAGCGACACGCCGGTGGGCTACATCACGCCGCACACCTGGGACGACTCGCAGCGCGCCTGGAACGACGGCCGCATGGATCAGTGGCTGTCCGCCAAGAGCCGGCTGGGACTGGGCGCCTACCAGGCTGCCGAGGTGCCGTTCCAGACCGCGCTGGCCAACGCCTTCACCTTGTGCGACGCCTACCACTGCTCGATGCAGGCCGGCACTAATCCGAACCGGCTGTTCCTGTGGACCGGCACCAACGACCCGCAGGGCCTGGCCGGCGGACCAGCCCTGGTCAACACCTTCGACCGCCTGGGCCCCGCCGGCGAAGGCTACGCCTGGACCACCTATCCTGAACGCCTGCAGGACGCGGGCGTGGACTGGCGCATTTACCAGGACATGGCGGACAACTACCACGACAATCCGCTGGCCGGCTTCAGGCAGTACCGGCGCCAGCATGCCGCCGCCGCCGACGCGCCCTTGCGCGACCGCGCGCTGTCCACCCGCACGCTCGACGACCTGGCGCGCGACGTGGCCCAGGGCACGCTGCCCGCGGTGTCCTGGATCATCGCGCCCACGGCCGACTCCGAACACCCGGAAGTGTCGTCGCCCCGCCAGGGCGGCGCCTACACCGAGCGCGTGCTGGACATCCTGACCCGGCATCCCGAAACCTGGAGCCGCTGCGTGTTCTTTGTCACCTACGACGAGAACGACTGCTTCTTCGACCACATGCCGCCGCCCGCGCCGCCGGCCCGCCACGCGGACGGCCAGCCGGGCGGCCTGTCCACCGTCGAGCTGGACGGCGAATACCACGATGCGCGGCGCGGCCCCAGCGCATCCACCGACGATGACCCGGCCAGCCTGCACGGGCGCGGATTCGGCCTGGGCCCGCGCGTGCCAATGCTGGTGGTCTCGCCCTGGAGCCGCGGCGGCTGGGTCAACTCCCAGGTGTTCGACCACACCTCGGTGATCCGCTTCCTGGAGGCCCGCTTCGGCGTGGCCGAACCGAACATCAGCGCATGGCGGCGCGCCGTGGCCGGCGACCTGACCTCGGCCTTCGACTTCGCCGGCGACCGGGGCTCGCACCATCCGGACAGCAACCGCCACGCCTGCCCCTTGCCGTATGCGCTGGAGGCCGTCGGCCGGATGACGGCCGACGGCGAACACTACCGCCTGACGCTGCGCAACCCCGGCAGCGCGGGCGCCGTCATGCATGTCTATGACCGCAACGCGCTGACGCGGGCGCCAAGGCGCTACACCGTGGGCGCGGGCGCCCGCCTGGACGACGGCTGGCGCCTGGCCGGCGGCGGCGCGTATGACCTGTGGCTGCTCGGTCCCGACGGTTTCCACCGGCAGTTCCGCGGCGATGCCCGGGATGCCGGCACGCTGGAGGCGCAACTCGTGCCCGTGACCTCGGGCCTGCGCCTGCGGCTGATCAACCACGGCGACGCGCCCCAGCCCGTCAAGCTGGAGTCGCGCATGAACGATGGCTGGCGCGCCATGGCGCACGTGCCCTCGGGCGGCGCGATGGAGCTCAAGTACGCCGGCTGCGAAGGCTGGTACGACCTGGAGGTCAGCGCGCCCGCGATGCCGGCCTTCGGACGCCGGCTGGCCGGCCGCATCGACGCGGGCAAGCCCGGCGTGCCGGACCCGCGCCTGTGCCAGGGCGCGACGCTGCCGCTGTAGCGCCGGCCGGTCCACAAAAAAGAAAAACCCCAGGGCTGGATGCGCCTGGGGTTTTTTTCGGCCGCGCGCTGCCGTGGCCGCGCCGCCGTTTACGGTTCCTGCGACTCGTCCAGTTCTTCCTCGCCGCGCGCCAGGCGCTCGGTGTTCTTCACGCCGGTATGGCGCACGTCGGCGCCCTTGACCATGTAGATCACGCGTTCGGACATGTTCTTGGCGTGGTCGCCGATGCGTTCGAGCGCGCGCGCGATGAAGATCATGTCGATGGCGCGCGAAATGGTGCGCGGGTCTTCGATCATGTAGGTGATCAGGTGGCGCAGCGCGCCCTTCCATTCCTTGTCCACTTCCTTGTCGCTGCGCACGACGGCGGCGGCCTGGATGGGGTCGAGGCGGGCGAACGCGTCGAGCGCCTGATGCAGCATGGTGCGCACATTGGCGGCCATGTGGCGCAGTTCGATCACGGGGATGTGGCGCAGTTCGCCTTCGTGGATGCGGCGGGCAACGGTGGCGACCTTCTCGGCTTCGTCGCCGGATCGCTCCATGTCGGTCAGCATCTTGGACACGGCCATCAGCATGCGCAGGTCAATGGCGGTGGGCTGGTGCCGGGCCAGGATGCGGCTGATGCTTTCGTCGATCTCGACTTCGTGGCGGTTGACTTCCTTTTCCCGCTCGCGGACCTTCTCAACCAGCGACAGGTCGCCGCTGGCCAGCGCGTCGATGGCCTCCTGGATCATGGCTTCCACCAGGCCGCCCATTTGCAAGAATTGCGAACGGACGCTTTCCAGATCGGCGTCGAACTGCTTGTTTGTATGCTCCGTCATCCGGGCTCCCTGCGTGGTTGATCTCATTGCATTGCCCCGAAATAGAGAGAGTTGCGAGATGGGCCTGCACAACCTGCAAGGTTATGACCCAAGTGTGACAGGATTATGAATCGGCGCTCCGCCGCCCGCAAGGCGACCGGCGGAGCGCCGCGGGAGCCAGGAGAATCAGGCGCGGCGGTCCAGGCGGCGGATGCCGTTCTGGGTGGCCAGGAGCGCCACGTCGGCGCCGGGCAGCGAGAACAGGCCGCAGGTCACGACGCCGGGCAGGTTGTTCACGCGCGCTTCAAATGCCGGCGCATCGGCGATCGACAGGCCGGACACGTCCAGGATGATGTTGCCATTATCGGTGACGAAACCCTCGCGCAGGCGCGGCTGGCCGCCCAGCGCGGCAAGCGCGCGCGCCACGGACTCGCGCGCCATCGGAATGACTTCCAGCGGCAGCGGGAACTTGCCCAGGGTCTGGACCAGCTTGGATTCGTCGGCGATGCAGATGAAGCGCTCGGCCACCGACGCCACGATCTTCTCGCGCGTCAGGGCGCCGCCGCCGCCCTTGATCATGTGCAGGTTGGCGTCGATCTCGTCGGCGCCGTCCACGTAGACCGGCATGGTGGACACGTCGTTCAGGTCCAGCACCTTCAGGCCATGGCCGGCCAGGCGCGCCGCGCTGCGCTCCGAACTGGCCACCGTGCCGCCGATGCGGCCCTTGAAACGCGCCAGCCCGTCGATGAAAAGGTCGGCCGTGGAGCCGGTGCCCACGCCGATGATGACGTCCGGGCCGGCGACCTGTTCAACGAATTCCAGGGCGGCGTCGGCGGCTTGCTGCTTGAGTTCTTGCTGGGAGAGCATGGCGGTGAAGAATGCGGGAAGGTTGGTTGAGCCAGGAAATTTAGCATGCGCCGACGGCGGGCCACGCCCGCGACAGGATCGCCTGAGTATCCGCGCCGGCGGCAAGCTCGCCGAACATGCCCCCGTCCGGCTGCAGGCGGCTGGCGACGAACGCCTGCGCCACGGCGTCCGGCGCGTGCTCGATCAGCAAGGCGGCCTGCCACAGCCGCGCCAGGCCGCCGGCGATGCGGCGCGCCTGGAACTCCGCCTGGCCACCATCGGCCAGCAGGGCCCGCCAGCGCGCCACGGCCTCGTCAAAGCCGCGGTGCTGGCCCGCCGCCCGCGCAAACTCGGCCTCCAGCGCCGGCAGGGCGTCCGGCTCGCGCAGCAAGGCGCGCAGCACGTCCAGCGCCATGACATTGCCCGAGCCCTCCCAGATGGAGTTGACGGGCGTTTCCCGATAGATCCTGGGCATCGGCCCTTCTTCAACGTAGCCGTTGCCGCCCCAGACCTCCATGCACTCGGCCACGGCGGAGACCGCGCGCTTGCAGACCCACAGCTTGGCCGCGGGTGTGCCGACGCGCACCAGGGCCCGCGCCCCGGCGTCGGCGCGTTCGTCCACGGCGCGCGCCAGCCGCAGTCCCAGCGCCATGGCGGCTTCGCTTTCCAGCGCCAGGTCGGCCAGCACGTTGCGCATCAGCGGCTGCCCGATCAGCGCCTTGCCGAAGGCATGCCGGTGCAGCGCATGGTGCGCCGATTGCGCCAGCGCCTGGCGCAGCAGCGCCGCGCTGCCCAGCACGCAGTCCAGCCGCGTGGCGCCCGCCATTTCCAGCAGCACCGAAAGGCCCCGCCCAGGTTCGCCAACCATGACGCCCCAGGCTTCTTCGAATTCGACTTCGGCGCTGGCATTGCTGCGGTTGCCCAGCTTGTCCTTTAGCCGCCGCACGCGGATGGCGTTGCGCGGCCCGTCGGGAATCCAGCGTGGGACGAAGAAGCAGCTCAAGCCGCCGTCCGTCTGCGCCAGCACGAGGTGCGCGTCCGCCTGCGGCACCGAGAAAAACCATTTGTGCCCCACGAGCTGGTAGGCGCCGCCGCGCCCGGGCGCCCCCAGCGGCGTGGCGCGCGTGGTGGCGGCGCGCAGGTCGGAGCCGCCCTGCTTTTCGGTCAGCCCCATGCCGATCAGGGCGCTGCGCTTGGCGGACAGCGGCGCATCGCTTGCATCGAATTCCCGGGAATACAGCGCGGTCAGCCACTGGCCGCCAAAGTCCACCACGCCGGCGGGTTCGCGCTGCAGCAGGGGCACGGCGGCAAAGGTCATGGTCGTGGGGCACAGGGTGCCGGCCTCGACCTGGCCCTGCATCACATAGGCCGCGGCGCGCGCCACGTGCGCGCCGTGCGCGGGCTGGGACCAGGCGCGGCTGTGCAGGCCGCGCGCCATGATGCCGCCCATGAGCAGGTTCCATGAGGGATGGAACTCGACGTGATCGATGCGGTGGCCGCCGCGGTCGTAGCTGAGCAGACGGGGCGGACAGCGGTTCGCCTCGGCGCCCGCCGCCAGCGTCTGCGCGCGGCCCAGCCAGGCGCCGTGCGCGTTCAGGTCGCCTGCCCAGGCATCGGCGCCCTCGCGCCGCACGGCCTCGCGCAAGGCGGGATCGGTGTCATACAGGGAATAGTCTTCCAGGGGCGGGACCTGGTTGACTACGGCGTGCGTCGCAAACGATGACATGGCAACTCCCCAGTTCAATCCGCTCGGGCGCCACGGGCCGAAGCGGCGCGATTCGCTCCTGCGCGCTTATCTGGCCATCGGCGCCACCAGGGGCCAGGGGCGCAGCGCCTCGACCTGCGCCGCCAGTTCCAGCAACAGCGCCTCGCTGCCCAGCGGCCCCATGAGCTGGATGCCGATGGGCAGGCCGTCGGCCGACATCCCGAAGGGAATGGAAATGGCCGGCATGCCGGTCAGGTTGGCCAGCGGCGCAAACGGCGAATAGCCGATGACGCCCTTCTTGCCCAGACGGTAGGCCAGGTAGTCGGCGTTGTCCATGGCGTAGCGGCCGATAGGCGCCGGCGGCTGCGCCAGCACCGGGCAGAGGAACAGGTCGTAGCCCCGGGAACCGTCGCGATGCAGGAAGTGGCCGATGCGGCGGGTGATTTCATGGCAGGTGTCGACGCAGGCCACATACTGCGAGCCGGAAATGGCCCGGGCGTACTCGCGGGCGCCCAGCGTGGTGGGCTGCAATTCATCGGCGGCCAGGCGCCTGCCGCGCGCGGCCACGAAGCTGTCGATGGCGTTGGCCGCCGCGCTCGCGATCAGGGGCAGCATGGGGGACAGGACTTCCTCGGAACCCACGGGCGGGGCGGCCTGCATCAGTTCGTGCCCCAGGGACGCAAAGAACCTGGCGGCCTCGTCCAGCGTCGCGGCGACGTCGGGATGGATGGCGCCGCCTTCGTAGGTGGTGTTGATGAAGGCGATGCGGCGGCGCGCGGCGGCGTGCGGATCGGCGGCCACCCGCGCCACGACGGCGCGGTAGGATTGCGCGGGCTGGGCGGGCGCGGCGTAGGGCGCGCCCACGTCGGCGCCCGCGCTGATATCCAGCGACGCCGCGCAATCGCGCACGGACAGGGTCATCATGTGTTCGGTGGCCAGGCCGCCCCAGCCTTCGCCCTTCAACGGCCCCAGAGGCATCAGTCCGCGCGAGGGTTTCAGGCCCAGCACCCCGCAGCAGGACGCGGGAATGCGGATCGAGCCGCCGCCGTCGCTGCCGTGCGCGATGCGCACCATGCCGCTGGCCAGCGCCGCGCCCGCGCCCCCGCTGGAGCCGCCCGCGCTATGGCCGCGTTTCCAGGGGTTTTGCGTGGGAGGGCCGTAGGCCGGGGATTCGGTGGTGGGGCTCAGGCCGAGTTCGGCGCTGGTGCTGCGGCCGAACGGAATCAGGCCGGCGCGGCGGTAACGCTTGACGATCTCGGCATCGACATTCCATTCCACATGGCCGTACAGCACCGACCCCATGGCGCTGGGCAGGCCGATGGCGGCGGTGCCCAGGTCCTTGAGCAGCGTGGGCACGCCCAGGAAGGGGCGGTCGCGCAGTTGCGCCAGTCGCTGTTCGGGCGGCAGCGCGGCCAGTTCGTCGTCCAGGGAGCGGGCCAGGCTCAGGCCGGCCTCGGCCTGCAGGCCGCAGGCCGCGTTGACCGAGGGGTTGCGGGCCGCCACCCTGTCCACGGCTTGCTGCATTGCGGCAAACGCCGTGGTGGCTCCTTGGGCGATATCGGCGGCCAGCGCCGTCGCGTCGAGGGAGGAAGAATCATGGCGTTCGGCGGTGCTCATGCTTACGATGCTCCAGGTATCGACGGCGAATTGCCGTAAGCATGAGGATATCGGCTGTAGGGGCGGGCAACAAGCGCGCCCGGATTGGCGCGCGTCTGATGCGTCCGACGGGACGGATCAGATGGCGCCCGCGGACGGCGCGTCCAGGTCCTGCGCGTCGTCTTCCGCCTCGGCCGCGTCGCCGGCCTGCGCCCCGCCCAGCAGGCGCAGGGCATCGGCTTCGGGCAGCGCCTCCACGCTCTTCAGGTTCCTGAGCATGGCGCGGGTGCGGACTTCGGTCTGGCCGATCTTGTTGCTGGCCGTGTCCAGCGTCTTCTTGACGCTGGCCAGCGCTTCGCCGAATTTGCCGAATTCGGTCTTGACCGCGCGCAGCACCTGCCAGACTTCGGACGAACGCTGCTCGATCGCCAGCGTGCGGAATCCCATCTGCAGGCTGTTCAGCAGCGCCGCCAGGTTGCTGGGGCCCGCCACGTTGATGCGCAGGTCATGCAGCTTGTCCAGGAGGCCTGGCCGCCGCAGGACCTCGGCATAGAGGCTTTCCGTGGGCAGGAACATGATGGCGAAATCGGTCGTGTGGGGCGGCGCCACGTATTTGCTGGCGATCAGCCGCGCCTGCAGCTCGACCGCCCTGCCCAGAGCGGCGCCTGCTGCCTTCACGCCTTCGGCGTCCGCCGCCTCCTGCGCGTCCATGAGGCGCTCGTACTCTTCCTTGGGGAACTTGGCGTCGATCGGCAGCCAGACGGGTTCGCCGCCATCGCCGCGGCCGGGCAGGCGGATGGCGAATTCGACCACCGCCTCGCTGCCCGGCACGGGCTTGATGTTGCTGGCGTACTGGTCCGGCGTCATGTTGTCTTCGATCAGCCGGGCCAGCTGCACTTCGCCCCAGGTGCCACGCGACTTCACGTTGGTCAGCACACGCTTCAGGTCGCCGACGCCCGCGGCCAGGGCCTGCATCTCGCCCAGCCCCTTGTGCACGGCTTCCAGGCGGTCCGACACCAGCTTGAAGGATTCGCCCAGGCGCTGCTCCAGGGTCGCATGGAGCTTTTCGTCCACGGTCCGGCGCATCTCGTCGAGCTTGGCGCTGTTGTCAGCCTGCAACAACTGCAGGCGCTGGTCCACCGTGGCGCGCACCTCCATCAGGCGGCGCTCGTTGATCTGGATAAGACCCTGCAATTGCTCGCCGAAACCAGTCGCGAAACGGGCCAGCGATTCGGCGGACTCGGCGCGGGCCGCCTGCGCGTCGCGCGACAGGCCGGCGCGCAGCTCGCCATGCGACTGCGACAGTTCGACCCGCAGGGCGCGCGTGGATTCCGCGAATTCGCTGCGCAGGCCGCGCTGGCCCTCGGCGATGTCGGCGCGCAGCGCGCGCTCGGTCCTTTCCAGCCCCTCCAGCAAGGCGTCCAGGCGGGCGTCGGACGCGGCGGGGCGCAGCCATGCCAGCACCGCCGCCAGAAAAGCCAGCACGGCGCCGCCGGCGGCGACCCAAAGCAGAATGTCGTTCAAAAGATGCATCTCCAAAGCGCGAATTGTAGGTCCCGTCCCTGCCTCTGTGCAGCCAGCAGCCCTTGTTCAAGGACGAGCGGGAAGACGCGAAGACGTAACGGGATTAAACTGTCGGCCATCTCAACGGCTCCGCTTGCTGCTTTGAATCCAGCCCATTTCTCCCCCTCCAAACTGCCCGGTTCGTTTCAGTCCGTATTCGGCCCCCTGGATCTGAATACCCAGACGCCGATCGCGGCGGGCTCGGACCGGCAAATCTACCAGCATCCCCATTCACCGGCCATGCTCGTCAAGGTCGTGAATATGCGCGCGCACGCCGTCTATCTGGAAGATCGGCCGTTCAAGCGCTGGTACAAGCAGTACCAGCGCGAAAGCGCCTACCGCGTGTATCTGAAGGAAATCTCGGAATACGTCACCACCACCACCCGTCCCTCCGGCGTGTGGCAGGTGCCCATGGCGCGCATCCTGGGCGTGGCGCAAACGACGCTGGGCCTGGGCCTGCTGGTCGAGAAAATCACCGACGAAGCCGGCAACATGGCCCCCAACGTGAAGGAACTGGCCAGGAAAGGCCTGCTCGACGATACGCTCAAAGCGCAGATGGACGAGTTCTTCGATGACCTGGCCGACGCCCATGTGGTGGTGAACGACGTGTCGGCCAGCAATATCGCCGTGGGCATGAACGCCGATGGCAAGCGGGGCCTGTACCTGGTCGACGGCTTTGGCGTGTTGCCGCTGGTGCCGCTGTACGCCTGGAGCAAGCGGCTCAATCGCCGCCGCATCAAGCAGAAGTACGCAAAAATGCGCGAATCCCTGATTCGGCGCGCCCTGGAAAACCGCCTCTAGCCGCCCGCGGGCGCCTCGGCCAGCACGATGCCCTGGCGGTCCACCCACACATAGTCATGCCCGGCGCGCTGGCCGCGCCGCAAGGGGTTGCGCGTGCAGAAGGCGGCGTAGGCCGGATCCACGAAGCGATAGCTCAAGTGTTCGTCGCGCCCCGCCGGAATGCCCAGGCGCGTGGTGCAGATCAGCATCGCGGGGGCCTCGCCGACACCCTCGACATACAGGGCGTCGGGATCAAAGCGGCGCGCGTCCCAGTCCGGCACCTTCAGCCCCAGGGCGCGGCACAGCAGCGTCTGGCCGGCGCACAGGCCGGCGGGCGGACGCGGACGCCCTTGCGCGTCGGGATTCAGTTGCTGCATGCGGGCCAGCGACTCGGGGCCGGACAGCGCGTCCGTCCAGGGGTGAGCGGACTTGATCAGGACCGCGTTGCCCGGACCCGCGGCGCTGAAGTTCAGCGAATCCCCGCCCCGGGCGTAATACATGTAGACCGTGCCGCCATCCATGAACAGGGCGCGGCGCTTGTGCGTGTAGCCCAGCGAGGCGTGACTGCCCCGCTCTTCCAGGTAGTAGGCCTCGGTCTCGATGATGCGCGCCGACAGCCACAGGCCGTCGACGCGATGGCGGATCACCTTGCCCAGCAGCTCGCGAGCGAGCTGGGCCGCGTCGCGGTCGAAAAAGGCATCGGGCAGCGCCTGGCCGGCGCCTTGCGGGGCCCCGCCGGCCATCGCCGCGGGCTCAGGCGAAACGTTCGCCGTAGCGCTTTTCGCTGAAGCCAACGCTCACCTCGCCATCCGGCGTCACCGTGACCGGACGGCGCACCAGCGCCGGGTACTCGGCGATCAGCTTGCTCCATTGCGCGTCGGTGTGGGCCGTCTTGCGGTCTTCGGGCAGGTTGCGCCATGTCATGGAAGCGCGGTTGACCAGTTTTTCCCAGCCGCCGAGCTGGTCGGACCAGGATTTCAGCGTGGCGGCGGGCACGGGGTGGTCGCGGTAGTCCACGAAGGCGTGGTCGACGCCGTGCTCGCTCAGCCAGTCGCGCGCCTTGACGCAGGTGCTGCACTTGGTCAGGCCATACAGGGTGGTTTGCTTCATTTGGATTCGGACTCCTTGCGCCATTGCATGCGGTTGGCGAGGATCACGCAGGTGCCCACGCCCAGGATGAACAGGGTGGCGAGCGCGTTGATCTCGGGTTTCAGCCCCAGGCGCACCCGGGAGAAAACCTCCATGGGCAGCGTGGTGGAACTGGGGCCGGACAGGAACGACGCCAGGACGACGTCGTCCAGCGACAGCGTGAAGGACAGCAGCCAGGCCGACGCCAGCGCCGGGGCGATGAGCGGCAGGGTGATCTTGAAGAACACCGTCATGGGTGTCGCGCCCAGGTCCAGCGCGGCTTCTTCCAGCGACCGGTCCAGGTCGCGGATGCGGGTCTGGATGACGATCGCCACGAACGCCATGCACAACGTGACGTGGCCGACCCAGATCGTGAAGATGCCGTTCTCGGCCGGCCAGCCCAGGCTGCCGCGCAATTCCACGAACATCAGCAGGAGCGAGATGCCCAGCACGACCTCGGGAATGACGAGCGGCGCGCTGAGCATGCCAACATAGAGCGTGAAGCCGCGAAAGCGGCCCATGCGCCCGAGCACGTAGCCCGCCCAGGTGCCGATGACGACCGCGGCGGTGGCCGTCAAGGCCGCGATGCGGAACGACAGCCAGGCCGCGCGCAGCAGCGCGTCGTCGTTCAGGAGCGAGTGATACCAGCGGAACGAGAAGCCGGTCCAGGAGGTGACGGTGGGCGAGGCGTTGAACGAGAACACCATCAGGCTGATGATGGGCACGTACAGGAAGAAGTAGCCCAGCCCCAGCACCACGGCGCGCAGGGTCTTGTTGGGTCCGTTCATTTGCGGCCTCCGCCGGCGAGCTCTTGCTGCTTGACCTGGTTGTACTGGAAGTACACCAGCGGCACGAGCAGCAGCAGGACCATCACGCAGGTCACGGCCGAGGCCATGGGCCAGTCGGCGTTGCTGAAGAATTCATACCACATGACCCGGCCCATCATCAGCGTATTGGCGCCGCCCAGCATTTCCGGAATGACGAATTCGCCCACCGCCGGAATGAACACCAGCATGGCGCCGGCGATCACGCCCTGGCGCGACAGCGGCACGGTGATCTGCCAGAAGGCCTGCCAGGGCTTGGCGCCCAGGTCGTAGGCGGCTTCCAGGAGGCGCAGGTCCATCTTCACCAGCGTGGCGTACAGCGGCAGGATGAAGAACGGCAGGTAGGCATAGACCATGCCGATATAGACGGCGAGGTCGGTGCGGTAGATTTCCAGCGGGCTGGAAATGATGCCCAGGCTCTGCAGCAGGTTGTTCAGGATGCCGTCGTTGCGCAGGATGCCCACCCAGGCATACACGCGCAGCAGCAGCGAGGTCCAGAACGGCAGGATCACGCCCAGCAGCAGCAGGTTGCGCACCCGCGGCGAGGACCGGGCGATGTAGTACGCGATGGGATAGCCGATCAGCACGCAGACCAGCGTGGTGATGAAGGCGATCTTCACGGAGCTCAGGTAGGTCTTGAAGTACAGGCTGTCGGTGAACAGCAGGATGTAGCCGCGCAGGTGCAGGCTGAACTGCACCGCTTCGTCCTTGAACTCGGCCAGCGGCGTATAGGGCGGAATGCCGAAGTTGACTTCGGCGAAGCTGATCTTGAGCACCAGCAGGAACGGCAGCAGCAGGAACAGCACCAGCCAGGCGAACGGCGGCACCACCGCCAGCGCCCGGCCCGACGGCAACCAGTCGCGGGGCGAAAAGCGGATCATGACGCCAGCACCGTCGCGCTGTCGGCGTCCCAGCTCACGAAGATCTCTTCGTCGATGCCCGGGGCGTCCATCTGGGCCAGCAGCAGGCTGGGCACGCTGGCCTCGACCGTCTTGCCGGAATCCAGCCGCACCTGGTAGAGCGCGTAGCTGCCCATCCAGGCCATGTGGCTGACCATGCCGTGGGCCCAGTTGTATTCGCCCGCGGGCTGCTCGCGCGACACCACCAGTCGCTCGGGGCGGATGGAGACGTGCACTTCCATGCCCAGCGGCTCGCTGACGCCGTGGTTCACAAAGAGCGGGCGCGTGAGCTCGGCGCATTCGATGGCCACGTGGTCGGGCTCGTCGACCACGATCGTGCCGGTGAACATGTTGGTCGATCCGATGAAGCTGGCGACAAACCGAGAATTCGGAAACGCGTAGACGTCCTGCGGCGCGCCGCATTGGACGATCTGGCCTTCGGTCATCACGGCCAGGCGGTGCGCCATGGTCATGGCTTCTTCCTGGTCGTGGGTCACCATGATGCAGGTCACGCCGACCTGCTCCAGGATCTTCACGAGCTCGATCTGGGTCTTCTGGCGGATCTGCTTGTCCAGCGCCGACATGGGCTCGTCGAGCAGCAGCAGCTTGGGACGCTTGACCAGGCTGCGCGCCAGCGCCACGCGCTGCTGCTGGCCGCCGGAGAGCTGGTTCGGCTTGCGGCGCGAATACCCGGCCATCTGGACGAGATCCAGGGCCTCGAACACGCGGTCGTGGATTTCGGCGCGGTCCACGCCTTCCTGCTTCAGGCCGAAGGCCACGTTGGCCTCGACCGTCATGTGAGGGAACAGCGCATACGACTGGAACATCATGTTCACGGGCCGGCGGTACGGCGGCACGCTGGTGATGTCCTCGCCATCGAGCCAGATCTGGCCCGAGGTGGCGTCTTCAAAGCCCGCCAGCATGCGCAGCAAGGTGGACTTGCCGCTGCCCGAACTGCCCAGCAGCGCGAAAATCTCGTTGCGCTTGACCGAGAGATTGACGGCGCGCACGGCGACCACGTCGCCAAAAATCTTGACTACATCGGAGACCCGGACGAACTCGTCCGGGTCGGCCGAATGCTGCGCCGAGTAACGGCTATCGCTCATGATGACTATCTTCCAGACTTCAGCTCGGACCACATCCGGTTTTGCAGGCGCGAAATGTTCAAGGGCAGCGCCTTGATCACGTACAGGGTCTTGGAGACCTCGGCCGGCGGGTAGATCATGGGATTGTCGGCCACGTCCTTCACCACGTACTGCCGCGCGTCCTTGTTGGCGTTGGGGTAGAACATGGTGTTGGTGATGGCGGCGTGGACCTGCGGCGTTTCGATGTAGTTGATGAACGCCATCGCCTCTTCGGGATGCGGGGCGTCCTTGGGGATGACCATCAGGTCGAACCACGCGGGCGCGCCGCCCTTGGGAATGAAGTAGTTCACTTCATAGGGTTTCTTGGCGTCCTGCGCGCGCTTGCGCGCGATCATGACGTCGCCGGAAAAACCGTAGACCATGCACAGGTCGCCCACGGCCAGTTCGTCGATATACCCCGACGAGCTGAACTGGCGGATGTACGGGCGGATCGTCTTCAGGAGATCCAGCGCGGCCTTGTAGTCGTCGGCGTTGGTGCTGTTGGGATCCTTGCCCATGTACTTCAGCACGGCGGGGAACACCTGCGCGGCCTCGTCCAGCATGGAGATGCCGCATTCCTTCAGCTTGGCGGCGTTCTCGGGCTTGAAGAGCATGTCCCAGCTGGCCAGGTCGACGTTGTCGCCCATGATCTGCCGGACCTTGGTGACGTTGTAGCCCAGCCCGTTGGTGCCGTAGCCCCACGGAACGGCGTATTCATTGCCGGGATCGACGGTGGCGACGAGCGCCATCACTTCCGGATCCAGGTGCTTCAGGTTCGGGATCTTGGACTTGTCCAGCTTCTGGAAGAGGCCCGCCTCGATCTGGCGCGACGCGTAATGGGTGGACGGGACAACGACGTCGTACCCCGACTTGCCGGCCAGGAGCTTGGCCTGCAGGGTGTCGTTGCTGTCGTAGACGTCATAGCGGACCTTGATGCCGGTTTCCTTCTCGAAACCCGGAATCGTGTCCGGAGCCGTGTACTCGGCCCAGTTGTAGACGTTGACGACCTTGTTCTGCGCGACCGCCGCCGAAGCGGCTGCCGCGGCCAGCACCGCCCCGAGCGCCCAGCGCATTCCCGGCCTGAGTTCCATTACCAGCCCCCTTGCTATTAGCCGTGTGTGACACGAGTACCAAAAGGCGAAATGATAAAGCCTTTTACCGATGGCCTGCCCAATTTTGGGGGCTGATTGGCGCAATTAGGCCCCGATGGCGGCGATCGGAGCCCTGGGGCGCCCGGACCGCGGTCAGGGCTGGATGCCGACGCCCCAGGCCGTCCAGTAACTGTCGCGCAGGCGCAGCCAGAAGCGCTCGCCGGCCTCCCCGGCGACTTTGCGCAAGGAGCGGCGCAGCCGGTCAAGGTTGGCCTGGCGCTGCCGTTCGGACAAGGCGCCCTGGGTGCCGCGGTCGAAATCGATGAGCCAGACCTGCCCGTCGCCGCCGATCAGGATGTTGAAGGCATTCAGGTCGGCATGCCAGACGCCCGCCCGGTGCATGCGGACGATGGCATCGGCCACCGCCTGCCAGACCGGCTCGGCCACCGCCTGGGCCAGCGGCCGCACGCCGGGTATCCGTTCGACCACAATGGCGGCGCGATAGATCGGGCCTTGCCGCCAATAGGCGGCGGCCAGCGGCGCGGGCACGGGCAGGCCCTGCGCGCGCATGGCCGCCAGCAGGCGGTATTCCCGGAAGCTGCGGGTGCGCGCCTCGCCGTTCCAGAGATAGGCGTCGCTGCTGACGCGGGCGATCATGCCGCCGCGGCGGTAGCGCCGCAGCACGCCCTGCCAGCCCTGCCCTTGCACGAACCAGGCGGCCTGGCGTCCGCCGGCGTCCACCGGCCGCGCCCGCTCGCCATAGTGCGCGGGATTGAAGACCTCCGGCCCGGCGTCCGCCAGGCGCGAGGCGTCGCTGAGCATGGCCCCGCCCAGGGGGCCCGCCCAGACCTGGCGCCGCGCGCCGGATTGCGGGTCCTCAGCCTTCACGGTTGCGCATCCAGTCGGCCACGCCGTAGAAAGATTCAAGCAGGCGCTCGACCAGCGCGGGCTCGACGCCCTGGTCCTCCATGGCGCGCCCGATGCAGGTCACCCACTGGTCGCGCTCGGCCTGGCCGATGGAAAACGGCAGGTGCCGCGCGCGCAGCCGGGGATGGCCGAAACGCTCAATATAGTGGTCCGGGCCGCCGAAGTACCCGCAAAGAAACCAGAAGAGCTTGTCTCGCGCCTCGTCCAGGCTGGGGCCGTGGGCGGCGCGCAGCTCCTTTAAGTCGGGCTCCATGTCCATCAGGTCATAGAAGCGGTCGACAAGCGCGCGCACGCCGGGCTCGCCGCCAAGTAGGTCAAAAATGCTGCGGGAATTTTCCACGGGTTCGGTAATGGTTTGGACGCGGGACGTCATCAGGTTTCTCGAAGGGTGACCAGGGGCGGCGTGCGCAATACGCCGCGCAGGGCCAGGGCGCCGCCCGCCCAAGCGCCCAGCATACCCGCGCCGATGCCCGCCAGCCACGGCCAGGGGCTGAAGGTAATGGTGAAGTCGAACACCAGGGTTGACAACGCCCAGGCAATCGCGGTGGCGCCGGCGGCGGCCAGCAGGCCGGCCAGCCCGCCCACGGCCCACAGCTCGATGCGCTGGGACCGCGCCAGCTGTCGGCGGGTCGCGCCCAGCGCGCGCAGCACCGCGGCTTCGCGCATGCGCTCGTCGCGCGTGGCGGTCAGCGCCGCCGACAGCACCAGCACGCCGGCGGCCAGCGTGAACAGGAACAGCAGCTGCACCGCGCGGCCCACTTCGCCCAGCACGGACTGCAGCTGCTGCAGGATGGCGCCCACGTCGAACACCGTCAGGTTCGGAAACTCGCGCACCAGCGCGGGCAGCACCGGCGCCTTTTCAGGCGGCAGGTAGAACGAGGTGATCCAGCTTTGGGGCATGTCGGCCAGCGAGGCGGGGGTCAGGATGGCGAAAAAATTCACGCGCATCGTATCCCAATCCACCCGGCGGGTGCCCGAAACCGCCACCTCGACCTGCTGGCCGGCCACGTCGAAGGTCATCTTGTCGCCCAGCGCGATGCCCAGCGTCTTGGCCAGGCCCGATTCCAGCGAGACCTCGGCGGAACCCGGCGCCAGCCAGCGGCCCTGCTCGATGCGGTTCGACGAGGGCATCTCGTCGCCATAGGACAGGTTGAACTCGCGATCCACCAGCCGCTTGGCGCGCGGCTCTTCGTAGTCGTCCGGCCCCACGGGCTTGCCATTGACGGCGATCAGGCGCCCGCGCACCATCGGCGACAGCGTGATCCCGCCGAGTCCTTCGCGGGTCAGCGCGTCCGTCACGGCCTGGCGCTGGTCCGGCTGCACGTTGATCAGGAAGCGATTGGGCGCGTCCGGCGGCAAGGTCCGCTGCCAGCCCTGGATCAGGTCGGTGCGGGTAATGGTCAGCAGCAGCAGCGCCATCAGGCCCACGGCCAGCGCGCAGACCTGGGTGATCGTGGCCGCCCGCCGGCGCACCACGCCGGCCAGCGCGAAGCGCAGCGCCGGCAGGCCCGCGGCCAGGCCGCGCACGCGCGCCAGGCCCAGGATGCACAGCCAGGCCACCAGCGCGAACAGCGCGAACGCGCCCAGGAAGCCGCCCGCCACCACGGCGCCCAGCTTGGCGTCGCCCGCGAACCACCAGATCAGGAGCGCAAAACCCGTCGCGCCCAAGGCATAGCCGAAGGCGCTGCGCGCGCTGAGCGTATCCGCGTCGCGCCGCAGCACCCGGGCCGGCGGCACATGCCGCAGTTGCGCCAGCGCCGGCAAGGCAAACCCCAGCAGCAGCAAAAGCCCGGTCAGCAGGCCCTGCAAGGCCGGAATGGCCGACGGCGCCGGCAACGTGGTGTCGATGACCGAGCCCAGCAGCATCACCAGCACCTGGTGGACGGCGTAGCCGAGCAGGCAGCCGGCGGCCGACGAGAACAGGCCGACCAGCGTGAATTCCAGCGTCAGCATGCGCGACACCTGGGATTGCACCGCCCCCAGGCAGCGCATGACCGCGATGCCGTCTCGATGCCGGGTCATGTAGCGGCCGGCAGCCAGCGCCACGGCCACCGCCGAAATCAGCACCGCCAGCAGGGCCACCAGCGACAGGAAGCGCTGCGCGCGGTCCAGCGTGCGGCGCACTTCCGGACGGCCCGATTCCAGCGTGGCGACCTTCTGGCCGCGCTTCAGGTTCTGGCTAAGCCAAGCCGAATATCCGGCCACGGCGTCGGGCTCGCCGGCGGCCAGCAGCGCATAGCCGATGCGGCTGCCCGGTGCGATCAGGCCGGTGGCGGGCAGGTCGCTGGCGCGCAGCAGCACGCGCGGGGCCACGTTGACGAACTGCATGCCGCGGTCCGGCTCATAGGTGATCACGCGGTCGACGCGCAGATGGGCGTCGCCCACGTTCAGCGTGTCGCCCACCTTCAGGCTCAGCAGGGAAAGCAGCTGCGCATCCACCCAGACCGCGCCTTCGGGCGGCACGTCGCGGGTGGGCGAGTCGGGCGCGAACGGCGCTTCGGTCACGCGCAAGGCGCCGCGCAGCGGGTAGCCGGGCTCCACGGCTTTCAACGCCGCCAACTGGGCGCCGTCGCCCGCGCCGACCATGGACGGGAACTGCCAGGTGCTGGACACCGCCAGGCCGCGCTCGCGAGCCTGCGCGAGGAAAGCGGCGGGCACCGGCTCGTCGGCGTCCAGCACCAGGTCCGCCCCCAGCATCTGGCCGGCGTCGCGCTCCAGCGCCCGGCCGACCCGGTCGGCCAGGAAGCCCACGCTGGTCACGGCGGCCACCGCCACGACCAGGGCCAGCACCAGCAGGCGCAATTCGCCCGCGCGCGCATCGCGCATCATCATCCTTGCGCCCAGGCGCAGGGTGGACCAGAAACCAGGGCGCTTGGCCTGTGACATATCAGGGAAATCCATCATTCAACTAAGTTAAAAACCGCCTGAAACGGAACTGAATCCCGATATCATCCCGGGGGCGGGAGGCAAAGCCGCCCATAAAGATAACCAAATCCGGAGAAGACAATGCGTAAATCCTGGCTTGCGGCCACGATCCTGGCCGCCTGCGCGGCCGCCACCTCCCTGCCCTCGGCAGCCCAGACTCCCTTGAAGATGGCCTACGCCCTGTCGACCTCGTCGCACTACGGCGCCGGGGCTGATGCGCTGGCCAAGTCCATCGAGGCGTCCTCCAACGGCAAGTACAAGGTACAGCAATTCGCCAACAGCGCGCTGGGCGGCGAACGCGAGGTGATCGAAGGCCTGCAGATCGGCACCATCGACCTGGCCATCGTTTCGACAGGGGCTACCCTGAATTTTGTTCCCGAGACCGGGGTTTTCGATATCCCGTTCCTGTTGCGCGACCTGCAGCACGCCCGCACGGTCCTGGACAGCAAGATCGGCCAGGACATGCTGGCCAAGTTCCCCGGCCGCGGCATCGTGGCGCTGGCCTGGGGCGAACAGGGCTTTCGCCACCTGACCAACAACGTGCGCCCGGTCAAGACCCCGGCGGACGCCAAGGGCCTGAAGATCCGCACCACCGAGAACCCGATCCACATCACCGCCTTCCGCCAGATCGGCATCCTGCCCACCCCGATGGCCTGGCCTGAAGTGGCCACCGCCCTGCAGCAGGGCACCATCGACGGCCAGGAAAACCCGCTGTCGGTGATCACGTCGGCCAAGCTGTCGCAGATGCAGAAGTACCTGTCCCTGACCGGCCACGTATACGGCCCGGCGCTGGTGCTGATGTCCGCCAACGTCTATGAGGGCCTGTCGGCCGCCGACAAGGCCAATTTCGACAAGGCCGGCAAGGATTCCGCCCAGGCCATGCGCGCCTACGTGGACAACATCGAGAAGACAGGCGCGGAGCAGTTGAAGAAGGAAGGCATGCAAGTGTCCGAAGTCGACCGCGCCGCCTTCGCGGCAGCCGTCGAGCCCGCCTACCCCGAGTACTACAAGAAGTTCGACAAGAAGCTGATCGACTCGATCCGCGACGCCAAGTAAGCGGGGGCCTGCGCCTTTTCGGGGCATAGGGCCCTGGCGGCGGGATCCGACTCCCGCCGCCCTTCACTCCCCATCCTTTCCGCGTACATCGCTCACGGGATTCACCATGCGTTTGCTCTGCGCTTTCGACCGCGGCCTGTTCAAGCTGGTCTCGGTCTTCGCCCAACTCCTGCTGGTGGCCGCCGCGGCCGCCGCCTTCTATCAGGTCATCGCCCGCTTCGTGCTGCACTCGCCCGCCGACTGGAGCGAGGTGCTGACCCGCGCCCTGCTGATCTGGACGGTGCTGCTGGGCGTGGCCCTGGCCTTCCGCCACGGCGCCATGATCAGCGTGGAACTGCTGCGCAACCTGCTCGGCGGCGCGCGCCGCCGCGCGCTCGAAGCCGTCATCGGCCTGACCTGCGCCGGCTTCCTGGGCTTTCTGGCCTGGATCGGCGGCAACATGACCTGGCGCGTGCGCTTCCAGAACGTGCCCAGCCTGGACATCTCGATTTCCTGGATCTACCTGGCGATCCCCGTGGGCGCCACCCTGGCCGCCATCGCCGTGCTCGCCCGCTGGTGCGCCGGCGAGGAAGAAGACGTGCCCGTGCGCAACGACGCGCAAGGCTGAGCCGCCCCCATCGAACCTGAGCAGCAGATATCGCCATGTCCCAATTAATGATTGTCTCGATGCTGATTTTCTTCGGGCTGTCCGTGCCGGTCGCCGTGTCGATCGGCCTGGCCAGCCTGGCGGGCGTCGGCGCCACCGGCCTGCCCTGGCTGGTCGTCGCCCAGCAGCTGTTCGCGGCGCTGGACAAGTACCCGCTCGTCGCCATCCCCTTCTTCATCCTGGCCGGCAACCTGATGGAGGCCGGCGGCATCTCCGAACGCATGGTGGAATTCGCCAAGAGCGTGGTGGGCGGCATCCAGGGCGGCCTGGCCTGCACCTGCGTGCTGACCTGCATGATCTTCGCGGCGGTCGCCGGCTCCAGCGTGGCCACCACCTTCGCGGTGGGCGCGATCCTGATCCCGGCCATGATCCGGCACGGCTACCCCGCTCCCTTCGCCGCCTCGCTGCAGGCCAGCGCGGCCGAGCTGGGCGTGATCATCCCGCCGTCCATCCCGATGATCCTGTTCGCCGTGTCGACCGACACCTCCACCGGCGAACTGTTCATCGCCGGCGTGATGCCCGGCATTCTCATCGGCATCGCGCTGATGCTCTACGTGTGGCTCTACGCCAAGCGCAACAACCTGGGCAAGCGCGACGGCGAAGGCCGCCTGCCCCTGTGGCCGGCCTTCAAGAGCGCCTGGCTGGCGCTGCTGATGCCCGTCATCATCCTGGGCGGCATCTACGGCGGCATCTTCACGCCGACCGAGGCCTCCGTCGTGGCCGTGATGTACGCCGTGTTCGTCGGCAAGTTCATCTACCGCCGCCTGAGCTTCAGGCAGCTGTCCGACACGCTGCACAAGTCGGTGGTGTCGACCGCCGTCATCATGTTCGTGATCGCCAACGCCGGCGTGTTCAGCTTCCTGCTCAACCGGGCCGGCATCCCCGACGCGCTGGGCGTGTGGCTGGCGCAGCTGTTCGACACGCAGTTCTCGTTCCTGATGGGCGTGAACGCCGCGCTGTTCGTGATCGGCATGTTCATCGAGACCTCGGCGTCCATCGTGGTGCTGGCGCCCTTGCTGCTGCCGGTGGCCCTGCAGTTCGGCGTCGATCCCGTGCACTTCGGGATCATCATGGTGGTGAACCTGGCATTGGGCATGATCACGCCGCCATTCGGGGTGAACCTGTTCGCGGCCTGCGCGGTGGCCAAGCTGCCGCTGGAACGGCTGATCAAGCCGCTGGTGCCATTCGTGGGGGTGGTGATTGTCTGCCTGATGATCATCACTTACTGGCCGGGGCTGTCGCTGGGGCTTCGTGATCTGGTTTATGCGAAGTAGTTTGGTTTTTGATGGGTGGCGGTGGGGGGGCTTCGCAGGCCGCCCATCGTCGCGGGCGGCAGCAATCGGCGGGAGGGACGGTGATGCCTGCCCGGTGTCTGACACCCGTGCAAGACAGTCTTCAACTTGATCTGACATCTCCGGGGTGTCAGATACCTGAATCATCTCCGCTCCGAGGTGTCTGACACCGGAATCCGCTACACCAGCACGCGTAGCGGCATCCCCCCACCCGTGGCGAGAACCTCAAGAACCCCGCCCGCCCCAGCGCCTGAGAAGCTGAAGCCAGCAGAGCCTGGCGCGTCGGGGGACTGGCGTGAAAAGAACGCCGTGCCAAGCGTCAAAAGCTCCCTGCGGCAGTTGCCAAAAAACCTCAAGCCGCCGCCCTCTCCCAACCCGCGGCATGACACCGCAACTGCCTCCCCCCCACCCCCATAGCCACCGGCTCCTCCCCCCGGCACTGTTCCCGCGCCAGTCCGCAGCGCGGATGAAACGTGCAGCCTGAAGGCGGCTGGATCGGATTCGGCACCTCTCCGCCCAAGGGCTCCCGGTCCCGCCGCGGATTATCCAGATCGGGAATGGTGTCCAGGAGCATCCGCGTATACGGATGCTGCGGCGACTCGAACAACTGATCCGCCGGCGCCTGCTCCACGATCCTTCCCAGGTACATCACCGCCACGCTGTCCGACACATGCCGCACCACCGACAGGTTGTGGCTGATGAACACATACGTCAGCCCGAACTCCTGCTGCAGGTCGCCCATCAGGTTCAGGATCTGCGCCTGCACCGACACGTCCAGCGCCGAGGTCGGCTCGTCGCACACCAGGAACTCCGCCTCCGTCGCCAGGGCCCGCGCAATCGAGATGCGCTGGCGCTGGCCGCCCGAGAACTCATGCGGAAAGCGGCCCGCGTCGCTGGCGGACAGGCCCACCAGCTCCAGCAGCTCGTCCACGCGGCGCCGCGTTTCGGCCGGCGTGGCGCGCAGGCCCAGCGTGATGATGGGCTCGGCCACGATGTTGCCCACCCGCCAGCGCGGATTCAGGCTGGCATAGGGGTCCTGGAAGATCATCTGCGGATGCAGCGCGCCGCCCTTGCGGTTGCGGCCGTAATGCAGGGCGCCGCGCGTAGGCGGCGCCAGGCCCACCAGCAGCTTGGCGAGCGTGGACTTGCCGCAGCCAGATTCGCCCACGATGCTGAGCGTCGTGCCGCGGGGCACCGACAGCGACACGCCGTCCACCGCCTTCAGCGTCTGGGCGGGCTGGCGCGAGAGCGTGCGTTCCAGCCAGGGCGGCGACACGTCGAACCAGCAGGCCAGGTCATCGGCCTGCAACAGCACATCATCGTTACGCGGCATGAGCGACTCCTCCTTGATGCAGCCAGCAGGCGCTGACGGTGGCGCCGGCGGGCGAGGCGGCCAGCGGCGGACGGGCCTGGCCGCAGCGCGGTCCCGCCATGGCGCAGCGCGGATGGAACGCGCAGCCGTCCGGCATGGCGTGCAGGCGCGGCATGGCGCCGTCGATCTGGTTCAGCCGCGCCGCGCGCTGGCGCAGGCCGGGAATGGCGTTCATCAGGCCTTGGGTATAGGGGTGGCCGGGGCGGCGCAGCACATCCAGCACCGGCCCGATCTCGACGATGCGCCCCGCGTACATCACGGCCACGCGGTCGGCGGTCTCGGCGATCACGCCCATGTCGTGCGTAACCAGCAGGACCGACGTGCCCTGCTCCCGGCACAGGCGGCGCAGCAGCGCCGTGATCTGCGCCTGCACGGACACGTCCAGCGCGGTCGTCGGCTCGTCGGCGATGATCAGCGCGGGCCGGGCGGCCAGCGCCAGCGCGATCACGACGCGCTGGCGCATGCCGCCGGAGAACTGGTGCGGGTAGTGGTCGATGCGCTTGTCCGCCGCGGGGATGCCCACGGCCAGCAGCAGCTCCAGCGCCCGCTGGCGCGCGGCCGCGGCCGACACCTTGTCGTGGTGGCGAATGGTCTCGACCAGCTGGTCTCCCACGGTGAACAAGGGATGCAGGCTGGTCAGCGGGTCCTGGAAGATCGCGCCGATCTCCTTGCCGCGCAGGCGCTGGCGCGCCTTGGGCGGCAGGTTGTCGATGCGGCGCCCGGCCAGCCGGATCTCTCCGCCGCCCAGGCGCCCCGGCGGCTCCAGCAGGCCGATCACGGCCATGCCGGTCAGCGACTTGCCCGCGCCGGACTCGCCCACCATGCCCAGGATCTCGCCCGGATGGATGTCGAAACTGATGTCGCGCGTGGCCACCAGCACGCCATGGCGGGTCGGGAACTCGACGGACAGGCCGCGCACCGACAAGGTCGGCTCGCTGGCGGGCGCCGGCTGGCCGGCGCTGGGTAAGGCTGCCATCATGACGGACTCCTTGCGGGACGCGGATAGCTGGAAGAAAAGATCTCGCCCGCCGGGGGATGCCCCCAGGTGCGGTCGGGGTAGCGGGCCGCCAGGCCGTCGAACTGCGCCTGAGCCTGGGCCTGAGCCTGGACGGCGTCAAAGCCCGGGATGCGGCCGTCCACCATGACGAAGCGTCCGTCGATGACGACCTGCGACACGTCGCGGCCGCTGCCGCTCACCATCAGGGTCTGGATCGGATCGATCATCTGGCCGTTGCGGTCATGGGAAAAATCGAACACCACAATGTCGGCCTTGGCGCCCGCCGCCAGCCGGCCCAGGTCCCCCCGGCCCAGCGCATCGGCCCCGCCGACGGTGGCGGCGTCGTAGTAGTCTTCGGCGCGCACGGCCTCGGCGGAGCGTTCGGCCACGCGGCACAGCATCATGCCCACCTGCATGTTCAGCACCATGTCGGGCGGCCAGGTGTCCGTGCCCATGCCGATGTTCACGCCCATCTTGCGATACCGCGCGAAGGACTCCAGCGTGGCGCCATGGCGTCCGGACACCAGCGGGCAATGGACGATGCTGGCGCCCGAGTCGCGGATGATTTCGATGTCGCGCCCGGGCCGGTCGATATGGCTGGAGCCCGACACATAGGTGCCGTGCGGCAGCAAGGCGCGCTCGGACAGGAAATCCAGGCTTTGCAGCCACTCCGGCGGGCTCATGCCGTGCTGCGCCAGCACCAGTTCGTATTCCAGCCGGGACTGGCAGCAATGCAGGCGGACCGGCAGGCTGCGCTCGCGCGACGCGGCGGCGGACGCGAGCAGCAGGTCCGGCGTGCAGGTCTCGATGCGGTCCGGCGACAGCATGGCGCGCACGCGGCCGCCGTGGCGGCCCTCGACCTCGTCGCAGAAGGCCAGGGCCTGCGCCAGGCCGGCCATGCCGCGCGCTTCATCGTAATGGCAGCGGATGGCCCCGGCGTCGTCCACATAGGTGTGGCCGCTGCGGTACGCGGGCCCCAGGTAGACGCGCAGGCCCAGTTCGCCGGCGGCATCCGCCGCCGACAGGAATTCCTCGCGGGTCTCGCCCCACACGCGGTAGAACAGCGAGGCGATCGGCAGCGCGGTCGTGATGCCGTTGCGGATCAGCTGGGCGAAGGCATAGCGCTTCTGGAAAGCCAGTTCCTCGGGGGTGTACATCTCGTAGGGCCCCCGCCGCATATAGGTTTCCGGCCAGATGCGGCCCTTCTTCCAGGCCGGCGAATTGTCAAAGCCCAGGATCGTGGTGTCCAGGTCGGACAGCGCGTCCAGGTCCACGAAGCCCGGCCCGATCAACGCCCGGCCATAGTCGCGGCGTTGCGCGACCGGCCCCGGATAGCGGTGGCCCGCGTAGACGATGCGATCGCCCTCGAACACGACCTCGCCGTTCTCGTACAGGCAATGCCGGCCGTTCTCGTGGCCGACCACCCAGCGCGCGGTCAGCAGGATGGGACCTTCCGGGGACCGCATCACGGGGCCTGCACCAATGCGCGGCCATCGCGGGCCACGACGCGGCCGCGCTTGACGACCAGCTTGCGCACCGGGCGCGACACGATGGCCTCGCCCACCGTTTCCGCGTCCACCAGGACAAAGTCGGCGCGGCAGCCCGGCTCCAGCCCGTAATCGGCCAGGCCCATGACGCGGGCGTTGCCGTATGTGGCCACGTGCAGCGCCAGCGCCAGTTCGTCGTCGCGGCGGAAATTGTTGCGCAGGCCCACCAGCATCGCGCGCTCCAGCATGTCGGGCTTGCCGTAGGGGCCCCAGGTGTCGCGCATGCCGTCGTTGCCCGTACAGACAACCACGCCGGCCGCATGCAGCCGAGCCACGCTGGGCACCGGCCGCGACGCGGAGCCCGTCGTCATGATGTGCACGCCCGCCTCCAGCAGCCCGTCGGTCAGCGCCTGCACGGCCTGCGCGTCGGGCATGCCCAGGCAGAAGGAATGCGACAGGGTGACCTTGCCCTGCATGCCCAGCGCCCGCACCCGGTCTATGGTCATCTGCATGGAGAACGCGCCAAGTTCGCCGGCTTCGTGCAGGTGGATGTCTATCGGCTTGCCGTGCTTGTCCGCCAGGCCGAAGATGGCGTCCAGATGGCCCTTGGGATCGCGGTCCATGCCGGCCGGGTCCAGCCCGCCCACCACTTCCGCGCCCATGCGCAGCGCCTCGTCCATCAGCGCCAGCGTGCCCGGGCGGATCAGCAGCCCGCTTTGCGGGAATGCAACGATCTCCACGTCGATCTGGTCGCGGTACTGCTCGCGGGCGCGCATCACCCCCTCGATGGCGGCCAGGCCGATGTCCGTGTCCACGTCCACGTGGCTGCGGATATGGCTGGTGCCGTCCGCGATCGACATCACGATCTGGCGCGCGGACTGGCGGTATGGATCGATGCCCAGGCGCTTTTTCTCGGCGCGCTCGTTCTCGATCTTGTCGATCAGGCGCGGCCCCACCTCGTTGCGGTACCAGGGCATGCCGTACATCGTCTTGTCCAGATGCGCGTGGGCGTCGATCAGCCCCGGCAGCAGCAGGGCGCCGCCGCCCTCCACCACCGGCACGCCCTGCGGCGCGGTCCCGCCCACCTCATGGATGCGGCCGTCGCGCACCAGCACCGAGGTCGGTTCGCCGCCGGCCGGGCGGACTTGGGTAAACAGCGTTGCGTCATTCATGGTTGTACTCGTCGCTTCAGTCGGGCCGCGCTCAGCGCAGGCGGGGGTTCAGGGCATCGCGCAGCCAGTCGCCCAGCAGGTTCACCACCAGCACGATCAGGCTCAGGTACAGCGCGGGAAAGACCACCACCCACCACTGCCCCGAAAACAGGAACTGGTTGCCCAGGCGGATCAAGGTGCCCAGCGAGGGCTCCGTGGGCGGCATGCCCACGCCCAGGAAACTGAGGGTGGCCTCGATCAGGATGGCCAGCCCCAGGTTCAGCGTGGCGGTCACCATGACGGGCGTCAGCGTGTTGGGCAGGATGTGGGTCAGCATGATGCGCAGGGAACCGACCCGGATCAGCCGCGCCGCCTGGACGTACTCCTTGCCGCGCTCCACCAGCGCCGAGGCCCGCACGGTCCGGGCGTACTGCACCCAGTTGGTCATGGAGATGGCCAGGATCAGGATCACCGCTGACAAGGTTTCCCGCAGGTCGGGCGGCAGGATCTGGCGAAACACCGCCGTCACCAGGATGGCGACCAGGATGGTCGGGATGCTCAGCAAGGTATCGCCCACCCGCATCAGCGCGTTGTCGATCCAGCCGCCGAAGTAGCCCGCCGCCAGCCCGACCAGCAGTCCGATCGCCAGGGACAGCACCACCGTCGCCAGCCCGATCACCAGCGACATGCGCGAGCCATACAGAATGGCGGACCAGACGTCGCGGCCCTGCGTGTCGGTGCCCAGCAGGAACTGCGGGTCGGACCCGGCCTCCCAGGCCGGCGGCAGCTCGGCGTTAAGAAGATCCAGCTGCGCCAGGTCGTAGGGGTTCTGCGGCGCGATCCAGGGAGCGAACACCGCCAGCAGCGCCACCGCGATCAGCACGACGCCCGCCCCCATCGCCACGTAGTCCTGCCGCAGGCTCCACCACAGGTCGCTGCGCAGGAAGCGGGCGACGCGGCTCTGGCCCGTCCCGGAAAAGGGTTTAGTGAGCATTGGCGCCTCCTTTGACGTGCTGGCTGCGCAGGCGCGGATCCACCACGCCGTACATCATGTCCACCAGCGTGTTGAGCGCCACGAAGATGAAGGACACGATCACCAGGTAGGCGGCCATGACGGGAATATCCACGAACATGACCGATTGAATGAACAGCAGCCCCATGCCCGGCCACTGGAAGACTGTTTCGGTGATCAGCGCAAACGCGATCAGGTTGCCGATCTGCATGCCGGTCACGGTGATGACGGGCATCAGGCAATTGCGCAGCGCCAGGCGGAAATGCACCACCCGGTCGGGCAGGCCGCGCGCGCGGGCAAACTTGATGAACTCGGTGCGCAGCGTCTCCAGCATCTCGGCGCGCACCAGACGCATGATCAGGGTGATCTGGAACAGCGCCAGCGTGATGGACGGCAGCACCAGCGCCGCGCGCCCCGACGGCGTCAGCAGCCCCGTGGACCAGCCGCCGATCTTCACCGTCTCGCCGCGGCCAAAGCCGGGCAGCCAGCCCAGCTGCACCGAGAAGATCAGGATCAGCATGATCCCCACCACGAAGCTGGGCAGCGAAATGCCCAGGATGGACACGAACTGCAGGGCCTGCGCGAGGCGGGACTTGCGGTAGATGGCGGTCAGCACGCCCAGCGGCACGCCGATGACGAGCGACAGCAGCGTCGCCATCAGGACCAGCTCGAACGTGGCCGGAAAGCGCTCGGCCACCAGCGAGAACACATCCTGCTGGTTGCGGTAAGAAATACCGAATTCGCCCTGCGCCGCGTTGGCGACGAAGTGCACGAACTGCATGCCCACCGAGGCATTGAGCCCCAGCCGCTCGCGCAACTCGTCGCGCTGCGTCTGCGAGGCCTGTTCGTTGAGCATCATGTCGACGGGGTCGCCGACGAAACGGAAAATCACGAATGCCAGCAACGCCACCGCCAGCATGACGCCAACCGCGTTGAAGACCCGTCTAACAATGAACGCCAGCATGTGCGGCTCCCTTCAGACACCACCAGACCCAGGACCGCCGCGCCCGCGACGGGCGCGGCAATCCACGCAACACCGCGCGCATCACTGCATGCGCACGTTCCACAGGCGGGCCTTGTTGTCCGGCATCTGCAGCACCTCGCCCACCTTGGCGCCCACGGCCCAGGCCATGGGCTGCTGATGCAGCGGCAGGAAACGCACGTCGTGATGCAGGGTCTGCAGGACGCCGGCCATCATCTGGATGCGCTTGTCCCGGTCCATCTCGGCCGCCGCTGCATCGATCCTGGCGTCCAGCGCCGCGTCGCCCCATTGCCCCCAGTTGAAGACGCCGGCCGGGCCGGTGCGGCTGTGCATCACCTGCAGCAGGATGGACAACGCGTCGATCTGCGGCTCGTTGGCCCAGCCGTGGATGGTGATGTCGAACTCGCCGCGCGACCGCTTGGGGTTCTGCAGGGACCGCGGGCCGCTGGCCAGCGACGCCTTCACGCCGATGCGCGCCCACATGGAGGCGGCGGCCTGGCAGAGCTCTTCCTCGTTGACGAACATGTCGTTGGAGCACAGCAGCGACAAGGTGAAGCCGTCGGGGTAGCCGGCGTCGGCCAGCAGCTTCTTGGCCTTGGCCGCATCGAAGGGCAGGCGCTCTTCCTGGCGGGCCTCGTAGCCGGGAATGGACGGGGCCACCAGCGCGCCCGTGGTGCGCGACAGCCCGCGCATCACGCGCTTTTGCAGCAAATCCGGCGACAGGGCCATGTACAGCGCCTGGCGCACCCGCAGATCCTTCAGCGGATTCTTGTCGGCGATGTTGGAGCCCACGAGCTTATCGCCCAGGTTGAAGCCGAAGTAGAGCGTGCGCAGCTCCGTCGCCGCCAGCACCTTCACGTTGGGCGCGGCGCGCAGGCGGTCCAGGTCCTGCAGCGGCGCGTTCTCGGTGAAATTGATGTCGCCCGACAGCAGGGCCGCCACCCGGGTCGGCGCCGAGGCAATCGGCGTGAACTCGATGCGGTCCAGGTTGTGGCGGGGCTTGTCCCACCAGCCGGGGTTCACGACCAGCACGGTGCGCGTGTCCGGCCGGTACGACTCGACTTTGAAGGGGCCGGTGCCGTTGGCGTTGTGCGTGGCATAGCCTTCTATCTTCTTGGCGGCGTCGGTGGGCTTGGTGCTGTTGTTGTCCACCAGCCACTGGCGGTTGAAGATGAAGATGTTGGTCAGGTCGTTGAGCATCAGCGGATAGGGATGCGTCATCTCGATGTCGACCGTGTAGTCGTCGACCTTGCGCACGGCCTTGAAGGCGGGCAGGTTGCCCTTCAGCGGCGATGCCTCGTCCGATACGCGGGTCATGGACGCCACCACGTCGTCCGCCGTGAACGGCGCGCCGTTGTGGAACTTCACGCCTTGCCGCAGGCGAAAGCGCAGCACCGTCGGCGACGTGTTCTCCCACGACTCCGCCAGCGCGGGCGTGATGTTGAATTTGTCGTCGTAGCGGATCAGCGCCTCATACACATGGTTCAGGAACGCCAGGTTGAAGGTGCTGCCGTAGGAATACGGGTCCAGCGAATCCAGGTCGCGCGCGGCGCCCCATTTCAGCGTGTTGGCGGCGGATGCCGCGGTCATAGCCGACAGCGCGATCGCGGCGCCCAGGGTCCATCTGAACAAACTCTTCATGGCTGCAACTCTCCCTTGTCTATTGGTATGAATCCGCCGGGATCGGGCCCGGCGCGGTGGTGAAGGCAAACGGGTCCGGCGGCGGCTCAGCGGCCCAGCGACAGGCGCTGGGCCCGCTCCAGGGACGCCAGCGCCTGCGCCTGCGCCAGCGCGGCGCGGTAGGAATCGATAAGGGGCACGGCCGGCAGTCTCGGCAGGCTGGGCAGATAGCCCGCCAGCGCGGCCCCGGCCACGATCACGACGTCGGCGCCCTGCTCCACCGCCGCGTCCAGCGCGCGGCCGACCAGGGCCGCCGACTCGGCCGAACGGGACACGTAGTCCAGCGCGTTGCCGGGCACGGCGAGGATGCCGGCGCAGCGGGATTCCAGCCCCAGCTGGCGGATCTGTTCGCGCAGCATGCCGGGCCAGCGCTGCCCGACCGTGACGATGGCGTAGCGGTCGCCGCGCTGCAGCGCGGTCAGGATGGAAGCCTCGGCCATGCCCACCACGGGCACGTCCAGGCGCTCGCGCACGGCGCCGATGCCCGGCTCGCCGAAACAGGCCAGCACGCAGGCGTCGAACGGCGCCGCCGCCTGCGCCGTCTCGCGCTCCACCGTGGCCAGCACGGCATGGGCGGAAACGGCCGCTTCCGCCCGGCTGGCGACATAGGCGGGGCCGAACGGCGCGGTAACGGCATGGACATGGGCGGCTGCGCCGAAGAAGGCGTGCGCCTGGCTGGCCAGGCTGTCGGTCAAGGCGGCGGTGGTGTTGCCGTTGACCACCAGCAGGCGGCAGGCCGGGGAGACGGGCTGAATAAGGGAGCGGACGTCGGGTGCAGCGGACATGAAAACAGGCCTCGGTAGATTTGTATACAAACAGAAAGCTCAAACCGGCCGAATAGATCTGGTTTTGTATAAATGTTTGTATACGATTTACGTCGACAATGTACCCGCTTCCAACCTGCCTTCAAGCTATCGCTAACCCTTAGCGCCGGTGTACTATGCCTGTCCCACCCCGCAAATGCGCGCGGCCCCCGTCGGCCGGACATATTCCAATACAATGAAAACGCGCATGCACAGGAGCCAACAAAAACATGAAGACCCTCGCGCCGCCGGCCAATGAGCCCGCCAAGAAAGACATAAGCCGCAACGAAATCGTATACAAAAATTTGCGACGCGCCATCATCGAACAGGCGCTACTGCCGGGCGACAAGCTCCCCGAGGACGTGATCGGAGAACGTTTCGGCGTCAGCCGGACGATTGTGCGCGCCGTGCTGACGCGCCTGTTCAGCGAAGGGCTGGTGGATTTGCGGCCCAATCGCGGCGCCGCGGTGGCCCGCCCCAGTTTGGAAGAGGCGCACGACATCTTCGAAGCGCGCCGCTGCCTGGAGCGCGACGTGGCCCGCCGACTGCTGCAGCACATCACCGAAGCGGGGCTGGCGCGTCTGGAGCAGCACGTGGCGCAGGAAGAAGAAGCCCGCAAGCGCAACAGCACGAACGAATCCATCCGGCTCTCGGGCGAATTCCATATCCTGATGGCCGAACTGTCGGGCAATGCGGTGTATGCGCGCTACGTGAATGAAATCGTGTCGCGCTGCTCGCTGATCCTGGCGCTTTATGGCCGTCCGCACTCAAGCGAATGCGCGGTGAGCGAGCATATGGAGATCGTGGCCGGCCTGCGGGCGCGCGACGAGAAGCACGTGCTGCACCTGCTGGAGCACCACCTTGAAGCCGTGACCGCCCGTGCCCTGCTGACGACGGACGGTTCGGGCGTGCGCGACATCCGCAAGATCCTGGATCGTTACGGCACGTAGGACGGGGCCCGCCCGATGGGCGCGCGTCGTCGCTCCGAATGAGAAAAGCGCCCGGTCGGGGCGCTTTTTCGTTCAGGAGACCTAGATTTCGCGTTCTTCCGTCTTGAGGTTGTTGTCGCGGGCGAAATCCACCACGAACTTGTACGCCAGCGGTTCCAGGTCGCGCAAGCGAAGGTCGACCACGATCCCGCGCACGCCGTCGATCACGACGGGAAGCACATAGGGCGAATAAGTGAGGTGGTTACCAGCACAGCCGGCGGGCCGGAACTGTGCCATTACGCCGGCGAGCCGCTCCGCCCAATCGCTGGGGCGGAATCGGCTACCGCTTTCGGTAACGCCATGAATTACGAATTGTCTGACGCGAGTTGCCATGAGTTCTTTCACTACAGGGCGCCTTTCACGAAAGCCGGATCTTCGGCGTGATCAAACATGCGCCCTGCGCCGCGAATTGTATATGATTGATCCTTTGCCCTCTTTCGAAAGACGATTCGCCCCGGATCGGCGGCTGCAAACAGGGCATGCTTTTTTGGTTATCCCCCAGGAGGATCCGCGATGAGCTCGCCTCTGGCCAACATCTATGCCCGGCTGCCGGTGTCGTTCACGCACGGCCAGGGCGTATGGCTGTGGGATGCCCTGGGCCGCAAGTACCTGGACGCCCTGGCCGGCATCGGCGTTTCCTGCCTGGGCCATGCCCACCCGAAGCTGGTGGCCGCCATCAGCGAGCAGGCCGCGCGCGTCATCCATACCTCGAACATCTACGAAGTTCCCCAGCAGACGGCGCTGGCCGCCCGCCTGACGGAACTGTCCGGCATGCAGGAAGTCGCGTTCAACAACAGCGGCTCCGAGGCCAACGAAGCGGCCATCAAGCTGGCCCGCTACTACGCCTACCAGCGCGGCAACCAGCACGCCCACATCATCACCATGGACTCGTCCTGGCATGGCCGCACGCTGGCCACGCTGGCGGCCACCGGCAGCGACAAGGCGCGCAAGGGCTTCGAGCCCCTGCCCAGCGGCTTCATCCAGGTCCCCTACAACAACCTGGACGCGGTGCGCGCCGCCGGCGACGCCGAACCGCGCACCGCCGCCGTGCTGCTTGAAGTGCTGCAAGGCGAAGGCGGCATCCGCCAATCCGACATCGCCTACCTGCAGGAAGTGCGCCGCCTGTGCACCGAGCGCGGCTGGCTGCTGATGATCGACGAAGTGCAGTCCGGCATCGGCCGCACCGGCAAATGGTTCGCCCACCAGTGGGCGGACATCGTGCCCGACGTCATGACGCTGGCCAAGGGCCTGGCGGGCGGCGTCCCGATCGGCGCGATGCTGGCGGCCGGCCCCGCCGCGGGCGTGTTCACCCCCGGCAGCCACGGCACCACCTTTGGCGGCGGCCCGCTGGTGTGCGCGGCCGGGCTGGCGGTGCTGGACGCCCTGGAATCCGAACACCTGCTGGACAACGCCCACACCGTGGGCAAGCACCTGAAAGATACGCTGGCCGGCGCGTTGGCCGGCACCCCCGGCGTCGCCGAGATCCGCGGCCGCGGCCTGATGCTGGGGATCGAGCTGGCCCGCCCCTGCGGCGTCCTTGCCATGCGCGCCATGGAGGCTGGCCTGCTCATCAACGTCACGCGCGACCGCGTCATCCGCATGCTGCCGCCGCTGATTCTGACCAAGGAAGAGGCCGACCAGATCGTCTCCATCCTGGTTCCGCTCATCCAACAGTTCCTGGCCGAAAAACCATAATCAACGTCCCGCCCGGGCCACGAGCCTGGCCGGGCCCAATGACCTGCGACATCACCATGACTCCTCCCACGACTCAAAACGGCCCGTTGCGGCACTTTCTACAGTTCAAGGACTTTTCGTCCGCCGAGATCGCCTACGTGCTGGAGCGCGCGCGCCTGATCAAGGAAAAGTTCAAGCGCTATGAACCCCACATGCCGCTGCACGACCGCACGCTGGCGATGGTGTTCGAGAAGGCCAGCACCCGCACCCGCGTCTCCTTCGAGGCCGGCATGTACCAGATGGGCGGATCGGTCATCAACCTGACCTCCAACGATTCGCAGCTGGGCCGCTCCGAGCCCATCGAAGACACCGCGCGCGTCATTTCGCGCATGGTCGACATCGTCATGATCCGCACGTTCGAGCAGACCCGCATCGAGCGCTTCGCCTCGCACTCGCGCGTGCCCGTGATCAACGGCCTGACCAACGAATTCCACCCCTGCCAGATCCTGGCGGACATCTTCACCTACATCGAGCACCGCGGCCCCATCGCCGGCAAGACGGTGGCCTGGGTGGGCGACGCCAACAACATGGCCTACACGTGGCTGCATGCCGCCGAAATGCTCGGCTTCACGCTGCACGTGTCCACGCCGGCCGGCTACGAGCTCGAAGCCTCGCGCATCGGCTCGCCCTCGGACAAGGTGCTGCGCCAGTTCAAGGACCCGATGGAAGCCTGCAAAGGCGCGCACCTGGTCACGACCGACGTCTGGACCAGCATGGGCTACGAAGCGGAAAACGAAGAGCGCCGCGCGGCGTTCGCCGACTGGTGCGTGGACGCCGAAATGATGGCCGCGGCCGACCCGCAAGCCGTGTTCATGCACTGCCTGCCCGCCCACCGCGGCGAGGAAGTCACCGGTGAAGTCATCGACGGCCCGCAGAGCGTGGTCTGGGACGAAGCCGAGAACCGCCTGCACGTGCAGAAGGCGCTGATGGAATTCCTGCTGCTGGGCCAGGTCGAGTAAATCTCTCGCGCACCGTAAAAAGGGCCCGGGCATCGTGCGATGCCCGGGCCCTTTTTTGTCGCGGGGCCGTCCCAAGCCAGCGTGCCGGCGCTACAGGATCTTCCTGAACATCGTGCGCCGCGTATTGCGGAACGACGGCCGCACGCGGCTGCTCCAGTCGCTCGCGCGCACGGCCAGCCAGGGCGGGCTGCCAAAGGTCTCCTGCGTCTGCAGGTCGTAGCAGGCCAGGTAGCGCGGCGACTCGTCGCGGCATTCATAGCGCTGCGCGCGCACCGTGCCGGGCACCGACGCCAAGCCGGGCAGGTGTTCCTGGTCGTACCAGGCATTCAGGTCGGCGTCTGCTTCGGGCAGCACATCGGTTTCGACGATGTAGTGCCACGGCGCGTCCTGCCCGGCGGACGCCCCGGGCAGATCCAGCGTCCGGTGCAGCAGCCGGACATGGGCGCCCGGCGCCAGCTCGGCCAGGCGGGCCCGGATCTCGGGCAGCGCCTTGCCCCCGCTCACATACACATAGGTGTCCTCGGCTTCCAGCGCGGCGAACGCGCTGACCGCCACGCCTGCCAGGCCGTCCGTCAGGCGCCCGGCCAGATCCCGCGCGCGCGCCGCATCGAAGCGCTCGCCCAGCGACACCAGCAATATCGTTTCCCGCACAGCCATCTCCTTTCAATGTCCGACGCGCAAGGCCACCAGAAAGCGCGACACCATGTTGTACGCGCCCACCGTTGCCGCCAGCTCGACCAGCTGCGTGTCATCGTAGCGCTCGCGCAGCGGCGCGAACACCGCGTCCGGCACCTCGATGTCGCGCGTCATCGCGTCGGTCAGCGCCAGCACCTCGGCTTCTCCCGGCGCCAGCCCCTGCACCTGGTCCGGGGCGGGATTGCCGCGCAAGGCGTCGATGACCTCCTGGGGCATGCCGCCCGCCAGCGCGTGCGGCACGTGCGCGTCGAACTCATACGGCGCATTGTTCAGCGTCGCCACGCGCAGGATGATCAGTTCGCGCAGGCGCGGCGGCAGCGAGGTCTTCTGCCGGATGGCGGTCAGCATGGCCTCCCAGCCTTCCACCACGGCGGGGCTGTTCAGCAGCACCTGGTACAGCGGCGATATCCGGCCCCGCGCGGCGGCGATGCGCGCCTCAAGCGTGGCCAGTTCCTGGCGGGCGCCAGGCACTACGGGTGCGACTCGGCTGGCGCTCATGATCACTCCGGGCGAATGTTCTTGCGCTGGATCAGCGCGGTCCACTTCTCGCGGTCGGACGCGATCAGCGCGGCCAGTTCCTGCGGACTGCTGGGCGCGGCCTGCGCGCCGAACTTCTCCAGCCGCGCGCGCACGGCCTCGTTGCCCAGCGCGGCGCGCAAGGCCTGGTTCAGCTTGTCCACGGTGGCGGCGGGCGTCGCCGCGGGCGCCACGATGCCGTACCAGTTGTTGGACTCCACGCCGGCGATGCCCTGCTCGGCCAGCGTCTTCACGTCGGGCAGCAGCGGATGGCGGGTCGGCGCGGCAATGCCCAGGGGCTTGAGCTTGCCGCCCTGGATGTGGCCGATCAGGCCCGGCACATCGCCGAAAAAGCCCGACACCTGGTTGCCCATCACGTCGTTGATGACCGGCGCCGCGCCCTTGTACGGCACATGCAGCACGTTGGCCTTGCTGGCGTCGGCGAACATTTCCAGGGTCAGGTGCGGGATGCTGCCGATGCCCGACGAACCGATGGCCACGGATTGCGTGGCGGCCTGCGACTTCTTGACGAAGTCGGTCGCGTCGGCCGCGGGGTTGGACGGATTCACCACGAACACCGTGGCGTTGTTCACGACCCGCGACACGGGCGCGAAGTCGCGCGCCGGGTCGTACGGCAGGTCCTTGTACAGCGCCGGGCTGATCGCAACCGCGCCCACGCTGGTCAAGAACAGCACCGACCCGTCGGCGGGCGCCTTGGCCACATAGGCCGCGGCAATATTGCCGTTGGCCCCGGCCTTGTTCTCGACGATGACCTGCTGCTTGAGCTCCTTGCCCAATTGCTCGGCCACCACGCGTCCCACCAGGTCCACCGGGCCGCCCGGCGGGAAAGCGATGATCAGGCGGACCGGACCGTCCGCCTGCGCGGCGCCCACGGCGGCCAGGCTCAGCAAGCCCGCCGACAGTATTTTCTTGAACATGATGTCTCCTCGTTGAATGGAATTTTCTTGTTGGCCCATGCGTCGCCGGACGGCGGCCGGGTGCATTGCGACTACTGAAATCCGTACAGCCTCGCCGGGTTGTCCACCAGCACGCGCTGGCGCAGCGCGGCATCGGGACACGCCTCGAAGAGCGCATCCACCAATTCGCCGTCATCAGGCATGTCGCCCGCCACATTCGGGTGCGGCCAGTCCGTGCCCCACAAGGCGCGGTCCGGCATGGCCTCGACCAGCGCGCGCACAAACGGGATGCCTTCGGCGAACGGACGCCGGCCGGACGCAATGCGGTCGATGCCGGACACCTTGACCCAGGCCTGCGGCACATCGGCCAGGCTCAGCAAGGCCCGCATCGCGGGCGACTCCAGCCCGTCGGCCGCCTTCAGGCGCCCCATGTGATCCACGACGAACGGCACCGGCAACGCCAGCAGGCGCGGCAGCAGCTCGGGCAGCATCGCCCCGTCCACATGCAGGCACAGATGCCAGCCCAGCGGCGCGATCAGCGTCGCCACGCGATCGAAGACGGCGGGGTCGGGCGCGCCGCCCAGGTGCGGCACGAAATTGAAGCGGGCCGCGCGCACGCCGCCCTCGTGCAGCGCCCTGACGCCGGCTTCGGTCGCCTCGGCGCCCAGCAAAGCCACGCCGCGATAGCGGCCGCCGCTTTGCGCCAGCGCGTCCAGCAAGGCGGCGTGGTCCGAGCCATGGCAATTGGCCTGCACCACCACCGCCCGCTCCACCCCCAGATGCGCATGCAGCGCCGCCATCCTCGCGTAGGGCGCGTCCGGCGGCGTATACGACCGGCCCTGCGCGTACGGGAACACGTCGCCCGGCCCGAAGACATGGCAATGCGTGTCGCAGGCGCCAGGCGGCAGCGCGTGGCGGGGACGGGACGGGGACGCAAGCGGGGGACGGCAATCGGGCACGGGCGGCTTCCTGCGGCAAAAGCGTCATGGTCCCGGATTGCGGGTCGGCCAACAATGCTATATCTTTGATTTCAGATATACATAAATTAAATATCTTATGGATCTCAAGCAGATCGAGTACTTTGTGCGCGTCGCCGAACGGCGCAGCTTCTCGCGCGCCGCCGAAATGCTGGACGTGGCGCAGCCCACGCTCAGCCGGCAGGTCCGGTTGCTGGAGCTGGAACTGGGCCAGCACCTGCTCTACCGCAACGGCCGCGGGGCCGAGCCCACCGAGGCCGGCCTGCGTTTCCTGGAACACGCCCGCGCCCTGCTGACCCTGGCCGACCGCGCCAAGGAAGATCTGCAGACCCTGCGGGAAACGCCCACCGGCAAAGTTGTCGTCGGCCTGCCGCCGCGCATCGCGCGCGTGCTGACGCCCCCGCTCGTGCAGGCCTTTCGCCGCCAGTTTCCCGACGCCTCCATCGCCGTGGCCGAAGGCCTGAGCGCGCAGGTGCGCGAGTGGCTGCTGGCGGGCCGGGTGGACCTGGCCCTGCTCTACGATCCCGCGCCGTCGCCGCAACTGGCCTACGAGTCGCTGTTCCGCGAAGACCTGGTCCTGGCCGCCGCCGCCGGCCATCAGCCGCCCCTGCCCGCCCGCGTGGCGGTGGCGCGGCTGGGCGACTATCCGCTGGTGCTGCCCAGCCTGCCCAACGCCATCCGCACCCTGGTCGAAAGCGTATGCCGCGCCCAGGGCGTGCGCCTCAAGGTAGCGGCCGAGGTGGACGCCGTGCAGACCATCGTGGAACTGGCCGCGCAAGGCGACGCCTACGCCATCCTCCCCCGCTCGGCCGCGCGCGGCCCGGCCGCGGAACACGAGCTGTCCCTGTGCGACATCTGCTCGCCCACGATCACCAACAACCTGGTGCTGGCCAGCGCCCGCCACCGGCCCGCCACGCGGCTGGCCACGGCCACCGGGCAGCTTATACGGGGGCTCCGGCTTGCCGAGCTGTTCGCCCCGCCCGGCCAGCCCCCCTCAAAAGAGTTAAAATAAGCGGCTATATTTCTTGTTTGGCGGCTCGTTGCTGTCAAAGTCCTGTTGGCGTCTCACCTCAAACAATGACCACTATCCTCCCGAACCTTCCCACCGGCCAGAAGGTCGGCATCGCCTTTTCCGGCGGCCTCGACACCAGCGCGGCGCTCCTGTGGATGCGCAACAACGGCGCCATCCCGTACGCCTATACCGCGAACCTGGGCCAGCCCGACGAGTCCGACTACGACGAGATCCCCCGCAAGGCCATGGCCTACGGCGCCGAAAACGCCCGCCTGATCGACTGCCGCCAGCAGCTGGTCGCCGAAGGCATCGCCGCCCTGCAAGCGGGCGCGTTCCACATCTCGACCGCCGGCATCACGTACTTCAACACGACGCCCATCGGCCGCGCCGTCACCGGCACGATGCTGGTGGCCGCCATGAAGGAAGACAACGTCAACATCTGGGGCGACGGCAGCACCTTCAAGGGCAACGACATCGAGCGCTTCTACCGCTACGGCCTGCTCACCAACCCGGAACTGAAGATCTACAAGCCCTGGCTGGACCAGCGCTTCATCGACGAACTGGGCGGCCGTTCGGAAATGTCCGAATACATGCGCCAAGCCGGCTTCGACTACAAGATGTCGGCCGAAAAAGCCTACTCGACCGACTCGAACCTGCTGGGCGCCACCCACGAAGCCAAGGACCTGGAACAGCTGAACTCCGGCATCCGCATCGTCAAGCCCATCATGGGCGTGGCGTTCTGGCGCGACGATGTGGCCGTCAAGGCCGAGGAAGTCACGGTCCGCTTCGAGGAAGGCCAGCCGGTCGCCCTGAACGGCGTTGAATACAGCGACCCCGTCGAACTGCTGCTGGAAGCCAACCGCATCGGCGGCCGCCACGGCCTGGGCATGAGCGACCAGATCGAAAACCGCATCATCGAAGCCAAGAGCCGCGGCATCTACGAAGCCCCGGGCCTGGCCCTGCTCTTCATCGCCTACGAACGCCTGGTCACCGGCATCCACAACGAAGACACCATCGAGCAGTACCGCGAAAACGGCCGCAAGCTGGGCCGCCTGCTGTACCAGGGCCGCTGGTTCGACCCGCAGGCCATCATGCTGCGCGAAACCGCCCAGCGCTGGGTCGCCCGCGCCATCACCGGCGAAGTCACTATCGAACTGCGCCGCGGCAACGACTATTCGCTGCTGAACACCGAATCGGCCAACCTCACGTACGCGCCCGAGCGCCTGTCCATGGAGAAGGTGGAAAACGCCCCCTTCACGCCGGCAGACCGCATCGGCCAGCTGACCATGCGCAACCTCGACATCGTCGACACCCGCGAAAAGCTCTTCACCTACGTGAAGACCGGCCTGCTGTCCTCCAGCGGCACGTCGCTGCCCCAGCTGACGGACGCAGCCAAGAAGAAGTAATTCTTCAAGGCCAACAAAAAACCCCTCGGAAAGCCGAGGGGTTTTTTATTGGGCGCGACATCAACCATCGCACCACCGCAAGACACCGCAAAAGCCCCAAAAGGCCGCCCGCGCGGCCGGCCTGGGGCGACGCCCGCAAGACCTTCAGCCACCATCCCGCAGCAGGCGAGAACCCTAGCAAGCCGTCCCAGCGGCCGTCATGCCTCAGCCGGCGGAGCCCAAAAAAACTACAACTCGACCTGCATCCCCATCTCCACAACCCGGTTCGCCGGAATCTTGAAGAACTTCGTGCTCCGCGTCGAGTTCCGCGCCATGAATGAAAACACCGTCCGCCGCCACCGCGACAGCGCCGGCTTCTTCGCCGCCACCACCGTCTGGCGCGACAGGAAATAAGACGTACGCATCGGCTCCAGGTCCAGCTCCGGATACGCCTCGGCCACCAGCCGCAGCGCCTCCGGCACGTCGGGATCTTCCTTGAAGCCGTAATTGACCGTCGCCGTCCAGCTCGATGCGCTCAGCTTCTGCACGACAAAACGCTCTTCCGGCGAAATGTACGGCACATCCGCCACCAGGATCGTCAGGAACAGCACATGGTCATGCAGCACCTTGTTGTGCTTCAGATTGTGCAGCAGCGCCGGCGGCACGTTGCCCGAATTCATCGTCATGAAGATGGCGGTGCCCGGCACGCGCGACGGCGGGTATTCCTCGAGCTGCTCCATGAACTCCTTGAGCGGCTGGCGGTCCCGCTGCTGCATATCGGACAGCAGATGGCGGCCGCGGCGCCACGTCATCATCAGCGTGAACACCACGATCGCCACCACCAGCGGCAGCCAGCCGCCTTCATGGATCTTGAAGACGTTGGCCGAAAACAGCAGCACATCGAGCAGCAGCAGTAGGCCCAGCACCGTGAACCACAGCACGCGCTTGACCCCGGCGCTGCCGCGCGGCAGCACCGCGAACGCCAGCACCGACGTCGTCAGCATGGTGCCCGTCACGGCGAATCCGTAGGCCGCCGCCAGGTTGTCCGAACTCTGGAACCACAGCACCAGGACCAGCACCGCGCACAGCAGCAACGCGTTGACCTGGGGCAGATAGATCTGGCCCTTCTCGACCGCCGACGTGTGCAGGATCTGCATGCGCGGCCAGAAACCCAGCTGCACCGCCTGGCGCGTCACCGAATACGCGCCGGAAATCACCGCCTGCGAGGCCACGATCGTCGCGATGGTGGCCAGCGCCACCAGCGGCGCCAGCCCCCATTCGGGGGCCATCAGGAAGAACGGATTGCGGATCGCCGTGGGGTCGCGCAGCAACAGCGCGCCCTGGCCGAAATAGCACAAGGTCAGCGCCGGCAGCACCATGCTGAACCAGGCGCCGCGGATGGCCGGGCGGCCGAAGTGGCCCATGTCGGCGTACAGCGCCTCGGCGCCCGTCAGCGCCAGCACCACCGCGCCCAGCAGCACGAAGCTGATCCAGGGGAACTCAATGATGAAGCGCAGGCCATACATCGGGTTCAACGCCGCCAGCACCTCGGGCGTCTGCCAGATCTGCCAGGCGCCCAGGGCGGCCAGCGTGCCGAACCACAGCAGCATCACCGGACCGAACAGCTTGCCCATCGCGCCCGTGCCGTGCGACTGGATCGCAAACAGCGCCACCAGCACCACCAGGGCGATCGGCACCACCCAGGCGTCCAGCTGGTGCGACACGATGCCGATCCCCTCCAACGCCGACAGCACCGAAATGGCCGGCGTGATCATGCTGTCGCCGTAGAACAGCGCCGCGCCGAAAATCCCCAGCACGATCAGCACCCAGCGCATCTTGCCCTCCCGCGCGCGCACCGCCAGTTCCAGCAGCGCCAGCGTGCCGCCCTCGCCCCGGTTGTCCGCGCGCAGCACCAGGGTCACGTACTTCAAGGAAACCACCACCATCAGCATCCAGAACAGGATGGACAGCACGCCCAGCAGGTGGGCCGGCTCCAGGTCCGTATGCACGCTCAGGCCGGTCAGGCAGGCCCGCAGCGTGTACAAGGGGCTGGTGCCGATATCGCCGTACACCACGCCCAGCGCCCCAAGAATAAGGGCCGCGCGCGACGAGGGCGCATGCGCGCCGCCTGCCAGGCCTACGGACGAGGAAGGAGCGCTAACCGTACCCTGGCTCATGATGTGGGTTCTTGACGAGTGAGTTGAGCCCCTTTGCGGGGGCCGGGAAACACGACGGAAAGCCGTGTGCCGGAGAAATCCGGGCGGCTGGTGAGCTTCCACCAGGCGCCATGCGCATGCGCGATCTCGCGCACGATGGCCAGGCCCAACCCCGATCCCCCCGCCGTGGCGGTGGGCGACCGGTAGAAGGCTTCGAAGACGCGGTCCCGTTCCTCGGGGGGAATACCGGGCCCGTCGTCTTCCACTGTCAGCGACGGCGGATTGGCGCCGACGATCAGCGTGATGCGGCCCGTGGGGTTGCCGTAGCGCAGCGCGTTGTCGATCAGGTTGCCCAGCAGCTCCGCCAGCAGCAAGGGATCGGCGTCGATCCAGATGGGCGTGTCCGGCGCCGCCAGGTCCAATTCATAATGGGCTTCCCGCACGCGCGGGAACCACTCGGCGCCATGCACCCGCACCCATTCGCACAGGTCGATGCGCACAAAGCTGTCTTGCGGGCGGGCATTGGGATCGGCGCGCGCCAGCACCAGCAGCTGCTGGCCCAGCCGGATCATGCGGTCGCTGACCGCCTTGATGCGCTCCGCCCGCGCCCGCACGTCGTCGGGCAAGGGGCGCGCCAGCATCAGCTCGGATTCCAGCCGCAGGCCGGACAGCGGCGTGCGCAACTGATGCGCCGCATGGCCGATGAAGCGCCGTTGCGCCGCCAGCGACGCGTCCAGCCGCAGCAGCAGGTCATTGGTATGGGTCACCAGCGGCTCGATCTCCACGGGCACGCCCGCCACTTCCAGCGGCTGCATGTCGTCGATGGAGCGTTGGCGGATTTCCTCGGACAAATGGTTCACCGAACGCAGGCCGGACCGCACGCCCTGCACCACCACCCAGGTGAACAGCGCGATCAGCGCCACCTGCCCCACGACCATCAGCCAGAAGAAGTCCTCCAGCATCCAGAGCGACATGTCGATCTTGTGCGTGATGACCCAGGTCGCCGCCAGGTCCAGCAGGACGAGCAGCAGGATGGGGGGCATCAGCCGGATAACCAGATGCCGGGCAAGCGAACGGGAAGGGAGCAAGGGTCGCGGAGCAGGAAATGCGGGAGGTATGCGTTGCGTCATGACGCGAAGCCCTCGCTTGGGTGGATGGATGCGCGCGGCGGGTGCGAGCCTGCCGCGGCCGGCCCGTCAGGCCGTTTCCACATCCAGCATGTAGCCGAAGCCGCGCACCGTCTGGATGCTGGCGCCCGTGCCTTCCAGGCGCTTGCGCAAGCGGTACACGTAGACTTCGACCGCGTTTTCGCTGAAATCCGCGTCCCAGGCGGACAGCGAATTGACGATCTGGCGCTTGGTCACGACGCGGCCAACGCGGGCCATCAGCATTTCCAGGACGGAAAGTTCGCGCACGGACAGCGACAGGCGCTGGCCATTGGCGCGGACTTCGCGACCGACCGTGTCGAACACCAGCGGGCCCACTTCGATCAGCGGCTGAGCCTGTCCGGCGCGGCGGCGGCCGAAGGCGCGCACGCGCGCCGCCAGCTCGGGCAGTTCGAAAGGCTTGGTAACGTAGTCGTCCGCCCCCGCATCCAGGCCGGCAACGCGGTCTTCGATGCCATCGCGGGCGGTGAGAATCAGCACGGGGACCTGGTTGCAGTCCTGGCGCAACTGCCGCAGGACATCCAGCCCGCTCATGCCGGGAAGGTTTAGGTCGAGCAGCATGAGGTCATAGGGCTGGCCCGCCAACGCGCCCAGAACCCGGTCGCCTTCGGTCAGCCAGTCGACCGCATACCCCTGGTCGGCCAGAAATTCCTGGAGCGCATGGCCCAGGGTGGTGTCGTCTTCGATTACCAGAACTCGCATGCCGCGATTCTAGCGCGATCCCGAAAAAAAGGGGCGCGAAATGCGCCCCCTTTCCCGGGAATCGTTCACCTGCCGGACGGGGCCGCGGCGGGAGCCGGAGCGGCCGCGCCGCCCGCCTCCGCGCCGGCTGCCGGGGAGCCGCCCGAGGGCGGCGTGGTGACGAACCCGATGCGCGTCATACCCGAGCGGCGAGCCGAGGCCATGACCTTGGCCAGCGTTTCGTAGCGGGTGTTCTGATCGGCGCGAATGCGGATCTCGGGTTGCGGCTTGGTGCCGGCGATCGACTTGAAGCGATTGGGCAGGTCGTCGATGTTGACCGGCTTCTCGTCCCAGAACAGCGCGCCGCCGGCATCGATGGCCAGGTCCACGGTCTTGGGTTCTTCCTCGATCTGCTCGGCGGCCACCTGGGGCATGTTGATCTTGATCGAATGCGCCAGCAGCGGCGCCGTGATGATGAAGATCACCAGCAGCACCAGCATGACGTCGATCAGGGGCACCATGTTGATCTCGGAAACCGCGTGGCTCCCGGATCCTTTACCCTCAAAGCTGCCAAAGGCCATTATTCGCTCCCGCGTTGGACCGCGACGCCGTTCTGGCGGCGCAGCGCGCGCACCTTGCCGTCGGACAGCGTCACTTGCTGGCCGGTGGTCAGGAACGCAAACAGATCATGCGCGAACGCATCCAAGCGCGACAAGTACACGCGGTTGTTGCGCACAAAGGTGTTGTACGCCAGCACGGCGGGAATTGCCACCGCCAGGCCCAGGCCCGTCATGATCAGCGCCTCGCCCACCGGACCGGCGATGCGGTTGATGGTCACGCCGTCGGACAGGCCGATGCCGACCAGGGCGTGGTACACGCCCCAGACCGTGCCGAACAGGCCCACGAACGGCGCCGTCGAACCCACCGAAGCCAGCACCGTCAGGCCGTTTTCCAGCTTGGCGGTTTCTTCGTCGATCACCTTGCGCATGGTGCGCGTGACGAAGTCGGAATTGCTGCCCGACTCTTCCAGCTTGGTCGCGCCGAACTTGTTGTGGTGCGCCTGGGCGTGCATGGCATGGCTGGCCAGATGCGAGAACGGGTCGCGCGCGCCGTGCGTGCTGATCTCGTGCTCGACCTGCTCAAGCGAGCTGGCGTTCCAGAACTTGTTCAGGAAGTCGGCCGAGCGCTTGCGCATGCTGACGTTGCTGCCGGCCTTGACCAGGATCAGGTACCAGGTCACCAGCGACATGAGGATCAGGATGATGAACAGGCTCTTGCCGACGACGTCGCTCTGGGCGACGAAGTGCAGGAAGCCCATGTCGGGAACGGCTGCCGGAGCCGGAGCCGCGGGCAGCGCGGCGGCGGCGCTGTGCAGCGCGTCGGCCGATTGGGAAACGGCGCCGGCGGCTTGCTGGGCGACGCCGCCAGCAGCCGTGGCGGCCTGTTGAGCTGCGGGCGCGGCCGCGGCAGCGGCAGCGGCAGGCGCAGCGGCGGCGGCAGCCGGGGCTGCCGGGCTGGTGGTCGCCTGCGCCACCAGGGTGGCGCTATGCAGTGCGTTGGACATCTCAGTTCCTCATTACGAAATCGAACGGAATTTTGGCTTTGGCGGCGTAGGCCACGCCATTACGGGTATACGGCTTGAAACGCCCCTTGCGGGCGGCGGCCAGAGCCGATTCGTCCAGGCGGGGAAAGCCTGAGGACGCATCGATGGTTGCCCGCTCGACCAGCCCCTGGGTATTGATTTCCACCAGCACCACCACGCGGCCCTCTTCCCGCATGCGGCGCGACGCCATCGGGTAATTCGGCATGGGGCGCGCGCCCTGGAACTCGATGCTGGAGACCAACACGGGCTGATCAGGCGGCGGCCCTTGCTGCGGCCCCTGCGGCGCCTGCGTGCCTTCCGGCGCGCCGCTGGGCGGCGTCTGCTGGGGCGGCGTCTCCAGCTTGGGCTGGGGTTTGACTTCCTGCTTGGGCTGGGGCTTGGGTTTCGGCTTGGGCTTGGGCTTGGGCGCCGGCATCGGCGGCTTCTCAACCACCGGCTCGGGCTCAGGTTCCGGCTCGGGCTTCAATTCGGGTTCGGGCTCCGGTTCGGGCTCGATCTCGGGCTGGGGCTCGGGCGGCGTTTCCGTCACCGGCTGCGGCACTTCAGGAGTGGGTTCGGCTTTGGCGATCTGGGGAATGGGGGCGTCCACCACGCTCACCATGATTGCCTCGGGTTCCTCCAGTTCAGGACGACTTTCCGGCGCCATGAAGATGGCGCCGATCACCGCCGCGTGAAGCGCGACAACCGCGAGGCCAGCGCCTGCGCGTATACCAAAAGAAGACCGCGAAGAAGAATTCCAACCGCGTTGAAGACTAGGCATGAATCAGCCAGGGTGCATTGACTTTTCCGGCCAGCCAGGGAAATGACGCGCACAAGAAAGCGACGCCGGCTGACCGGTACAAGCCCGTCATAATATCTTAAATGCGAATGATTCGCACGTTGTATTTCGTCTGGGACAGCGTAACACCCCTGATCAGAATCAAACCAGAAGCGACAAAACAAAAAACCCGCCACGGCGCCGTGTGCGGGTTTGTATGCGGAAATACGCTTCTGAAGCGATTCGGGGTGCTGCTGGCTGATGTGCTTTTGGTGGGTGCTACAGGGGTCGAACCTGTGACCTACGCCGTGTAAAGGCGCCGCTCTACCAACTGAGCTAAGCACCCGTTTCGGTGCAGCTGCAAGACGAAAATTCGTGCAAGGCAACTGCCAACTAGGGCACTCAAAAGCAATACGCGGGCCGGAGTATACCGGACCGCGTACTTGTCGGCAAATCGCGGGACAAGCCCTGCGATCCGCCTGCCGCCTATCAGTTGACGGCGTCCTTCAGGGCCTTGCCCGGACGGAACTTCGGCACTTTGGCCTTCTTGATCTTGATGGTCTCGCCGGTGCGCGGGTTACGGCCGGTGCGCGCGGCGCGAGCCGACACGGCAAAGGTGCCAAAGCCAACCAGCGTGACCGTACCGCCCTTCTTCAGGGTGGTCTTGACGGCACCGATCAGGGCGTCGAGCGAGCGGCCGGCTGCAGCCTTGGAGATATCGGCCTTGCTGGCGATGTGATCGATGAGTTCGGTTTTGTTCATTCAGGAGTACCCCTCACAAGGTATTGAGTCTGCCGGGAGTGCAGTTCATGGCTGTCATGATTGAACGCCACAAAGAGACGCAGAGACCCGACAAACGACGAACAGACAGTGGATAAACTATTTTCTTGCGCTGCAAAGCACAACTTTTAAACTGCTGCGCCGCTTAGGTTTCGATGGCATAAATGCCTTCAAACCGTCAGCGACGCAGACATGTATTAGGCCTTGGCGTGGAGCGGCTGTCAAGCGAAAACCTCACCGTAACCCGCGTCAATACTAGCTTTTAGGCGTTTTCGCAATAAACAAAAACGCGCATTTAGGGGTTTGCGCGACACCCTGAGAAAACACTTTAAGCTTCATCAAACATCGGCCCAGCGGCGCAGCAGGTTGTGATAGATGCCCGTGAGCTGCACGATGGATGCATGCCCCGCCACGTCCTGGTTCAGACGCTGTATGGCCACGTCCATGTCCAGCAGCAAGGCGCGCTGGCTGTCTTCGCGCACCAGGCTTTGCATCCAGAAAAACGAACTGACGCGCGCGCCGCGAGTCACCGGATTGACCTTGTGCAGGCTGGTGCCCGGGTACAGCACCATATGCCCCGCCGGCAGCTTCACCGCGCGCGGGCCGTAGGTGTCGTCGATGACGAGTTCGCCGCCGTCGTACGAATCGGGATCGGAGAAGAACAGCGTGGCCGACAAGTCGGTGCGCATGCGTTCCGCCGTGCCCGCGATGCCACGCACGGCATTGTCCACGTGATAGCCGAAGGCCTCGCCGCCTTCGTAGCGGTTGAACAGCGGCGGGAAAATCTTGCGCGGCAAGGCGGCCGACATGAACAGATTGTTGCCCGCAAGGCGCTGCAGGATCAGGCCGCCCAGCTCCTGCGCCAAGGGATGCTGCTCCGGCAGCTGGCGGTTGCGCTTCACTTCGGCCGACTGGTAGCCCGCGGTGACCTTGCCATCCACCCAATCGGCGGCGTCCAGCCGGCGCCGGATATCAGCCGCCTCCTGCTGCGTGAATACTTCTGCGATCTGTATGAGCATGGGTCCTACCCCGATTGCGTTGCCCGCGCGCCCATCGGCCAGGCGCGCACGTGCCGGATTATCCCTTCAGGCAACCATTGAGGGCCTGATCGAAATCAAACAGCAGATCCGCTTCGTCCTCGATGCCCACCGACACGCGGATCAGGCTGTCCGCAATGCCCATCTGCTTGCGGCGTTCGGCGCCCATCTCGTAATAGATGGTGTGGGCGGCGGGCAGCGCAAGGCTGCGCGTGTCGCCCAGATGGGTCGCCATCAGCACGATGCGCAGGCGGTTCAGGAAATCGAAGCAATCCACGCCGTCTGCCAGCTCCACGCCCAGCAGCCCGCCAAAGCGCGAACCGAACAGCGCCGCCGCACGCGCGTGCTGCGGGTGGCCGGCAAGGCCCGGGTAATGCACCTTGGCCACGCCGGGGTGCTCTTCAAGAAAGCGCGCCAGGGCCAGCGCGTTCGCGCAGTGCTTGGCCATGCGCAGGGCCAGCGTCTCGGCGCCCACCGCGATGCGGTGCGCCGGCTCCGCGGCCAGCGTGCCGCCCATGTCGCGCAGCCCCTTCTTCTTGATCTGCGTCAGGCCCCAGCCGGTGGACGGGCCCTTGCGATAGGCTTCATGGATGTTGCCGTCGCCGGCCCAGTCATGCAGGCCGGTATCCGTCACGGCTCCGCCCAAGGCGTTGCCATGTCCGCCGATGTACTTGGACAGCGAATTCATCACGAGCGACGCGCCGACCGTCGAGGGACGGAACATCCACGGCGAGGTCAGCGTGTTGTCCACGACGTAGACCAGCCCCTTCTCGCGGCAGATCCCGCCGATCACGGCCAGGTCGGCGACCTGCGTGCCCGGGTTGGCGATCGTCTCGGTGAAGACCATGCGCGTATTGGGCTGGATCGCCGCGCGCACCTGCGACGAATCCGTCGCATCCACGAAGGTGATCTCCACGCCCAGCTCCTGCAGCGTGCCGAACAGGCTGTTCGTATTGCCGAACACGAACTGGCTCGACACCAGATGATCGCCGCGGCGCAGCAGCGTCGTGAAAATGGCCGACAGCGCGGCCATGCCGGTCGCGAAGCTGACCGTACCCTTGCCGCCTTCCATCTGGTTGATCTTGGCTTCCAGCGCGGTGGTCGTGGGCGTGCCCTGGCGCGCGTAGGTGAAGCCCGCCTTGCCCTGGAATACCGCGGCCAGCTCGCGCGCATCGTCGTACGCGAACTCCGACGACGGATGCATCGGCTTGTGCACCGCTCCGTGCTCGACGGATTGATTGCGGTCGGAATGGAGGATCGTGGTGGTAAAGCCGTTCTGGTGCATGATGGGCTGACGCGAAAAAAGGGAATCTACAAAATAAGGGCGGCGGACAAATTACGCCTGGCGCTGGCGCACGGTTTCGTACAGGCAGACGGCGCTGGCCACGCTGACGTTCAGGCTTTCAACCGAACCCAGCATGGGAATGTTCACGAGCTGGTCGCAGGTTTCGCGCGTCAGGCGGCGCATGCCCTCGCCTTCGGCGCCCATGACCCACCCCATCGGCTGGCGCGCATCGATCTGGTGCATGCTGCCGGTGGCCTGGTCGTCGGTGCCCACCAGCCATACCCCGCGGTCCTTCAGGCTGCGCATGGTGCGCGCCAGGTTGGTCACCATCAGGTAGGGCACGGTGTCCGCCGCGCCGCAAGCCACGCGCTGCACGGTCGCGTTCAGGCCGACGGCCCGGTCGCGCGGCGCGATCACGGCGTGCACGCCCGCGGCATCCGCGGTGCGCAGGCAGGCGCCCAGGTTGTGGGGGTCGGTCACGCCGTCAAGAATCAGCAGCAGAGGCGGCCCCTCGATCACGTCGAGCACCTCGTCGACATCGACCGCGAGCTGGCGCTCATCGGCCAGCGCCACGACGCCCTGGTGGCGCGTGCCGCGCGACAGGCCGTCCAGGCGCTCCATCGGGACCGGATGCAAGCGGCACCCCGCCTTTTCCGCCTGTTCGATGAGCGTCTGCATGCGCTTGTCGCGGCGCGAGGCCTCGACATAGATTTCCTTGATCGACTCGGGCGCGTGGCGCAGCCGCGCGACCACCGCGTGAAACCCGGCCAGAACTTGGGTCGACGCCATAAATGCAATACCTTTAGATAAACGAATACCCGCCCCAGAGCGGGGCGGGCCACCGGACCAAGCCGGCCATAACCGCAATGTTACCCCTTAAGGCCGCGCCGCCAAACGACGGCATGGCCATAAGGAACGTGAATCGCGCGTCAGTGCCGCTTGTGGACAGCCTTCTTGGCCGGCGCGGCGCGCTTGGCCGCCTTGGGCGGCTTGCTGGCCTTCTTGGCCTCGGCGCGCCTTTCCTTGGCGGTCTGGCCCTTCAGGGCGGCGGGCTTGGGCGATGCCGCTTTCTTCACGCGGCGCACCGGCTCGTCGGGCCCGCGGGCGGCCGCCTTGCGCAATGCGTCGAAGCTGGTGCCCTGCACCAGGCGGAATTCGATGCGGCGCGCTTCGAGATCCACGCGCGACACCTGCACCTGCACCTTGTCGGTCAGGCGGTAGCGCATGCCCGTGCGCTCGCCGCGAAGCTCGTGCAGGCCGTCGTTGAACTGGAAGTACTCGCCGCCCAGCTCCGAGACGTGCACCAGGCCCTCGACGTGCAGCGTGTCCAGCGTGACGAAGATGCCGAAGCTGGCCACGCCGGTGACGGTGCCGCTGAAATCCTCGCCCACGCGCTCCTTGACGAACCAGCACTTGAGCCAGGCCTCGACATCGCGCGACGCCTCGTCCGCGCGGCGCTCGGTGGCCGACAGCACCAGGCCCATCTTTTCCCAGATGGCGTGCTCATGCTCGCGCTGCGTGCGGCCGATGACCACGGCGTGGTCGTCCAGGCTGGGCACATAGCGCTGCCCGGCCAGCAGGGCCTTGATCACGCGGTGCGTGAGCAGGTCGGGATAGCGGCGGATCGGCGACGTGAAGTGGCTGTAGCCCGGATAGGACAGGCCGAAGTGGCCCATGTTGTCCGGGCTGTAGACGGCCTGCTGCATGGAGCGCAGGCACATGGACTGCAGCAGCTGATAGTCGGGGCGGCCCCGCACCGAATCGAGGAACTCGCCGTAATCCTTGGCCGTGGGCGCATCGCCCCCTCCCAGCGACAGCCCCATCGTGCGCAGGAACTCGCGCAGCGACAGCAGGCGTTCCGGCGTCGGGCCTTCATGGATGCGGTACAGGCCGGGATGCTTGCTGCGCGTCATGAAGTCGGCCGCGCAGGTGTTGGCGGCCAGCATGCACTCTTCGATCAGCTTGTGCGCATCGTTGCGCACGGACGGCACGATCTGTTCGATGCGTCCCAGTTCGTTGCAGACGATCTTGGTCTCGACGGTGTCGAAGTCGATGGCGCCGCGCTTCTTGCGCCCCTGCGACAGCAACTGGAAGAGCTCGTACAGATGCTGGACGTGGGGCATGACGCTGCGCATCGCGTGCGCGGCCGGACCGCCGGGCTGCTGCAGGGCGGCCCAGATATTCGTGTAGGTGGTCCGCGCATGCGAGTGCATGACCGCGTTATAGAACTGGTAGGCCGTGACCGTGCCGGCCTTGGCGCCCGTGGCGGGGATGACCATGTCGCACACCAGCACCAGGCGGTCAACGTCAGGATTCAGCGAGCACAGGCCGTTGGACAGCGACTCGGGCAGCATGGGGATGACGCGGCGCGGGAAGTACACGCTGGTGCCGCGCTCGATGGCGTCGTCGTCCAGCGCATCGCCCGGACGCACGTAGTGGCTGACGTCGGCAATGGCCACCAGCAGGCGCCAGCCGGGACGCTTGCGCTGGCCGGTGCCAAGCTCCACCGGTTCGCAATACACCGCATCGTCGAAGTCGCGCGCGTCTTCGCCGTCAATGGTGATGAGCGGCACGTCGCGCAAGTCCACCCGGCCCTTCAGGTCGGCCTTCGTCACCACGTCGGGCAGGCGCGCGGCCTGCTTGCGGGCGGCTTCCGAAAACTCGACCGGCACGTCGAACTTGCGCACCGCGATCTCGATCTCCATGCCGGGATCGTCGATCTCGCCAAGCACCTCGGCCACGCGGCCCAGCGGCTGCGTATGGCGCGTGGGCTGCGCCATGATTTCCACCGCGACGACCTGCCCGTGCTGGGCGCCATTGGTGTCGCTGGGCGGAATCAGGATGTCGTGCTTGATGCGCTGGTCCTCGGGCGCGACGATGGACAGGCCGTGCTCGTGCAGGAAGCGCCCCACCAGCTTGTTGGTGCGGCGTTCGATGACTTCGACAATGGTGCCTTCCGGCTTGCCCCGGTATTCGCCCGTCGGCTTGACCAGCACGCGGTCGCCGTGCAGCACCTTGAGCATTTCGCGCGGGGACAGGAACAGATCGGGCCCGCCGTCGTCGCGCAGCAGGAAGCCGAAGCCGTCGCGGTGGCCCAGCACCTTGCCGGCGACGAAGTCCAGCTTGGTAGCCAGCAGCAGCACGCCCTTGCGGTTGGGCATCAATTGCCCGTCGCGCTCCATGGCGCCCAGGCGGCGCTCAAACCCCACCATCGTCGCCGCACGCTCCACGCCCATGCGCTCGGCCAGTTCAACCGGAGACAACGGCGAACCCGCGGCGCGCAGCGCCGTCAGGATGGCTTCACGGGACGGGACATCAGGGTCGAAGTCCGGCGGCGCTTCGGGCAAGGGTGTTGATCTGTTGTTATTCGATTCGTTATTCGATCGTTTTGCCAAAGCTAAAATTTCCGTATATAATGCGCAGCTTCTGTGGTTCGCCCAAGGCTGAACACTGAAGCAGAAAATGGTCAGAGGGGTTGAATAGACCCATTGTAAAACCAACTGCGCTCGGGACGCATGTTTTAGTTCAACAGTTTAGTTAAATGTTGAACCAAGCGATGCAACTAGAGCGGCAGCGTAGCACATAGTTCTGACAGTATCTCTCAGTGCCCAGGTGGCGGAATTGGTAGACGCGCACGGTTCAGGTCCGTGTGCCGCAAGGTGTGGAGGTTCGAGTCCTCTCCTGGGCACCACGGAATTCTAATCAGGGCAATCTTCGATTGCCCTGAGAGCAAAGGCTAAAAAGCCCCGGAAATCGAAAGATTTTCGGGGCTTTTGCTTTGCGCGGTTAAACCAGGATCGCGCGCCGTCCATATTATCCAAACGGGTCCAAGTTGGGCTTGCGCCCCGCCCCGGATTATCCCGGCGCGCCAAAATTCCCTTTCCTCAACGCCAGGGAACCTTGCGATTCAAATGATGGCGCGCATACAGATCCGCGCCCATGCCGTCGATCTGCCCGTCGATCAGGGCTTCAAAAGGCTTGAGCAGCGCGTCGAAGTTGCGCGGGGCCTCGATGGCGTTTAACGCATGCGTCACCGCCTCGATGGTGGACAAGGCGCCCGGCACATCGGCGTGGCGCACCCGATAGCGCGTGGACAGGCCGGGGGGCAGCATCACCCGCGGCAAGGCGGCAAGCGCGGGATTGATATGCAGCAGCTTGCGCGCATGCCCCCAAGTGCCGTCCGGCACGATCAGCTGGATGGGCAGGCCCAGGTCCTGCCCGTAGCCCGGTTCCAGCACCTCGGCCCCATCGCCGGGAAACAGCAGGCGCGGCGCAAGACCAGGCGCCGCCAAATCGCTTTCGGAAAAATATTCGCCCACCACCCGGCGCGCCCCCGCCAGGCCAAGCACCGCAAGCCTGGCCGTGTTCAAGGCGTGGCGCGCCTCGCTGGGATGCTGCAGCACCACCACGCGGGTGGCGCAGGAAAGCGCGGGGATCAGGGCGCAAAGGCAGTGCGATTGAGGACGCAGGCAACGCGTGCAGAGGGTACGAGACATGGGCGACACTATATCGAAAGCGGCCCGAACAAAAAAAAGTGAAAAAAACGCGCGACGACTTGCACACTTTAAAAAAAGTATGCATAATCTCGTTCCTCTGCTGCTGAACACGAAACAACGCGAAAGCGAAGCAAAATGTAAAGCACCAGCGCCCAGGTGGCGGAATTGGTAGACGCGCACGGTTCAGGTCCGTGTGCCGCAAGGTGTGGAGGTTCGAGTCCTCTCCTGGGCACCAATTATTACATCACGAGGTACCTGTCGTGATGCGCCAAGAAAAACCCCGTACGCGAAAGCGTCCGGGGTTTTTTCTTTTCCGGCTGCCGCCTCAGGGCCGGCCGGCCAGCCGGCGCCCCCAAAGGCGACACGCCCCGCCCTACTTCAGCACGCGCGTCATGACCACGTGCGGAATGCCGGCCTCGACGAATTCCTCGCCTTCCACCGTGAAGCCGTGCGCCTCGTAGAAGCCCGCCGCATGCGTCTGCGCATGCAGCACCAGCATGCGGTGGCCGTCGCCGTGGCCCTGGCCGATCAGCGCGTCCAGCAATTGGCTGCCCACGCCCATGCCGCGCGCCCGCTTGTGCACGGCCATGCGGCCGATGTGGCCGTCGGGCAGCAGGCGCCCCGTGCCCATCGGCGTGCCGTCGGGCCCATAGGCCACGGCATGCACGGACACTGCGTCGTCGTCATCCAGTTCGACCTCGGGCGGCACGTTCTGCTCCACCACGAATACCTCGTGGCGAACCGAATAGGCGTCTTCCCGCAGGCGGTCCCAGGTCCCCAGAGCGATACGCACCGTTGCTTGTTTGTTGGTCGACATGTCCTTCCCCTCGCGTGCAGCAAATGAATAAAAGAATCCTACGCCGCATTCTCGCAGGGATGAAGGAAGTACGAAAAGGGGTACGATCGCGGCTTGCCCACGTCGCCCATGCTCCGCCATGCCGCCTGCCGCTCCTCCCGCCTGGTTGAAAGCCGCGCCCGCGCTTTTCCTGCTTCTGTGGTCCAGCGGCTTCGTCGTGCTCAAGGTGGGGCTGGCCTATGCCGATCCGTTGACGTTCCTGGCGCTGCGCTACGCCTGCGTCGTGCTCATTCTGGCGCCGTTCCTGCTCGTGCTGCGTCCGCCCCTGCCTGCCGGCGCCAGCGCCTGGGGCCACCTGGCGATGGTCGGCCTGCTGTTGCAGGCAGGCTACTTCTGCTTCACCTACCTGTCGCTCAAGCAAGGCATGTCGGCGGGCGCGCTGGCGCTGATCACCTCGCTGCAACCCATTCTGATCGGCCTGCTGGCGCCGGCGATCGCGCATGAGCGGGTCGACGCCAGGCGCTGGGCGGGCCTCGCGCTCGGCGTTTCGGGCGCCGCGCTGGTCATCGTCGCCAAGGCCTCGATCGATGTGCTGGCGCCGCTGGGGCTGCTGTTCGGGGTGAGCGCCCTGCTTTGCATCACCGGCGGCACCCTGTACGAAAAACGCTTCGGCTCGCAGACCCATCCCGTCACCTCCAACCTGGTGCAATACAGCGTGGGGCTTGGCGTCACGGCGCCGCTGGCGTTCTGGCTGGAGCCGCTGCACATCGAATGGACCGGCGCCCTGCTGGGTTCGCTCGCCTATCTGGTGGTGGGCAACTCCCTGGTGGCAATCACCCTGCTGCTGACCATGATCCGCCACGGCGAAGCCTCGCGCGTGTCCGCGCTGTTCTTCCTGGTTCCGCCGTGCACGGCCGTCATCGCCCTGCTGGTCCTGGACGAGCCGATACCCGTCCTGGCCTGGCCGGGCATGGCGCTGGCCGCGCTGGGCATCCTGCTGGTCACGCGCACGGCACGCGGCGCGCCCAAGTAGAATGGGCGCCTTCCCGCCCCCGCCCTCCCGCCCATGAACGCCGTTGTCACCGCCGCCCTGCCGGTCTTTGCGCTGATCCTGACCGGCTGGCTGGCCGCCCGGTGGCGCGTGCTAGGGCCCGGCGCCACCGACGCGCTGAACCGCTACGTGGTCTACCTGTCCTTGCCGGCGCTGCTGTTTCGCGCCATGACGCAGGTGGACCTGGCGCACATGGCGCACTGGGGGTTCGTCGGCGCGTTCGCGGGCGGCATCGCCGTCACCTTCCTCGTGTCCTTCCTGCCGCGCAAGCGCGCCCCCCATGCGCTGACCGACCGCAGCATCGAGGGCCTGGCCGCGTCCTACGCCAACGCCGGCTACATGGGCATTCCGCTGTGCCTGGCGCTATTTGGCGCGGAAAGCCTGGCGCCCGCCACCTTCACCACGCTGCTCACCGCCAGCGTGCTGTTCGGCTTTGCCATCGCGCTCATCGAGTTCGACCGCCAGCAGACGCCCAACCTGCCGGCAACCCTGCTCAAGGTCGGCCGCGCCCTGATGCGCAATCCCCTGCTGGTCGCGCCGGTGCTGGGCCTGGCCTGGGCCGCCACCGGACTGGCCCTGCCCGAAGGCCTGGACCGCTACGTGTCCTTGCTGGGCGCCTCCGCCAGCCCCTGCGCGCTGGTGACCATCGGCCTGTTCCTGGCGCAAACGGAAACCTCCAGCGCGGGACCCGGCGTGCTGCGCCTGGTGACGGGCAAGCTCCTGCTGCAGCCAGCCGTGACGGCGGTGCTGGCCTTCTACATATTCCCCATGCCCCCGCTGTGGGCCTGGACCGCCGTGCTGATGAGCGCGCTGCCGATCGGCACCGGCCCCTTCATGCTGGCCAAGATGTACGGGCGCGATGCCCGCGTGACCTCGCGCGCCATCCTGGTCTCCACCGTGGCTTCGGTGCTGACCGTCAGCCTGCTGGTGGCCTGGATCAGCGCCCACCCCATTTCCTGATTCATGACCATGCTGCTCGCCATCGCCATTTTCGTGCTCACCATCACGCTGGTCATCTGGCAGCCCAAAGGCCTTTCCATCGGCTGGAGCGCCGTGATCGGCGCGGGCCTTGCGCTGGCCACAGGCGTGGTTCACCTGGCCGACATCGCCGACGTCTGGCGCATCGTCTGGAACGCCACCGCCACCTTCATCGCCATCATCGTCACCAGCCTGATCCTGGACGAAGCGGGCTTCTTCGAATGGTCCGCGCTGCACGTGGCGCGCTGGGGCGGCGGACGCGGACGGCTGCTGTTCGTGCTGATCGTCCTGCTGGGCGCCGCCGTTTCCGCGCTGTTCGCCAATGACGGAGCCGCGCTGATCCTGACGCCTATCGTCATGGAGATGCTGCTGGCCCTGGGATTCGGTCCGGGCGCCTCGCTGGCCTTCGTGATGGCCGCGGGCTTCATCGCGGACACCGGCAGCATCGCGCTGATCGTGTCCAACCTGGTGAACATCGTGTCGGCGGACTTCTTCGGCATCGGTTTCGGCGAATACGCCTCGGTGATGCTGCCCGTGAACCTGATGGCCGTCGGCTCCACGCTCGCCGTGCTGCTGCTGTTCTTTCACCGCAGCATCCCGCCGCGCTACGACGTGAGCCAACTGCCGGCGCCCGCCTCGGCCATACGCGACCGGATCACGTTCCGCGCCGGCTGGGTGGTGCTGGGCCTGCTGCTGGCGGGCTTTTTCATCCTGGAGCCGCTGGGCATCCCCGTCAGCGCCATCGCCGCCGCCGGCGCGCTGGGCCTGCTGCTGATCGCGGGCCGCCAGCATGTGGTCGGCACCCGCCGCATCATGCGCGAGGCCCCCTGGCATATCGTGATCTTCTCGCTCGGCATGTACCTGGTGGTGTATGGCCTGCGCAATGCCGGCCTGACGGCCCATCTGGCGCGCGTGCTGGACCATTTCGCGGAATACGGCTTGTGGGGCGCGGCAATGGGCACCGGCCTCATCACCGCCTTCCTGTCGTCCATCATGAACAATCTGCCGACCGTGCTGATAGGCGCCTTGTCCATCGCGGACACCAGCGCCACGGGTCCGGTAAGAGACGCGATGATCTATGCCAACATCATCGGCAGCGACCTCGGCCCCAAGATCACGCCGATCGGCAGCCTGGCCACGCTGCTCTGGCTGCATGTGCTGGCGCGCAAGGGCCTGCGCATCACCTGGGGCTACTACTTCAAGGTGGGCATCGTGCTGACGCTGCCCGTGCTGCTGCTGACGCTGGCGGCGCTGGTGTGGCGGCTGCAATGAGCCGGGAGACCTCCCCTTTATATAACTTCTAGTTATTATTCAATCATGAATTGATGTTTTGAGATATTTGACCGCCGTTCTAGACTGGCGGCTATCCCCACGGGTGCGGCTACGCACCCGTTTGCTTTTACGTTTTTGATTCCCCCGGGACTCCCCATGAGCGCCAACGCTTCCTCCCTGCCCCTGCCCTCGGCCCTGCCGCCCATACAGATCAACCGCAAGCCGCTCTGGATCGCGCTCCTGCTGGTGCTGGCCGGCGCGCTGTACCTGAACCAGACCGTCAGCTGGCGCCAGGGCGCGCTGTGGGTGATCGGCGCCCTGCTCGGCGTCACCCTGTACCACGCTTCGTTCGGCTTCACCCAGGCCTGGCGCGTGTTCGTGTCGGATCGGCGCGGCGCGGGCCTGCGCGCGCAGATGTTCATGCTGGGCGTCGGCGTGCTGCTGTTCTTTCCCTTCCTGGCCGCGGGCACGCTGTTCGGCCAGCCCGTCAGCGGCTTCGTGTCGCCCCCGGGCGTGTCGGTCCTGCTGGGCGCCTTCCTGTTCGGCATCGGCATGCAACTGGGCGGCGGCTGCGCATCAGGCACGCTGTTCGCCGTTGGCGGCGGCAATACCCGCATGCTGGTCACGCTGCTGTTCTTCATCGTGGGCTCGGTGATCGCCACCGCCAACTTCGGCTGGTGGTCCAGCCTGCCCGCGCTGGCGCCCACCTCGCTCATCAAGACCTGGGGCCTGGCGCCCGCGCTCATCGCCAACCTCGCGGTCTTCGCGCTGATCGCCTGGGCCGCCACGGCGCTGGAAAAGCGCCGTCACGGGCATGTGATCTCATTCGCCTCGCGCACCGCGCGGCCCGCCTCGCTGCTGCAAGGCCCGTGGCCGCTGATCTGGGGCGGCGTGGCGCTGGTGGCGCTGAACTTCGCCACGCTGGCGCTGGCCGGACGGCCATGGGGCATCACGTCCGCCTTCGCGCTGTGGGGCGCCAAGGCGCTGGACGCGGTGGGCGGCGACGTGGCCACCTGGGCCTACTGGAGCAAGCAGCCGTCGCTGGCCGCGCCGCTGCGCCAGGACGTCACGACCGTCATGGACATCGGCCTGATGCTGGGCGCGCTGGCCGCCGCCAGCGCCGCCGGCAAGTTCGCGCCCATCTGGAAGGTGCCCGCCCGTTCGCTGGCTGGCGCCGTCATCGGCGGCCTGTTGCTGGGCTATGGCGCGCGCCTGGCCTTCGGCTGCAATATCGGCGCCTACTTCAGCGGCATCCTGTCGGGCAGCCTGCATGCGTGGCTGTGGCTGCCGGCGGCGTTCGCCGGCAGCGCGCTGGGCGTCCATCTGCGCCCGCTGTTCGGCCTGGCCGTCGAAAAGACGCCGCCGGCATCCAGCTGCTGAGAAACAGTGTTCCAAGAAAGGCCCCCCTGAGGGGCCTTTCTTTTGGCGGCTCGCCATCTTCGCTGGTGTATGGTTGCTCCATTCCGCAACACGGAGATGGACATGAACTGGATTGCCGGCCGGTACTCGGCCTTTTTCTTGACCCTGGCGGGCGCCGCAGTCACGGCCGTCCTGGCCGCGGCAAGCTCGCTGTGGTGGCTGGCGGCCGCCGTGCCGCTGGCGCTGCTGAGCGCGCTGGGCGTCTACGACCTGATCCAGACCCGGCACGCCATCCGGCGCAACTACCCGGTGCTGGGCAACCTGCGCTTCCTGTTCGAATTCATCCGGCCCGAGATTCGCCAGTACTTCCTGGAAGACGACACGCAAGCCTCGCCGTTCTCGCGCGCGCAGCGCTCCATCGTCTACCAGCGCGCCAAGCGCGAGATCGACAAGCGCCCCTTCGGCACGCAGGAAGACGTCTACGGCGACAGCTACGAATGGATCAACCATTCGATGTCGCCCTCGCACATCAACGACACGGACTTCCGTGTGACCGTGGGCGGCCCCGAGTGCAAGCAGCCCTATTCCATGTCGGCTTTCAACGTGTCGGCCATGAGCTTTGGCGCGCTGTCGGCCAATGCCGTCCTGGCATTGAATGAAGGCGCCCGCCAGGGCGACTTCGCGCACGACACCGGCGAAGGCGGCATCAGCCGCTATCATCGCCAGCCGGGCGGCAGCCTGGTGTGGAACATCGGCTCGGGCTACTTCGGCTGCCGCGACGAGCACGGCGCGTTCTCCGAGGAGGCCTTCGTCAAGAACGCCTGTACGCCGCAGGTCAAGATGATCGAAATCAAGCTGTCGCAGGGCGCCAAGCCCGGCCACGGCGGCATCCTGCCCGCGGGCAAGGTGACGCCCGAGATCGCCGAGGCGCGCGGCGTCGCCGCCTGGCAGGACTGCAACTCGCCGGCCAGCCACTCCGCCTTCGATACGCCCATCGGCCTGATGAAATTCGTGGCGCGCCTGCGCGAACTGTCGGGCGGCAAGCCGGTAGGCTTCAAGTTCTGCGTGGGCCACCCGTGGGAGTGGTTCGCGATCGTCAAGGCCATGCTGGAGACCGGCATCACGCCGGATTTCATCGTGGTGGACGGCGCGGAAGGCGGCACGGGCGCCGCCCCCGTGGAGTTCGTCGACCACGTCGGCACGCCGTTGCGCGAAGCGCTCAGGCTGGTCCACAACACGCTGATCGGCGTAAACCTGCGGGACCGCATCAAGCTGGGCGCGTCCGGCAAGATCATCACCGCCTTCGACATGGCCCGCGTCATGGCCATGGGCGCCGACTGGTGCAATGCCGCGCGCGGCTTCATGTTCGCCATCGGCTGCATCCAGGCCCAGGCCTGCCACACCGGCAAGTGCCCCACCGGCGTCACCACGCAGGACCCCTTGCGCCAACGCGCGCTGGTCGTGCCCGACAAGGCGCAGCGCGTCGCCAACTTCCATAAGAACACCCTGCATGCGCTGGCCGAACTGCTGGCGGCGGCCGGACTGACCCATCCCGGCCAATTGCGTCCGCACCATATCGCGCGCCGCATCTCTTCCAGCGAAATTCGCCTGCTGTCCGCGCTGTTCCCCGAACTCGCGCCGGGCGAGCTGCTGCGCGGAGAATTCCGCCATCAGGTGTTCCGCGCAGGCTGGGCGATGGCGCAAGCCCAGTCGTTCCAGCCCACGCATGACATCACCACTGCCCTGGCGCGGGAACACGCCGCGCAAGCCGCGCCCGGCCACGCCTGAAGCGGCTGCGGCCGGGGCGCTACAGCCAGCGCTCGAACATGCGCGAAAAGAACTCCATGAAGCGGTCATCCACGCCCCGGTCCTTCCAGGCCTCGGGCGTGATCTGCACCGAATCGGCCACGTCGCGCTGGAACAGCGCTTCCATTTCGCCCGCGAACTCCGGCCCCAGCACCACAGCGTTGACCTCGTAGTTCAACGCGAAGCTGCGCCAGTCCATGTTGCTGGATCCCACCGTGGACCAGACGCCATCGACCACCGCCGTCTTGGCGTGCAGCAGCGCGTCGCGCCGCTCGTGGATCTTGACGCCGGCGCGCAGCAGGTCGGTGTAATGGGAGCGTCCGGCATTGAACACCAGCGACGAATCGCTAAAGCCCGGCAGCACCAGCACGACGTCCACGCCGCGCCGCGCGGCAGCCGCCAGCACTTCGATGAAGGCCGGATCCGGCACGAAGTACGCCATGGTGATGTGTATGGACTTCTGCGCGCTTTCAAAAGCGGACATCAGGGTGAGATAGACGGTGTATCCGTCGCTGCGATCGGGCTGGTTGGCCAGGATGCGCACGCTTGTATCTCCCATCGGCGGCGCCACATGCGCGCCGCCGCCCTTGATCGGCTCCTTGGCCTGCGACTCCCACCCTGCCTGGATGATCTGCTCGAGCTGCGCCACCGCCGGGCCCTCGATGCGCAGATGCGTGTCGCGCCACGGCGCGCCCTTGGCGTCGCCGGCAGGCTGCGCATCGGGCTTGCCCGCGCCGGACCCGATTCCGGACCCGGACCCGCTGCCGGACCCGCCCCCTGACAAGGACGAGGACTGGTAGACGCTGCTGACGTTGATCCCGCCCAGGTAGCCCACCTTGCCGTCCACCACCAGCACCTTGCGGTGGTTGCGCTGGTTGGGCGACCACCCGGCGCGGCCGCTGACCGGGTTCACCGGGTTGAACACCGCGACCTGCACCCCGGCTACGCGCAAGCGCTCGAACAAGGCGTCGGGCGTCTTGAGCGTGCCGACCGCATCGACCATCAGGGACACCTCGGCGCCGCGGTTGCGCGCCGCGATCAGCGCCTCGGCGAATCGCGCCCCTTCGGCATCGTCGTCGAAGATATAGGTTTCCATGTGGACGTATCGGCGCGCCTGTCCGATGGACTGCAGCATGGCCTTATACGTGCTGGGGCCGTCCGCCAGCAGGCGCACGCGGTTGCCGGGCACCAGCGGCGCGCCGCTGACCGCCTGCTCCACGGCCAGATGGCGCGCAAGGAAATCGTCCTTGGGCGTTCGCGCATCCGCCACGATGCCCTGCCCGCGGCGATAGCTGTCGCGAGCCGCGTCGGCGGACAGGCCCGCCTGCGTCGCGCGGGCGTGGCGCTCCTGCGCGTCCGGCACGCGGGCGCAAGCGGCCAGCAAGGACGCGGCGCAGGCAAGCAGCAGCGCGCGCGCCCACCGGCGCGCGCCGGACGCCCAATGCGGCATGTCCGGACGCGGCCCGACCCGGCCGCAGGCCGGAGGCGGCCTCATGATGGCCCTTTAGCGCCGGGTGCCCGCCAACAGGCAGCAGCCGAGCACGGCGCCTATCAATGCGGCAACGCCCACCGACTTCCAGGCGTGCTCGTGGACATACTCGTCGGCATAGGCGGTTGCGCGACGCGCGCGCTCTCGGGCGATGCCTTCCCAATCGCCCGCGGATTCCCGCGCGTCGGCCAATTGGCGCTTCAGGCGAGCACGCGCCGCCTCGATTTCGGAGCCCGTGTACGAAGCCGTCGAACGCAGCAGGTCTTCCGTCCCGGCAAGCAGCTCATGCAGGCTGTCGTTTACCCGTTCACGATGCAAAGCCATCTCAGCGCGTTGATGCTTTCGATTCATAGTCGCTCCTTGTGCTTGTTGGGCCTGGCGGCGTAGGCCTGTCTGACGCAATGCAACATCGCGCCAGCCCGAGGCGCTGCCTCGTTCGACCGAAGCCCATTGTGACCATCATTGGGCTGCCGCGCCCGAGCTTTCGCAACCAGCCGTAAACCTATATTTCAGCGGACCGAAACTTGCTGGGAGTCCTGGCCGGCCGTGGGCCGGCATACGCCGGATGCGCCCCCGGCACGGCCCGGCGCGCATCTCCGATTTCGTAAAAGTCCATTGCATTCAGTGGCTTAGCGCTTGACACCTGAACCCCTTCAACCGCCACAATAAGCCTTTGCAATGCGCTTCAACCGCCCCGAAAAGGAACTGAACGCATGGTTTCCCCCTCTGCACTTCTTGCCCCCGTCGCGCCGGAATTCCTTGCGCGGCAGCTTCAACGCCCCAGCGCCGAGCAGATCGAATTGCGCGACGGGCTGATGGACCAACCTGCCCACATCGATCCCAAGTTCCTGTACGACGCGCTGGGCTCATCGCTCTTTACCGCCATCACGCAGCTGCCCGAGTACTACCCCACGCGCTGCGAAGCCGAAATCTTCCAGCGCCATGGCGGCGACATCGCGCGCCACATCGGCCCGGTGCAGGCGCTGATCGACCTGGGCGCGGGCGATTGCGTCAAGGCGGAACGGCTGTTTCCCAGCCTGCGGCCCAGCCATTACGTGCCCGTCGACATCTCGGCCGATTACCTGCAGGCCGCGGTGCGCAGGCTGAAGCTCTCTTATCCCGACCTGAGCATCACCGCCGTCGGCCAGGACTTTTCCCACACGCTTGCGCTGCCCGACGGCATCCCCCACGAACAGCGGCTGTTCTTCTACCCCGGGTCCAGCATCGGCAACCTGGGCCCTGACGACGCCTACGAAATGCTGCGGCGGATCCGCGAGGCCTGCCCGGGCGGAGGGCTGCTGGTGGGCGTGGACCGGGTCAAGTCCAGGCAAGTGCTGGAACCCGCCTACGACGATGCGCTGCATCTGACGGCGGCGTTCAACCTGAACCTGCTGCGGCACGTGAACAGTGTGCTGGCCGCCGACTTCGATGTGGACGACTGGCGCCACGTGGCGATCTTCAACAGTGCAAGGTCCCGCATCGAAATGCACCTGGAAGCGCGGCGCGCGTTGCGCGTGGCCTGGCCGGGCGGCGAGCGCGAGTTCAGCGCCGGCGAACGCATCCACACGGAGAATTCCTACAAGTTCACCCCGCTGGCATTCAGCGACCTGCTCCAAAGCGCGGGCTATCGCGATGTGGCGCACTGGTCGGATACGCGCGGCTGGTTTTCGGTTTTCAGCGCCCGCGCCTGACGCGGAACCACCCACAACGCCACTGGAGGATCGCCATGGAACCTGCCTGCCTGCTGACTCATCCCGCCATCGGGCCGTACGCCACGGGACAAGCCGGGCAGCACGACCGGTACGACGCCGTGCGCTCCACCAGCACGGCCCTGGCGGCCCCCCTCAGTCCGGAGGACTGCCAGGTGCAGTCCATGCCCGACTGCAGTCCCGTCAAATGGCATCTGGCGCACACCACCTGGTTCTTCGAGACCTTCCTGATCTCGCGTTTCGATCCGTCCTGCGCGGCGTTCCATCCGCAGTACCGCATGCTGTTCAATTCCTATTACAACGCCATCGGCGCCAAGCACCCGCGCCCTCAGCGGGGCCTGCTGTCGCGCCCGGCGCTGGCCGACGTGCAGCGCTACCGGCAGCACGTCGACGACGCCATGCACGCGCTGATCTCGCGCCTGGGCGGCAACGACCCGGCCTTCGACGCGCTGCTTGAACTCGGCCTGAACCACGAGCAGCAGCACCAGGAACTGATCCTGACCGATATCAAGCACATGCTCTCGTGCAACCCGCTCAAGCCCGCCTACGTGGCGACAGGCTCGCCCGCCCTGCCTCCCGCGACGCCCGTAGGCTGGACCCGCTACGACGGTGGCATCGCGCGCATCGGCCACGACGGGCAAGACTTCGGCTTCGACAACGAAGGCCCCGCCCATGAGGTGCTGCTGGTTCCGTTTTACCTGGCCGACCGCCTGGTGACGCAGCTCGAATACCTGGCCTTCATCCGCGACGGCGGCTACAAGCGGCCCGAACTCTGGCTGTCCCTGGGATGGGAACTCGCCTGCGCCCAAGGCTGGCGCGCGCCGCTCTACTGGGAGGGCGAACGCGACCAATGGCGCGTCTTCACGCTGCGCGGCATGCAAGACCTGGAATTGCAGGCGCCAGTGACCCACCTCAGCTATTTCGAGGCCGACGCCTACGCCCGCTGGGCCCGCGTGCGCCTGCCGCGCGAAGCCGAATGGGAGCACGCGGCCCGGCAGTTGGCGGACGGTACATTCTCAGCCCGCGCCAATATGCTGGAAAACGGCCACCTGGACCCGCGCCCCGCGCCCGCCCGCAATGGCTCGGGCGGCCCGGTGCAGCTTTTTGGCGACGCCTGGGAATGGACTTCCAGCGCCTACGACGCGTACCCCGGCTTCCGGCCCGACGCCGGCGCCGTGGGCGAATACAACGGCAAGTTCATGTGCAATCAATACGTGCTGCGCGGGGGCTCATGCGTGACGCCGCGCGACCACATCCGAGCCACCTACCGCAATTTTTTCCCGCCGGAGGCGCGCTGGCAGTTCTCCGGTATCCGGCTTGCGCGCGACGCCTGAAATGCGCCCCTGAATTTCGCGGTTTGGCCCGCTTGCGCGCCCCAAAAATTTCATGCTAGAATTTCGTTCTTCGTTAGCCACCCGTTGCAACGCAAAGCGATGTGTGAAGAAAAACCCGATCAAAACTCGGGCAAAACAACGAAGCGATGGCGCATTAGCTCAGCCGGTTAGAGCGACGGAATCATAATCCGCAGGTCCCCTGTTCGAATCAGGGATGCGCCACCAAAGAATTCAAGGGCCTCCACGTAAGTGGGGGCTTTTTTCTTTGGGGCGTTTTGGACGGATTATTAGACAGCATCTAATATCCAGTAGGTCATACAGTACCTGCGGAGAACCCCAAATGTGCGGCCGCATCGTTCAAACGCCCGGCAATCAACCCCCATTTAATGCGGGAATATACTGGATGCTCAACCAGTACATAACGAGCCATGAACGACAACGGAATCCTGGAACAGGTGCAGGGCCAGTACGTGGCCGAGGCCATCAAGACGCTGCCGCCGGCCGAAACGGCAGAGGATCGCGACCACTTCGCCGAGGTCGACGCTGGCCACGCCGGGCGCGTGCGGCTCACCTTCCGCAAACAGAAGGCCAAGCGCGGAAAGTTCAGCCATTGGTTCTGGCGTGCCAGCCGGGCGGACGCGGTCTAGGGCGCAGCGCCCAGCCCCCTGATATAGCCCTGCAGGCCGTTCACTTGGTCAGCCCATCGTGCAGCATCTTTTCCCAGCTGCTCATATCGTCCGACACACGATCCAATAATTCCGATCCAGTCGGGGCCGGCTGCATCAGGTCCGCCGCCGGTTCCGGTAGCCTCGGTGCGCCGCTGGGCGAGCTGGCGCAGCAGCCCGTCAATGCGACCACGCTGAGCGACAACAGTCTTTTCAGCAGCCTCTCGCGCCAGGACGGCGCCGCGGTGTTTGGCATCAGCACGATCCCTTTCCTCCTGCCACGCGCGCTCAATGGCGGCCTGGCGCTTTTCAATTTCCGCCTGCTTCGCGTCGGCGCCGGCCTGGTACTGCTGGGCGCCGTACCACTGGCGCTCCACCACTACGGCCCCAAACAGCAGCACGCCGAGCACTGCGGCTGCTGCGTAGCCCTTCCAGCCCGTCATTGCTGCAAGCAGACCCATGTGTTTGCCTCCCGGCGCGTAACCAGGCCCGGCAACGTGACAAGCACGCCGCCCTGACGTCCTTTGACCCAGCGGTTCAGCTCGGCGCACCCGCCGACATAGTCGCGCGCGTTGAACTTGCGCCGCATGGTGGACGAGGCCAGATTGCCTGCGCCGAGGTTGTAGGTGAAGTCGATCAGCGCCGCGCGCTGCCACTCGTTCAGCGGCACCGTGATCAGACGCCGCACCGCCGCGTCGGCCTCGGCCAGATCTGCGTCGCGCCAGGCGTCGCATTCGGCATCCGTGTAGATCCGCTTCGGGTCGATGTCCGCCCCAGTGTGTCCGTCGCATACGGTGAGCACACCCACCGGGTCGATGTAGGGTTTGCCGCGCACCTTGCCCGGCTCGAAGTGTGCGACCAGCACGCCCGCGATGGCAATCGCGCCGGCGCTGCCGGCCGCCAGCAGCTTCCGTTTCAGGCTGCCCAAAATCATTTGATTCCCCTCCATGCCGAATAGGCCGTGATGATTGCTGTGCCCAGGCCCACGATGTAGGCCAGCGGCTTCGCCACCCTGCCCAGGCCCTGCAAGACCTTGAACCCGCCAGACAGCGCCTGGAACGTGTCGACGATGTCCTGCGTGTTCTGCCGGATCGTCTCGATTGACGATGTGTTCCGCGCCGTGGCTTCCGCGTTGTGGGCCATGTCTTGCTCCATTTGCACGACGCGCGCGTGCAGCGACTTGATAAAGGCGTCGGACAGATGCTCGTCAGCCATGGAAATTCCTTTGAAGCGACAACATCGCGTCCCCTATAGACGTGAAAAAGCCCGCCGAAGCGGGCTTTGGGTTTTTCGAAGTTCTCTTACAATTCCGGATCGTGACAATTTTCTGACCCGTCGCACAGAGCGTAGGAGCTGGTCTGTAATGGCTTTACCACAACAAAAACGAGAATACCGAGCCGATATCGACGGCCTCCGGGCGGTGGCCGTACTTGCCGTTGTAGTCTTTCACGCCTTCCCCGACTTCCTCCGAGGAGGCTTCGTCGGCGTGGATGTGTTTTTCGTCATCTCCGGATACCTGATTTCCGGAATCATCTTCCGCGGGCTGCAGAATGGGAATTTCAGCTTTGCGACCTTTTATGGCCACCGGGTTAAGCGGATTTTCCCGGCATTGCTTCTGGTGCTGGCCGCTTCGTTCGCCGCGGGCTGGTTTGTGCTGTTACCCTAAGAGTTCACGCAGCTCGGCAAACACATCGCCACAGGAGCCGGATTCATCCAGAATTTTGCCCTGTGGTTTGAAGACGGCTACTTCAACACGGTATCCGAACTCAAGCCGCTGATGCACCTTTGGTCGCTTGCCGTAGAAGAGCAGTTCTATATCGTCTATCCGATCCTGATCTGGCTTCTATGGCGGGTCCGCATAAACCTGTTGATCAGCATCACCACGATCGCTTTAGTGTCTTTTGTTCTCAATGTCACGACCATCTCCACTGATTCGGTTCGGGTATTTTTCTCGCCTCAATATCGATTCTGGGAAATCATGGCAGGGTGCATCCTGAGCTATATCCAGGTCTTTTCGCAATCGAGCACTGCGAAGTTCGTGCAAACCTGTCGGGATCGTGCACCGGTGAGTCTTCAAGGGAACCGCCTCAATGACGTCGCATCGCTGGCGGGGCTCTTCCTCATCCTCGCCGCCGCGGGCGCGGTAAGCAAACAGGTTCTGTTTCCGGGGTGGTGGGCTGTACCGCCGGTTGCGGGCGCCTTTCTCCTAATTGCCGCTGGCCCTCGAGCGTGGGTCAACAGGAAAATACTATCGCACCGGGTCGCCGTGTTCTTCGGATTGATCAGCTACCCGTTGTACCTTTGGCACTGGCCCCTACTTTCATTTGCCCGCATCGTTGAATCATCCACACCCAGCCCAACCATCAGGGCGAGCGCGGTTGCCATCGCTATTGCACTTGCGTGGGTGACCTATCGCTTCGTCGAGCGGCCAATCCGTTACGGCGATCGTCAGTCGTTTGCCACACCGGCACTTTGCGGCCTGATGATCGTTATCGCTGGTGTGGGCTACTCGACCAATCTCAATAATGGGTTCAGCTTCAGGCAAGAGCGACTCATTGAAGCCAATTTACAGTTCGGATGGGATGGTCTGATCTTCAACCAAGATTGCGCCAATGCTTTTCCCCAATTGGCCGGCGAGCACTGCAATCTCTCGAAGCGCGCCGAACCGACGATCGCCCTTTTGGGGGACTCGCATAGCAACGCCCTCTATCCCGGGCTCGCCCAGGCTGCGGATTCCAACGACGACGTGGTGGTCAATTTCGCCAGGGGTGGTTGCACCCCGTTCTTCGACGTGTCCTCTTTCGAGCGGGGCAAGACGGACTACTGCGCGGACTATACGAATCGCGCGTTGGAATTTAGCGAAAACCATCCCTCTGTCCGAACGATAGTCCTGTCTTCTCGGGGGCCCTTATACATCACGGGGAAGGGCTATAACGAGGGATATGATTGGGTGCTGACTTCGCCAGACGCACCCAATGCGGCCAACTTCAGCGAGGTGTTTGAAGCCGGTATGCGCAAGACATTCTCACGCCTATCGAAGTCCGGAAAGACGATCATATTCGTGATTGACGTTCCAGAAATGGGATTTAACCCTCGCGCTTGCGTGCCCGCCCGACCATGGTCAATTACGGGAAAACCTAAGGACCCGTGCGCTATCCCAAGGTCTGAATACGATCTGCGGAATACCGCCTATCGAGCCATAGTCGAAAAAGTCGCCGCAAGCTTCCCGACAGTGAAGGTCGTCGACCCGAGCCGGATCCTATGCGACGATGAATATTGCTGGGCCATGAGAGACGGAAAACTAGCCTACCGAGATGACGACCATCTTTCTGTGTTCGGCTCGTCCATAGTTGCTCAACAGATCTTTTCCAACGTCTCCCACGGTGTCGCCGCTCGGTGAATTAGAGCCGTGTTAAGAGGGGGACACAGGCCACTTTACCTCGCCTGGATACCCCTCTTGCTCCGCTGCTCTGTTCAGTAGCACGCGGTACGTCTTCCACTGACGCAACAACTCCGCTTCCTCTTCGGTCGCAATCCCCAGATCCACCGCGTCCTGCAGCGGAGCGATAGCCGACGCGGCCATGCTCATCAGAGCCGACTTCGTGGCGTCGACCTGAGCAGCGACGGCCTCTTCGCCAAGCGGAGGCGGCGAGAGAAATCGAGCGCCCTCGTAGGACCAGCCCTCTGCGGGTTTAGGAGCCAGGTCGCTCACATCTACCCATACCAGCGCCGGATGAAATAACTCGGCCATTTCCTGATCGGTGCTGAACAGCTCAACGACAAGGCCTTCACTGACTCTCGCATAGGTTCGCATACTCAGCCCCAGATCAGAACTTGGCCGGCGACACCCGCGCCGCCGATCGATTGCGTCGAAGATCCACCCGCGCCACCGCCGCCACCGCAGCCCGCACCGCGCCCTTGCTGTCCGACGGCGATGCCCGGGCCGGGTGCGTTGCTGGCTCCGCGAGGCGCGGACCCTCCCGGCCATCCGTAGACGAGCGTTCCGGAGGCGTTCGAGATTGACGGGCCCACGCCGTTGTTGCCCGGGATGGTGAAATCCGCGCCCGTCGCGGCAGCGCCGCCGATTCCGCCACCCGTGCCTCCACCAGCACCACCCGCGCCGCCCGGAATGGACATAAACGCGCCGACCGACGACGCCCCGCCCGCGCCTCCGCCGATGCCGGCCGACGGGCCGGCAGCCCCGGCAGCACCAACGACGATGCTAATGACTTGGCCAGGGGTGACATCGATCCACTTCAGACCGTAGGCACCCGAGCCAGCCCCGTTGCCGGAGCTGAGCCCGCCACCGGCGCCGCCGCCACCGCCACCACCCCAGCCCTCAGCCAGGATCCGATAGACACCAGCAGGGACAGTGAACGAGAAGGTGCCCGCCGTGGCGTAGGAGGCCAGCATCGCGGCGCCGGACCGCGTGGGCAACGGAGACCATGCCGAAATCCCGGGCGCGGGTTCAACGGTATTGCTGTCCGCCGTGGAACGGTACACAACGCCGTTGTGGCTCACGTATGCCGCCAAGGGCCAACCACCATCGATCGTCTGCCATTTGGCGAAGCCATGCAGTTGCATTTCACCAAGAGCAAGCGTCAACTCGTTGATGACGCCGTTCATCTCCGCCCGACCAACGGGGCGATAGTTCGGGTTGTCGTTGGGCAACTCGTAGTCGGGCGTCCAGCCCGCCTGCAGCGAGACCTTCCCATCAGGTTGGTCCGCCGTCGCTAGCGCCTCTTTGTCGCCAGTTGCGGCGAACGGGGTTTTGTAGATGCGGGTAGCCATTTATGCTCCGAAGTTTCCGTTTTCGAAATTGAGGTGTGCGGGGCCGAAGCCCCACGACGGTTTGATCTGCACCTTCCAACCAACTCCCACCGTTGAGGGCCGCGGCAAGATGTCGGTCCTCTCAAGCAGGCGCCGCAGCCTGTAGTCGGGCGCTTGGGAGAAGAAGAAGGTCACCAAGCTCATGTCATAGCTATCCGCCACGAAGGCGGACCCGATCCCGAAAACGCTTTCCAACGCACGGTTGATGTTCGGCGCCGTTGGCCGCATGGTCAGTTGGAACCATCGGAGCTTCAGCAGCTTTCGGGCAGACTCAATGTCGAGGCTTACCTGGCCGTCGCTGGCCCGCCCAAAGTTGCCGTTCTCGAAGTTCGCATTGTTCACCCCGAACCCGAACACACCTTCCACCCGCCGCGGTGCACCGATCTCAAGCGACACGCCGAGGATCCGGGCCCAGACTGAAAGTCCGAATTCGTTCGCCGTGTCCAGGTCGAAGACGTCCCGGTGCCAGTTTCTCCAGAACTCTGACTGGTGGTCATCGATCCACACCTGGTCGTTCCGCGCCAGCGCGACAGCGCGCGGGGCGCCTTCGTACTGCCAGAGGATGGACCGCATTAGGTCGACTGAGAAGTCGAATTGTTGGGTTCCGCTCATGCAATCACCACCTGGATGGAACTTCGCTGCGTGCGCGCGATCTCGTTGGGCGCGATTTCCATCGTGTCTGGCGACCAGGTGCCTGAGCCGACGACCGACAGTTCTACCTTCTTCACAAAGATGGTCGGTTCCTGCTGGTTGATAGCGCTGGCCAGTTCGAACGTCGAGACGTCGCTACCGACAACGAAACTGACATCGCCCTCGATGTCGCCGTTGACGTAGTTCATGATCAAGTCCGGGATCAGCTGCTGGACGTCCAGAGAGCTGTCCCGAACGGTCACCCGGATCAAAAGGGCGATTTCCTCAGGCCGGTCGAACTTCACCTCGTACAGCCGGCCGTTCACCGGATCCGGAACCTGGACAACGACCGCGCCGTTGTAGCCGCCGCCGACGGTCTTGGTCTCGAACAGCGCCTGCGCCACCTCTTGATCCGTGCCACCCTCCACGCATGCCCAGATACTGTGCTTGCGCATGGGGATACCGTCGATCACCTGATCGAAGTCGGCGTAGTTCTCCAGGTAGTAGCAGGAGCGAACCGCCTCGATGCTGTAGAGCCGCGACACGATCGCCTCGTTGATCGATGTCGTCTGCAGCGCCAGCGTTTGCGCGCGCCGGCGCCGCAAGAGAACATCGTTCTCCTCCACCTGCCCCGGAATCGCTGCCACGGGGTTGGTGATCGTCTCCCACCCCAGAACGCTCGACGCGACCGTGTTCAGGCCGCCAGGTGGCACTACGATCTCGCCGTCCTGCAGCGCGCGCAGATTGCCCGAGGCGGCGCCGGCCGAATCCAGCACGACCGTCGTGACCAGTTCGAACTGCTCTCCCTGCGCGGTCTCGGCGAGCGAGCCGGCGGGCACGTTCGTGCCGGGGATTCCACCGAGCAGCGCGCCGACGATCAGCGACCTCACGCTGCTACGGCGCCTGCCACCGGTCAGCGCGACGAGAGAGTCCAGAAACACGCCGCCGGCCAGATTCGGGTTGATCTGGTTGGCCAGCTCGGCGTTGTTCCGGGCGATCGCGTCCCGCTCCTCGGTGATGCGGGTGATCAGCATGCCCTGTGGCGTCGCCGGATCCGTCGGCATGTCCTCACCGAACACCGCCCGAAACTCGGCTTCCACCTGGCCCCGAGTGGTGGCCGTGTCCACGACGATGACGCCGCGGTTCGCGATGAAACTGTAATCAGCCATTGATCGTTACCGTGCCGTATGTGGTTTGGAGCGTCGCCGTGTACTTCAGCGTCTCGCCTTCGATTTGGGTGGTCAGGCTAACGATGCCCGTGACGTCCGGCGCGCCCAGAAGCCGCCGGCGCAAGGACGCTTCGAACTGCGCCAGGTTCGGCTGTTTGCTGAATGCTTCCCGCAGGAATGGGATGCCCTCGTCGTAGGCGTGGATCATCTCCGCGCGCGCCGTGGCCGCGAAATGCTTGGCTTCCTGAGCCACGGCGTCTCGATCCGTCACCAGCGCCAGGTTGCCATTGGGCAGCGTCACGAAATCGTTGTCGTCATCAGTTTGGAACGAGATCAATTCGGCGCTCCCGAGTTGCCGCCACCGGTCTGCACGCCGCTATGCGTGTGCGTGCTGCCGATGTTCTTGCCGTTGTGTGTGAGCGTGCCGCCGGCCATCGCCACGTTCCCGCCGCTGGTGGCGACGTTCCCCTTGAACTCTATGTTCCCGATCCATTCCGTCTCGGGTATCTCCACTTTCGCCTTGGGCGCCTTGATCCGGACCTCGCCCGCGTGCAGCGAGATGCAGACCGAGCCATCCAGGGATTGCAGCACCAGGGCGTCGGCGTTCTCCCCGGCGATCGCCCAGTCCTTGATGGTGTCAGGAAAGAACATGGCGTCCGAGAACGAATGCAGCCGCTCCGTGTTCGGCCAGTCTTCCCTGCCGCCCCGCTGGAACATCAGGGACACGTCGCGGTCGTTCGCCTTCAGCCACCCGAAATCGCCCGGCTTGATCGGGAACCGCATGAAGAAACCCCCGCCGCCGAAGCGAAAGACCGGGATGTTCGGGATGCTCCCGCGCGCGATCTTGCGCCCGTCCGTCGTGCCGACCATGATGAGCGGCTTGATTACCGCCCGGTTCGAGGCGTCGTCATAGGACACAACCTGCGCGGGCAGCATGTCATCCAGGTTCTCGCGAATGAACGAACGGATCCACGACTTCAGGACGCCCGACAGGCTTCCATCGTCGGCGCCGTCGATATCGGGGGCTACAGTCGGCTGCATGTCGCTTGATAGAAAAAGGGGTCTTCGTGGCTTGCCACGTCGAACTTCAGTTGATCGATCTTGTAGTCGCCGTTCAGCGACCGGTTGAACTTGCTCTCCAGGCGCAGCGTGCCGCCCAGGACCGACTCGCCGTCGATCAGGTAGGTCACCTCCACGCCCTTTTCCGTCGCCTTCGGGATGCCCACCATGCCGCTGTTCATGTTCAGGATCTTGACCCGGCCGCTGACCGCCTTGTCAAAGTCCTGCACGATCAGCCGGGTGTCGTCCACAAAGGCCCGGACCCCACCAGCCTCGGCCAGGCGGTTCACCTGCCCCAGCGCGCCGCCGGTATAGGTGTAATTGCCGATGAGCTTGTCCAGCGCCTGGAAGACGAGCGTGGCGCCAATGTCCGTGGCCACCGCCGCGGCGATCGCCGACAGTCTCGACGTTGCCTGCGCGCTCTTGGACACCACCAAGCCGTTCGCCGCATTTCCCGTCTTGGATTTCAGGACGATGTCCACGTCCGGCGGGCTACTCGGCTCCGCGCTGATGATGTCGCCCGTGTAGACCTTGAACAACCCCGTCGAAACGCGGCCAACTTCCACGACCAGCCGCTTCGGCGTCCGGTTCTTGTTGAACGGGCTCGTCTCGGTCAGCAGGAAGTCACGCGTCTCGCGCCGCAGGTTCGAGATGGTCACGCTGCACTCGTTCTGCGTCGCGTTGGCGTACTTGGTGCCGCTGGCCTTGATCCGCATGCCATCTGCGGCGCTGTAGTAGTTCATCCGGCCAGATACTTCGATCCCGATTCGGATAGCGCGTAGGTCAATCATCGATGCCGACCTCCGCCGGTTCCAGGTAGATCAACGACTGCGACCGCCCGAACTCCTCCCACCATGGCAGTTCACCGTCCCGGGTCAGGATGGCGAAGTTGCCCTGGTGGCTGAGGTAGCGGTAAGGCAGGATTGGGTATTCAGCGATGATTCGCTGGCCCAGGACCAAGTCCACGCCATCGCGCCGGACGTCAGCCAGCATCGTTCCGCGCGCGACCTTAATGGCCAGCTCCCACAAGACGCCATTGATCGTGGCCGAGAATGTCTGGTTCGGCACCGCCAACAAGGTGATGTCTCTCACTTGAACACCCCGCTCAAGACGCTGCCCTTCCGCTCGGTGCTGGCGCCGGACTCTTCCGACGTCTGCTGGCCCCGCTTAACCGTGCTGGACTGGCTCTTGTTTTCCACCTTCGCCGGCGGCAGCTCGCCGAACTCTGGCTTGACCTCGAGCCACTCCTGCAGCCGCACCGGCACATTGATGGCCATGCCCAGCTCTGGCGTCTCGTCATGCGGCATCTCCACGATCAGCATGCTTTCGTAGGACTCGACCTTCGTCTGGACCGTCAGAAGCTTGTTCTGGTCAAACGCCTGCCGCAGGGATTCGAACTGGTTGCGCGTGTCGTCGGTCAGCAGGAAATCGATCTGGATCTCCACCAACTCGCGCACGACGTGGTCCGACCGCTCGCTGCCATCCTCGACCGCGAACTTGGTCGCCCGCTTTGCCTCCCTCACCGCCACCCGCATCGGATGGGCGGACGCAAACAGGGTCTCAAAGCTCTCAGCATCGAGGATCGTCACCTGCTGCTGGGTGGATGTCGACAGGCTGTCTGATAGCTGCATTACCGTTTCACCCCGCTGGCAGAATCAGCCTGCAAGTTCTTGAGTTCGTCCTTCAACCCGCCGCCGATCGACTGGCTGATGCCTTGGGCGTCGGTTGCCTGCGTCTGTACGGTGACCTGGCCGACCTGGACGTTCGTCTCGGTGTGCGTGTTGCTGGCGTTCGAGATCGCGTTCGACGTGATCGAGTTCATGGGGTTCGCCGACGCCTGGTCAAGCTGCGCCTGCGCCGCCTTCATGTTCTCGGCCGCCTTGGCCTCGGCGTCCGATACGCCCTTGGAGACAGTCGACGCCGAAACCTCGATGTCGTCGCCGCTGCCGAATCCCAGCCACTTCCCAATCCTTGAAATGACCGACGAGACGCTGTCGAATACCCCGCTGATGTATGTCCAGGCGCTTTTCACGACGCCGACGACGCCCTGGAAGATGGCGCCTATCGACTTACCCATGACGGCAAAAGAATTCACCGCGCCCGACGCGAACACCTTGACCGAGTCATAGGCGCCGGCCAAGGCTTCCTTGACCCAGTCGAATGCGGCCGTTACGGCCTGCGCCATCGCCTTGACCGTCTCCCCGACGATCGGATACTTCTCCGAGATCTGCCCGATGAGTGAATCGTTCCCTTCCAGGAAGTTCATCACGTCGTCGTACAGCAGCGCGAAGAGCGCCACGACCGCGGCGATGGGCGCGGCCACTGCCAGGAACGGCGCGATCAGCGCCCACACCGCCGCGGTGGCCGAAATCACCGCCGGCAGGAACATCGCCGTCAGGATCGTCGTCAGCCCGATGAAGAAGCCTTTGACGAAGGTGTCGTGCCGGTTCATCCAGGTGACCACCGAATCCAGCTTTTCGATGAACCAGGTGATCGCCGGCAAGATCCAGTCCACGATTCCGCTCGTCGCCACGCCAGCGCTCTGCCGCAGCTTGGCCAAGGCTTCCGAGTAAACGCGCACGCGTTCGGCGGACTCCTTGGTTACGACGCCCTGCTCTTTCTGCACGCGCAGCATGCGCTCGACTTCCTGCCGCCCCTTCAGCAGCAACTCGACCGACCGGTTGTCGGTGATGCCGAGCTCCTTGATCCGGAACACCGCCTGCTCGCGGCCCATTCCCTCGACAGCGCCGGCCAGCTCGACCATGCCCTGCACGGCATTCTTGGCCTGGCCGTTCACGTCCTTGAGACTGATGCCCAGCGCCTTGAACGTCTTGGCGCGCCCCGATTCCACGTCCTGCAGCGCTTCGCCGATGGACTCGGCCATGTCCGTTAGGGAGTCGCGCGCGCCCTGGGCGTCTCCGCCCATCCGCTCGATGGCCTTGCCGAACGCGTCGACGTCCTCGATCGCCACGCCCAGCGCATCGCTGGTGTTGCGGATCTGCTCGACCGTCTGCACGTGGTTGTTGAAGGTCTCCAGGGCCTTGGAGGCGGCAACGGTAGCCAGGATGGCCGCGCCGATCCGGGTAAAAGCCCCCTTGATCTTCTGCTCCATCAGGGCGGCGCGCCCCTCGGCGGTCAGCATCGACTTGCCGAACTCGTCGGTCTTCTGTTCGGACTTGTCGATCTCCTTGTTCAGCTTGGAGTTGTCCGCGTCGATGATGTACGTCAGGGCGTCCAGCAAGGCCATGTCACTTCCTCTTTTCCGCTTCCATCGCGCGGATTTCGTTGACCTTGTTGGTCGTGGCGATTTCCCAAAGGTCCATCGCCTCTTCCAGGTCAATTACGGTTTTGAGCTCGACGAGTCGGGCGAGTCCTGAGCTGACAATTGACCCAATAAAGGGGTCAGCATTGGCATAATCGAGTGGAGACACTTTTCCAGCAGGCAATCGAGGAAACCGCGCTGCCCGCCGAGTCCGAAAAAACCGGTGTTCTCCTCGATCATCTCGACCTCTAGCTTCATGAGCTGGATGCCGTCGTCGACGTGGTTGTCGATCAGGGCCGCTGTGGTCAACCGCTGCTCGCGCCCGTCAAGGTCCACCGCCACATAGCTCATCAGCTTCTTCATGACCTCTTCCGAGGTCTGGTAGTCGCCCAGCTTGGGGATGTTCGACAGCGGGTACTTGGCGATCACCTCCCGCGCCACCGTGGCCGGCAGGCGGGAAATGGTGAATGCCTTCTCCACGCCGTCACGGTTCTTGACCATGACGACACGGGGTTTGATCAGGTCTGCCATGGCTTGGCCTTACGCGCGAGTGCGGGAGAGGTTCTGGAAGGCGAAGGTGTAGGACTTCGACTTGATGCGGCCGGCGGACGCCGGCGAGTTGCCGGGCATGCCGTTGGTCATCTTGCCTTCGCTCAAGGAAAGGCTGGCGCCGTCGGGGTAGGTCGCCACCAGCGTGATCTCGTCGCGCGCATGCCGCTTGTTCTTGGCGGCGCGGTTCGCTTCGAAGATGACGGCAAGGTTGTTGTCCTCTTCGCTGCCCGGGATGACGTTCAGGGTGATCGTGATCGGCGTCGGGGCGCTGAAGACCACCAGATCGCCGTTGACGTTCATGGCTGGCGTGGCGATGTCGATCGCCGGGATGTCGAACGGATCGGCATCATCCGCAAAGGCGGTGATGGTGAATCCGGACGGGAAGGACTCGCTGGCCACGCAGCGCACGGCTACGCCGATAGCGGAAGTATCGTACATGTCTGATCCTCAAAAGAAAGACGGCCCGCAGGCCGCCCGAAATGTTGTCTTGCCCGGTCAGACCAGGTTGTGCGAGCCGTCGACCTTGCGGACCATGTCGCCCTTCGAATAGACCAGCGTGTACTTGGCCGTGTACTCGGTCACGCCCGACTCGCCCGTCTCCTGCTCGATGCTGACGTTGCACCAGTAGCCGTTGTCCTGCACGTCGTGCCAGGCCAGGGGATCGTTGGTCAGCTGGGTGACCGCAACTTTCTGCAGCTCCGTCAGCGTCTTGCCGATCAGGATCGTGCCGTTGGTCAGCGCCTTGTTGACCCCGCCCTGGATGATCGCCATGACCATGCCGCGGCCGTCGTTGTTGGCCGGGATCTTGTTCGTGGTGAGCAGCAGGCTCATCAGCTGGGCCGTCATGTAAGCCTTGAGCCATTGCTCGTTGGCATGCACGGACATGTCCAGGGGCGCCGTCGCGCCGCCCATCAGGTAGCCGCGCTGAAAGAATGCGATGCGCTGGCCAGCGCTGGCCGTCTGTCCGTAGTAGTTCACGCGGCGGGCGTCGTAGAAATCCGCCATCTGGTCGTCCGACACGTCCGCCGTCAGCGTTACGCCCGACTGGCGGAACATGTAGTTGATGGTGGCGTTGGTGCGGTCGTAGTCCGTCGCTGCCATCACGGCCATCGGCAGCGCCTCTTTGTACTCGCCCGCCGTGCCGTTCAGGACCAAGCCGTTGGAGGCGGTGCCAATCATGGCCGCGTTCCAGGCGTCGGCCGTCACCGAGTCGACAGACCAGTACATCTGATACTTCACGTTCTCGCCGGAGACGTACTCCGCCAGCGGGATCGCGTCTTCCAGGTCCACTGCGGCGCCGAAGGACGCCGAGCCGAACGAATCCGTGACGTTCTCAGCCGCGCGGAAGGCCTCGAGCGGCGTCATGGCAACGGAGCCGGGCGAACTGATGGCCTGGGCACCCTGCAGCGCCAGCATCGCGCCGATATCGCTGCCGGTGGCCGGCGACACGACAACAGCACCCGGGCCCGTCGCAGCGGACGCGACCGTGAACGATCCCGCGATCGCGTCATAGGTTACCGTCGCCGCGGTTCCGGTCTGGGCGGTGGCCGCCGTGGCGATCGCGGCCGTGACCAGCTGCGCCACATTCGTCAGGCTTGTGGTCGTCGACAGGTTGACGCCGGTGAGCGCGTAGGAGAACTCGCCGACCTTGATGTTCATGGCGCCGGCCGTGACCGCCTGGAAGTCGGCCAGGCTGGCCGAGATCCGGTAGCCGTACACGCGGCCGGGACGAGCGACGTCCGGGAACGCAGCAAACTGCAGCTCGGGCGCCTGCGAGGCAGGGGCCGGGCTGACGTAGGAGAAATACTGGCGGGCGAACGCCGCCTCGGGCGAGTCCGAGCCGAAATAATCGTCCGCACCACCCGGGCGCACCGAGACGATCTGGCCGACAGGCACGCGCGGGTCAGTGGTGAAGCGCCGGCCGGTCAGTTGCTGCTGGGCGACGGCATTGGCGCCGATCACCGCACTGATGATCCGGACGTAGCGAGTCATCTTGATGGACATGTCTTTTTCCTCAAATGCGATGGATGCCCGGCGCAACCTGTTGAATGTGTGCCGTGGCCTGGGTGATGTTGCGGTGGTGGGTGAAGATGACGGTGAAGTTCGGGTTGAAGTCGAAGTTGTCCCGGTCGTTCACGAACGACGGCGTCACGATGTCCGTCGCACGCTGCACGCCAATCCCGGCGGCAGTCATTGCCTGCGTGAACTTCATGGACTGCAGCACGCCGCGTACCACCGACAGGACGTCGGAGGCCAGAAGCTGCTCCGGTGCGTTCAGGTCGTCCTCGACGAAGGCCTGGAACTGGTACATCGACTCGTTAATTTGGGATTCCGTCGCCGTTAGCGCGCCGCCGTCATCGCGGTACTTGCGCGACTGCCAGCCGCGCTTACCCCGGCCGACCGGAAAAAAGTAGATGCCGTCGTCGACTCGGCCCTGCTTGGTCGGCTGAAACGCCGCCAGCACCGGCAGGCTGATGCCCTGCTCGGCCAGCAGCTGCAGCAGCGCGGCCCGGACGGTGGCTTCAAGCTGCTTCTGTTTCATGCTGGCCCCACGTCGACGCAAAGGATGCCGCGCCAGCCGTCCTGGGTGTACCAGTCGGCACCGCCCACCACGTCATGCCGGCGCCCGCCATAGATCAGCTGGTCCGGCGCCGCGCCGCGCTGCACGTTCTCCACGGGGTGGGACGTGTACAGGTTGAAGTAGCGCTTGGCGGTGTCCAGCCCCAGGTCGCGGATCGTCGACTCGCTCACCGGCTGCCAGGAACCCTGGATCGGCTGGGGCAGCTCGTACTCGTTGACCCACTGCCCGCGCGCGTTCTCGGTGCGTCCCTTGAACTTGAGCCACGCCGGCGACTGTTGCGAGATAACGCCGGCCGCCAGGCCAAGCAGGTTGATTCCTGGAATCACGATTTATCCTCCACGACGTGGCTGACGGACTGGATCATCTGGCCGGTGTCGACCAGGGGCTTCTTGGATACCCCAGGGGTCTTCTTTCTTGACTGGCGTGCGGCGAGCGTCGACGGTTTGAGCGGAGGCGTGGTCAGTAACGAGATCGCTCTGGCTATGTCCCCGGCTGCCCGGGCTCCCAATGCATCAAATGCCTGATCGATTCTGACCTTCCCATCGATGGCGCCGCGCACAGCACCGGCGATCTGCCGGCCCCATTCCGCCTTCTTCTGCTCAGCCGTCGGTCGCATGACGGGGCGCGCGGGGATGTTTCCTTGCGGGTAACCCCATTCCTGAATGGCGAGTACGTATGCAACCGGAGTGCCGTCGGGATACACGGATTCCGGGAAAATCCCGGTTCGAATCTGCTTGCTGCTCACATCTGCGAGCGTGGCCTTCAGCTTCTCCGTTCCCCCCTTGCGCACCACCTTCATCGGAACCTTCCCCCGCGGATGGACAGGCCGCCCACGTTGCGAAACGCCGCGCGCTCGGGCAGGCCGCCGACATATAGCCCGCCGGCCGCGCAGCTCTTGGACAGCGCCAGGAACTGCTGGCCATAGGGCGTCAGGTTCAGCCAATGCGACCAAGAGTCGGTCGCCGGCGGCGCCTGGAACGACACGCTCACTTTGTCGATGGTGGCCGAGGCTAGCGCGCCTGGCGCGCCGCCGTTGCCCGCCTCGGCATTCAGCCGCAGCTGCAGCAGGTGGGCGGTGATCAGCATCCACAGCTGCTCGTTGCACTGACAGCCGCGCCCGCTGGTGTAGCACTGCGCCCATTCCGCCACGGCCAGCACCACCTCATCGGGGACGGCGATGAACATGGGGAACAGGATCCGGAACTTCGCCAGCGGGAAGTCCATGTCAGGCCTCGGCGTCTTTGACCTTGGCGCCGCCGGCGTTGCGCTTCTTGGCCGTTTCCGGGGTGTCCTGGGCGGACTTGTCCATGGGCGCCAGCTCGCGCGCGGCGAACGCTTCCGCGTCCGACTTGTCGCGGCTGGCCGCCACGAAGCCGTTCTTGAAGTGAGCCTTGAACACGATGTTCTCCTGCAGCAGGTTGAACTCGTCTTCGGTGATGGCGGTGGCCATGCCCTTGGGCGTCACCAACTGCTTGTTGGCCACGTTGGCCTTGCCAGCGATCAGGACCGAACGACCGTTCTTGAGCTGGTAGCGCTGGTCGTTGCTGAGCGTGCTGTAGATATAGATGCGAGACATTTCGACTCCAGAAATGAAAAGAGCCGGGTTTCCCCGGCCCTCTGTTCAGTACGCGACGATCAGGACGCGCTGATGGTCCGGCGCGCGAACGCCCAGGGGCGCAGGATGAAAATCCCCGCCGTGGCGTTGATGGCGTCTTCGATGTAGCCCTTGATGCGGTTCTCGCTGCCCAGGACTTGGTAGCGCACCGGAACGGCCTGGATCAGGCTGGCGCCGGTGATGTCCGACTCGTCCTGATCCGCGGCGTTCTCGACAAACAGATAGGCCACGTCCAGGCCGCCGTTGGCGTCCTTGAACTCGGCGGTCGTCACCACACGCACGTTCGGGAAGTTCTCGTTCAGCCATTGGCGGAACGTCATGCCCGAGGCCGCGGGGCTGTACACGCTGAAGATCGAGCGGTAGCCGGTCGGCAGCACCAGGACCAGGCGCGCCGTGTCCTTGAGCTCGCCGCCCATCTGGGTTTCGAGCTGGTTATACATGCCCGTGAACTCGGCGACCAGTTGGTCGAAGTTCGCGGTCAGCCAGGGCGTGGTCGCGGACACGAAAGCCGGCAGGCTCGGGTCGTTCAGCAGGCCGTACACGTTGGTGTCGGGCTGGTTGAAGCCGTAGAAGCCCACCTGGTTGCGGCTGATGTCCAGCGACTCGGTGGCGGCGCGGCGCTTCTCGTCCGCCGTCTGGTAGCCGATGGCGGCCTGGCGGGCGTCTTCCAGCTTGCCCACCTGGAAGCCCTGTTCGAAGCGCACGATGCCGCGCGATTCGATGGACTGGCGGTAGTCGGCCAGCGGGATGTTGGTCGAGTCACCGTACAGCTCAGCCTTGGCGGCCGGCTCGGCAACGCGCAGGCTGATCAGCTCGTCTTCCCAGCGACCGACCGTCGTGATGCCCGCGATCTCGTCGATGTTGCGCACCTGCGTCACGACGCGCAGCGTGCCGGGCAGCCAGGTCTGGAGCATGTGCGCGAGCATCGCGCCGTTCGTGACGGCCGGGCCGGTCAGGGCCGAGTCCATCGCGCGCACGCCGACGCCCAGGTTCTCCAGGTCTTCGAAGCCGATCTTGGCATCGCTGCCCAGCTTGACGGCGCCGCGCGAGAGGGCCAAGCGGCCGCTCATGTGCATGTGCACCTTGGATTGAGTTTTTGCCATGATTTCTGGTTCCTTTCCGATCAGGCGCCGGCCGGGGTGGGCAGGACCACCAGGCCATTGAGGGCGATCACCGCCAGACGCGGGGTCTCGGCGCTGGGTTCGTGGCGGGCGATGTGCGCGCCGGGGATGACGGTGCCGGTCTCGCCGGCGGAGATCACACCGGTGGTCGTGTTGAACGACACCGGGTCGCCGATGTTGCCGTCGTTGCCCAGCTGGACGTAGACCTCGCCCATGGTCAGGAATTCACCGACAGTGGCGTTGCGGGCGTAGTCGGTGTCGATCGCATACGCCTTCGGGTTGATCAGGATGCCGGCGAAGGCGCCAGCGCCGCCGACCTCGACGTCGTCCGTGCCGGCCTTGTACGTGAAGGCGCGGCCGAAGATGTTGTTCGCCTCGGTTGCCGAGTCGATCACGGCCGAGGCGGCGCGGGTCGGGCCGTCATGGCTGATATTGCCCGGGATGCCGGACAGCAGGTAGGTTCGTGCGGTGTTCGGGATCATTGCTTTTCGCCCCAGACTTTGGCGGCCGTGTCTTCGGCGCGCACGGTTTTGGAATCGCCGACGATCTTCTCGGCGTCGGATTTGGCGGCTTGCAGGTAGCCCTGCAGCACCGCGAGCTCGGCACCGTCCTGCGCCTTCAGGCCCAGCTTCTTGACGGCGTAGCGAGCGACCTGATCCTCCGACGTCAGCATCGCGCTGTCGAAGGCGCCGATGAACGGGGTCACGCGTTTGACCAGAGCGTCGCGGTCGGCAATCCGCTTGATCACCGCGGCGGCGTCATTGGCCTTGATCTCGGTGCGCAGCGTGCCAATCATGCCCATGACCTGGGCGTCCGCAGCGCGCGCGGCGATCTTATTCTTGGCGGCGCCCAGCTTGGCCATGGCGGCGTCCAGCGCTTTGCGACTGTCGGCGGTCGGCGCGGCCTTCACTGCTTCGGCAGCAGCCTCGACTTCCTCCAGGGCAGCCGTGACCTCTTCGATCGCGGCCGTGGCCGTCTCGACGGCGCTGGTTGCCTGCTCGGCAGCCGCGGCGGTTTCCTCGACGGCGTCCTTTTCTTCCGTCGTGACGGCGCCGGGGGCCGCCGGCGCTTCCGCGTCCGTGACAGCCTCCTTATTCGGGTCGTTGTCCGAGACAGCGGCAGCTTTTTCCGCCAAGATTTTCTCGATCAACGCCCGGAATGCTTGTTCCATTTCGGGGGTGATTTCCATATTGATGAACTCCGCTGAGTCGTAGGTGATGGTGAGGCAGTCCTGTACAGCCACGTCCGGCCCCGTCCTGCCCTCTTTCACGGATGCCAGATGATTGAAGCGAATGTCGCGCTGGATGGCGTCGTACCGTTGGCCATCGAACACGCCTTCGCTGAATTCGTATCGACAGCGATAGCTGGGCGAAAGCTCCACCTTGCCGCGGTCGATCAGGTTCTTCATGAAATCCGAGTAGGCCCGGATGCTGTTGCGCAGGTACGGGTACTCGAAGCGCGCCGTCTCGCCCGTGGTGCCCTGCACGCCCTTCTTTTCAGCCGGCGTCCCTTCCACGCCCAGGAACTCGTGTTCGTCGATCCAGGGCACCAGGTTGGCCGAGGCGATCGTCTCCGGGTTCTCCAGCTCTTCCTGGGGCCGATAAACCTGGTAGATCCGGTCAGCGTCCGGCCCGCCGATCTCCCGGCCCAGGTACGGAAAAACCCCGACCTTCGTGATCGGGTTGTCGCGCACCAGCAGGTAGCCGTTGACGTCAGTTTGTCGCTTGCTCATCGAGGTACTCGGTAAAGTCGATGACCGGGCGCATGCGGCACCGGCAGTTGATCAGCTCGCCAGGGAAGCCGCGCTGCCCCGTCCGTTTGTCGATGACGGGCGGGTTGTCCATGCTGAACGTCTGCCCGTTGTATTGGACGTGCAGTGAGCGGGGCTCCGCGCCACCGCCACTGTGTATCCACTCGAACTGCTTGACGCCGGCGGCCTTCATCCGCTCCTCGTTCATGGCAGACGTGATCTTGCGCGTCTGGTCCACCGCGATCAGCTTGGCGCGGTTGCGCGTGACCTGGTTCAGGCTCTTGATCTCGTCGAAGATCTGGCTCGATCCCTGTCCGCCTGACTGGATCGAACGCATGACGATGCCATGGATCCGGTCCTGGAACTGCGCCGGGATGCTCTTGATCAGCCCGACGTTCTCCGCGGTGCTGGCTAGGACCTTGTCGTACAGGCCGGCAGGCATCTGGAACGTCTTGATGGTCAGGCCGCCCGACATATCCCGCAGCGACGCGCCCAGGTTCTGTTTGGAGAATCGGTCGACCTGGCCGATCGTGCGGTTCGCGAGCGGGCCAGCCTTCTCGGCAAAGGCCTTGCTCCACTTCCGCCCCAGCTCGCCCAGGATGCGCCGCGCCTGGGTCGTGACGCTCTCGTCCTGGGTGATCTCGGGATTCGAGCGGTACAGCGCGCGCAGTGCCTTGTCGTACTCAGCCAGCATGCCGTCAATCAGCGACTCCATGCTGGCCCGGTACCGGCCCTCAACGGCGACCGGGTACGCCAGCGCCGCGCCCTTGAACTGGCTGGCCTGTTGTTGCTGCCCCCACGCCTGGCGCCGCTTCGTGACCATTTTCTTCGGCATCTACGAACTCGGCGTCTTCAAGGTTGTGGTAATCGCCCTCGCGGTCTTCGCGCAGGCGGTCGCGGATGTCCTCCGCATCGATCGCGCCCGTGTTGAACAGCGCGGCGTCGCGGTCTGCCTTGATCTTGTCGATCTCGGCCCATTCCTTGGCGGTCGGGCTGTCCACCGGCATCCACTGGATGGCTATTTCGGCCGGAAGCGCGATGCCCTCGGACTTGGCCAGCAGCCGGTAATGCGTCTCCAGCAGAGGCGTCATGTCGTTGGACTGGATGCTCTCCAGGTCTTCCCGGTACACCGACTGCTCGTAGTCGCCGGTGGCGTTGAAGCCCTTGGGCTGAGTTCCCAGCAGCTTCGTCGCGGGGACATTCGCCACGGACGCCGCCAGCTGGTACTGGGTCATGATGACCGTGTCCACGTCACCCAGCGCGGTGTCGAACTGCTGGATCGTCTCTTCCGCTCCACCGACGCGCACGCCGTAGTTGTCACGGAAGGCCACCCACTCCGCCAAGTTCTTCTCCAGCGCCTCGCGGTTGGTCAGGGCGGCATCGCCAACATTCAGCGACGTCAGCCGCTTGGTCATGAGCAGTTGCGGCCCCTCGTTGGCGGCGCGCTCCGCCGCGTAGGCCCGCTCCATCATGCGCTGAGGCACGCTCACGCCCAGGTAGCGGTAATGCGGCTTCAGGTAGTCCGGCACCGGGTACGGCACGAAGATCCGAAGGTGGGACTTGTGATAGACCCGATCCTTGATCTTCCAGAACGTCGGCTCGTAATAGCTCTGGCTGGCCGGGTCGTTCAGGTTGTCCTCTGTCAGCACCGGTGTGACCCAGTTCGGATCGATTTGGGACATGCCCCGGTACGTGCCGGCCTGCACGCCGTCCAGGTTGAACGGCGCCTTGTAATACTCCTCGGGGTTGGCCGCCTCGACATCGAACAGCACGATGCGGCCGCCATACACGCGCCCGAAGTGCACCAGCTCGCGCAGGTGGCGCTTGACCGCGTACTTCTTGTCGCCGGCCATCAGGCGGGCCGAGACAGCGTCCGACCCACACGTCAACAGGTAGCCATTGCGCACCGCATCGCGCGCCGGCATGTTGCACGCCTTGTCGATCAGCCAGTTCGTCGCCAGCATCGCGCAGGCCTGGTAGCCGATGAAGATGCTGCCCGCCGCGTAGAAGCCCAGCTGCGCCTCGTTGACCGGCGTGAAGCTGGCAGTCTTGGGCGTCGGGCGCTCGCCGATGTAGCCGTTGTCGGACGCGACCGTGGGCGCGCCCGTGGGCTGCTCGAAGGCAGGCATCTCGAAACGCGCTTCGACCTTGTCGCCCAGCGGATGCCGATGCGTGGAAAAAAGGCCGCGCGGCTTCAACGCCGGCGCTGCCTCCTGACGCGGCCCGAACAGTTTGCGAAAGAAATTCATCCGAAGAATCCGCGCTTGCGCTCAATTAGGTGCGGGCAGGCGCCCATGATGAAAGAGTCGGCCAGGTTGGGCGACGGAATGCCGCGCCGGGCCATCTCTTCCTTGGTCTCGATCATGTCCAGACCGCGTTTGCTGTACCGCTTGCGCGGCGCCGACAGTTCAATCTTCAGCTGCTCGAGCTTGGCGATGCCGCTGCTGATGCTGATTAGCTCGCTAGGGGGGAACACCATCCCCTTCGTCACCGCGTTGTAGGTGTTCCGCAACCGGTCGGCGACGTCCTGCCAAGCCTGCGCCTTCAGGTTCTCGAACTTTTCTTTGTTCTTGATCTTCGGCGCGTACTCCCTGTCGGGGCTGATGACCGCGCCGCCGGCATTGAACTTGTGATAGCCCGCCCTGATCCCGGCATCCGCCAGCGTTGAGCCGACGTGGGCGCCAACACCGATGGAGTCGTACACCAGGATGCCGTTTCGGACGTGTGCCCAGGCGCGCTTCGTCGACTGATTCAGTTCGTCCTCGGGTGCCGCCCACTCGTCAAGCTCGCAGCAGATGGCGCCGTCGAACACCGAGCAGGCGTTCTTGTCGGCGCCGGAGTCGGCCACGTCATAGCCGACCGTCCGCGCGCCGCCAAGCTCAATCCCGAGCTTCTGGTGCGCATCAACCGCGGCCTCGATCCAATGGAACTTGATGACCGAGGCATCGTCGCTAGAAAGTGGCTGCCCAAGGTAGATATGCCGGTATGCATCCGGATCCGCCTCTTTCAGCCGCTCCGCCTTCCTTCTGGCAGTCGCCGACAGGAACGGGTTGTCCGGGTAGTTGATGTGCCTGATGATGCAGTCATCGCCCAGCAGCGCCGGCAGCTTGGCCTGAACGAAGTCAGTGATAAGGTGCGGATTCCACAGCACCCAGACCTCGGCGCCCTCCTTCCGGATGGTCGGGTCAATGATTGACCACTGCTCCTCGGTCAGGCCCTCGCCTTCCTCGATCCAACAGACGTCGACGCCTTCCGTACCCTTGATTTCCTCGATGTTCCGGGCCAGGCCGTAGAACAGAAACTCCGACCCGGTCAGCTTGTGCCGGATGGTGGACACGCCGATGTCGAACTCGTCGCGCCAGCCGGCCGCTTCGATCTTTTCCTTGACGACCGTATAGACGGAGTCGGCAATCCGGTTCTGCAACTGGCGCAGGCACAGAAACCGCACCGAGTAGTTGCGCGCCAGGAACGCAGCCATGCCGCCGGCGTCCTGGGTCTTGGATGAGAACCGGCCACCCTTCAGCAGCTTGTACGGCTTTGGCGTGCGCCAGAAGTCATTCAGCGCCGGGTTGAGTTGGAACACCGCTATCCCTGTAGAAGTCCGCGAGGCTTCGCCCCTTTTGCGCGAGGCTTCCGTCCGGGTTGCTCAGTTCCAGCTTGGTGGCCTCGACGATTCCGTAGGCTTCCCGCTCAATGCCGACCAGGTTCTTCAGCGTCTCGGCCAGCTTCTTCATGCTGTCGATTCGGCCCGCGCTGGAGATCACCTTCTGGTAAACGTCGTTCCGCTTGTCCTGACCCTTGTCGTCCTCGCTGCGGAGGATGTCCCCCAGCTCGCGGAACAGGGCGATGTCGCCGGTCTCCGCTTCCAGCTCGTCGAGCAGGGACATGCAGAGGGTCCGGGCGCGTCGGATGTCGCTGCGGTGACCCAGCCGGATATTGGCGATGACCTCGGCGTTGGCCTCGACGATCGCCCGGTCGGTTACCGCCTGCTCGCTGGTAACTTCCTTGGTAACCGTGCGGCTGGTAACCAGCGCGTCAGCCTTCGCCTTAATCTTGACGTTTAGGTCTCGCTCCCAGCCTTCCTTCTTCGCGCGCTTGGCAATGGCCACATGGGACACGCCTTGCGACGCGGCGATCTCGCGCACGGACAGCAGGCCGGCGCGATAGTCGGATTCGATCCGCTCCCAGTCAGGCTTCTTCTTTGCTTCAGTCATGGAATTCTCGATTGCCCCCATCCGGCTACTCGCTTGGCGAGCTGGGCGCCGCGGTTCTCGTCATGCCGGCCGCCGGCGACAAGACCGGTAGAAGTGTCCCGCGCATTTGCCCCTGCGCGGACGCCGGGCCGGCTGCGGCGACTCATGGGGGTATTACTGTTTCGTGAGGCAGGTGTCCCAGTACCAGCCGTGGCCGGGAACGTAGGAGAGCCGGCCCATGTCAATTCGGTCGCGGGCCTCCTGCCATGTGCTGCCAGGGACGGGAGAGGCGCTATGGCCTTCGATCTCGTCGGTGAGGACGACTCGGCCGTCTGCATGGGTGCAGCGATAGAACATGGCGGCTCCAATGCAAAAGCCCCAGCGCGTGGCCGGGGCTTCAGTTCTTCAGGGCGCAAGAGCCCGGACGTATTGTGATGGTTTCTGAGATGCTTTTCCAGGAGCCGATGTTATGCTTTTCCACCAATACTCCGCGTGAGCGCCGTTGGCCACCTCCTCGCGTGAACTGGCGATGTGCCCCGTTTCCTCTAGCGTGAGCAAGACGCGCCACACCCCAGTCCGCACCACCGCCCTTTGACGCTGGTCTGCCCGCGGGGCAACGTGGTTGATAATCTGCCGCATCTTGAATCGGCGCTCCGGGTAAGCTGCCATCAGATCCATCACCTCGTGCGCGTACTTCACGCCAGCCTCCTTTCGACCTGGCCGCGGAACAGGCCCAGGTACAGCTTGTATTCGGTCTCGGTCAGAGCCACACCGGTTGTGCCGGCGATCCATGCGCGCGCCGCCTTGCGCCGGGCCTTCGGGTCCAGGCCGCCGAACATGGCGTTCTTCTGCGGGTACTCGGCGATGACGATCATGCGCTCATGCCACGGGAGCGCCGCGTGCATGGCCTCCACCACCAGGGCGTGGTCGTGAAGAATCGGCCTGGGATCGTCTTCCCAGGACACATAGGCCTCCATGTTGCCCACCGTGGCGCCGGACCAGGTCCACCGCGCCCAGTTCCACAAATAGTCATCCCCCGTCAGCCTACTCATCGGCCACCTCGTACTGTTTGCATTTCTTCCCATAGGGCTTGCCCTTCAGGCAGCGCATCATCGTGTCGCCGAACGGCGTCAGGACCGGCTTGGCGTTTGAGCAGCCATCGCAGGACCGGTTGATTGCCGCTTGCTGCTTGCTCATCAGAACCAGCATCGGGTCGCGCATCTGCCATTTGCACAGATCAACCATCAGAATTCCTCCACGGACCAGCCGCCGCCGTCCTTCTTGGCGCGTGCCTTTACAGCGATGAACTTGAACGGGTACATGTCGGCCGCGATCTTGATCTTGGCGCGTGCGTCGTCTTGCCAGAAGCCCTTCACCTCGTGGAGTTCGATTTGGCCGTCAGGCGCCATCACTGCGAAGTCGGGGGTGTAGAACGTGTTGTCCGCCAAGCGGAACTTCATCCCCTCGAACTTGTGCCAGAGGATCCCGCCCACCGCCTGCAGCTGGCCCAGGTAGTTGGCATAGGCCTGTTCGGTCTTGTTGAGCTGGCCTGTTTTCAGGCGACCCAAGGCAAATGCGCGATTCATGCCATCACCTCGCCGATCTCGCCCTTCGCACGCTTGAGCATTGCTGCAATGGCGGGTGTGGGCTGCTCGCCCTTGGCGATGCGTTCGTCCCACTTTTCGATCCAGCGACGTGCGTTGCGGCCGGACTGGTCCAGAGCCTTGTCCGCTCCCATCTTCTTCAGCGCGGCCGCGGCTTCCGCCTTGGTCGCCAGGGTTTGGCCCGGAGCGGGCAGCGCCTGGCGCGGCTCGGGGATGTCCGGCCACGCGCCCTTCGCCAGCTCGTCGCTCAAGGTCTTCTCCCAGCGAGCCTTGATCGCGCCATACGTGCTGGATAGCAGATCCACAGTACTGACGCCGACGGCGGCCCAGTACACTGCCGGGTGCGACCAGATGCCGATCTCGCCCCGCTTACGGGCGGACATCCCGCGCACCGCCTCGTGATAAGCCACCTCGGGCGCCATCCAGGGGCAGCACAGCTTGACGAACTCGGGCAGCGTGGGCGGCCATTCGCGGGTCAGGCAGGCAACCAACCCACGTCGAACCTGAGCCTCATCCAGGCCGGCCAGCTTCTGATTCCACGAATCCTTCAACTCGCGCGGCGTGAGGCCTTCCCACTGCTGGGCGAACTTGGCGCCGTACAGCAGGTGCATCTCGTTCACCACGAGGGCGCCCAAACCGGTCTGAGCGTTAGCTACTTGCATCGATCACCCCCATGTCAATTTCCCTTCGTTCCTGGCCCTCGGCCAGCACATCTCGCAACTCAGACGACCACGCGGCCCGCCGCTGTGCCGCGGTAGGCGGGCTGGCTCGCGCCTGCGCCCTCGGCGGGAAGAGCCCCTGGTATCCGCCGGCGATGCTGTTGGCGATCACGGCGCGCGGCGGGTGACCTTCGGCCCGGTAGTCGGCAAGCTGCTGCAGCTGGCGCTTGGCGCCCTCCTCCGTCACCGGCTTCTTGCGGTCCTTTCGGTCAGCAACCCAGCTTTGCCAGTCTTCACGGTCGAGCCAGTCGGGCAGGTCGATGGCGGATGCGTCGAATCCGTTCCCCCGCTTGCGGGGGGTAGGGGGGTGTTCTTCTGTTTCTTGGTTCTTGGTTCTTGGTTCTTGGTTAGCTTTCGATCCGGTTTCTTCTGGGTTAGGGTTCGGTTCGGTTTCGGAACCTACGGAAAACCCGCTGGGTTTTTCTGGGTTTCCGGATTCCTTCCTGGGGCGCCCTCCCCGCTTACCGTTCGCTTTCGCGGTGTCCGCCTTGACGTGATACGCAGCGATTTCCACGTCCGCTCGCTTGTTGTGCCAATGCCCCTCAGCCAGGGTGAAGAATTCCGTCAGGACCTGTGTGACGGCTTCTCGCTCTTCCTCGGTGCGCGCGCCGACCCAGCGGCATACCTGCTGCAGGTCGTCAACGATGGGCGCCTCTTCGGCGTAGTACCGGCGCAGCAGGCGGCTGTAGATGGCGTCTTCAACCAGGCTCAGGTGCATCGTGGCCTGGGCGTAGTCGCCGATGTTGTGGCTGTAGTAATTCATGCGTGCTCCAGCATCCCCGCGGCGCGCAACGCGCCATCAGGAACTTCCAATCCTTGGTCCTGCAGTTGTTCGATGCACCAGACCAGCAGATCCCGCTGGCGGCCGTAGCGGGTCTCGAAGCGCGCCTTCCAGGGATGCACAGCGATGCGGCCAGGCGCGCCAGTGCCATCCTGGTGATTGCCGGCCGATAGCGGCAGGACGAGCCAGTGCGCGTCCGGCTTAGTGCGACCGTCGATGTGATGGATCGAGCATTGGCTATCGAAGAAGCCATCCATGCGCGACGCGACGCAGCCAATGTTCGAGGCGAGCATGTCCCAGAAGCGCTTTTGCTCTGCGGTGGGGTTGCGGCCTTTCATTCGCCGAATCCTTGCAAGACCAGCTCCAGCATCTCGCTGGCGCGCGCCGGCGGCAGATGCGGCCACATGGTTTTCTGAGCGTGCGCGGTGCGCAGGAAGGCAACGGCGTCATCATGGAACTGCTCCATGTCGGCCTGCTCCAGCTTCGCGTAGCTGATCGACCGCGGCACCGGAATAACGCCGCCCTTCGGACCCGGGTACCAGTCCACGAAGCCGCTGCCCGTCTTGAGCCAGGCGCGGAACGCTTCGAATTCCTCGAAACGCTCTTGAGCCTCGAACAGGGCAGACTCCAGTGCCATGTGCTTCCGGTGGTACCAGCCGGTGCGCTCTTTGTGCGTCGTGATAGACATCATCTCGCCCGGCTCCAGCCGAACGATCTGGTTCCACAGGCGGCGCCATTGCTTGCGACCGCGCTCACCCAGGCCATCGACCATGCCGAAGATCATCCGGCGGGCGGCTTCCTTCTCCTGCTCGGACGCGTCGCCAGACTGCTGGCGGACCAGGGTGATGTCGGCCATGTCAGTGCCGCTCCTCTGATTCGATTTCGGCTTGCAGGTACTTGTAGGCCATGCGCTTCAACGCCTGCAGATCGTCCCGGCTCACCACTACGGCGTCCGCAGGCGCGACCTGCAGTCCCACGGCGGCTAACAACTGGCAAGCGCGTTCCAGATGCTCGGCCTTGAAGCGACTGAGCGTGCTGGCATCCATGCCCATGCAAGCTGCTGCACGATCCTGCGTCGTCGTTGCAAGTCGCTGCAAGACCTCGGCCAAATACCTTGCGCCGGTCTTGCGGGTGCTTTCCTGTCTATCGCCGGATACTGGTTGGGTGGTGCTCATCGAGTACTTCCTTATGAACAAAGAGCGAGGTGTGTTTCGTGACCGAAACGGAAAAGTTGTTGATCAGTGCCCAGGACTTGGCCCGCCGGATCTTTGAAGACCCGAGCGAGAAAGCCGTCATGGATTTGTTTCAGGAGCTGTGCGCCGAGCGTGATCGCATGGCGTGGGCGACGGACGGCAGAGAGAGCGCCACGGTGCATTGACCTCATGACGCAGTCGCCTCTACTCGTCGCTGCCGCTTCGGCTTGCGAAGCACGTCCCATCGGAAGCTGGGCAACAGTTCTTCGCAGCGCACGCCAGTGGCCTCTTCAATCAGCGGGCAATGCTCGGAGGGGAGCGGCCGCTTGAGGTTGACCCATTCATGAACGCTGACAGGCGTCACCTTGAGGATGCGAGCAAGGGCGGCCTGGCCGCCCGCGATATCGCATGCTCGGGCTAGGGATTCGTGTCGTTTTTTCATGTCCATGCCGCATTATTAGGCGTCGCCTAATGCTTGTCAATAGGAATTGCCTAATGCGGCTCTACAAGGCGAAAGTTAGGCAATGCTTAATGGAACTGACCTCGGAGCTGCCATTAAGGCAGCCATTGAAAAGAAGATCGCCAGCGGGGCCGCGCCCTCGCAGGCGGCGATCGCACGTCATTTCAATGTCAGGCCACCCTCAATCCATGACTGGATCAAGAAGGGGTCCATCTCCAAAGACAAGTTGCCGGAGATGTGGCGGTATTTTTCGGACGTTGTGGGCCCGGAACATTGGGGCCTGAAGTCCTGGCCGGATATGGGAGCGCCAGCAGCTCTGGAGCCGGCGCCTGCGCACAAGCCGTGGCCTTTCAAGACGATCCCTGAGGACCAGATTCACGACCTACCAGAGTCGCAGCGCAATGCGCTCGAAGGCGCCATAGCGCTCGCGATCGCCCAGATGAAGCTAGGGATTCAGGTGTCGCCGCCGCCCGCGGCTCCCGCGGCCAACGTCATTCCCTTGCGTTCTCACAAGCCTGGCGGTCTGGTCGACATGGATCACGCCGACGACCCGTTCCCTATGCGCATCGCGGGTTTGCCGCCGGCGCCCTGGGAGGGTGGGAACACCACATATCAGGCCGAACGAAACCCGAAAATCAGGATCAGCACCCAGACCGGCGTGGTTGCGAATGCGGGGCCCGGCGAGCCGCATGCGGCCAATGACAGGTTTGAGAAGGTCCCCGAGTTGGCCGAGGTGCGCCTGGCGGCGGGCGATGGCATCGAGAACCACAGCGAAGACCAGACCGGCATGATCCAATTCCGGCGCTCGTTCCTCAAGGCGGTAGGCGCGGACAACGGGAAAGCCCGAGTGGTGTATGCAAAAGGCGACAGCATGGAGCCGGTTATTCGAGACGGCGCAGCCCTGCTCGTCGTCCCCAACGAGAACCTGACGCTGCAGGACGTGGCTACCGGCGGTGTTTACGCCATCAACTATGACGGCAAGATGCTTGTAAAGACCGTGACACGAGACAAGCTGACCGGGCGTTGGGTTGCACGGTCGTTCAACCCGGCCTACTCCGACATTCCCCTGGAGAACGGCACGCCGGTGCGGGTTCTCGGCCAGGTAGTCTGGGCGGGCGCCAGGCTGCGGGACGACGAGGCCGGGCAGTGGGTGCGCGCTCGATAAGATTCCATTGAGGCGGTCAAATTTGGATGACGGACAAACCTCCTATGCAGAACAACAGTTCGAAACCGTTCGCGAACGACGAGGCCGAACGTTTGCGCGCTTTGGCAGAGGATCCTAGCCTCTCCCCCCATCAACATGCCCAAATAGCATCGACTCTCGAGGGCATTCAAACGTTCATCACCGATTACCGAGCAATCTCGAAAGATTACATAAGGCTTCGGGAGGCGGTGGTTGAGTTTGGCAGCGCGGTCGTGCCTATGCTCGAAGCAGCAGTAAAGTCCGATTCAAAATCAATTCCGGCCGACGTGCTTGCGACGTTGATCAAGCGTCTTTTGGCCGAAACCCTCCGCTCCACTCCAGGCCCGGATGGGGAGGGCTTATGATCGAGTCCGAGGACGTACGCGAGACAAGGCAACTTTTAGATCGCCTGAAGGCGCAACCTTCCTTGCAAGGCGGGGGTGGCCCCCCTAATATCCCCGTTGCAGGTGGCCGCGACCCCGGGGATAATGGCGGAATGGAAGCACGGGTAGCCAAACTCGAAGCCGCTGCGGACTTCATCCAACGCGAAATTTCCGACCTTAAAACGGAGGTTCGGGGCTTACGCTCGGACGCGAGGAACGATTTCAGAATGCTGTTTGGAGCGCTCATTACGGTCGCTCTCGGCCTCGCAGCCCTGATGGCTAAAGGCTTCGGCTGGTTTTCCTGAAGGGACACCGCGCGCGATCAGCCACCTTCGGGTGGCTTTTTTGTTGGGCGCTGGCATCTGCATTGCAGGCTTAATCGAGGCGCCCTTCTTTCGCCCGCACGGCCAGCACCGTCTTGTTGTCTTTTGCCAAGTCGCACTCGTAGGTCACGGTGGTGAATGCGCCGAAGCCATTTTGGAACTGCGCCTTGTCACCCAGATACGTGATCACTCCGGACTGTTTGTCCTTCCAGCGGAATCGGTCAAACTTGGATTCCAGGAAGCTGTCCGTCCACTTGACGTCATGCTTTGCCAGCTTCTCGACTTCTCGAGCGCAGTACACGCTGGCCGATACAACACCGGCATTGCCCAAGCATGTGAGATCCGTAGCGTTGCAGGAAGAAGCCTCGGTTTTGGAGGCGGACGCACCTGGCTTGGCAGCATCACCTTTATCCCCGCCAAGCACAAAATAAAGGATGCCGAGGGTGACGACCCCGATCAGCACCGGGTGCGCTTTCTTTTTGGGAATTGATATCTTGACGGGCGCGCCACAGCTCGCGCATGCCTTGGCCTTGTCGCTGACCTCTTTCCCGCATTCCTTGCAAGTGATGAGAGCCATCTACTACACCTTGTAATTAGACGATTCAGCATGATAGCCCATACGGTCTAAGCCTCTCTCCGGCCGGCTCCGGTTTCCCACCCAAATCACATGCCCGCCTAGCGCGGGCTTTTCTTCGCCAGCCCGAAAATTATTAGGCGTCGCCTATTGACAGAACATTAGGCGACGCCTAATATTCACCTAACGCAGCAACGCACCGCTTTGTGGCTAAGCCCGGCACCGCGACGAAGCGCCACCGCTCTTTAACAACCAGCACAGAGATAGAACAGGCCAATGGCGCGACAGCGCGGCTAGGCCCCGGGCTCACCCTCCGCCCCGGAAAGAAGATCGACGAGGACATCAACGACCCAGGCGCGGCGAGCAGTGAGCTGTTTTGCCTGCGGACGATTGATAGGGCAGCGCCCCACCTGGAGCCGCGATGAGCGGGAGTAGCCAGGGGAGCGTTGCCCCAGATTTCATCTGAAGCCCCATTCACCGAGTGCTGGGCTTTTCATGAACTTGGAGAAACCAATGAGCAACGCATTCGTGGTCGGGCAATACGCAGAAGGTCAAGGCGGCATCTACATCGGCAAGACCGCGCAAGGGCGCCACCTGTTCGCCGCCGCCGCGCCACTGGATGGCGGATTCGAATTCGGCGGCTACGGCGACAAGCTGGAGGGCTATTCGGATCTGGATGGCGCCGAGAACACCCGCAAGCTTCTGCTGCGCGGCGCCCACCCAGCTGCCGAAGCCGCATCCGAATACACCGCTGACGGTCTGGCTGACTTCTACCTGCCGTCCCACCGCGAACTGCTGCAGGTGGTCGCGGTGGAAGGCTTCAACGAAGACGCAAGCGATGTGTGGACTTCGACGCCCTACGGCTCCGACGACGCCTGGGCGGTGCATTTCGAGTACGGCTACGTCTACCACTGGACCCGCTACGACGAGTTCCGGGTTCGTCCCGTCCGCAGCATCATCGCTTAACCCCTTCATCCCTTTGCCCCGGCTTGCCGGGGCGAAATTCCCCAAGAGCTTATTCAGTCCGGCGCACGTTAAGCGCCCGCGCGCCTCGGGATTCGGGGCCTGGAGACTTCCATGAACGAAAGCCGCATCAAACGCCGCGCCGCGCGTATCGGCGCAGTTGGCCAGGAATACCTGCTGAACGTCTCGAAGCTGCGCGCCGTGGTGCGCGACTACTCGCGGGACCGCCATCCGGTCTATCGCGTGAACCCGGCAAACCGCCAGCGTGCACAGGACGCGCTGTTCAAGGAGCGTCGGTTCTGGTTCGGTGACCGCTTCAGCGGCCCGGTCAGTCCTGCCGCTCGGGCCGCACTGCGCGTCGCGTGTGACGTGGGCACGGACTTCATGGCGCTGCGCGCGGCGCTCATCCCGGATTACTTCGTCCGCCTGCTGGCGGCCCGCCGCATGCCCGCCGCGCCCCGCGCCGGTGTCCTGGCTGCGACTTACGACAACGAAGGGCGGAACTGACATGGCCAACCTCGCCTACGCCACCCCGTGCGGCACCGCCACGATCATCCCGGCAAGGACTCAAGCTCAGCGCCGCATGGCGGCTCTGCGCGAAATGGATGCTGATGTGCATGCCGCCCTGGTGCGGGACATGACGGTGCTGCGCCAGTACGAGCCCGGCCAGCGCGCAGCAGAGGCGCTGTACACGGCCACCATTGGACAGCAGAACGCTGAGACGGCATTCGCTATGGCCGTGGCGTCGTCGGTGCGCGGCGATGACCTCGCCGTGGTCGGCGCGCACTTCCGCCAGTGGGTGCTGCTGGCCCAGGGCCATCTGGTTTCGGACCTGGTCGACCTGTGCGACGACGGCCAGCGCGTGACTTTCGGGCGTCGCAAATGATCGGCTTCCTAATCCTGGGCTTTGTCCTGCTGGTGCAGGCCATCGCCGACGCCTGGAGGTCGCGCAAATGATGACCGCGTACGCCATCTGGGGCGTGGCCGCCCTTTACGCAATTGCCCTGATCGGCGACGCCTTGATGGCGCGCTGCTGGAGAGACGAATGACGACGACACACACGCCCGGGCCGTGGGAAATCGACGGCGAGTATGTGCAGCAAGCTGACCAGACGGGCGTCGCCGTATGCGATGTCATGAATATGGACGTAGGCGGTGCCACAGGCTGGTACTCCGGGCCAGTTACGCAGGCCAACAAGCATCTGATCGCCGCCGCGCCGGAGCTGCTGGAGGCGCTGGAAGAGGCGGTTGACCTGGCCTGGATCGAGGATTCGCACCAGGTGCAGTTCGACCCCACCGTGATTTTCAGCGAGTTCTACGACTTCAGTGGTGTGGATGGCACGAGCCGAATTGAGTTCCACGGCCAGCATGAATGCATCGTCTGGCCCGGTACCAAGTGGTCTGCCTACTGCACATACGACGGCTCCCTGTGGTTCGAGAAATTCGACACCGCCGAGGAAGCCAAAGAGGCCTGCATGCGGCTGCTGGATAGGGTGCTGCCCGACCACCCGGCGATGCGCGCCCGCGCCGTGATCCGTAAAGCCCGAGGTGCCCAATGATCCGCCGCCTCCTGCGCGCCCACTGGGAAGGCGTCGTCATGGCCCTGCTGATGACCTTGGCCTTCTCCCTCGCCGGCATGTTGGACGAGCCGGCCCCCACCCTCACTGCCTGCGAAGGCTGCGGCAAGACCGCAGTCGCCGCGAAGGACTGACATGACCGAAGCAACCCAACTTGCCGAGCTGCCGCCGGCGGAAACCGCCCTGGACGTCTATTCCAAGGCCGGCGGCCTGGATCCCTGGCTGGACAAGATCCGCGCTGAGGTGACCGGCCACGTGCCGGACCTGAAGACCAAGAAAGGCCGCGACGCGATCGCCAGCCGGGCCCACAAGGTCGGCAAGGCCAAAGTCGCGCTGGACGATATCGGCAAAGAGCTGGTTGCCGAGCTGAAGGAGGTCCCCAAGAAGATCGACGCGGAGCGCAAGCGAATGCGGGATCTGCTGGATGCGTTGAAAGAAGAGGTCCGCGCGCCGCTCACCGCCTGGGAGCAGGCCGAGGACGATCGCGTGCAGCGGCATAAGGACGCCATTGAGGGCATCGTCGCTCTGGTCGTGGACAGTGGCGAACCGGCGGAATCTATCCGCGCCGCCCTCGCAGCGGTCGAGGCCGTCGCCATCGGTCCCGAGTGGGAAGAGTTCGAGCCGGAAGCCGCCCGGACGAAGGACAAGGCATTGACCAGCCTGCGCGATCGCCTCGCCGCCCGCGTGAAGTACGACGCAGAACAGGCGGAATTGGACCGCCTGCGAGCGGACGCCGCGGCGCGCGAGCAGAAGGACCGCGAAGAGCGCATCGCCCGCCAAGCGGCCGCGGAGGCGCAGCGCAAAGCCGACGAGCGGGCCCAGGCCGAGCGCGACGCCGCCGCGCGCCGCGAAGCTGAAGCGCTGGCGGCAGCCGAAACAGCCCGCCTGAACGCCCAGCTTGCCGATGAGCGCCGCGTCGCCGCAGAAAAGCAGGCTGAGATTGATCGCCTAGCCGCCGCGGAGCGTGAGCGCGTGGCAGCTGAGCAGGCCGAGAAGGACCGGGCCCAGGCTGCCGAGCAAGCCGCCGCGGCGGAACGCAAGCGCATCGCCGACGAACAGGCCGCCGAAGCAGCCGAGGCCAGGCGCCGCGAGGCCGACAAGGCGCACAAGGCAAGCATCAACCGCACCGCCCTGGAAGCCTTCGCCGCCGGCGGCATGCCCGAGGCCTGCGCCAAGCAGGCGGTCACGCTGATCGCCAAGGGCCTGATCCCCAACATCCGTATCACCTACTGAGGACGCCATGAACGACGTTATCGAAGCACCGGCGCGCGAAGTCGCCGCACCCATGGCCGGCCCGGCCGCCAACTCCCCGATGGGCATGATGCTGGCGGCGCTAAATCAGGGCGCCCAGCTCGAGCAGATCGAAAAGATGATGGATCTGCAGGACCGCTGGCAGAAGGGGGAAGCCAAGAAGGCATATGACACCGCCTTCGCCGCCTTTAAAGCTGAAGCGGTCAAGATCATCAAGGGTAAGGATGTGACAGACGGTCCCCTCAAGGGGAAGTCCTACGCCGAGCTGCACGACGTTGTGAACGCTGTCACGCCCGCCCTCTCGAAGCACGGCCTGTCCTCTTCCTGGAAGCTCACTCGGGACGAGAAGGACTGGATGGAAGTGACGTGCTATTTGCGGCATGTCGGAGGCCACGAGGAAAGCGTGTCCATGGGCGGCCCGCCTGACGCCGGCGGCGCCAAGAATGCCATTCAGGCTCGAGCCAGCACCAAGACCTATCTGGAGCGCTACACGCTCAAGGCTATCACCGGACTTTCTGAGCAGAACGACGATACAGATGGGGCCGGAGCGTACCGGAACGCCCTACTGGATGAGTGGGCCGAAAAGCTCCAAACCGCGAACTCAGAACAAGATCTCCGCGCCTTGAGTCGAGAAGGCCAGAAGATCTTCAACTCGAAGCGGGATCAGGTCGGCTTCCGAGATTTTTCCACGCTCGTCCAGGCGCGCGCCGCCGAAATTCAAGGGGTTAAATATGCGTGACATCAAATTCCGCTGCTCCAGCATAGGCAAGCTGATGACGTCTCCCACTGCGGCGGCGATTAAGGCCGGCGAGGTGTTGTCGGTCGGCGCCAAGACCTACATCCGCGAACTGGCCCAGCAGGAGATCTTGGGTATCGACTTCGAGATATCCGGAAAGGAAATGGAGAAAGGCAAGGAGGTTGAGCCGGACTCCATCGGGCTGTTGAACCGCGTCCGCGGCCTGTCCTTGGTGAAGAACGCCGAACGCCGCACCAACGAATGGCTAACGGGGGAATGCGATCTCTACGACGAAGAGCGCCGGCGCGGTCACGACCTGAAGTCGTCGTGGTCGGCGAAGACGTTCCCCGGCTGGCTGGTCGACGCGATCGACAGCGGCTACGAGTGGCAGATGCGCGGCTACATGATGCTGTGGGATGCCGACGAATGGGAGGTGAACTATGCCCTGGTAGACACGCCGGAACGCCTGATCGGCTTCGAGCCGCTGCAGATGCACATCGTGTCTCACATCCCCGAGCATCATCGCCTGACGTCCTGGATCATCGAGCGAGACTTCGACAAGGAGCGCGAGATGGTCGCCAAGGTCAAGGCCGCGCGCGAGTACTTTTCCGAAGTCATTCAGGACTTCGACCAGATCCACCCCCAACTGCTCAAGGAAGCCGCGTAATGGCCAGCGTGAACAAAGTCATTTTGGTGGGCAACCTGGGTCGCGACCCCGACGTCCGCTACAGCCCCGACGGCGCGGCCGTCTGCAACATTTCCCTGGCCACGACGTCGAGCTGGAAGGACAAGGCCAGCGGCGAAAAGCGCGAAGAAACGGAATGGCACCGTGTCGTCATGTACAACCGCCTGGCTGAAATCGCCGGCGAATACCTGAAGAAGGGCCGCTCGGTCTACATAGAAGGCCGCCTCAAGACGCGCAAGTGGCAGGACAAGGACACCGGCGCCGACCGCTACAGCACCGAAGTCGTCGCTGATCAGATGCAAATGCTGGGCGGCCGCGATGAGGGCGGTGGCGGTGGTTACGACGACGCACCGCGCCAGCAGCGCGCCGCTCCGGCCCAGCGCTCGACGCCTCAGCAGCGCCCCGCCCAACAACAGTCGGCTCCTGCCAGCAACCTGGCAGACATGGACGACGACATCCCTTTTGATTGAGGGCGCAGGAACTAGAACGCCGAAAGGCTTCCTGCGCCCCATGTAGCCCCCCTCGCCGCGATCGCGGCAAATCCCCAAGGAAGACCATGAACAACATGATCCCGTTGGATCCGGGCGGTTTGCGCCTGGAAATCCCTGCTTCCACCCTGCTCAACGCCCTGAGTAGCTACCTGTCCTCTCGGCCGGCGGCGCCGGTCCACCAAGCCAAGATCGGCGAATACCTGCCCGGCCAGGGCGGCGTCTATGCCGGCGACATCCTGGGCGATGACGGAGTCGTCTACGGCCTTGTTGTCGCCAGTGAAGACCTGGACGGCACATACGCCTGGGGGCCGGAAGACGGCGAGCGCCAGGCAAGCAACTGGGATGGCCTGGTCAACACGAACGACCTGCTGCGCCACAACGGCACTCACGCCGCGGCACGCGCAGCCAAGGCCTACAGCGCGGATGGGCATGCCGATTTCTACCTACCGGCCAAGCGCGAACTCCAGATCATCGGGGCCAACCTGCCTCACCTGTTCCAGCCGAAACCCTACTGGACCTCGACGCCCTCCGGCTCCTACGGCGCCTGGGCGGTGAGTTTCGAGGACGGCGACGTCGACAACTGGAACCGCGACAACGAGTTCCGGGTTCGTCCCGTCCGCAGATTCACCTATTGATCCCTTTACCCCTTAAGCGGGCGCAGCCCGCAGGAGACTTGCATGACCGCTACCGCAATGACCGTGCCCGCCATCGGGCAAGAATGGCCCGAACAGGGCGGAATTTTCATCGGCTCCCGTCTGGTTGATGGCGCCGTACACCACGTGATCATCCCCGGCGGCAAGGAATTCGATCTGGCTGATGTGGAGTTCGATCATCTGGCCGCAGCCATCGACGAGCGCGGCGAAGTGAACGGCCATTCCGATTGGCGAGCGCCCGATCAGGAAGACATAATGCTGGCCTACATCAACGTCCCGGACCTCTTCGACAAGGACGACTGGTACTGGACGAACAAGCCCTACGGCTCCTACGACGCCTGGGCGGTGCTTTTCGAGAACGGCGGCGTCAGCAACTGGGACCGCAGCAACGAGTTCCGGGTTCGTCCCGTCCGCAGCATCATCGCTTAACCAATTTATCCCTTTGCGGGCGTAGCCCGCCGATGCCATGGCCCTGCACACTGACACCAAGATTTTCAAGGTTACCTATGACCTGAGCCTGTTGGTAACAAAGCTGGTCGCCAACATGCCCCGGAATTACAAGGCGGACTTTGGGGCCGACCTGCGCAAGCAGTGCTTCGGCCTGGTCATGCTCGTGTATCGGGCCAATTCGGCATCGGACAGGCCGCCAATTATTCGCATCCTTCGGGAAGGCGTAGAGGCGGCGAACCTGTCGCTGCGGCTGGCAGCCGATCTTCGGCTGATCTCTCGCGGGCAATACGGCGAGGCGATCGCGCTCACCGACAGCATCGGACGCCAAGCCACTGGATGGCTGAAACACTCCGAGAACGCGCTTGCTGCCCCGTCGTCACGGCGCCCGGGCCAACGCGCTTATTGATCTGGTCACGCCGCTGGCCCACAAGGCCACCGATATGCGCATCAGAGGAAACCGACGGCTTAGGCCGGCCAGGTCCCGCGCAGTTTCCCCGCTGATCCGGCAAGCCTTCGGCGGGGCGACGTGGATAGCGTGATGTCTCGCCCTACGGCTCCTACAACGCCTGGGCGGTGAATTTCGAGAACGGCGACGTCAACAACTGGAACCGCAACAACGAGTTCCGGGTTCGTCCCGTCCGCAAATCATGCTCGGAGTTTCTATGGATTCAAGCCATTCGTTCGCGGAGCTGGTGCAGGCATATTTTGACTGCCGCCGGCTCAAAAGGAATACGGCCAGCGCCCTGCGCTTTGAAATGAACCTGGAGCGCAACCTGGCCAAGCTGGACGATGAGCTCCGGAGCGGCGCATACCGCCCCGGCCGCTCCATCTGCTTTGTGATCACACATCCCAAGCCGCGCGAAGTCTGGGCGGCCGACTTCCGAGACCGGGTGGTTCACCACCTGCTCTACAACAAGATCGCCCCCCGCTTCCTGGCAGGGTTCGTCGCTGACTCCTGCGCCTGCATCCCCGGTCGCGGCACGCTCTACGCCGCCCAGCGCCTGGAGGCAAAGGTGCGCAGCGTTACGCAGAACTGGTCCCGACCCGCCATGTACCTGAAAGCGGATCTGGCCAACTTCTTCGTCAGCATCGACAAGCGCTATCTCTGGCTTCGAGTTGGCGGCAAGATTCCCGAGAACTGGTGGCGCAGCCTGGCCGCCCAGATCCTATTCCATGACCCCAGGCCGGACGTCGAGGTGCGCGGCAACCTCTCCACCCTGGCGCTGGTTCCCAGGCACAAGCGGCTTGGCGAAGCGCCCGACTACTGCGGCCTGCCCATCGGCAATCTGTCGTCTCAGTTCTTCGCCAACATCCTGCTGGATGGGCTGGACAAGCACGTGAAGCACCGCCTGCGAGGGCGTCACTACGTGCGGTACGTCGATGACTTCGTCCTCCTGCATCCGTCCGCGCAGTGGCTGACGCAGGCGCTGGCCTCGGTCAACGCCTACCTGCCGAATCTTGGCCTGGCGCTGAACCCGCGCAAAACCATCATCCAGCCAGTCGACCGCGGTGTCGACTTCGCCGGCCACGTCATCAAGCCGTGGCGCCGCGAGGTTCGCCGGCGCTCCGTCCGCACCGCGCTGCAGCGGATTGAGTCCCTGCCGCAAGAGAAGGTGTTCGAAACGGGCAATAGCTACCTCGGCCTGCTGCGACACACCGATGGTCGACACGACAGCGCCTTGATCGCCAACGCCATGCGCAAGCGCGGGCATTCGGTGAGCGCTTCCCTGAAAAAAGCTTACCGCCTGCCCCAGGCACAAGGAGAGCAGCCATGAACCGCCGCGACCCCGAAGACGACCCTGTCGCCGACCTCCTCCTGTATCTCGGCCCGACCGGCGTGGCGATCCTCATGGCCGTCGCCGGCGCCGCCTGCTTCTGCGTCGCCGACCGAATCGTGTCCCTCATCTTTGGAGCCTGAAATGTCTGAAAAGAACCAATGGAAGCCTATCGAATCGGCGCCCAAGACGGGTCGCACCCTGTTGCTTGGCTACTGGAATTCCCATGGCAAGTGGCGCACCGTACGCGGTCAGTGGATGTCTGCGGAATACATCGGCCAGGAATGGGAAGAACCGGACGATGTCGAGGCCGGATGGTTTGAGACAGCCGTCGAAGCGGATGACGTGCCAAATTGCTGGCCGGTCAATCCTTCTCACTGGCAACCCATGCCCGCGGCTCCCTGCCCGACCTGCAACGACCAGGGCACGGTCGGCAACATCCTGACCGCCGAGCCGTGCCCGGCCTGCACGCCAGCCGCTGCAGGGCCCGGGGATGTGCAGGACGCGGCGCGGTGGCGCTGGTTGTCGGCGCAGTTCGACAACCTTACGACGTCCGAGTCTGTGCTGTTCCTGGAAATGCTGTACCTGAACCCCGACAAGGCGTGCTCGCCCCTTGGTGCCACGGTCGACGCCGCCCTCGCCGCCCAGGTCCCGCAGCAGGGAGAGGCGTGATGGGCGGCAAGAAATGGACGGAAGCCCAGGAGGCAGCGGTGCGCAAGTTCTACGCGAACGCCCCGACCAAGGTCATTGCTGCCGCCGTGGGGCGCTCGGAATCATCGGTGTACCAGCTCGCGCAGCGTCTGGGGCTGAGGAAGTCCGACACCTATCTCTCCAGCCCGGAGGCGGGGCGATTCGACGGAACGCGGGGGGAGGCCTGCAGGTTTCCCAAGGGGCATGAACCATGGAACAAGGGGACGTCGTTCCAGCCTGGCGGCAAGAGCGTGGAAACACGCTTCAAACCCGGAAGCCGCCCGCACACATGGCAGCCAGTAGGAAGCTACCGCATCACCAAGGATGGCACGTTGCAGCGAAAGATCAGCGACGCGCCAGGCAGCAACAGCAAGCGCTGGCGCGGCGTGCATGAACTGGTCTGGATCGAGTGCAACGGCCCCGTGCCTGCCGGCCACATCGTTGTCTTCAAGCCCGGCATGCGCACGGCCGATGTTGACCTCATCACCGTGGACAAGGTCGAGTGCATCAGCTTCGCCGACAACATGCGGCGCAACACCCTGCACCGTTATCCCAAGCACATTACCGACGCCATCCGCGCCCGCGCCGTCCTAAATCGGAGAATCAACCATGTCGAAAACCATCAATGACCTGCGAGACGCCATGTTCGAGACGATGACGGCGCTCAAGGAAGGAAAGATCACCATCGAGCAAGCCAAAGCCGTGAGCGAAATCGGCCAAGTCATCATCAACAGCGCCAAGGTGGAGGTCGATTACATCCGGGCCAATAACGGCGGCGAAAGCAGCTTCATCGACGCCGTGGGCAACGACAACCTGCCGCCCGGAATCACCGGGGTAACGCGCCATCGCCTCGTAGGGTAATCCCATGACCGACAAAAACAACGCCGCTAACCCGGAAGCACACCCGCTCCCCTGGACCGCCCTGCCTGCCGACAAGGCCGACCTGTTCGAAGGCGCGGACATGTGGTTCTTCAACGATGCCGACGGCGAGGAAGTCTTCTACGGCTGCGCCATGAGCGCTGAGGTGCGCGACCTGATTCTGGAAGCCGTGAACGGAACCGCCCTGCTGTCCAATCTGCGCGCCGCTGTAGCAGATGAGCGGGCGGCGGAGAGCCATTTCGAGGACGAGCTTGAACGCGCCTATTGGGAAATGGACGCCCGCATCAAGGGCCTCGGCAACCACAAGGGCCGCCCGCAACCAGACCGCGATGCTTTCAAGTGGGCGGTTCGCGGGATGCAGCCAATGCCGCCCAAGCCTGCCCCGGAATACATCTGCATTTGCTGCAACATCCCCCGCAACAACTGCGATTGCGCCGCCCTGGCAAGCGCCCCTGTAGCCGGGGAGGCGGTAAGCCGGGATTCCGTATTGAAGGAAGTCGCGGGCTTCATCCGTGGCACGAACTGGATCGCAGAGGAAGAGCCTATCGGCGACCTGATCGCGAGGCATGTTCTTTCGATGGCCCCGTGTGCCGCGCCCCAGGCCAGCGAGGCGGCGCGCGATGCCAAGGTGCTGATCGAGAAACTTGAGGCATGGCAGGCCGTCTGCGACCGGATCGTGGACCAGTATGGCGGCGTCGTGGCTGGCGTGGACTTCGCAGCGCTCGGTCGCGCAAACCGCGCCGCCCTGTCCGCGCAACCGGGAGCGCAGAAGACGGGAGGTGGCGATGCGTAGTGATCGCGAATTGCTGGAACTGGCTGCAAAGGCGGCCGGGATGAACCTCGGGCGCTACCTTGACGGGTGGAATTGGTCAAACGATGGACCGAGAGGCGCGGGCATTTACAAAATCGATCCGAGCCAATCGCCGGTTGGAAATCCTCGGTTTCGGTTCATCTTCTGGAACCCGCTCACCGACGACGGCGACGCGCTGCGGCTGGCGGTGAAGCTGAATCTCACAACCGTGTTTCACCCTGCTCTCGGGCAGGCGCTTTGCAGGCCCTACTGGTCGACCGACATGGGAAAGGAATCACGGGAAGACGTTGAAAAGCATGCCAACGATCCATACGCCGCCACCCGCCGCGCCATCGTCCGAGCTGCCGCTGAAATCGGCGCCCACCCCAAGCAGCACAACGACGGAGGCGCGGATGCCTGACCTGAAACCTTGCCCGTTCTGCGGCTCCGAAGCTTTCGCCACCTTCAAGACCGGCGACGACGATATACGCCGGCATTCGGTGCATTGCCGGGAACGCTGCGGCGCGCAGATGGGCAGCAGAGTGGTCGGCCACTACAGCGAGGAAAGTGCCGTCAACGCATGGAACCGCCGCTCCCCTGACGCCCACCTGGCCGCCCAGCTTCGCGAGTGCGCCGAGACCCTGGGAGCCGACCAGATCGACGAAATGCGCGCCAGCCGGGCCTATGCCGACGCTATGGCGCTGCTGGATGAATTGAAGAAGGAGAGCTGAATGGCAGACGCAGCCCAACACCACGCACCGGCCGCGCTGAAGCCCTACCTTTCAGATGAGGAGGTCAACGAAATCTGCGATCCGCTGACGCAGCCGCACGCGCAGATTCGTTATCTTCGCAGTTTGGGAGTCGCGGTCAGCCGCAAGCCAAACGGGCGCGCGCTTGTCGGTCGCGCCGCCTTTGATCGTGTCATGGCTGGCGCGGCACCTGAGGCAGCCAACGAATCGACTTCGCCGGAAGTGGGCACGCAACCAGACCACACCGCACTACAACAACTTTTCACCAAGAAACGGAAGCATGGGACGCAAGCGAAAATCGGCTGACCAGGGATTGCCGCCGCGCGTCTACATGAAGCACGGCGCCTTCTACTACGTCCACCCCGGCAGCGGAAAGTGGGAACGGATCGGTACCGACCTCGCCGAGGCCAAGCGCCGCGGTAATTTGTACAACGACCCCGCCGGCGAATACGGTTCCGTGGCCTACTGGCTGGGCATGTTCATCGCGGATTGCAAGAAGCGCATCGGCCTGCCGAAGTCTCGCCGCGGCATCGCCCAGCGCACGTATGACGATTATGAGGACGCCGCCTCGCCGCTGACGGTGTTTTTCGGCAAGATGCTGCCACACCAGGTCCAGGGCTACCACGTGGCCCAATACCTGGACGCGGGAGCGCAGGCGGACCGGGCAGTCCGGGCAAATAGGGAGAAGGCCTGCCTATCCGCTGCTTTCAGCTGGATGATGCGGCGGCCGGAGACCGGCGTCAGCAGCAATCCCTGCTTTGGCATTGCCAGAAACCCCGAACAAAAGCGCGACCGGTACGTCGACCACGACGAATATGCCCTCATCTTCGGCAAAGCTTCCAAGCCGGAGCGGATCCTGATGGAGCTGATCTACCGGACGCTGCAGCGCCCAGAGGACATCATCACCTGGACGGCGGCCAACCTCGTCAACAAGCGGGAGGCCGATGGCACGGTACAGCGCGTGATTCGCAACCGGCAGGCGAAGACCGGGCAAGTGGTGGACATCCGAGTCACGCCGCAGATCGAGGCGATCCTGGCCAGTGCGGCGCCCGCAGACGCGATTCTTGGCCCGGGCCTGCCGCTGGTGCGCACGCGCAAGGGAGAGCCGTACACCTACGACGGAATTTCGGCGATGTTGCGCCGCCGCGTGTACAAGGCCGTCAAAGACGGAAAGCTGTCGGAGCCCTTCGGCTTCTATGACCTGAAGGGCAAGGGCGCGACCGATATGTGGCTGGACCACGTGCCGCTGACACAGATACAGGTGCTGTGCGGCCACGAGTCCGTGCGCACCACGGAGATCTACGTCAAGGCGCGTTGGCGGGGGACCGTCACCCCCAACAAAACAGCCATTCCAGCCGTCTAATATCGAGCGAACGAGCCAGCAAAGACGCGGCCCGTAGCAGTGCGCAGGGTGTGGAAATATTGGACAGATCGGGAGGGGATTTCTATATTTGGCGCGGGTTTCCGGCCCGTTCGGACACCGGAATCATAATCCGCAGGTCCCCTGTTCGAATCAGGGATGCGCCACCAAGAATTTAGGAAGCAATTTAAAAGGCCCTCACCTCGGTGAGGGCCTTTTGCTTTGCGGCGGCGGGAAAACGAGGCCTGCAAGAATAGGCCTGCAACAATAGGCCCGCAAGAATCTACAGCTTGCGCAGGGTATCGCGGCTCCTGCCGCCCCAGGTTGCGGCCAGGCTTGCCACGAACGCGCCAATCAGCATCGAGGCGAATCCCCACAAGGCGAATGCGGCGGCAGCCTTTCTGGCCGTGTCGGCTGCTTCCTTGGCCTTTTGCTTGGCGTCCTCGGCCGCCTTCTTTGCGTTCTGGATTGCCTGTTCGACGCGGCGCTGCGCCACGGCGGGTTCCAGGCCGGTTTGGGCCGCGACCACCTTCACGACATAGTCGCGATCTTCCTGCGTCATGTCGCCCCGCGTCAGGCTCATCGCCACGATGCGGCCGACTTCCGCGCGAGCCGCGTCGGGGTCGTCGTCGAAGTCGGGCTGCTCAGCGCGCAGCAGGGTATCGGTGAAGTAGTCGGTGGCCTGCTCCATCCCGCCGCCGCTTGCGCCCGCGGCGGCCGTGGCCGTCACGGCGGTGCCTGCACCCGCCACCACCGATGCGCCGGCCTTTGCGGCGCCCGAGGCCAGGGATGCAATGGCTGAACCGACCAGCGCCGCGCTGACCACCGCGCTCAGCGCCCACACCAGAAAGCCGTGCGCCGTATCGCGGAAGTAGATTTCATCCGAATGCACGTCCACCCATTTGGTCCGCAGCCTGCCGGCCACGTAGCCGCCAATGCCGTAGGCGACGATCTGGGTGAACAGCATCCAGGCGATGATGCCGATGCCGATCGCAGGCGCCGACATGCCTTCATCGCCCCACGGCGAAACCGACAGGAAGCCCAGGCCGGTGCCGCCGGCAAACAACGCCAGCGACAGCGCGGCGGCGATCACCGCGCCGGCAAACACCGCCGCCCACGACACCGCCGAGATCGCCGATTCGCGTGGCGGCACACCGTCGGCGTAGGGCTGGCTTAATGAAGATGCGTTTTCCATGGTCAATCCTTATTCCTTGTTTTTCGCGGCCGCGCACGCGCGGCGCCGAAGCGGGACGTGCATCAGTGCCAGAACAGCGCCAGCAGGATGATGATCGGGATGGGCACGCCAATCAGCCACAGCAGAATGGAACGCATAGAAACCTCCTTGGATGTCTTTGCCGCCTGACGCGGCGGGCGGCGGTCAGGCCAGGTCTATCGTGCCCGGCGCGCGGGGGTCCGGCGGCGGCGAAGGATCGGGGTCGGGCGCGTCGGGATTGTCGGGCGGGCGGTTCGGATCGGGCCGCGGATCATCCGGCGGCAGATTGCCGGGCAGCGGGGGATCGTCCGGCGGCAGGCCGTCCGGCTGGCCGGGGTCGCGATGCGGTGATTGAGACATGATGTCTTCTCCTCAAACGGCGCCAAGCGCGCCTCGCCTCCCATCAGCAAACCGCATTCCCAAAGTCCCTGAATGCGAAAAAGCCCTCTTGCGAGGGCTTTCAAGGTGTTGACAGGCGCCGGTCAGGGCTTGGGCCTGCCGTCCACGGGCGATTCGCGGCCGTCCTCGCCATCGTTGTCCAGAAATGCCACGACGGCGGCCTTGCCGGCGGTCGAGGCCTCATCCATGCTGCCGTAGCGCTTTTCCGAGTAATTGGTGCTGCGCACATTGCCGGATTCGGGATCGAGCAGGGTGATGATCCATGCGAACTCGCCGGGCAGCAGCTGACGGACTTGCAGGGTGGCGCGCGTGCCGGGGCGCAGTAATTGCGACATCTGGCAGCCTTACGAGTGTTTTGATGCTGCCATCGTAGCGCAATCCCACCCGCCGGAGGGGAAGCGTTGCACTCGAAAAAAATGCTGCACGCGCACATGATTCCATGCTGCGCCCCTCGCGGCAAAAATGCCACAAAGCGCCCATTCCGCCAGGAAAACCCTAGGGCGCAGTCCTGCAATACAGGCGCACAATCAACACAAACATCTAGACCGCTCAGCGGCGCCGCATCCCTTTAATCAGGCGAGGACGGAGACAACATGACTTATGTGGCAGTGGTTATCAGCTGTTTGATGGTTGTGGGTATCGTCGCGTTGGTGATTCAAACGATAAAAAGCGCGGGCCCCGAGCCCTGGCTGAAAATATCGGCGGCGATTGTCAGTTCCACCTTTGCGTCCCTCTTGTTGATTCCCCTGGGATACGCGGTCGCCCAGACCATGCTCATCGAGTGATTCCGCTGGTGGCCATGCTTGCGGGGCTACCCGCCCCGGGCTGGCCTGCCGCGCGTTGCCGCCCAGCACAGCAACGAACCGCCGGTGACCATGGCCACGCCCTGCCAGAACGACATCGTGAGCGGGGTCGACAGCCATACCGCTGCAAAGAAGGTGGAAAATACCGGAGTGAAATAGGACGCGGTAGCCAGCAAGGTCAGATTGCCCCGCAGTATCCCCACGTTCCAGAACGCATAACCGGCCGCCATGGCGCTGCCGGTCAGGAGCAGTTCAAGCGTGGCGGGTGCCGTAAACGCAAACGCCGGCTCCGCGCTGACGAAATACTTGATCCACAGGGCGGCGGCGGTCAGCATGAAAAACAAGGCAACGCCATTCTTACCGTCGGCAAAGCGCTTTGTGACGTTGCAATAGACGGCCCAGATGATGGCGCCGCTGAAAGCCAGTCCATAACTCAGGGGGTTGCCCGATATGTTGGCCGCCGTGCGTTCCCAGGAAAGCCCGCCCGGTCCGCCGACCACCCAGACGATGCCGAATATCGACAACAGAATGCCCGGCGCCACCAGCGCGCCGGCCCGCTGGCCGTTGATGACCATGGCAAGAATCACCGTAAAACATGGCCACAGGTAATTCACGATGCCCAGCTCGATTGCCTGCCCGCGATCGGCGGCAAATCCCAGCGACAGCGACAGGCATATTTCATAGGCGACGAACAGGATGCTGCCCACGATGAGGTAGGAACGGGGAAAAGTCCGCAGTTTGGGAACGCCCAGCAACAACACCAGGAACAGGGAGCCCACCGTGTAGATCAGGGCGGCGCCGCCGATCGGACCGAAGCTCTCGCTGACGCCGCGGATCAGGCCGACGACCGTGCCCCACAGCAGTACCGCCAGCAAACCCAGGAGGGTGGCCGTATTCCGGCCGGGAGTAAATTGCATTACCGTTTCCGATTGCCCGCTGTCCGCGCCGCACGCCCTGGACGGGCCCGACGCCAAGGCGGGAAGTTTAGCGAAAACCCGGGCAGGCTGTAGCAACCCATCGGCATACGGGAACCGATGCCAAGAAGCGACATACCCACTCAGACGCAAGAGGGAGAAAAAGCTGCATGGCCATTTCAATACGCAGGTTGAGCGACGTGCTGGCAAGCACGGAGTCGGGTCGGCTCTATCGAATAGAGGTGTTCTTGCAGGCGGATGATCCGGGGCCCGCCACGCCCCCGCCCGTCGACACGCGCTACATACTCCGCACCACTGACGGAGAGCGCGTGGTTCCGCTGGGCGACAAGCGCTACCGGCTGAAGTCGGGCGAGGTCCTGACGGCCCTGCCGCCGCCGCGCCAGGAAAGCTGACGGCGGACGCCACCGCAAGCGGCGGGACTCACTGGTCCATTGCCACCCTCCGCTTGCCCTGCCCCTTGGCCTTGTAGAGCGCCACGTCGGCGCGCTCAAGCAACTGCAGCATCGTCACGCCGGACTGCGGAAAGACCGCAATGCCCACGCTCGCCGACACCGCAACGCGAACATTGGGATACGGCACGGACAGGCTCTCGACCAGCGCTTCGGCGACTTGCCGCGCGCTCTCCTGATCGGCCCCCATCAGTAGCACCGCGAACTCGTCCCCTCCCAGCCTCGCGGCCACATCCGACACCCGGATCGCCCGCGCCATCCGCTCGGCCGCTTCCTTCAGAACCGTGTCGCCCGCGGCATGGCCATGCATGTCGTTGACGGCCTTGAAGCCATCCAGGTCGATCGCCAGGATGGAGAATGTATCCCCGCTGCGCTGCGCGACGGCCAGCTCGCGCAGCACCAGCTCGCCGAACAGCACCCGGTTGCACAAGCCAGTCAGCGGATCGTAGTGCGCCAGGTGCTGGGCGTGCGCCAGCATGCGGGAGGCCTGCAGCATGGCCGTGCCCACTTCCTGGGCTTCCTTGATGCGCGTGGCCGGCAGTTCGACCGTGCGGCCCTCGCCCAGCGCCAGCGCCGGCGCAACCAGCCCCTGCACGGCCGAGGTCAGCCGGCTCGCCAGCCGCAGCGCCAGCCACAGGCCCATCCCGAAGGCGAACAGCGTGCCCAGGCCGATCCAGGCAATGGACCGGTAGAGATCCGAGGTCAAGAGGCTCATCGGCGCGCCGGCGGCGACCGTCCAGCCGGACAGCGCCGAACGGCTGAACGCCGTGTAGACGGGCGTGCCTTCCTTGGTGACGGTCTCCAGCGACCCTTCGCCTTCCTGCTGCACGGCGCGGGCCAGCGCCGGCACCGCCTTCTGCCCCACGAACCTCGACGTGTCGCGGGTGCGCGCGACGATCGTTCCGGACCTGTCCAGCACGGCGGCCACCCAACCCTCGGGCAGGGCGCGGCGGCCCAGCACGTTGCCGATGCGCTCTGGAGACAGCCCCACGTTCAGGCTGTAGACCACCTCATCGCCTCGCACCACGGGCACGCCCAGCGCAATGGTGGGATCGCGGCTGACGCCGCCGGTAAACAAGCTCGTGAGCACCGGCATGCGCGACTGGAAAACACGGGCCAGTTCCTCGGCCGCGCCGCTGGTCGGCAAGGCGGTTCCGAACGGAACCAGGGTGTTGACGACTTGCCGCCCATCCTTGTTGGTCAGGACGTAGCTGTCCACGATCTGGAACCGCACCGCATCGCGCGCCCGCTGGTGGAATCCGGCCAGATCTCCGCCGGCCAGATCGGGGGACGTGGCCAGCATCTGCAGCCCGGCCTCGACGCCGGTCAGCTCGCGATCCAGGATGGCGGTGAGGTTGCGCGCCAGGAAAATCGTGTCGCGGAATATCCGCTCTCTCTGGATGACGTAGCTTTCGTAGACCGCCACGGACGCCACGATCAGCGCAGGCGTAATGCAGACAAAGACCAGGGCCAGCAACCCGGTCCGCATGGAGTACCGGTGCTGGCGCCGCCGGCGCACGCCGGCCGGGCTTTCGCCGTCAGCCATGGGCAGGCTCGCCCGCCAAGGCGCGCGCAGCGCCGACATCCCGCCGAAATGAGAGCCCTGGCACCATGCGCCTCCCGATACGTCCTTCCCGACCCGTGGTCTGGGGATGGATCGGCAAGGCCTCCGGGCGCCTTGCCGATGTGGTGAAAATATCGCGTCCCCAATTTACTCCCAAATGGTCCGGCCGGGGTGGCAGGTTGCTACTATGCCGGCCATGAATAATCCACCCGGCAACACCTCGCTCCCCCGCCGCCTCGAACCGGCCGACAAGGCGGTGCTGACCTACGGCGCCATCGCCGCGGTGCTTGGCCTGATCTTGTACTTCCTGGCGACGCGGCGGCTTTGGCCTCTGGGCAACCTGTATGTCCTGACCTTCCTGCTGCAATTCGCGTGGCTCCCCGCGCTGGCGGGCGCCATGCTGGCAGGCATGCGCGGCGGCCGGCGCTGGCTGATTGCCCTGGCCGCCTACGGGCTGGTTCTGCCCGCCCTGTCCGCCTATGGGCTCTGCCTGGGCGGGGAAGTGCCGCCCCATGAAGCGAACGGCCTGCCCAATACCTCGGACCTGTTCTTCGCCGTGCTGCTGACAGGCGCAGGCGGGTTCATCCTGCTGCCGCTGATCCAGGCGCTGGACGCAAGCAAACTCCAGTGGAACTATCCCGCGGTGTTTCGCGCCGCGTGGCGCAACGCCGTGCATCTGGGGATGGCGGGCTGCCTGACGCTGGCGGTCTGCCTGTTGCTGTGGGCGGCGGGCGCGATGTTCCGCATGATCGGCATCCCCGTCGTGCACGACATCGTTGCCGCCCTGCCCTTCAAGATCGCCCTCTGGCCGATGATTCTTGCCGCCAGCCTGGTGGGCGCGCGACGCCGCCCGCAACTGGCGGAAATGCTGCAGCGGTCCTGGCTGACGCTCAACGCCTGGCTGCTGCCGCTGGTGACCCTGGTCGGGGTGGCCTTCACTATCGCGCTGGCCGCCCGCCTGGCGCTGGATCTGCAAGCCGTCACGCTCTCGGCCGGCGCGCTCATCGCGTTCTCGCTGTTGTGGATCAAGCTGATCAACGCCGCCTGGCAGGACAGCGAAGAGGCGGCGCCGTTCGGGCCGCGGCTGCGCCGGCTGTTGCGCCTGGGCATGGTCTGCCTGCTGCCCCTGGCCGCGGTCGCGGCCTATGGCATCGCGGTGCGCGTCGGCCAATACGGCTGGACGATCAGCCGCGTCTGGGCCGCCTACGCCTGCGCGCTCGCCGGCCTGTACGGCCTGGGCTATGCCTGCGCGGCCCTGCGTCCCAGGCGCTACTACGCCACGCTGGGCGCGACCAACCTGATCGCCGCCGGCGCCACGCTGGCGCTGCTTGCGGCGATCGCCTCGTCGTGGGCCAGCCCGCAGCGGCTTGCCGTCCAAAGCCAGGTATCGCGCTTGATGGAGGGCCGCGTCGAGCCCGACCGGTTCCGCTATGTGGATATGAAGGACAGCCACGGACAGTGGGGCCGGACCGCGCTGCAGCGGCTGGCGGACGGGGCGGCCAACGCCCAGGATCCCCGGATCGCACTAGCCGCCGCGGACGCTCTTGAACATCGCTACTACTCCTGGGACGGGCCGGCAAGGGCGCCGCGCGCGCAAGCCATGCCTGCGTTCTCGACCTATCCACACGGTCGCGACGTCCCGCAGGCATGGTGGGCCTATGTTGCCGAGGCCTATCCGCACATCGTCGCCGACTGCTTGCCGGCATCCGGACAGGCGGCGCCGGACCACGCGCCCGCCCCTGCGTGCCAACTGATCCTTGCCGATATCTCCGGCGACGGCGAGGATGACGTCATCCTGTACGTGCCCCGGCTGGGCGACCAGGGCTGGAGCCGATTCGGGTTCTTCGCCTACAACATCGGGCCCGCCGGAACCTGGCGCTTGCTGGGCCGGCTGCAACCCGAACCGGGTGCGGACGAGTCCGGCGACATGGACGTGCTGGCCGCCATCCGGCAGGGCCTGGTCCGCACGGCGCCCCGCGAAGACCGCGACCTGATCATCGGCGACGGCCGCCTGCGCCTGAAATGACGCAAGAGAAAGCGCGGGCGGGCGTATACCGGCCCGCGCCTGCGCGCTACTGGTCTTCCAGGTCCGGCGTGCCGGTGAATTGGCTCTTGAGCAGGGTCAGCGCCCCCTTCTCGGCCAGAGCCTCGTTCGGGAACACGTGCCTGGTGTCTTCAAGCACCGGAAATCCGAAGACCCTGACCCGGGTGTGATACCCCTCGGGGGTCTCGGCAAATTCGATGTCGAAGTTGCGTTCTTCGATCCAGCCTGATCGATGCAGTTTCCATTCCATATGCAACGCGCTCCTGATTGGCGAAGTTGACACGAAAGGCCGGCCCAACAGGCGCCGGCGCTGCTACACCATACACCCGCCAAGACGCGGGCGGATGACGACGAGCCATCCGCGCCCCGCGCCGGTATCGCTACTTGCCCTCGGACTGGCGGTCTTCGGCGCGAGGGGCCGCCACGCCGGATGCGGGCGAGAACAGATCCCAGCTTGCCATGAACAAGGCGGCGATCAGCGGACCGATCACGAAGCCGTTCAGGCCGAACAGGGCCATGCCGCCCAGCGTGGAGATCAGCACCACGTAGTCCGGCATCTTGGTGTCCTTGCCCACCAGGATGGGACGCAGCACGTTGTCGACCATGCCGATGACAAGCACGCCGAAGGCGATCAGCGCAACGCCCTTCATCGTGGCGCCCGTCAGCAGGAAATAGATGGCCACCGGCGCCCAGATCAGGCCGGCGCCCACCGCCGGCAGCAGCGACAGAAAGCCCATGATCACGCCCCACAGCAGCGCGCCCTGGATAGACAGGATAGAGAAGATGATGCCGCCCAGCGCGCCCTGCGCCGCCGCCACCGCGACGTTGCCCTTGACGGTGGCGCGCACGACGGTGGTGAACTTGCGAAACAGATGCTGCTTGTGCGCATCGCTCAGCGGCATCGCGCGCTTGAGACGCGCCGACAGCTGCGGACCGTCCCGCAACAGGAAGAACAGCAGGTACAGCATGATGGCAAAGCTGATCACGAACTGGAACGTGTCCTGTCCGATGCTCAGGGCCTGCGTGGCCAGGAACTGGCTGGCCTGCATCGCGCCCACGCTGAGCTTTTCCTGCAGGCTGGGAATGTCGGCCAGGTCGAAGCGCGACAGCATGTCGTGCACCGACGGAGGCAAGGCCGCCATGGCCTGCTGGAAGTAGGCGCCGAAGTTGATCTGCCCGGACTTGATGCTCTGGTAGAGGTTCGCGCCTTCGCGCACCAGCGATCCGCTGATCACGACCAGCGGCAGGATCACCAGCAGCAGCACCAGCAGCAAGGTGATCAGCGCGGCAAGATTGCGCCGCCCCCCGATGCGCGGCACCAGGCGGCGCTGCAACGGAGCAAAAAGGATGGCGAGGATGGCGCCCCAGAAAACGGCGCCGTAGAAAGGCCACAACAACCAGCCGAACGCGATGGTGACCACCACAAGCAGGAGCAGAAAGGTTTTGTGGTGCAAGCTGGAAGATTGACTCATATTCCGTCCAAGGCGCGGCGAGCGCCGCGAGAGCCGCATTGTACAAAGCGACGCCGGGCAGCGCTGGGCGCCCGGCTCGCGAGGCATGGGCCTAGGGAGCGGCCGCGCCGCGGTCCGCGGCCCGCGACAAGGTCGCGCGGGCCTGCTCCAGCCCTTCGGATTGCGCGTTCAGGCCCTGCAGCCGCAGATTCAGCTCCTGCTGGATCGTCGGCTTGGCCACAAGTGTCTGCCCGTTCACCAGCTGGATGTCCGCGGCATGGGCCGCCACGAAGTCCGCCACGCCCAGGGCGTCGCGGGCCGCAGAGTCCATTCGTGAAGCCGCATCCATCAGTTCGGCGGCAGGCGCGGTCACCGCCTCGTCATACACGCCATCATAGACGGGCGCCAGATCGGGGGGCAGGCTCAGGGCGGCCCGGGCCTTGTCCGCCTTGGCGCGGGCATCCTGAAGTTCCGCCGCGCTTTGCGCCAGGGTCTTGCGCGCGGCCTCGAACCCGTCCGTGCGCTCCACGATGTCGCCGACCGAGCGTATCGTCTCCATCGCCAGCACATCGCGCAGCGGCCTGGCCGCCTTCGCCATGGATTCCTGGAAATCCGTGATCACCTCATAGGCGTCGGCGTAATCGCCCACAGCCTCTTTTTCGGGCTTGCTCAGCGTCCCGATGGGCACCAGCGCGCCGCTGCCCATCCGAGTTTGCAGCAACTGTATGAACGCAATGCGCTCCTGGGGCTCCTTGTTGACGCAGGCTGCCAGGACCAGCATCGAAGCCATCGCCAAGCCCGTCAGGCACGCGCGAAACAGGGTCATGCGCATCCTCCCATGCATGCAGGTTTGCGAAAAGCCGCAGCCGCGCGATTGCGGCGGGCGCCTTCCGGCAGATTATCCGGTAGCGCCAACCCGCTGCCGCCGACGGGCGGATTTTGTTGCCATCGAAGCGAGTTGACACAGCGCGGGCCGGCCATTGGGCCAGAAGTATGCACCAACGCGCGGCCGCGCTGGGGCCCCGCCGCGTCATCCCCTAAAATAGCGGTTCCGGCCGCTTGCGGCCGTCCGCAACACTGGCTTGGCCTCACGACATGACTCAGAACGCTTCCTCCCACACCTGGGGCTTCGCCCATCCCGATTGCCGCGGCGCGGCCGCCTTGCTGTTTTTCATGAATGACCTCGCCCAGGTGGTCAACCAGTACCTCGGCAACGGCCAGTTGTCCGACGAGGCCCTGGCCGATGCGCAAAAGGCTGTCGACGCGTTGCTGGACCGCTATGTCGAGATCCAGGCGGCCCCCGAAGCCTTCAATGACGAACGCATCGAACTCGCGCTTGAAACGGTGCAGCAGCCCGACGGCACGAGCGGCGCTCAGGTGGCGCTGCGCATGTCGCCTCGCCTTGAAGGCCTGATCATCGAAGCCCAGCGCCAGGCGCGCCCGGTCGCGCACTGACCATCGGCGCGGGGCTGGCCTGCCCGCCTAAAAAAGTACTTGCCAAACGGATCGACTAGCGATACTATCGTTGGTTGAGATCTGCGCACGCACCACCTTATTTGAAAATAAACGGTGCCGCATCAAGGGTTTCGGAAGCACCAGCCATACCCCAGGGCTTGACCGCAACTGCGACCACCAAGCCAACCGGGCCCCACGGAATTTGCGAAATACAACGCGAAAAACGCAAACCCGGGTCCTGGTCTGGAATAAAACGCCTTCACCAAACCGCCAGTCCGGCTTGGCAAGAAGCAACGACACAGCAACTACACATACAGCGGCAAACGCAAACGCCGCAAGCGCCAGGGCCCACCCGCTCTGAGCAACCCCTCAGGCCGCGAGAGCGCACGCGCCAAGCAAGTCTTGCACGCGCACGCCACACGGCCTGAACCGATGCCCTCCCGGACTGAACAAAGGGCATCGCGCCGGCAACCCGCGCGCGCAAAAACATGAGAATGCGCAATGGGACGGCGGCAGTTATGCGTTAGTGTCATGAAAGGCCTGTCCAATTCAACCCGGCTGGACCAGGCAAGCGGCAAGGATGCGCGGCGTTGTTGGCGCCCCGATCCTGCGCAACATGGCAAAACGCAGCTTTTCAAATAACTAGAACTTAAGAGATCACACACCATGAATACTCGTTTCACTACCTCGGATCTGATCCGCCGTCCGGCTCACACCAAGCTGGACAACATGCCGATCCACATCGGCGACATCGTTTACCTCAAGCCGGCCAACGGCCCGGAAATTCGCGCGACGGTCATTTTCAATGCGCCGATCAACGGCACGACCACCTATACGACCGAAGTCGTGCCTTGCGGCGCGCCTGCGCAAAAGGCTCCCGGCCAGCGCATCCGCTTTCGCCACGAGCACGTGCATCGCATCGAACCGGTGCGCCGCGCCACTCGCTGATCCAGCTCAAAACCGCCGCGTTTCGTACGCGGCGGTTTTCTTTGCGCGTGATAAAGTCCCGGCAAACCTTGCCTTGGCGATATCCCCATGCAGAACAATCGTCGCGCGGTCCGCATCTGGGACCTCCCCACCCGCATATTCCACTGGGCGCTCGTCGCCTGTATCGTCGGCGCGTTCGTCAGCGTCAAGCTCGGCGGGCTGTACATGGACTGGCACGTGCGTTTCGGCTGCACGGCCCTGGGCCTGATCCTCTTTCGCCTGCTGTGGGGCTTCCTCGGCCCGCGCTACGCCCGATTCGCGCAGTTCGTGCGCGGCCCTTCGGCGGTGGCCAGATACCTCAAGGGCGCGGCCGCTCCCGCCGGCCACAATCCTCTGGGCGCGCTGTCGGTCATGGCCCTGTTGCTTGTCGTGGGCTTCCAGGCGGTCAGCGGCCTGTTCACCACCGACGACATCATGACGCAGGGCCCGCTGTTCGGCCACGTGGGCGAGGCCACCGCCAGCGCCCTGACGTCCTGGCACAAGCTCAATGAATGGGTCATCATCGGCCTGATCGCCCTGCATCTGCTGGCCGTGGCCTGGTATGCCGTGGTGCGCCGCAAGCGCCTGGTGCGCGCCATCATCACGGGCAATGTCGACGCCAAGGACGTGCCGCCCGGCACGCCGCCCGCGCAGGACGGCGTTGCCGTCTGGCTGCGCGCCCTACTCCTGGGCGCTTGCGTGACCGGTCTGGTGCTGTGGATACGGTCCCTGGAAGTCATGTCGGACATGTCTTTTTCATGACCTCGCCCGATAGAACCGCCCCGCATTAAAAAAACCCCTGCGTGAACTGCCCCCCCCCCGAAGGTTGGATTTCGTCCAACTTTCGGGGGTCAGTTCAGCGAGGGGCTTTTCCTTTGACGCCGATCGCCATCCGAGGACGGCCGCCGGGACCTTACTTTTTCTTGCGGTAGGCGTCGTGGCAGGCCTTGCAGCTTGCGCCCACATCGCCAAAGGCCGCGCGCAGCTTGTCCAGGTCGCCGGCATCGGCCGCGGCCGACAGCTTGACGATGTTGTCCTGGAAGGCCTGCTGCTTCTGCTTGAAGCCGGCGGCGTCGCTCCAGATTTCCGGACGGGCGTCGCCGCCTTCCGTACCCGGGCCGAAAGCCGTCCACGGCAGTGCCGACAGCGTCTTCAGCACTTCGACGTTGGCCTTGATCTGCGCGGCGTCGTAGGGCGCCTGGCCCTTGACCACCGGCGCCATGCGCCCGAAGTGCGAGCCCATCAGCGACAGCGCCGACTGGCGGTACTTGACCGCGTCTTCGGGCTTGGCGAATTGCGCGGAGGCGGACGTCGCCAGCAGCGGGCCCACCGTCATACAGGCCAGCGCGACAAGCGTGGACAACTTCTTCATTGCATTCTCCCGTAGGTACAACGTGAAAGCCGCGCGCATGACGCGCGCGGCACGGCGACTATACCGCCCGGGCCAGCTCGGCAGCCAGTCCGATATAAGAGCGCGGCGTCATCGCCAGCAGGCGGGCCTTCGGCTCTTCAGGCAGCGCCAGGCCCTGGATGAATTCTCGCAGAGCCTCTTCGGTAATGCCCTTGCCGCGCGTCAAGGCTTTCAGTTGTTCGTAGGGCTGCGGCAGGCCATAGCGGCGCATCACGGTTTGCACGGGCTCGGCCAGCACTTCCCAGCACGCGTCGATATCGGCGTCGATGGCGGCCACGTTCACTTCCAGCTTGCCCAGGCCGCGCATGCAGGCATCCCAGGCGACCAGGCAGTAGCCCAGGCCCACGCCCAGGTTGCGCAGCACGGTGGAATCGGTCAGGTCGCGCTGCCAGCGCGAGACGGGCAGCTTGTCGGCCAGGTGGCGCAGCACGGCGTTGGCCAGGCCCAGGTTGCCTTCCGAGTTTTCGAAGTCGATCGGGTTGACTTTGTGCGGCATGGTCGACGAGCCCACCTCGCCCTCCTTCAGGCGCTGCTTGAAGTAGCCGAGGGCCACGTAGCCCCAGATGTCGCGGTCCAGGTCCAGCACGATGATGTTCGCGCGGGTGATGGCGTCGAACAGGGCAGACATCCAGTCATGCGGCTCGATCTGGATGGTGTGGCGGTTCTGGGTCAGGCCCAGTCCGGCCAGCACGCGCTGGCTGAACGCCGGCCAGTCGATTTCGGGATAGGCGGACAGGTGGGCGTTGTAGTTGCCCGTCGCGCCGTTGAGCTTGGCCAGGGGCTCGACCGCCTCCACGGCGGCGATGGCGCGATTCAGGCGCGCCGCCACGTTGGCGAATTCCTTGCCCAGCGTCGTCGGGCTGGCGGGCTGGCCGTGCGTGCGCGACAGCATGGGCTGGTCAGCCTGGGCGACGGCCATTTCGTTCAGCTTGGCGGCGACCTCGCGCAGGCGCGGCACCACCACCAGGTCGCGGGCGCGCGACAGCATCAGCGCGTGCGAGGTGTTGTTGATGTCCTCGGAGGTGCAGGCGAAGTGGATGAATTCGGCGGCGCGGGCCAGTTCGGCGTCATCGGCCACTTTTTCCTTCAGCCAGTATTCGACGGCCTTCACGTCGTGGTTCGTGACGCGTTCGATATCCTTGATGCGGCCAGCATCCGCCTCGGAGAAATCCTGCACGAGCTGCCCCAGGCGGGCGCGGGCGCCCTCGGAGAACGCGGGCAGTTCCGGCAGGCCGGCGTCGGACAGGGCAATCAGCCAGGCCACTTCGACTTCGACGCGGTGCGCCATGAAGCCGGCCTCGGAGAGCAGACCGCGCAGCGCGTCGCCCCGGGAAGCGTACCGGCCATCCAATGGCGAAAGGGCATTAAGTTGGCTCAATTGATCGGCGATTTGCATGGTCTGGGAAAGAAAAAGCTACGGATGGGAAAACCCGGCGATTTTATCACCCGAGGGCGCGCAACATTGTGGCAAACTGGCGAAGATTCCGCCCGGCGGACAATTGACCGTCATGCGGCCTGCTATACTTCGGCCGCTTTCCGACTCCGCTTGTGACTCCATGAAACTGATCGGCTCGCTTACCAGTCCATACGTGCGCAAAGTGCGTATCGTCATGGCCGAGAAAAAGCTGGATTACCGGCTCGAACTCGAAAACGTCTGGTCCGCCGACACGCAGATCCAAACGTACAACCCGCTGGGCAAGGTGCCCTGCCTGGTCATGGAAGATGGCGGCGCTTTGTTTGATTCGCGCGTCATCGTCGAGTACCTGGACACCTTGTCGCCCGTCGCCCGCCTGATCCCTCAGCCGGGGCGAGACCGTGCAGCCGTCAAATGCTGGGAAGCCATCGCCGATGGCCTCCTGGACGCCTGCGTGGCCATCGTCAAGGAAAACCAGCGCCCCGAGGCCCAACGCAGCCCCGAATGGATCGAACGCCAGTACAGCAAGATCCACGCCAGCCTCGACGCCATGAACAAGAGCCTGGGCGACAACGCCCACTGCATGGGCATCAACTACAGCCTGGCCGATATCGCCGTCGGCTGCGCGCTGGGCTACCTGGACCTGCGCTTTGCCTCGCTGGACTGGCGCGCCGGCCAGCCCAACCTGGCTCGCCTGCACGAAAAGCTGTCCCAGCGGCAGTCGTTCATCGACACCATCCCCAAGACCGCCTGACGGTTCCTGGACGGGCGCCCGGCTTGCCTGGGCGCCTGCGCCGGCCGCGCTCCGCGGCCGGATTCCCTCTCCCGATCAAGCCGAAAAGGTCTGCCAGGCCTTGAACAGCATGTACGCGGCCAGGGCAAACAACAGGCACGCAAACACCCGCTTCAAGGTCTGCATCGGCATGCGATGCGCCACGCGCGCGCCCAGCGGGGCCGTCAGCACGCTGGTGCACACCAGCGCGATCAGAGCCGGCCAATAGATGTAGCCCAGCATGCCGGGACGCGACACGCTCTCGTTCAGGCCCGACACCACATAGCCCACGCTGTTGGCCAGCGCAATGGGAAAGCCCAGCGCGGCCGAGGTCGACACCGCGTTGAGCAGCGCCACGTTGCACCAGACCATGAAGGGCACGGACAGGAAGCCGCCGCCCGCGCCGACCAGCCCCGACAGGAAGCCGATGCCGGCCCCCGCCGCGCTGGTGCCCGCGATGCCCGGCATCTGGCGGGAAGGCTTGGGCTTCTTGTTGCGCAGCATGCTCCAGCCGGAATAGCCCACGAACAGCGCAAAGAACAGCGACAGCCACAAGGTGCTGAGGGCGGCGAAGACCGCGCCGCCCGACACCAGGCCGCCGACGATGATGCCCGGCGCCATGGCCGCCACGATGCCCCATTTGATCGTGCCGCGCTGCTGGTGAGCCCGGATGCTGGAAACGGAGGTAAAGAGAATCGACGTCATCGATGTCGCGATCGCGGCGTGCACCACCAGTTCGGGCGGCATGCCCTGCCAGGCAAACAGCATCGTCAGGAACGGCACCAGCAGCATCCCGCCCCCGATGCCCAGCAGCCCTGCAGCAAATCCCACCACGGCGCCCAGCACCAGCAGGCAAATCAACATCGTTACATCCACAACGGTCTCCTCTTTTTAGTTGTCATGAACAAGGCCCCTCGGGTGTTGCACCGGGGGGCCTTGATTGCGGGCAGCACGGCATTGCCTACACGATGATGCCGCCGCCCAGGCAAACCTCGCCATCGTATAGCACCGCCGACTGCCCGGGCGTGACCGCCCATTGCGGCTCGGTGAAATCCAGCGCGAAAACGCCGTCCGCGGCGCGGTCCAGCCGGCATGCGGCATCGGCCTGGCGATAGCGCGTCTTGGCGCCGTAGCCGCCCGCGGGCGGCGGATGGCCGACGACCCAGCTCGCGTCCTGCGCCTGCAGGCTGGCCGACAGCAGCCAGGGATGGTCATGCCCCTGCACCACGTAGAGCACATTGCGCTCCAGGTCCTTGCGCGCCACGTACCAGGCCTCGGCCGTGCCGTCTTCGCGCTGCCGGCCCTTCACGCCGCCCACGCCCAGCCCCTTGCGCTGGCCCAGCGTGTAGAACGACAGGCCCTCGTGACGGCCGACCATCTGCCCCTCGGGGGTCATGATCGGGCCGGGCTCGGTCGGCAGGTAGCGGTTCAGGAATTCGCGGAACGGCCGCTCGCCGATGAAGCAGATCCCCGTGGAATCCTTCTTGGCGGCGTTGTGCAGGCCGATCTCGTGCGCAATGCGCCGGACCTCCGTCTTGTGGATCTCGCCCAGCGGAAACAGGGTGCGCGACAGTTGCGCCTGGTTCAGGCGATGCAGGAAGTAGCTCTGGTCCTTGGAGGCGTCCAGCGCCTTGAGGAGCTGGAACTGCGTGCCGCCACCCTCGGCCGGGACCTCGCGCACGCGCGCATAGTGGCCCGTGGCAATGTGCTCGGCGCCCAGCGCCATGGCGTGGTCGAGGAACGCCTTGAACTTGATCTCGGCGTTGCACAGCACGTCAGGATTGGGCGTGCGGCCGGCGGAGTACTCGCGCAGGAACTCCGCGAACACGCGGTCCTTGTATTCGGCGGCGAAGTTGACGAACTCGAACTCCACGCCGACCAGGTCGGCCACGCTGGCCGCGTCCAGCAGGTCCTGGCGGGTGGAGCAGTATTCGGAATCGTCGTCGTCTTCCCAGTTCTTCATGAACAGGCCGACGACCTCGTAGCCTTGCTGCTTGAGCAGCCAGGCGGTGACCGAAGAATCGACCCCGCCGGACATGCCGACGACAACGCGGCCTTTCTTGGTGGATGTTTCACTCATGATGGGACTATTTTAGATCGGACAGGGCGGCTTCCCGCGGCCGGGGCTCGGCGGCCCGCGACACTTCCATCAGCCAGGCGCGGAACGCCTGCAACGTAGGGAGGTTGGCCTTCTGCTCGGGATAGCACAGGTAGTAGCCCATGCGGGCGCGGATGGGCAGCCTGATGGCGACGGCCAGCTTGCCGTCGCGCAGCTCATCCTCGATCAGGCAACGGGGTATCAGCGCCACGCCGAAGCCCGCCGCCGCGGCCTGCGAAAGCAGCGCGTACTGGTCAAAGCGCGCCCCCTCCAGGCTGCGCCGGGTATCGCAGCCGGCCTGCTCGAACCAGTCGCGCCAGCCGTCCAGCGCGGAGGTGTGGTGCAGCAGCGGATAGGCCAGCAGGTCCTCGGGCGACGCGCAGCCTTCCGGGATCAGCCTGGGGCTGCATACGGGCAGGATCTCGCGGCCGACGATATAGTCCGCGCCGCTACCGGGCCAGAGGCCCTCGCCAAATCGCACGGCGGCGTCCAGCTCGGGCGTGGAAAAGTCATAGCCCTGGCGGTGCGGCAGGAACTCCACATGGATGTCGGGGCGCAGGCGCATGAAGGCGGTCAGGCGCGGGATCAGCCAGCGAGCGCCGAAGGTCGGCATGCAGGTCAGGTTCAGCGTGCCGCCCTGCCCCTGGTGCGCGATCAGTTCGACGGTGGCGGCCTCGATCTGCCCCAGGCCCGCCTGGATCTTGGTCAGGTAGCTGCGGCCGGCTTCGGTCAGGACCAGGCCTTGCCTGATCCGCAGGAATAGTTCGACGCCGACGAACTCCTCCAAATGTTTCACCTGTTTACTAACCGCCCCCTGCGTCACGCACAATTCCTGGGCGGCGCGGGTGAAACTGCTGTGCCGCGCAGCAACTTCGAACGCCTGAAGATCCGTTAAAGAGGGACAGAAACGCCGCATCTGTAGCCCCCACGCTCGCCGTGGGGCTCCCTGCCCCAGAGGGGCTTTATCCTGGCTCGGCGCGGCGGAAAACGTTACACAAAAGTAACGTCCGATCGGCATCGGCCAAAAAGAGGTATGAAAAAAAGTCATAGCTTACGGAGAAACTTTCGTTTGCGCAAACCGGGCCGCCAGGAAAGAATCGTTGCGTTTGCGTCTGCCTTTGCGCATCCGCTTTCCAATCTATTAGGGGAATCCATGCAACGCCGTAACGTAGTACTGGGCCTGTGTGTCGCCGCCGCGACCCTGGCCATGCCGCTGACCTCGGGTATCGCGCACGCTGAAGACGCGTATCCGACCAAGCCCATCCGCCTGATCGTTCCCTTCCCGCCCGGCGGCACCACCGACATCGTCGGCCGCCTGTTCGCGGACAAGCTGAGCAAGGAACTGGGCCAGACCGTCGTGGTGGAAAACCGGGGCGGCGCGGGCGGCTCGATCGGCAGCGCATTCGTCGCCAGCAGCGCGCCGGACGGCTACGTCCTGGGCATCGCCACCGTCAGCACGCACGGCATCAACCCGGCCATCTACCCGAACCTGCCGTTCGATGGCGAGAAGGACTTCACGCCCGTCTCGAACCTGGCCGCCGTGCCCAACATCATGACCATCAACCCGAAGGTCCAGGCCAAGAATATCGCCGAGTTCATCACGCTGGCCAAGAGCCAGCCGGGCAAGCTGACGTATGCGTCGGCCGGCAACGGTTCGGTCTCGCACATGATGGGCGAACTGTTCAAGATGGCTTCGGGCACCGACCTGATGCACGTGCCCTACCGTGGCGTGGGCCCGGCGCTGAACGACGCGCTGGCCGGCCAGGTCGACGTCATGTATGACAACCTGCCCTCCACCTTGCCGCACGTGCAGTCCGGCCGCCTGATCGCCATGGCCGTCGCCGCGCCCAAGCGCGTGGCCTCGCTGCCCGACGTGCCCACGTTCGCCGAAGCCGGCCTGCCCGCCGTGAACGACGCATCCTGGTTCGGCCTGGTCGCCCCGGCCAAGCTGCCCGCCCCCGTCCTGGCCAAGCTCAACGCCGCCGTTCAGAAGGTCAGCGCCGAAGCCGACGTCAAGGCGCGCCTGGAAGCCCTGGGCGCCGCGCCGGCCGCCAACACCTCGGCCGAATTCGGCGCGCAGATCTCGGCTGAAATCGCCAAGAACAAGCGCATCGCCAAAGAAGCCAACGTGAAGATCGACTAAGCGGTCTTCGGTCCTCGCGCGCCGTCGGCGCGCGAGGACCTCCGATTCACGAACGCAATACCCCTATATGCGAATTACCCAACCCCTGTCTTACCGGCTCGACCTTCCGCAGCAATATCCGAATTCGGAATCCTCGGCTCCGCTTGTGCTGGACTCTCCGCACAGCGGCACCGCCTACCCCCCCGATTTCGCGGCCGCGGTGGACTTTGGCGCATTGCGCACTGCCGAGGACACCTGGGTTGACGACCTGTGGGGCGACGCCATTGAAATGGGCGTGCCGATGATCGCCGCCGCGTTTCCGCGCGCCTACATCGACGCCAACCGCGCGCCCGACGAGATCGACGAACTGCTGCTGGATGCAGCGTGGCCCGACGCCATCAATGCCTCGCCGAAGGTCAGGCTGGGCAAGGGCCTGATCTGGCGCATGCTCGATGACGGCACGCCGCTGTACAACCGCAAGCTCACGGTCGAAGAAGTCCGCCATCGCATCAACGCCTGCTGGAAGCCCTATCACGCGGCGCTGGGCGAGGTGCTGGACAACGCCCACCAGAAGTTCGGTAAGGTCTGGCACATCAACTGCCACTCCATGCCCAGCGTCGCCGGCGCCTTCGCCACCGATCGCCCCGGCCTGGTCCACCCCGACTTCGTGCTGGGCGACCGCGACGGCAGCACCAGCGATCCGGCCTTCCGCGAATTCATCGCGGCCTGGCTGCGCGAGCGCGGCTACGATGTCACCGTGAACGATCCCTACAAGGGCGTGGAGCTGGTGCGCGCCTTCGGCCGCCCCGAAGAGGGCCGCCACAGCCTGCAGATCGAGATCAACCGCAAGCTCTACATGGACGAAGCCACACTGCGTCCCACCGAAAACTATGGCCGCCTGAAGGCCGATCTGCGCGACCTTACCGCCGCGCTGATCCTCTGGACTCGCGCGCAAACGGCCTGACGCCGGACGTTTGCGTGCTGGTGCCGGCCAGCGACGTGGTAAGTCTGGCCGGAGCAAGTGGGTTGCGAAACCCGAGCCCCATGGTTCGCCATGGGGCTTTTTTTGCCTGGCCGCCGCACCCGGGGCGGCACGCGGGCGAAGCGAGTGCAGCCTGGGGCAGACATTCCGTGTATAACTACGGCGAACCTTCTGAGGAGAGGCGTCGATGCACATCGGGATACCAAAAGAAACCCGAGACGGGGAAACCCGTGTCGCAGCAACACCAGAGACCGTCAAGAAGTATGTAGGCGGCAAACACACGGTCGTCGTGGAACGCGGGGCAGGCAGCGCGGCCCGCTATCTCGACGACGCCTATGAAGCAGCGGGCGCCACGCTCGGTTCCGCCCAGGATGCCCTGGGCGCCGAACTGGTCATGAAGGTTCGCGCGCCCGACACCGCGGAATTGCCGCACATGAAGGCGGGCGCCGTCGTGGTCGGCATGCTCGATCCGTTCGACGCCGAGGGCCTTGCGCAGATGGCCGGCGCAGGACTGGTCGGATTCGCGCTGGAGGCCGCCCCCCGCATCACCCGCGCCCAAAGCCTGGACGTGCTGTCGTCGCAGGCCAACCTGGCCGGCTACAAGGCCGTGCTGCTGGCCGCCCATCACTATGGCCGGCTCATCCCCATGATGATGACCGCCGCCGGCACCCTCAAGGCCGCGCGCGCCGTCGTGCTCGGCACCGGCGTGGCCGGCCTGCAGGCCATCGCCACGGCCAAGCGGCTGGGCGCGGTGGTCGAGGCCTCGGACGTGCGCCCCGCCGCCCGCGAACAGGTCGAATCGCTGGGGGCCAAGTTCATCGACGTTCCCTTCGAGACCGACGAAGAACGCGAAATCGCGCAAGGCACGGGCGGCTACGCCCGGCCCATGCCGCCCGCCTGGATGGCCCGACAGGCGGCGCTGGTGTCCGAACGCTGCAAGCAGGCCGACATCGTCATCGCGACCGCGCTGATCCCCGGGCGGCCCGCCCCCACGCTGGTTTCGGCGGAAACGGTCGCGGCCATGAAGCCGGGCTCCGTGCTGGTGGACCTTGCGGTCGAACGCGGCGGCAACTGCCCGCTGTCCGAGAAAGGCAAGATCGTTGATAAGCACGACGTGACGATCATCGGGCTCACCAACCTGCCCGGCCTGGTCGCCACCGATGCCTCGGCGCTCTACGCGCGCAACATCCTGGATTTCCTGAAGCTCATCATCAATGCGGACGGCGCGCTGGCGATCCAGCGCGACGATGAAATCGTGGCGGCCTGCCTGGTGTGCGAAGGCGGCAACGTGACGCGGAGGACCTGAACATGGAAGCGATCAACCCCACCCTGATGAACCTCATCATCTTCGTGCTGGCCATCTATGTCGGCTATCACGTGGTGTGGAACGTCACCCCCGCGCTGCACACGCCGCTGATGGCCGTGACCAACGCCATTTCCGCCATCATCATCGTGGGCGCGATGCTGGCGGCCGCGCTGACCGAAGGCGGACTCGCCCGCGGCATGGGCGTGTTCGCCGTGGCGCTGGCCGCCGTGAACGTGTTTGGCGGTTTCCTCGTGACGCGGCGCATGCTTGAGATGTTCAAGAAAAAGGACAGGAAGCCGGGCAAGGAGGAGGCGAAATGATCTCGCTGAACCTCGTCACCCTGCTGTATCTGGTCGCCTCGGTCTGCTTCATCCAGGCGCTCAAGGGATTGTCCCACCCCACCACCTCGCGCCTGGGCAATGCCTTCGGCATGGCCGGCATGGCGATCGCCGTGCTGACCACGGCCGCGCTCATCGTGGCCCTGGCGCGCAGCGGCACGGCCACGATCGGACTGGGCTGGGTGCTGTTGGGCCTGCTGGTGGGCGGTTCCGTCGGCACGCTGATGGCCAAGCGCGTCGAAATGACGAAGATGCCCGAGCTGGTCGCCTTCATGCACAGCATGATCGGCCTGGCTGCCGTCGCCATCGCGGTGGCCGTCGTGGCCGAACCGCATGCCTTCGGCATCGTGCCGGCGGGCATGGCCATCCCCACCGGCAACCGCTTCGAGCTGTTCATCGGCACCTTCGTGGGCGCCATCACGTTCTCGGGCTCCGTCATCGCCTTCGGCAAGCTGTCGGGCAAGTACAAGTTCCGGCTGTTCCAGGGCGCGCCCGTCGTGTTCCCCGGCCAGCACATGCTGAACCTGGCGCTGGCGCTGCTGATGCTCGCCTGCGGCATCTGGTTCATGCTCACGCAGGAATGGACGCCCTTCATCATCATGACCGCCATCGCCTTCGTGCTGGGCGTGCTGATCATCATCCCGATCGGCGGCGCGGACATGCCGGTCGTGGTGTCGATGCTGAACAGCTATTCGGGCTGGGCGGCGGCGGGCATCGGCTTTTCGCTGAACAACCCGATGCTGATCATCGCCGGTTCGCTGGTGGGTTCGTCGGGCGCCATCCTGTCCTACATCATGTGCAAGGCGATGAACCGGTCGTTCTTCAACGTGATCCTGGGCGGCTTTGGCGGACAGGCCGGAGGCGGCGCGGCGGCCGGCGACGGGCAGCAGCGCAGCGTCAAGTCGGGCAGCCCCGACGATGCGGCCTTCCTGATGACCAATGCCGAAAGCGTGACCATCGTGCCGGGCTACGGCCTGGCGGTGGCGCGCGCGCAGCATGCATTGAAGGAACTGGCCGAAAAACTCCACGCGCGCGGCGTGACGGTCAAGTACGCGATCCACCCGGTCGCTGGCCGCATGCCGGGCCACATGAACGTGCTGCTGGCCGAGGCCGAAGTGCCCTACGACCAGGTCTTCGAAATGGAAGACATCAACAGCGAGTTCGGCCAGACCGACGTGGTGCTGGTGCTGGGCGCAAACGACGTGGTCAACCCCGCCGCCAAGAACGACCCGAAGTCGCCGATTGCCGGCATGCCCATCCTGGAAGCCTACAAGGCGCGCACCGTGATTGTGAACAAGCGCTCCATGGCCTCGGGCTACGCCGGCCTGGACAACGAACTGTTCTACATGGACCGCACGATGATGGTCTTCGGCGACGCCAAGAAGGTCCTGGAAGACATGGTCAAAGCAGTGGAGTAGAAGCCCCCACGCCGCGCCCACTACGTGGGCTTGCTGCCCCCCCAGGGGGGCTTTTTTGCCTTGGGGCGGCCCGGCGGCAAAAATGCCGCCGCGCTAGCCCGGCGGGGGCTGCCGCAACTGCTCGTCCACCACCTCGACCCAATGCCGCACCGGCGTATCGGTGCCGCTTTGCAGGTGGCCGATGCAGCCGATGTTGGCCGACAGGATCACATCGGGACTACCCGCGGCGATGGCGCCAAGCTTGCGGTCTCGAAGCTCCAGCGCGATCTCCGGATTCAGCACCGAATACGCGCCCGCCGATCCGCAGCACAGATGCTTGTCGGCGAACGGCTGCAATTCAAAGCCCAGGTCCGCCAGCAGTTGCTCCGACAAGGGCCGCAGCCCCTGCCAATGCTGCAGGGTGCAGGGCGGATGGAACGCGGCCCGCGTGCCCGCGGGCAAGCGCGCGCGCAGCCGGTCGGCATGCGGCGCCACGATTTCGGCGACGTCCTTGACCAGCGCCACGATGTCCGCCGCCTTTTGGGCATAGGCGGGATCATGCCGCAGGTGGTGCGCGTACTCCTTGACCATGGCGCCGCAGCCCGATGCGTTCATGACGATGGCCTCGACCTTCCCGTCCTGCACCAGCGGCCACCAGGCATCGACGTTGGCGCGCATCTGCGCCACGGCCTCGTCCTGCGCATCCAGGTGGAAGCTGACGGCTCCGCAGCAACCGGCGCCCGGCGCGATGCGCGCGCCGATGCCGACGGCATCCAGCACGCGGATCGTGGCGGCGTCGATCGTAGGCATCATGGCCGGCTGCACGCAGCCGGCCAGCATCAGAACCTGGCGCGCATGGCCGCCGACTTGCGGCAGCACGCCCGCGTCGCGGCGTTCGGGGACCTTGCGCCTGAGCGATTCCGGCAGCATTCCGCGCATGCTCTGCCCCAGCCGCATGGCGGGCGCGAACAGCGGCGACAGCATCGCCCGCCGCAACAGGGTGCGCTTGGTCTTGTCCGCCCAGGAGCGCTGCACGCGCTCGTCCACGATCTTGCGGCCGATATCCACCAGATGCCCGTACTCCACGCCGGACGGGCATGTGGTTTCGCAATTGCGGCAGGTCAGGCAGCGATCCAGGTGCTGTTGCGTGGACTGCGTGGGCTCCTTGCCTTCCAGCACCTGCTTGATCAGGTAGATGCGCCCCCGCGGGCTGTCGAGTTCATCGCCCAGGACCTGATAGGTCGGACAGGTGGCCGTGCAAAAGCCGCAGTGCACGCAGCGGCGCAGGATGGCGTCGGCCTCTTTGCCCAGATCGGTATCGCGTGCCCAGGATGCCAGGTTGGTTTGCATGATGCGCTATAGCTCCAGGACCAGGCGGCCAGGATTGAACAGGCCGGCCGGATCGAGCTCCTGCTTGAGCCGGCGCGTGATCGAGCCGACGCCGGGCGTCAGCGGATGAAAAACCCCATCGGCCGGAGGCGTCGTGTGCGCGGCGCGAAAGAGCGTCGCATGCCCGCCCAGCCCTGCGGCGATCTCGCGCAGTTCGGCGGCGTCGCGGGGGCCGGACAGCCAGCGCTGCCCTCCGCCCCATTCCAGCAAGGTCGGCCCCAACCCGAGCCCGGGCGCCGTGGGCGGCAATGCAAGCCGCCACAGGGGCTGGTCCGGCGCAAAGAATGCATGGGTCTGCTCGCGCAGCGACCGCCACCACGCCTCGGCCGCTTCGGGCGCGAGCGGATCGCCGCCGATCACCCGGCGGGCGCTGGCAAGCGCGGGCGGCGCGCCCGACAGGCGCACGCTCGTCATGCCTTCGCCGCGTTCATCGGCGCCCGTCCAGCTGGTGGCGGAGATGGGCAGGGGCTTGCCCCGCCACAAGGCGAAGCTGGTCAGCGCCTGCGCTTGCGTGGCCGGCATGGTGAGCGTCAGCTCGTCCATCGGCCGGGGCACGACTTTGAGCGACACCTCAAGAATGGCGCCGAAGATGCCGTGCGAACCCGCCAGCAAACGGGACACGTCGTACCCCGCCACGTTCTTCATGACCTCTCCGCCGAAGGACAGGATGCGCCCTTCGGAATCCAGCAGCCGCGCGCCCAGGACAAAATCCTTCAAGGCGCCGGCGCTCATTCGGCGCGGGCCCGACAGGCCCGCGGCCACGCATCCGCCCACCGTGGCGGAGGCCGCGAAATGCGGCGGCTCGAACGCCAGCATCTGGCCGTTTTCGGCGAGCGCGGCTTCAAGCTCCGCCAGCGGGGTGCCGGCGCGCACCGTCGCCACCAGCTCCGACGGGTGGTAGCTGACGATGCCGCGATAAGGCGTCATGTCCAGCAGGCAATGGCCGTCCTGCGGCCTTACCGGCCGGTAGTTGCCATAGAAACCCTTGCTGCCGCCGCCCATCACGAACAAGGGCTTGTGGCCGGCACGCGCCGTCATGACCTGGTCGCACAATTCCGACAGGACAAAATCCATAAGGGACAGGTCCTAGAAACGGGCGAGATCGGGGAAGCGCAACTCTCCCGCATGGACATGCATCTTGCCGTATTCGGCGCAGCGGGCCAGCGTGGGAATGACCTTTTCAGGATTGAGCAGGCAAGGCGGATCGAAGGCCCGCTTTACCGCCAGGAACGCGTCGAGTTCTTCGCGAGAGAATTGCACGCACATTTGATTTATTTTCTCCATTCCCACACCGTGCTCTCCGGTCACGGTCCCTCCCACTTGCACGCACAGCTCAAGAATGGCCGCGCCGAATTTCTCGGCGCGCTCCACCTCGTCCGGCTTATTCGAATCGAACAGGATCAGCGGGTGCAGGTTGCCGTCGCCCGCGTGGAAGACGTTGGCGCAACGCAGGCCGAACTCGTCTTCCATTTGCTCGATGGCGCCCAGCACGCGCGCCAGATGACGGCGCGGTATCGTGCCGTCCATGCAGTAATAATCGGGCGATACGCGCCCGGCGGCCGGGAACGCATTCTTGCGCCCCGCCCAGAACTTCAGGCGCTCGGCCTCGGACGTGGAGACCTGGCAGCGCGTGGCGCCGGCCTCGCGGAACACCGCCTCCATGCGTGCGATCTCGTGCGCCACTTCTTCCGGCGTGCCGTCCGATTCGCACAGCAATATGGCTTGTGCGTCCATGTCGTAGCCCGCGCGCACGAAGGGCTCCACCATGTGCGTGGCGCGGCGGTCCATCATCTCCAGGCCGGCCGGGATCATGCCCGCGGCGATGACCTGCGTGACCGCATTGCCGGCCGCCTCGACGCTGGAAAAGCTGGCCATGACGACCTGCGCGCACGCCGGCTTCGGGATCAGCTTGACGGTCACTTCCGTGACCACGCCCAGCATGCCCTCGGAACCGATGAAGACGGACAGCAAATCCAGTCCGGGCGCATCCGGCGCCTCGGAACCCAGTTCGACCACGTCGCCGTCGATCGTGACCACGCGCACGCGCAGCACGTTGTGCACCGTCAGCCCGTACTTCAGGCAATGCACGCCGCCGGAGTTTTCCGCCACGTTGCCGCCGATGGAGCAGGCGATCTGGCTAGACGGATCCGGCGCGTAATACAGCCCATAGGGCGACGCGGCCTCGGAAATCGCCAGGTTGCGCACGCCTGGTTCGACGATGGCCGTGGCGCTGGCCAGGTCGATATGCTTGATGCGGTTGAACTTGGACAGGCCGAGCAGCACGCCCTGGCTGTGCGGCATGGCGCCGCCCGACAGCCCCGTGCCCGCGCCGCGCGCGACGATGGGCGTGTTCAGGCGCTTGCAGATGCGCATGACGGCGCGCACCTGCTCTTCGGTTTCGGGCAGGGCAACGACCGCAGGCAGGACGCGGTAAAGGGATAGGCCATCGCACTCGTAGGGGCGGGTATCCTCTTCGCGGAACAACACGCAGTGCGCGGGCAACGCGGCCGACAACGCCTCGATGAGTTGCTGCAACGAGTAAGGCGCCTGCACTTGTGCCAGGCCAGTTTCGACCAGTGAATTCATGAGCGCAACAATAGCGCGAGCGCCCGCGATAAGCAGGCCGGGATTTACCCGCACCCAACGGTTTTGCGGGCTGCGCATTAGTAACCAGCCGTAAAACCCGTGCGCCGATGTCGTTGAAAAACAGCAGTTTCCGTCCCGCGGTCACTTGTAGTCAGCCGGAATAATCCAGCAGCGCCAGGGTTTTCGATATTGCCGCGCAGGTGTCGACCAGCGGCTTGATATAACTGTCGGTCCGGTTCGCGCTCATCCGGAACGCGGGAATGCTCAGGCTGACGCAGGCGACGGGCCGGCCCTGCTTGTCGGTGATGGCGCAGCCAAAGCAGAAAATGTCCTTCTCGTTTTCCTCGCGATCTTCCGCGTAGCCCTGCCGCTGGATCTGCTGGAGCTCCTTCCGCAGCGCTTGCGGCGTGCGCAGCGTGGCGTCCGTGAAGGCCTTGAAGTCCAGCGTGGCGATCAGCGCGTCGCGCGCGGCCGGCTCCAGCTTCGCCAGGTAGGCCTTGCCCACCGAACTGGAGTACATCGTGACGCGGCTGCCCAGCCGCGAATTCATGCGCACGGCCTTGGGGCTTTCGAGCTTGTCGATATACGTCATCTCGGAACGGTCGGGCACCGCCAGGTGGACGGTTTCCTGGGTCCGCTCCTTCAGGTCGAACAGATGCTCCTTGCAGAGCTGGCGGATATCCGAGCTTTCAAGCGCGCGGCTCGCCAGGCTGACCAGGCGCGGACCCAGCCCGAAGGACGGTCCGTTGCGCTTCTGGACGATGAGCTGCTCGGCCACGAGCGCCTCGACGATCCGATAGATCGTCGGGCGCGGATATCCCAGCTTGACGCTGAGTTCGTTCACGGTCCACGCGGTGTCGCCGCCCAGCGCAATGGTGTCCAGCACCCGCATGAACTTGGAGAACGACGCGGTCCCTGCAACAGGTTTGGCGGCATGCGCCGGGGGCTGCGTCGTTGTTCTTGTGGCGCGGGTGACTTTCATTGACCGGTATCCGTGGCGATGCGTGCCGGCGGGCCGGCGCGACGGTCACGTTACCATATAGCCGCCGTCGACCGGCATGACGACACCGGTCATGAAAGCCGCGGCCGGAGAGCACAGGAACACCACCGCCTGCGCCACGTCGGCGGGCGTGCCCCAGCGCTTGAGCGGCGTGCGTTCAAGAATGCGCGAGGCGCGCGCCGGGTCGTTCTGCAAGGCCTCGGTGAGCTTCGTGGCGATCCATCCCGGCGCCACCGCGTTCACCCGGATTCCGTCATCGGCATAGGCGATCGCAAGCGACTTGGTCAGCTGCGCCACGCCGCCCTTGCTTGCGCTGTAGGCCGGCACCAGTCCTCCCCCGAAGAAGCTGAGCATCGACGCCGTATTGACGATGCAGCCCGCGGACCGCGCCAGCAACGGCTGAAGCGCCTCGCACAGGCGCATGGTGCCGGTCAGGTTGATGTCCAGCACGCGCTCGAACACCGGCAGCTTGAATTCCTCCTGGCGGAAGATGACGCCCGCGCAGTTGACCAGGATGTCCGCGCGCTCGAGCCCGGCCGCAAAGCGCGCCACGGCGTCCGCCTGCGTGACGTCCAGCTCCACGAGTTCGACGCCCTCCGGCGGCGCCTCGGCCGCCGTCAATCCGACGGCATGAACGCGCGCGCCCAGGCGCGCGAGCGCGTCGGCGACGCCGCGCCCTACCCCCTGCGTGCCGCCCGTGACCACGGCGACCTTGCCATTGAACAGCCCTGCTTGAAAACTCATATCGGCTCCCTGGTGTGGCGCGGCGGCTCAGCGGACGAACTGATCGACGTAGTCCGAACCCAGCCCCACGCCTTCGTAGTGCTTTCTGCACATGTCGAGCTTCGTGAACACGTCCTCGTAGCCCGTGTGCCGGCCTTCGCTGTCGCAGTAGTACATGACCCCGTTGACCTGGAACATGGTGATCATTTCCTCGACATCCTCCGGCACGTACAGCGTGTGCGTTTCGCCCGGCGGCTCGAAGACATAGCTGCCTTCGCGGGCGACCCAATCGTGTTCCAGATAGCGCCACGACCCCTTGATAACGTAGCCATGCACCGCCTGCGGATGCCGGTGGCAACTCAGCACGCCCGACCTGCGCACGCGCAGCAGGTTCATCCAGTATCCCTGGGACACGTTCAGGCAGAGCGGCCTGAACCAGACGTTCTCGGCCTGCGGCACCCACACGCGTTCGTCGTCCGGTATCGCTTGCGGCACCACGATGTCGGGCAGCGCTTCCTTCGGATTGGGGTAGCGGTAAGGCGTGGGCACGGCGTTCGTCTGTGTCATGGCGGTCCAGCTGGCTGAGTTGGGGAAAGCGGCGCGGGAGGATTACTTGATGTTCAAGGTCTTCAGGATCTCGGCGTAGTCGGCGGTCTCGGCGGCCATCTTTTTCTCGAAGGCCTCGCCGTCGGCGTACACATAGCCGAGGTTCTGCGCCTTGATCGCCGATATCAGTTGCGGATCCTGCCCCACCTTCTCGAAGACCTCCTTCAGCTTGGCCACCGCGGCGGGCGGCATGCCCTTCGGACCGGCGATTCCGCGCCAGGTGCCGTAGGCCACGTCGATGCCCTTTTCCTTGGCCGTGGGCACATCCGCGAATTCGGGCACGCGCTTGTCGCTCATCAGGACCAGCAGGCGCATCTTGCCGGCGCGCACATACTCGGACGCTTCGGCCGGGCTGGTCGCCACCGCGTCAAGCTGGCCGCCAAGCAGGTTCAACAAGGCGGGCCCGGAGCCCGGAAACGGAATGTGCGTGAACCTGGTGTCCGACTTGACCTCGAACGCGCTCAGCGCGACGTCATAGATGGAGCCGGTGCCCGAGGTGCCGACATTCATCGTCGCCGGCGACTTCCTGGCCGCGGCCATGAAGTCCTCGATGTTCTTGTACGGCGAGTTGGCGGGCACCACGATCGCGGCCGGATCGGCGTTCAGCTGCACCAGCGGCGTGTAGTCCTTGTAGGTGTGGTCGAACAGGCCCAGCAGCGGCAGGATGACGAATTCCGCCGTAACCACGGTCAGCGTATGGCCGTCGTTCTTGTTGTTCAGCACATAGTTCCAGCCCACCGCGCCGCCCGCGCCGGACTTGTTGAGCACCACCATGCCCTTGGGGAAATACTGGGCCGACACCTTGGCGAACGTGCGCGCCACGGCGTCGGTGCCCCCGCCCGGCTGGAACGGCACCACCAGCGTCACCGGCTGGTTCGGGTAGTTGTTGTCCGCGGCCAGCGCCTGCGCCGGCAACGATGCCGCCAGGCTGGCAAATGCCAGGCCGGCCACCATCAAGCGTTGTCTCATCAACATCCTTGTCTCCTTTGTCGAGGACGTGGTTTTCTGTAGAAACACGTTCCATTCTTTTGGCGGTAGACCGGGCTTTGCACCAATATCCACAATGTGGACATTTGTCTACGAAAAATCAGAGTAAAGGATTTGCCCCGCGCTGTCACTGGAAAATTTGCGATGGGCCGCACCCTGCCCGGCGCCGCGCGGGCAAAAAAAAACCGACGGACAAGGCCGTCGGCTTCGGATGCGCGCGGCGCCAGGGCCGCTTGCGGTTTACCAGGACACGATCTTGCCCGGGTTCAGGATGTTGTTCGGATCAAACGCATGCTTCAGGCTGCGCATCAGGTCCAGGGCGTCTTCGCCGTGCTCCTCGGCCATGAACTGCATCTTGTGCAGGCCGATGCCGTGCTCGCCCGTGCAGGTGCCGTCGGCCGCAATGGCGCGACGCACCAGGTTGTGGTTGATGGCTTCCGATTCCTGCCATTCCTGGGCGCTGTCGGCGTCCAGCAGCATCAGCACGTGGAAATTGCCGTCGCCCACGTGGCCCACGATCGTGTAGGGAAAGCTTGCGCGGTCCAGCTCTTCCACGGTGTCGCGCACGCAATCGGCCAGGCGCGAGATGGGCACGCAGACGTCTGTGGTGCTGGCGCGGCAGCCCGGACGCAATTGCAGGCCCGCGAAATAGGCGTTGTGGCGGGCGGTCCAGAGCCGGCTGCGGTCTTCGGGGCGTTCGGCCCATTCGAAGTCCATGCCGCCGTGCTCGGCCGTGATGGCTTGAACGGTTTCCGCCTGCTCCTGCACGCCCGCCGGGCTGCCGTGGAATTCAAACACCAGCAGCGGGGTTTCGCGCAGGCTCAGCTTGCTGTGCAGGTTCACGGCCCGTACGCTGGCCGCGTCCATGAATTCGACGCGCGCAATGGGCACGCCCATCTGGATGATCTCGATCACGCTCTGCACGGCCGAATCCAGCGTGGGGAAATTGCAGACCGCGGCCGACACGGCTTCGGGCTGCGGGTACAGTCGCACCGTCACTTCGGTGATGATGCCCAGCGTGCCTTCGCTGCCCACGAAGATTCGCGTCAGGTCGTAGCCCGCCGACGATTTGCGCGCGCGGCCGGCGGTGCGGATGATGCGGCCGTCCGCCGTGACGACGGTCAACGACATGACGTTTTCGCGCATCGTGCCGTAGCGCACGGCATTGGTGCCCGAGGCCCGCGTCGCGGCCATGCCGCCCAGGCTGGCGTCGGCGCCCGGATCGATCGGGAAGAACAGGCCGGTGCTGCGGATTTCTTCGTTGAGCTGCTTGCGCAGCACGCCCGCCTGAACGGTGGCGGTCAGGTCTTCGGCGTTGATGGCCAGGACCTTGTTCATCTGCGACAGGTCGAGGCTGATGCCGCCCTGGATCGCAAGAATGTGGCCTTCCAGCGACGAACCCGCGCCGTAGGGAATCAAGGGAACGCGGTGCTCATTGCAGACCTTTGCTATCGCGGCCACTTCTTCGGTGGTGTGCGCGAAGACGACGGCGTCGGGCAGCATGGGCGGGTACGGCGACTCGTCGCGGCCATGATGCTCGCGCACGGCGGAAGACTCGGACAGGCGGTCGCCAAAGCGCGCGCGCAAGGCATCCAGACAGGCGGCCGGCACCGGGCGGCGCAACGTTTCAGCGTGCAAGGGAGCGTTCATGATCAGCGTGGTCTCGGGTTCGGTAATCCGAATATTCTACGCCGCCACGCATGCTGCACCGCAAACCGCCCCAGGCAGGCGATTCGCGGCGCAAGCCCCGCTCACTTGCCGGAGGTCAGGGCCACCCGGCGGCGTTCGCGTACGGCATGGGCCAGGCGCTCAAGCACGGCCACCGACGCATCCCAATCGATGCAGCCGTCGGTGATGCTCTGGCCGTAGACCAGCGGCTGGCCCGGCACCATGTCCTGGCGGCCGCCCAGCAAGTGACTTTCCACCATGACGCCCACCAGGCGGGTATCGCCGGCTTCCATCTGGCGCGCCACGTCCTCGATGACCATGGGCTGGTTCTCGGGCTTCTTGCTGCTGTTGGCGTGGCTGGCGTCGACCATGATGCGCTGCGCCAGCCCGGCCTTGGACACGTCCTGGCAGGCCGCCTCCACGCTGGCCGCATCGTAGTTCGGCGTCTTGCCGCCGCGCAGGATGACGTGGCAATCCTCGTTGCCGGCCGTGGAAACGATGGCGGAATGCCCGCCCTTGGTCACCGACAGGAAATGGTGCGGCTGCGACGCCGCCTTGATCGCGTCCACCGCGATCTTCACATTGCCGTCCGTTCCGTTCTTGAACCCCACCGGACACGACAGGCCCGAGGCCAGCTCGCGGTGCACCTGGCTCTCCGTCGTCCGTGCCCCGATCGCCCCCCAGGAGACCAGATCCGCGATGTATTGCGGCGTAATCATGTCCAGGAACTCGCAACCCGCCGGCAGCCCCAGGCTGTTGATGTCCAGCAGCAGTTCGCGGGCCACGCGCACGCCCTTGTTGATGTCGAAGCTGCCGTCCAGGTCCGGATCGTTGATCAGGCCCTTCCAGCCCACCGTGGTGCGCGGCTTCTCGAAGTACACGCGCATCACGATTTCCAGGTCGGCGCTGAGCCGGTCGCGCACGGGCTTCAGACGCTTGGCGTATTCGATGGCGGCGCGCGTGTCATGGATCGAGCAAGGGCCGATCACGACGATCATGCGGTCATCCATGCCGTGCAGGATGCGGTGCATGCCCTGGCGGGCGGCGAACACGGTGTCGGACGCCTCCTTGGTGCACGCGAACTCGCGCATCACATGCGCGGGCGGGTTCAGTTCCTTGATTTCTCGAATGCGAAGGTCGTCGGTATTGTGTGACACGGTACTGCTCCTGGGTTGCCCGCCATGGGGTTCTACCCCTAACCGACGGCACAAAAAAAGCCGCCAGTTCGCTGGCGGCTTTTTTGGGGGGATTCTTTCCAAACTTCAGATTGAGCGCGTCCCTTCCTCCGCCAGCGGCTTCAGAAAACCATAAAAATAAAAGTAAAAGGCGGGGGACGCGAATTTCATGGGGATTGACTCTAGCACAGTTTTTTTGGGCCGTCACGCCTGTTTCTTGAAAAGGCGGCGACGGCCCGGGACCGGCCTCAGGCCGTTCCGCCGACCGTCAGGCCTTCCATGCGGACCGTCGGCATGCCCACGCCGACCGGCACGCTCTGGCCATCCTTGCCGCAGGTGCCCACGCCGGAATCCAGCTGCAGGTCGTTGCCGATCATGGTGACGCGGTTCATGGCGTCGGGGCCGTTGCCGATCAGGGTGGCGCCCTTGACCGGGTAGGTCACCTTGCCGTCTTCGATCATGTAGGCCTCGGAAGCCGAGAACACGAACTTGCCGTTCGTGATATCGACCTGCCCGCCGCCGAAATTGACGGCGTACAGCCCGCGCTTGACGGAGGCCACGATTTCCTCGGCGGGCTTGTCGCCGGCCAGCATGTACGTGTTGGTCATGCGCGGCATGGGCAGGTGCGCGAAGGATTCGCGGCGGCCATTGCCCGTGGCGGCGGTCTTCATCAGGCGGGCGTTCAAGGTGTCCTGCATGTATCCGCGCAGGATGCCGTCTTCGATCAGCACGTTGCGCTGCGTGGCATTGCCTTCGTCGTCGATATTGAGCGAACCGCGGCGGTCGGGGAGCGTGCCGTCATCCACCACCGTGACGCCCTTGGAGGCGACGCGTTCGCCGATCCGGCCGGAAAACACGCTGGAACCCTTGCGGTTGAAGTCGCCTTCCAGTCCGTGGCCGACGGCTTCGTGCAGCAGGATGCCGGGCCAGCCCGAACCCAGCACCACGGTCATTTCGCCTGCCGGCGCGGGACGCGCTTCCAGGTTGACCATGGCTTCATGCACGGCGCGCTCGACATAGCCTTGCAGCATTTCATCCGTGAAGTACGCCAGTCCCAGGCGTCCGCCTCCGCCCGCATGGCCCATCTCGCGGCGGCCATCGCGCTCTGCGATCACGGTAAGCGACAGCCGCACCAGCGGACGCACGTCGGCGGCAAGGCGGCCATCGCTGCCGGCAACCAGGACCACGTCATATTCGGCGCCCAAGCCCGCCATCACCTGGATCACATGCGGATCGCGGGCGCGCGCCATGCGCTCCACGCGTTCCAGCAGCGCCACTTTCTCGGGCGCGCTCAGCGTGGCCACGGGATCAATATCGGCATACAGGCTGCGGCCGATCTCGGCCTCGACCTGCGCGGCAACCTTTACCTTTCCGGCGCCGCGGCGCGCGATGCCGCGCACTGCATGCGCGGACGACAGCAGCGCCTCGGGCGACAAGGAATCGGAATAGGCAAATGCGGTTTTCTCGCCGCTCACCGCGCGCACGCCGACGCCCTGGCTGATGGAGAAGCTGCCCGTCTTGACGATCCCTTCTTCCAGGCTCCAGCCTTCGCTGCGCGTGTATTGGAAATACAGGTCGGCGTAGTCGACCTTGTGGGTGAAGATTTCACCCAGCGCCCGCGCCATGTCCGCTTCGGTCAGCCCCCAGGGGTCGAGCAGCAGGGATTTGGCGGTGGCCAGGGAGGCAATAGCGGGATCGATGATTTTCATAGGCTCTATTTCAGGGGCGGCGCGGCCGCGCTCGCGTGCGATGACGCTCAAGACCGTATCGTAACGCCGACATGGTCCCGGCGTCCCGCGCGTCGCCAAATGATGCGTCGGGGGCTGCCGGAAGGGCTGCGGCTAAATGGCCGGATTATGCTCAGGCAAATAGATGGGGACGGAATATTGGATATCAAGTTAAGCATTACGGCCCGCATTCAAAGCGTCCGCTGCGCAATGCCGCACTCATCATACAACCTGACATGAAAATGAAATTGCCGGTTGCACGACCCGGTTGCTCGTCCATATCATTCCCGAGGGATGAGAACGTCAAAATGCATGCAAGCTCTGGGCAGGGCAAACTCGTCTAATCAGTCCGGCTTACGGCCAGCCGCAATAGGATAAGCCCCAGTATCGGATATCAGCCGCGCCCGGCGCATGTTGCGACATGCCGAAAGCCCGCGTATTTGCTCGCTACACGAAACAAAAAGAGGGGCGACAGCCACTATGGAACGCCTATTTGCCCACCCCGTGGACCAAATCAGTACATGTTTCAACTTGTCCCAAATTTGAGAATATCCTTCCCAATACTTGGCTATTGCGCAGACCCGCAAGCCAAGGACATTGCGACTCTTTTGATACAAAGTAATTAGTCCGAAAACCGGGAAGTCGCGGCGTAATTTCTGTATTATGCGAAGCACAACAAAATAAACATAACTTCGCCGGCGATTAAAGCAGTTCCATAATCAGGAATAAACCATGGCCCGAGAAACATACGCAGCTCTGCAAGCAAAGATCGAAAAGGAAATCAACAAGCTCCAAAAGAAGGCTGAAGTCCTACAGACGAAGCGCCGCAAGCCCGTGATCACCTCGATCATCACCTCGATGCGCGAATACGACATCACGCCCGAAGAGATCATCGCAGCCTATGGCGCCGGCAAGCCCGCCCGCGCCGCTACCGCCGGCCGCCGCAAGGCCGGCGCCCCTGCCCGCCCCGCCAACGCCGCCAAACGCGCCGTTGCGCCAAAGTACCGCCATCCTCAAACCGGGGATACCTGGAGCGGCCGTGGCAAGGCGCCCCGCTGGCTCGCCGCTGAAGAAGCCGCGGGCGCAGCGCGCGAGAGTTTTCTTATCAAAGAATAAAACCTATTCTGTAGTAAGAAATAAAATCGGCGCACCATGATGGTGCGCCGATTTTATTTAGGAAAGGCGGTCTTCGCACCCATCCGGCTTACTGAAGCGGGAACTCGATCTCGCGCTCGGCGCCATTATTTCCCGGGAAATTGTCAAAGATTGCGCGGACAAGAAAGGGCATGGTGCGAATGAAATCATCACGCTCGCTCAATATGAAGGCCGTGGAACGGTATACCTCCGCGCCGCCCTGCTGGGTATCGCGGATCAGCAGGGACAGGGAGTTGCGCTGAACCACCATGGGCACGTCCACCCAATCCGGCCCCCAGAAGCCGGCCCCCATGCCCCAGGGCCGCGGGCCGTAGAAACCGCCATAGCCGCCGTAGAAATACGGGTCGTAGGGACGGCGCACCATCACCTGGGTCTGCGAAGTTCCATAGCGGAACGACACATCGAAGCGGCCTTTGGCGCCTGGCTTGGCCTCGATCAGGCCGGTCGCGCCGATACCGGCGCGCACCATGTCCTGGAAGGACTGGTATTCCAGATTATTGATTTGCGAAGGATCCGCCGGAACGAACTGGTAAGTCTGGCCCTCGACGCCAGTCGGCCATTGCTGAAAGGACGTTACCCTGGCCGACACGGAGGGCGCGGCGCATCCCGTCAACGTCAGCGCCCCAAGCACGGCCAATATGCCGGCCCAACGGCCTACACTGCTGAACAAAGACGATCTGGACATTTTGCGACTCCTCTTGCGCGACGGCGCCCATCATACTGAGCTTTGACATCTCCGCTTGCCAAAAGTTTACGGCTAGCCCGTAAGCCCAAGGGTGCGCCCCGCGGCCAGCCACTACAATAGACCCCTCGTTCATACAGGACTGCGATCCCATGCGCACCGACACGCCCGTTACCGTATACCGCAAGGATTACCAGCCCTACCCCTACGATATTCCTGAAGTCGCCCTCGCCTTCGATCTCGCGCCCGACGCGACCGAAGTGCGCTGCACCATGCACGTGCTGCGCAAGCCCGGAGCCAGCGCCGACGCGGCGCTGGTCCTGGATGGAGAAGAGCTGGAACTCGTCTCGGTGGGCGTGAATGGCGCGGCGCTGCCCGCCGACCGCTACCGCCTGTCCGACCACAGCCTTGCGCTGCATGGCCTGCCCGCCGACGCCACGATCGAAATCGTCAGCCGCTGCAAGCCGTCCGCAAACTCAACGCTGATGGGCCTGTACGTGTCGGGGGGCAACTTCTTCACGCAATGCGAAGCCGAAGGCTTTCGCCGCATCACCTGGTTCGCCGACCGGCCCGACGTCATGTCGCGCTACCGTGTCACCCTGCGCGCGCAGCCGGAATACCCCGTGCTGCTGTCCAACGGCAACCTGATCGGCTCGCGCCAACTGCCCGACGGCCGCAACGAAGTCGAATGGGAAGACCCGTTCCCCAAGCCCTGCTATCTGTTCGCGCTGGTGGCCGGCAACCTGACCCACCGCGAAACCACGGTCAAGACCGCAAGCGGCCGCGACGTGCTGCTGCAGGTCTACAGCGACCCGGGGTCCGAAACCAAGACCGAATGGGCGCTGGATTCGCTCGTGCGCGCGCTGCGCTGGGACGAAAGCCGCTTTGGCCTGGAGTTGGACCTGGACCGCTTCATGATCGTGGCCGTCCATGACTTCAACATGGGCGCCATGGAAAACAAGGGCCTGAATATTTTCAACGCCGCCTACGTGCTGGCCGACGCGGACACCGCCACCGACGCCAACTACGAAGGCATCGAATCCGTCATCGGACACGAGTACTTCCACAACTGGACGGGCAACCGCGTCACCTGCCGCGACTGGTTCCAGCTGAGCCTGAAGGAAGGCCTGACCGTCTTCCGCGACCAGGAGTTCAGCGCCGACATGATGGCGCACGGCATGGACGCCGCCGCCGCGGCCAGCGCGCGCGCCGTCAAGCGCATCGACGACGTGGTGGCGCTGCGCGCCGCCCAGTTCCCAGAGGATGCCGGCCCCATGGCCCACCCCATCCGCCCGGAGAGCTACCAGGAGATCGGCAACTTCTATACGGCCACCGTGTACGAAAAAGGCGCCGAAGTCATCCGCATGCAGCACACGCTGCTGGGCGAGGAAGGCTTTCGCGCCGGCATGGACGAGTATTTCCGCCGCCACGATGGCCAGGCCGTGACGTGCGACGACTTCGTCGCCGCCATGGAATCGGTCTATGTGCGCCAGCACCCCGGCCGCGACCTGTCGGTGTTCCGCCGCTGGTACCGCCAGGCGGGCACGCCGCGCGTCACGGTCAAGCTGGATCACGATGCCGCCGCGCGCCGCTGCACGGTGACGCTGACCCAGGAATGCCAGCCCGTGGGCGTGGAACGAAAGGCCGGCGCCGACTACGTCAAGGCGCCGTACCACATCCCCTTCGCCATCGGGCTGCTGGATAGCGACGGCCGCGGCCTCCCGCTAAACCACGAGGGCATCGTCACCGAAACGGCCCTGCTGGAACTGACGACGCAAAGCCAGCAATGGATATTCGACAGCATCGCCGACCGCCCCGTGCCGTCGCTGCTGCGCGACTTCTCCGCCCCCGTCATCGTGGGCTATGACTGGACGGACGAGGAACTGGCGCTGCTGTCCGCCCACGACAGCAACCCGTTCGCGCGCTGGGAAGCCGGCCAGGAACTTGCCACCCGCCAGATCCTGGCGCTGGCCGAAGCCCGGCAGGCCGGCCGCACGCTGCACGCCGACGCCGCCTTCATCGAGGCCTGGCGCGCGCTCCTTGCCGACCCGGCGCTCGACGCCGCCTATCGCGCCCGCGCTCTGGCGCTGCCTTCGGAAAAAACCCTGGCCGAGCGCATGCAGCAGGTGGACCCGCCCGCGCTGGCCGTGGCCCGGGACTTCCTGCGCGCCGAGCTCGGACGTCAGCTCGAAGCCGAGTTCCGCCACGCTTTCGACGACAACCAGACGCCGGGCGAGTACAGCCCCGCCCCGGTGCCCGCGGGCAAGCGCGCGCTGAAAAACCTGGCGCTCAGCCACCTGATGGCGGCCGGCGAACAGGAAGCCCAGCGCCTGGCGGAACAGCAGTACGGCAAGGCCGGCAACATGACCGACAGCATGGCCGCGCTGTCCGCCCTGATCAACTACGGCCAGGGCGAATTCCCGCAGGAAGCGCTGGGGGCGTTCTACGCCAGGTGGAAGGACAATCCGCTGGTGGTGGACAAATGGTTCGCCCTTCAGGCCGCCGCCCGCTCGACCACCGTGCAGACCGCGCGCGAACTGATGTCGCACCCGGCCTTCACCTTGCGCAACCCCAATCGCGCCCGCGCGCTGATCTTCCAGTTCTGCCTGAACAACGCCCGCGGCATGCACCACCCGGATGGTTCGGGCTACGCTTTCTGGGCCGAGCAGGTGCTGGCGCTGGACGCGCTGAATCCGGAAATCGCCGCTCGCCTGGCGCGCGCGCTGGACAACTGGTCGCGCTTCGTACCCGCGCTGCGCACGCCGATGCAGGCTGCCCTGCAGCAGGTGCGCGCGCACGAGGGCCTGTCGCGCAACGTACAGGAAATCGTATCCAAGGCTTTAGAATTCGCAGCATAGGGAGACCCTTTTGAAACGTAAAACACTCACTCAGTACCTGGTGGAGCAACAACGCTCCGCCCAAGCCCTTGCCCCGGAAGTGCGGCTGCTCATCGAAGTGGTGGCGCGCGCCTGCAAGGCCATCAGCCATGCAGTCAGCAAAGGCGCGCTCGGCGGCGTCCTGGGCAGCCTGGAAAGCGAAAACGTCCAGGGCGAAGTCCAGAAGAAGCTGGACGTGCTGTCCAACGAAATCCTGCTGGAAGCCAACGAATGGGGCGGCCACCTGGCTGCCATGGCCTCGGAAGAGATGGAAACCATCCATCTGATCCCGAACCGCTACCCCAAGGGCGAATACCTGCTGCTGTTCGATCCCCTGGACGGCTCGTCGAACATCGACGTGAACGTCTCCATCGGCACCATCTTCTCGGTGCTGCAGGCGCCGCACAATGTGTCGGGCGCGCCCGTCTGCGAAGACGATTTCCTGCAGCCGGGCAACAAGCAGGTCGTGGCCGGCTACGCCGTCTACGGCCCGCAAACCATGCTGGTGCTGACTATCGGCAACGGCGTGGTGGGCTTCACGCTGGATCGCGAAATGGGCTCGTGGGTGCTTACGCACGAGAACATCCGGGTGCCGGAAGACACCAAGGAATTCGCCATCAACATGTCGAACATGCGCCACTGGGCTGCCCCGGTCAAGCGCTACATCGACGACTGCCTGGCCGGTTCGACCGGCCCACTGGGCAAGGACTTCAACATGCGCTGGATCGCCTCGATGGTGGCGGACGTGCATCGCATCCTGACCCGCGGCGGCATCTTCATGTACCCCTGGGACGCGCGCGAGCCGGCCAAGGCCGGCAAGCTGCGCCTGATGTACGAAGCCAACCCGATGAGCTTCCTGGTCGAGCAGGCCGGCGGCGCGGCCATCAACGGCGTGGAGCGCATCATGGACATCCAGCCCGACAAGCTGCACCAGCGCGTCAGCGTGATCCTGGGCTCGAAGAACGAGGTCGAGCGCGTCGGCCGCTATCATGCGGAAGACGCGGGCAAGTAAATCCCGCGCCCCAACGCAAAAGCCCCGGCACTGGCGCCGGGGCTTTTTTTGGTTCAGACAGGTTGCGTGCCTACTTGACCTCTTCGATGGACTTCACGTCGTCCTTGTTGATCTGAACCTTCTTGCCGTCCTTGTCGTATTCGTACATGCCCGACTTCTTGTCGTACTCCGGCTCATCGGGCGTTACGGTCGAGCTTCCATCCCGGTGCTGAACGACCGAGGGCGACGAGCATCCGGCCAGCACCCCGACTCCGGTCACCACCAGGGCCAACGTCATGGTCTTCAGATTCATGGGCGTGTTCTCCGAGTGTGAATAAGTGAATTCACTGTATCTGAACCTGGCCCCGAATACGTGTCGGGTTGTGGTCAAAATGCGTGAGAACGTAATCCGTCCCGCCCCCATTTATGAAAAACCCCTCGCGGGACGCGCCGGCGAGGGGTTGCAACCTTACACAAGCCGCAAGCGGCCTTTACACCTTGGCGTTGGCCTCGATGAAACGGCGTACGGCCGCCTCGTCGCAATCCATGACTTCCACGCGCTGCGGCAGGGATTCCAGGTTGGCCAGGTTGCCCGGCGGCGTGGCGGGACGGCCCAGCGCTTCCTCGATGGTCTCGGAGAACTTGGCGGGCAAGGCCGTCTCCAGCACCAGCATGGGCACGCCCGGCTCGACGAATTCGCGCGCGACTTTCACGCCGTCGGCCGTGTGCGGGTCCACCAGCACGCCGGTCTCTTCGTAGACCGAGCGGATCGTCGCCAGGCGGTCTTCGTGCGAACTGGCGCCCGACACGAAGCCGTAGCGGTCTTCGAATTGCGGCTTCAGGTCGGACAGGTCGAAAGACCCGTCGCGCGCCAGGGCCGCCCACAGTTCCTTGACGCGGTCGGCGTCGCGGCCCACCAGATCGAACACGAAGCGCTCGAAGTTGGAGGCGCGCGAGATGTCCATCGACGGGCTGGAGGTCGCGTAGGTCTGCTCGGCGGGACGCGGACGGTAGACGCCGGTGCGGAAGAATTCTTCCAGCACGTTGTTCTCGTTCGTGGCCAGCACCAGGCGGCGGATGGGCAGGCCCATGCTGCGGGCGATGTGGCCCGACAGGATGTTGCCGAAGTTGCCCGAGGGCACGGCGAACGAGACCTGCTGGCCCGGCTTCTCGGTGGCGCGCAGCCAGCCGTGGAAGTAATACACCACCTGGGCGGCGATGCGCGCCCAGTTGATGGAGTTCACCGCGCCCAGGCGGTACTTGGTCTTGAAGGCCAGGTCGCCGGCCAGGGCCTTGACGATGTCCTGCGCTTCATCGAACACGCCGTGCACGGCGATGTTGTGGATGTTCTCGTCCTGCAGGGAGTACATCTGCGCGCGCTGGAACGCGCTCATGCGGCCGTGGGGCGACAGCATGAACACCGCGACGCCCTGCTTGCCGCGCAAGGCGTATTCCGCGGCCGAACCCGTGTCGCCGGAGGTGGCGCCCACGATGTTGAGCGTGGTGCCGCGCTTCGTCAGCACGTATTCGAACACCTGGCCCAGGAACTGCATGGCCATGTCCTTGAAGGCCAGCGTCGGCCCCTCGGACAGGCCCAGCAGCGACAGCCCCCCGCCCAGCGGGCGAAGCGGAACGATGTCTTCGCTGTTGAACGTCTCGTGCGTGTAGGCCGCGCGGGTCAGGCGGCGCAGGTCGTCCGCGGGAATGTCGGTGGCGAATAGCGACAGCACTTCGAACGCCAGGTCCGCGTACGGCAGGCCGCGCCAGGATTCGAGCATCTGCTCGGACACCTGGGGCAGCGTTTCCGGCACGGCCAGGCCGCCGTCGGGCGCCAGCCCTTCGAGCAGGATGTCGGAGAATGTCTGGGCGGCCATGCCGCCGCGGGTAGAGATGTATTTCATGTCGATTGCTCCGCGATGCGCCGCGCCGCGTGGGTCCTCACAGCAGGTTTTCCACGCGCAGGCGCGTTACCTTGGACCGGACGAAGGGCAAGGACTCGATGCGCTCGATGGCTTGGTTGACGTTGCCTTCCACTGCTTCATGCGTCAGGAAGATGATGTCGGCGCCGCCGATATGCGACGGCTGCTGGATCATCGAGCCGATGGAAATGGAGCGGTCGGCCAGGATGCGGGCGATGTCCGCCAGCACGCCGGGCTGGTCGTCCACGCGCAGGCGCAGATAGTACGAGGTGCTGACCAGTTCGATCGGCAGGATGGGCGTGTCCGACATGGCGTCCGGCTGGAAGGCCAGGTGCGGCACGCGGTTGCCCGGATCCGCGGTATGCAGGCGCGTCACGTCGACCAGGTCGGCCACGACCGCCGAGGCGGTAGGCTCTTCGCCCGCGCCCTGGCCGTAGTACAGCGTCGGGCCTACGGCGTCGCCCTTGACCAGCACGGCGTTCATCGCGCCCTCGACATTGGCCAGCAGGCGCTCGGAAGGCACCAGCGCCGGATGCACGCGCAGCTCGATGCCGTCGGGGCGGCGCTTGGTGATGCCCAGCAGCTTGATGCGGTAGCCCAGGCGCTCGGCGTGCTCGATGTCTTCGGCGGCGAGCTGCGAGATGCCTTCGATGTAGGCGCGGTCGAATTGCACCGGCACGCCGAAAGCCAGCGAAGCCAGCAGGGTCAGCTTGTGCGCGGCGTCCACGCCTTCCACGTCGAACGTGGGGTCGGCTTCGGCGTAGCCCAGGCGCTGGGCTTCGGCCAGCACTTCGGCGAACGGCAGGCCGCGCGAGCGCATTTCGGACAGGATGAAGTTGGTGGTGCCATTGATGATGCCGGCCACCCACTGGATGCGGTTGGCCGTCAGGCCTTCGCGGATCGCCTTGATGATGGGGATGCCGCCGGCGACGGCGGCCTCGAACGTCACCATCACGCCGCGTTCGGACGCCGCGGCAAAGATCTCGTTGCCATGCTTGGCCAGCAGCGCCTTGTTGGCGGTCACCACATGCTTGCCGTTGGCGATGGCTTCCAGCACCAGTTCAAGCGCCAGCGTGTCGCCGCCGATCAGCTCGACGACGATGTCGATTTCGGGATCTCGCACCAGGCCGTGCACATCGGTGTCGACCTGGATCGAGTCGCCCACGCGGGAGCGCGCCTTGGCCACGTCGCGCACGGCGGCGCGGGTCACTTCAATGCGGCGGCCCGCGCGGCGCGCGATTTCCTCGGCGTTGCGCGACAGCACGGTCCACGTGCCGCCGCCAACCACGCCAAGACCAAGCAGGCCCACCTTCATGGGATTCATCGCGCCGCCCTCGGGGCCTTGCGCGACAGGTGAGCGTTCAGGGGTATTCATTTCAGCAATCCGTCCTTGCGGAACATATCTTTGATGCCGCGCACCGCCTGGCGGGTGCGCTGCTCGTTTTCGATAAGAGCGAAGCGTACGTATTCGTCGCCATACTCGCCGAAGCCGATCCCGGGGGACACGGCCACTTTCGCATCCGACAGGACACGCTTGGCAAATTCCAAAGAGCCCATAGCCCTGTAGGGTTCGGGGATCTGCGCCCAGATGTACATGGACGCCTTGGGAATCTCCACATTCCAACCTGCTTCGTGCAGGCCGCGCACGAGCACGTCGCGGCGGCTTTGATACTGCGCCACGATCTCGTTCACGCAATCCTGCGGGCCGTCCAGCGCGGCGATGGACGCCACCTGGATCGGCGTGAACGTGCCGTAGTCGTGATAGCTCTTGATGCGCGCGAGCGCATTGACCAGCTCGCGGTTGCCGACCATGTAGCCGATGCGCCAGCCCGCCATGTTGTAGCTCTTGCTCATCGTGAAGAACTCGACGGCGACATCGCGCGCGCCGGGCACCTGCATGATGGACGGGGCCACGTAGCCGTCGAAGGTGATGTCGGCGTAGGCCAGGTCATGCACGACGAGGATGTCGTGCTCCTTGGCCAGCGCCACCACGCGTTCGAAGAACGACAGGTCCACGCACTGGGCCGTGGGGTTGCTGGGAAAGCCCAGCACCATCATCTTGGGCTTCGGGATGGATTCGCGCACGGCGCGCTCCAGTTCCTCGAAGAAGTCCACGCCCGGCGTCATGCGCACGGAACGGATATTGGCGCCGGCGATGACGGCGCCATAGATATGGATGGGGTAGCTCGGATTGGGCACGAGCACCGTGTCGCCGCGGTCCAGGGTGGCCAGCATCAAGTGGGCCAGGCCTTCCTTGGAGCCGATGGTGACGATGGCTTCGGAGTCCGGATCGAACTCGACCGCGTAGCGGCGCTGGTACCAGTCGCAGATCGCCTTGCGCAGGCGCGGAATGCCCTTGGACACGGAATAGCCGTGCGTCGTCGGGCGCGAGGTGGCCTCCACCATCTTGTCGACGATGTGCTTGGGGGTCGCGCCGTCCGGATTGCCCATCGACATGTCGATGATGTCTTCGCCACGCCTACGCGCCGCCATCTTGAGCTCGCCGGTAATGTTGAAAACGTACGGGGGCAAACGCTCAATGCGAGAGAACTTCCTCATGATGGGAATCCTTAGGGGCGAAAAGGCAAAAAAACCAGGGCGCGGTCGCGCGAAGGGGAAATGGGCTCAGAGCCGCGCCAGCACACGTTTGCAGCGCAGCAAAACCCTGTAATCTAGCGCAACGACGCCTAGGCGGCAAATGGAACAAAAACAGGGCCGTTTCGCCGTTGAAAAGATGAGGTTTTTTCCGCGGCGTCGGATGAAGCGCGAAGCCCCGCATTTCACTGCAACATCTGTGCATCCTGATGCGCTATTATCAAGCACATAAAGCCGGAGTTTTTATTGAAGCTGCATACCGATCCTGCGACGGCCGCTCTGAACACTGTCACCGCCTACGGTGATGGCTATATCGAGGTCAACCAGGTACGTTTTTCCTCCTCGGTCGCTTTTGGCCCCGAAGGCGAAGTTACCCGCTGGCCCGTCGAGTCGCCGGCCGACATCACCTCATCCCTGTTGCTCCAGGCGGCCGGCTTGTCCGAGCCCGTCCGCGACCCGATGGCTTTCCTGGACGAACCGGAAGCCGCCCCCAGCCGTCCGGCCAATGCGCCCGAAGTGCTGCTCGTGGGCACGGGCGCCCGGCAACAGTTCCTGCGTCCCGAAGTGCTGCGCCCCCTGCTGGCGGCGGGCATCGGCGTGGAAATCATGGACACTCATGCCGCCTCGCGCACCTACAACATCCTGATGGCGGAGGGCCGGCGCGTGGTCGTCGCCCTCATCCCTCCCAATGGAGCATCCCAGAAATGACGCCGAGCATAGGCAAGCCCGCCCCGCTGTTCACCGCCGAGAGCACCATAGGCCCGATCAGCCTGGAACAGTGCCAGGGCCGGGCCGTGGTTCTGTACTTCTACCCCAAGGACAACACGCCTGGCTGCACCACCGAAAGCCAGGATTTCCGCGACCTGCACGCCGAGTTCCTGGCGGCCAGCGCGATCGTGATCGGCATCTCGCGCGACTCGCTGAAGTCGCATGAGAATTTCAAGGCCAAGTACGAACTTCCTTTCCCTCTCATCTCCGACGCCGACGAAACCGTCTGCAACCAGTTCGGCGTCATCAAGCAGAAGAACATGTATGGAAAGCAGGTGCGCGGCATCGAACGCAGCACCTTTTTGATCGATGCCTATGGCGTGCTGGTGCAGGAGTGGCGCGGGGTGAAGGTCCCGGGCCACGCCAAGGAAGTCCTGCAGGCCGCAAAAAGCATCGGTTAGCCGCACAGGAACACCCGTCAGGCGCTATAGCCGGCCCACACAGGAGAGTGACGCATATGCCGCTTCCGAAGTTGCCTACCCGCCCCGCAGCCATCCTGACCTTCCCCTCGGGCGAATCCGCCCGGGCGCAGGCCCGCACGACCACGACTGCCGCTGCGCGGTCCAACACCCAAGCCGCCCTCGCCGAAGACGAAGAGGGCGAGCTGCTTGTCCAGCCTCAGCTCGAAGGCATGGCAGCTCCGGTCCGCAAGGCGCAGATTCCCGCGCCCGCCCGCCAGGTGCCGCCGCCGCCCCCGGCCGCCCCGGCCGTTCGCACTGAAACGCGCCAGCAGGCCAAGCCCGCCCCGGCGGCTTCCAAGCGCAGCAAGGCGCGCGCCCAGAACGCCCCGCACAAGCTGTTTGTGCTGGACACGAACGTGCTGCTGCACGATCCCAGCTCGCTGTTCCGGTTCGAAGAGCACGACATCTTCCTGCCGATGATGACGCTCGAAGAGCTGGACCATCAAAAGAAGGGCATGTCGGAAGTGGCGCGCAACGCGCGCCAGGTCAGCCGCTCGCTGGATGCGCTGGTGCAGGATGCGACGCACCTGGACGAAGGCCTGGAACTGGCGAAGCTGGGCAACAAGGACGCCACCGGGCGCCTGATGTTCCAGACCACCGCCATCCATAGCACCCTGCCCTCCGACCTGCCCATGGGCAAGGCCGACAACCAGATCCTGGGCGTCGTCCGGGCGCTGCAGGAAAAATACCCCCAACGCGAAGTGGTGCTGGTGTCCAAGGACATCAACATGCGCCTGAAGGCGCGCGCGCTGGGCATGGCCGCGGAAGACTACTTCAACGACCACGTCCTGGAAGACTCGGACCTGATGTACTCGGGCGTGATGCAGCTGCCCGAGGACTTCTGGAACAAGCACGGCAAGGACGTCGAGTCCTGGCAACAGGGAGGCACCACGTTCTACCGCATCCACGGCCCGCTATGCTCGCAGTTCGTGGTCAACCAGTTCGTCTACTTCGAAGGCCAGATGCCGCTGTACGCGCAGGTGCGCGAGGTCAGCGGCAAGATGGCGGTGCTGGCCACCCTGCGCGACTACACCCACGGCAAGAACAATGTCTGGGGCATCACGGCGCGCAACCGCGAGCAGAACTTCGCCATGAACCTGCTGATGAACCCGGAGTGCGACTTCGTGTCGCTGCTGGGCCAGGCCGGCACCGGCAAGACGCTGCTGGCGCTGGCCGCGGGCATCACGCAGGTGCTGGAAACCAAGCGCTACACCGAGATCATCATGACGCGCGTCACGGTGCCCGTCGGTGAAGACATCGGCTTTCTGCCCGGCACGGAAGAAGAAAAGATGCTGCCCTGGATGGGCGCGCTGGAAGACAACCTGGACGTGCTGAACATGGGCGACGGCGAAGGCAACGGGGACTGGGGGCGCGCCGCCACCATGGACCTGATCCGCTCGCGCATCAAGGTCAAGTCCCTGAACTTCATGCGCGGCCGCACCTTCCTGAACAAGTACCTCATCATCGACGAAGCGCAGAACCTGACGCCCAAGCAGATGAAGACGCTGGTGACCCGCGCGGGCCCCGGCACCAAGGTGATCTGCCTGGGCAACGTCGCCCAGATCGATACGCCGTACCTGACGGAAGGCAGCTCCGGCCTGACATTCGTCGTCGACCGCTTCAAGGGCTGGCCGCACTCCGGACACGTCACCCTGCAGCGCGGCGAACGCTCCCGCCTGGCCGACTACGCGGGGGACGTGCTGTAACCCCCGTTGTCGCCGCAAAGAAAAAGCCCCTTGAGCGATCAAGGGGCTTTTTTACGTCCGACGTCGCGCCGATTATTTGTCGGCGGCGTTGGTGATGGCATTGCCGGCCCGCGACATGTCCTTGCCCATGCCGGCCACGGTATTGCAACCGGCCAGCACGAACCCGAACACGACGAAAGCTGTCAGCACGATCTTCCCGCGCATGCTGGAACTCCTGGTCTGATGAAAACGAAAGTCTCGCAGCTTAGACGATCTGCACGCGCAGTTCGCCCAGGCCTTCCACGCCGCCGGTGATCACGTCGCCCTGCACCACCGCGCCCACGCCCTCGGGCGTGCCGGTATAGATGAGGTCGCCGGGCTGCAATTCGAACAGGCCGGACAGGTACGCGATGCTCTCGGGCACGTTCCACAGCATCTGCGAGATATCGCTGGACTGCTTGCGCTGGCCGTTCACGTCGAGCCAGATGGCGCCCTTGTCCAGGGTGCCGACCACGCTGCGCGGGTGGATCGGGCCCAGCGGGGCCGACTGGTCGAACGCCTTGCCGATTTCCCAGGGGCGGCCCTGCTTCTTCATTTCGCCTTGCAGGTCGCGGCGGGTCATGTCCAGACCCAGCGCATAGCCCCAGACGCATTCGTTGGCCTCTTCCACCGGGATGTCGCGGCCGCCCTTGCCCAGCACCACGACCAGTTCCATCTCGTAGTGCAGATTGGAGGTCTTGGGCGGATAAGGCATCTTGCCGGTTTCGCCGTCGGCCACGCTCAGCACCGCGTCCGCGGGCTTGCAGAAGAAGAACGGATCTTCACGGCCGGTGAAGCCCATTTCCTTGGCATGCTCGGCGTAGTTGCGGCCGACGCAATAGACGCGGCGCACCGGGAACAGCGCGGCGCTGCCGGCAACGGGAACCGCGACGGGCGGCTGGGGAGGTAGAACGTAGTCCATGAGCTATCAACCTATGACAAATACGTGACCGGAAACCGGGAAAACATTCGCGAGTTTATCGCTTTCCCGCGCTCAAGGCGCGCCCTGGCGCATTCAGGAAAACGTGGGGATATCCCCATCGAACACCACCAGGCGCTCGATGAAGTCCGCCATGTACGCTTTCATCTCCTGGTGCGCCGCGGACACCTGGTAGCGGTCGTGCGCGGGGCCGTCCACGAAGGCCGCGACCACCGCGTGGGTCAGCGCGTCCGAGCGGCTGGCCTGATTGGGCCGGAACGCGTACCCCGCCACCCCGTCGCATTCGGCGAGGATCCGGTCGCAATAGCCCTGGACGCGCGCGTGGAACCGCGCATCGGCGGCCGCCGACAGTTGCAACATCACGACGTGCAGGAACATCAGGACTCCTTTTTCACGCGGGTCGCGGCAAGCCAGGCGCGCGACACCAACCCCATGATGCCGTCTCGCAACAGCAGCACGCACAAGACGAAAATCGCGCCCTGGACAATCAGCACCCAGGAGCCCAGGGGCGCCAGGTAATTCTGCAGGGACACGAAGGCGAACGCCCCCGCGAGCGGGCCGAATACCGTGCCGATGCCGCCCAGGAGCGCCATCAGCACCACTTCCCCGTTGGCGTGCCAGTGCACGTCCGTCAGCGAGGCGACGCCGAACACCAGCACCTTCAAGCCGCCCGCCAGCCCGGCCACGGACGCCGACAGCGTGAACGCCAGCAGCTTGTAGCGCGACGTGGAGTATCCGAGCGAACGGGCGCGCTGCTCGTTGTCGCGGACCGAGCGGATCACTTCGCCGAAGGGCGAATTCAGCACGCGCAGCACGAAGGCGTAGCCCAGCGCGAAGACCGCCAGCGTGAAGTAGTACATCGGCATCACGCTTTCCAGGTCGAAGATGCCGAACAGCTTGCCGCGCGGCACGCTTTGCAGTCCGTCCTCTCCGCCCGTGAAACCCGCCTGCACCGCCACGAAGTAGACCAGCTGCGACAGCGCCAGCGTGATCATCGCGAAGTAGATGCCCTGGCGCCTGATGGCAATGGCGCCGAACAGCAGTCCCAGTAGCCCGCCCGTCAGCATGCCGGCCAGCAGGCCCAGCTCGGGCGTGGCGCCCAGCAGCTTCATGACGATGCCGGTGGCGTATGCCGCCGCGCCGAAGAACGCCGCGTGGCCGAACGACAGCAGGCCCACATAGCCCACCAGCAGGTTGAACGCCGCCGCGAACAGGGCGAAGCACAGCACCTTCATCAGGAACGTGGGGTAGACGAACCACGGCGCGACCAGGGCGGCCACGGCGAGCGCCGCCATGGATACGCGCATCGCGCGGCGGCTCAGCTGCACGGGCTGGCGCGTGGCTTCCGCGGCCAGCACGTTCTGCACCTGCAGGGGCTTGCCGAAGAGGCCCGCCGGCTTGCACAGCAGCACCAGCACCATGATGATGAAGATCGCCAGGTTGGCGGCCTCGGGATAGAACACCTTGGTCAGGCCTTCGATGATGCCCAGGCCGAAGCCGCTGATGATGGCGCCCATGATGGACCCCATGCCACCGATGACCACCACCGCGAACACAACCACCACCAGATTCGAGCCCATCATCGGGCTGACCTGGTAGATGGGCGCCGCGATCACGCCCGCCACCGAGGCCAGCGCCACGCCCAGCGCGTAGGTCAGCGTGATCAGCAGCGGCACGTTGATGCCGAACGAGCGCACGATCGTGGGATTCTCGGTGGCCGCGCGAAGCATGGCGCCCACGCGGGTCTTTTCGATCAGCACCCAGACCGCCAGGCACAGCACCAGCGACACCGCCACGGCCCAGCCGCGGTACCAGGGCAGGAACATGAAGCCCAGATTGACCCCGCCGCTCAGGGCCTTGGGGATGGTGTAGGGCAGCCCCGACACGCCATAGGCCTGGCGCAGGCCGCCCTCGATCAGCAAGGCGATGCCGAAGGTGAGCAGGAGCCCGTACAGGTGATCCATGCGGTAGGTGCGCGAAATCAGCAGACGCTCCACCAGCATGGCGAATGCCGCCATGATGAGGGGCACCAGCACCAGCGCCGCCCAATAGTTCACGCCCAGGTAGTTCAGCAGCATCCACGCGAGGAAGGCCCCCGCGGTGTACTGCGCGCCATGGGCGAAGTTGATGATGTTCAACAGGCCGAAGATCACCGCCAGCCCGATCGAGAGCAGCGCATAGAACGAACCGTTGATCAGGCCGAGCAGAAGCTGGCCGAACAGTGCCGTGGACGGCACACCGAAGATTTCGAACACGGGCTTCTCCTCTCAGACACCCAGGCGGCGCGCGATCCGGGCGGGATCGCGGCGCGCTTCGTCCGCCGACAATTGGTCGACCACGCAACCGTGCTCCATGACGTAATGGCGGTCGGCCACCTTGGTCGCGAAGCGGAAGTTCTGCTCAACCAGCACGATGGTGAATCCCCGCTCTTTCAGGGTGCGTATGGCGTGCCCGATTTGCTGCACGATGACGGGCGCCAGTCCCTCGGTGGGCTCATCCAGCAGGATCAGCTGGGCGCCCGTGCGCAGGATGCGCGCGATGGCCAGCATCTGCTGCTCGCCGCCGGACAGGTTGCCGCCGGAGCTCGCGCTGCGTTCGCGCAGGTTGGGAAACAGCGTGTAGATCTCGTCCAGGGACATGCCGCCTTGCGCCAGGCGCGGCGGCAGCATCAGGTTTTCGGTCACGCTCAGGCTGCGGAACACCGCGCGCTCCTCCGGGCAATACACCACGCCCAGGCGGGGAATGCGATGCGGCGCCATGCCCACGGTCTCCTGCCCGTTCAGCCGGATGGAGCCGCGCCGCTTTTCCAGAATGCCCATGATGGCGCGCAGCGTCGTCGTCTTGCCCGCGCCGTTGCGGCCCAGGATGGTGACGAGTTCGCCGCGGCTCACGTCGATGTCCACGCCGTGCAGGACGTGGGACTCGCCATACCAGGCGTTGAGGTCCTTGATCGACAGCATCTCAGTGCGCCTCCTCGTCCGAGCCCATGTACGCCGTGATGACCCGCTCGTCGCGCGACACGGCCGCGTAGTCGCCTTGCGCCAGCACCGCGCCGCGCGCCAGCACGGTGATGGTGTCGGACAGGTCAGCCACCACGGACAGGTTGTGCTCGACCATCAGGATGCTGCGGTTCACCGAGACGCGCCGGATGAGGGCGGCGATGCGGGCCACGTCTTCCTGGCCCAGTCCCGCCATGGGCTCGTCGAGCAGCATGATTTCCGGCTCCAGCGCCAGCGTCATTGCGATCTCCAGCGCGCGCTTGCGGCCATAGGGCAGCAGCGCGGCGGTCGTGTCCGCCAGATTCGCCAGGCCCACCGCGTCCAGCAGTTCCATCGCGCGCCCGTTCAGGCGGTCCACGCTGCGCCGGCTGCGCCAGAACCGCAGCCCGTCGCCATGCTGGCGCATCAGCGCCACGCGCATGTTTTGAAGCACGGTCAGCCCGAGGAACACGGCGGATATCTGGAACGAGCGCACGATGCCGAGCCGCGCGATCTGTTCCGGCGCCAGCGCGGTAATGTCGCGCCCGCGATAGTGGATGACGCCCTCGTCGGGCGTGAGGAATTTGGTCAGCAGATTGAAGCAGGTGGTCTTGCCGGCGCCGTTGGGGCCGATCAGCGCGTGGATGGAGCCTTCTTGCAGGGCGAGGGTCACGCCGTCGACGGCATTGAAGCCGCCAAACCGCTTGACCAGGCCCTGGGCGGACAGAACCGCTTGGGTGCTCATGGCGGCGCTCCTACATGCGGGCCAGCAGGCCGCCGTCGATCGCCAGGACATGCCCGTTGACGAACGACGCGCCCGGCGAGGCCAGGTAGACCACCGCCGGCGCAATGTCTTCCGGCGCTGCCCAGCGCCCGGCCGGCACCGCGGACGACAGGAACGACTGGAATTGCGGGTTGTCCTGCAGGCCCTGCGTGAAGTCCGTGCGCACGAAGCCCGGCGCGAGCGCATTGCAGGTGACGCCGCTGGCGCCGTACTCCACCGCCAGCGCGCGCGCGAATGCGGCGATCGCGCCCTTGGCGGTGGCGTAGGCGGCGATGTTCGGCATCGTGGCTTGCCCGGCCACCGAAGACATCAGGACGATGCGGCCAAATCCGCGCTTGCCCATGCCGGGCAGGACGGCGCGGGCGCAATGGAAGGCGCCGTTGACGTGCACGTTCTGCAGCGCCTGCCACTCGGCGGGCGTCATCTCCACCACGGGCTTGCGGTTCTGGTTGCCGGCGTTGCTGACCAGCACGTCGATGGCCAGGCCCGCGGCCTCCAGCTGGGCGACGGCATCCGCCACCGCCGCGCCATCGGCCACGTCGAAGGGCGCCGCATGAGCCTTGATGCCCGCTTCGGCAAGGCTCGCGCAGGCGGCCTCGCAGGCCTCGCGCGAAAGATCGTTGACCACCACCTGCGCGCCGGCCCTGCCCAGGCCCGCCGCAATGGCATAGCCCAGTCCCCGGGCCGCTCCCGTCACCAGCGCGACGCGCCCTGCCAGACCGAACGTCTGGTCCAGATAGTCGTGTTTCAAGCCTGTCTCCTTGTCTTATATGCACCGGATCTCTGGGTCCGGCCTGTGTCGTCCTTGTTTCGGGGATGCAAAAACAAAGTTGACATCAATCTCAATATACGCGACTATTTTTAAACACTCAATAACAAGATTTTTGCTTTATCTTCTATAACGAGTAATGGCTAGGAGACAATCATGGCCCTCGAAACCCCCGGCTGTCCGGCCGCCAATGCGCTGCCGCCCCTGGCGTCGCGCTTCCTGAAAGTTGCCGATCTGCCCTGGAAGCCCACGCAGGTGGAAGGCATAGACATGAAGGTGCTGATGCAGGACAAGGAGTCCGGCCTGCTTACCGCCCTTTTCCGCTGGCAGCCCGGCACCGAACTGCCGCTGCATGAACACGTGGAAGTCGAACAGACCTTCGTGCTGGAGGGGTCCATCGTGGACGCCGAAGGCGAGGTGTGCGCGGGCGACTACGTCTGGCGCCCGCGCGGCAACCGCCACGTGGCGCGCGCGCCCAACGGCGCGCTGGTGCTCAGCTTCTTCCTGAAACCCAATCTGTTCATCGACGCCTACGCCGGCCAGACGCTGGAATAAAGGCCGCGCCCGCATGACCCCGCAAGACCGCCCGGCACAGGGCGGCGCGCAAAGAACCAAGCCCCCGAGGAGACACCCATGAAGACCCTTATCAAGAACAGCCTTGCTGCCTGCGCGCTGGGCGCCCTGTCCCTGTCCGCCCAGGCGCAGGTGTCGGATGACGTCGTGAAGATCGGCGTGCTGGGCGACCAGTCCGGCATGATGGCGGACCTGTCCGGCAAGTTCGGCGTGGAAGCCGTGAAGATGGCCGTCGAGGATTTCGGCGGCTCAGTGCTGGGCAAGCCCATCGAAGTCATCTCGGCCGACCACCAGAACAAGGTGGACATCGGCGTGTCGGTGGCGCGCCGCTGGTACGAGAACGACAAGGTGGACCTGATCCTGGACGTGCCCAACTCGGCTATCGCGCTGGCGGTGCAGGACCTGACCCGGCAGATGAAGCGCGTCGTGATTTTCACCAGCGCGGGCTCGGCGGACCTGACGGGCAAGGCCTGCTCGCCCAACGGCATGCACTGGACCTACGACACCTACGCCTACGCGACCGGCGTGGCCAACGGCGTGATGGAAGACGGCGGCAAGAGCTGGTACTTCATCACATCCGACTACGCGTTCGGCCATTCGCTGGAACGCGACGCGATGGCGGTCGTGAAGGCCAAGGGCGGACAGGTGGTCGGCAGCGTTCGCCATCCCATCGCAAGCTCGGACTTCTCGTCGTTCCTGTTGCAGGCCCAGGCCTCCAAGGCGCAGGTGATCGGCCTGGCCAACGGCAGCGGCGACACCATCAACAGCATCAAGCAGGCGTTCGAATTCGGGATCATGGGCAGCAAGCAGCGCGTGGCCGCGCTCTTCATGAGCATCGTGGACGTGCGCAGCGTCGGGCTGGAGTATGCGCAGGGGCTGAACCTGGTCGAGCCCTTCTACTGGGACCAGGACGACAAGGCGCGCCAGTGGTCCGAACGCTACTTCAAGCGCACCGGCCGCATGCCCTCCATGGTGCAGGCCAGCAACTACAGCGCCGCCATGCACTATCTGAACGCGATCAAGGCCGCAGGCACGGATGGGGCCGACGCGGTGCTCAAGAAGATGCACGAGACTCCCATCAACGACTTCATGACCGAAAACGGCCGCATCCGCGAAGACGGCCGCGTCATGCGCGACCTCTACCTGTTCCAGGTCAAAAAGCCGGCGGAGTCCAAGCGCGACTGGGACTACTACAACCTGGTCCGCAAGATTCCCGCCGAAGAGGCCTTCCGTCCGCTGAAGGATGGCGGCTGCGCGCTGGTGAAATCGTGACGGGCGGCGCGCTTGAACTCCTGGCGGGCAAGCGCGCCGTTGTCACGGGGGGCGCCAACCCCCGCGGCATCGGCGCCGCCGTCGTCGAACTGTTCCTGGCGCAGGGCGCCAGCGTCGCGGTGCTGGACCACGCCTATCCCGACGGCGCGCCGGCTTCGCTTGCCCACGGCCGCGTGGACATCCATTGCGACGTGTCGCGGGCCGAGTCCTGCGAGGCGGCCCTGGCGCGCGCCAGGCAGGCGCTCGGGGGCATCGATGTGCTGGTCAACAATGCCGGCATCGTTGCCGCCACGCGCATCTGGGACCTGCCCGAGGACGAGTTCCGCCGCATGATCGAGGTGAACCTGACCGGCACCTACAACGTCACGCATGCGGCGCTTCCGGCCCTGCTGGAAAGCACGCGGCAGCCGGCGATCGTGAGCCTGGGCTCCACGGCCGCCTTGCGCGGCGGCGGACTGCTGGGAGGGTCTCACTACGCGGCGTCCAAAGGCGGCGTCATCAGTTTCACCAAGGCCCTGGCGCGTGAGCTGGGTCCCCGGGGCGTGCGCGCCAACTGCGTGGCGCCCGGCATTATCGAAACCGACATGACGCTGGGCAAATTCGGCGAAAATTGGGAACAAGAACTCAAACAGGGCATTCCGCTGCAACGCTTCGGCTCGCCAGCCGAAGTCGCGCAAGCCATTCTTTTCCTGGCCTCGGACCTGTCCTCTTACTCAACCGGCATCGTGGTCGACGTCAACGGCGGCTTCCACATTCACTAGGCGCGTCCCGAAGCAATGAGCACCCCCGATCGCATGCTGTCCATCCTCGACCTCTTTCGCGACGACACCACCGCCGCGTTCCAGGAAGACGTCATGGCGCATCTGGAGTGCTCGCGCGCCACCGCCTACCGCTATCTCAAGTCGCTGACCGAAAGCGGGCTGCTGGCGCCCACCGCCGGCGGCGCGTATGTGCTCGGGTCCCGCATCATCGAACTGGACCGCCATCTGCGCCAGCACGATCCGCTGATGCGCGCCGCGCGCGACGTCATGCGCGCCACGGGCGACGAGCTGCACGCCAACCTGATGCTGTGCAGCTACTACGGCGACAAGGTCATGTGCGTGGACCGCTACTGGACGGACAACTCCATCGAATCCAGCTACGCGCGCGGCCGCCCCTTCCCCATGTTCCGCGGCGCGACCGCCAAGCCCATCCTGGCCAACCTGCCGCCCTACCAGTTGCGCAACCTGATGCTCTGGCACGCGACCGAAATCCGCGAAGCGGGACTGGGCGAAGACTGGGATGAATTCCGCGCGAATCTGAAGCGCTTGCGCGCCGCCGGCGTGTGCGTCTCGCATGGAGAGGTCGACCGCGGGCTGATGGGGATCGGCGCGGCGATCTTCAGCCCCGAGCAGAAGGTGGTCGGCAGCCTGGTCTTCATCGCCGCCGAAGCGCATACCTCGGCGCAGCGCCTGGACGTCCTGCAAGCGCGCATCCAGGTCGCGGCGGCGGAGGTGTCGCAGAATTTGCAGGCGCCGCAAAGCAACGGCGCGGCGGCGATCGGCATCATGCCGTCGCGGCCGCGCCGCATCAGGGCGCCGGCCGGTGCAGCACCGGCGCGGCCCAAAGGCTGATCAGGCCTGGTTGTAGCGCTCGGCGCTGCGCACGATTTCCTCGTGCGCGGCGTCGACGCCCTTCCAGCCCTTGACCTTGACCCACTTGCCCTTTTCCAGGTCCTTGTAGTGCTCGAAGAAATGCTGGATGCGGGCGATGTCTTCGCCCGGCAGATCTTCGTAGGACTTGATGTTGCGGTACGGGGGGTACAGCTTTTCGATCGGCACGGCCAGCAGCTTGGCGTCGCCGCCCGATTCGTCGTCCATTTCCAGCACGCCGATGGCGCGGCAGCGCACGACGGCGCCGATCTGGATCGGGAACGGCGTCAGCACCAGCACGTCGGCGGGGTCGCCGTCTTCGGACAGGGTTTGCGGGATGTAGCCGTAGTTGCACGGGTAGTGCATGGCAGTCAGCATGAAGCGGTCAACGAAAATCGCGCCCGAGTCCTTGTCGACCTCGTACTTCACCGGGTCGGCGTTCATGGGGATTTCGATGATGACGTTGAAGTCTTCCGGCAGCTTCTTGCCAGGGGAGACGCGATCAAGACTCATGATTCAACCTTGTTGTGTGTCTGAAGAAATATTCAAATCGAGCCGTCGTCCTTGAACGGCGGCTTGGTGGTCGGCACCGGCGCGGGCGCCGCCGCCGGCGCGGGCTTGGGCCCCGCTGGAGGCGCCGGCGCGTACGTGGGCACGGGTTCATCGAATGCCGCCGCCGGTATCGGGGCGCTGTCGAAGTACTCGTCGATGTCGGAGGTTCCGCCGGCCAGCGGCGCATCTTCGGGCGCCAGCGCGCGGTCGCGCTGTTCATTGCTGACGCGCGCATCCGGGTCCAGCACATAGTCGGCGGCCGAGGCCGCCACCGCCGGCGGCAGGGCCGGATAGTCGCCGCCGATATCGGCGTCGCTGTCCGTGTCCGACAGGCCCACCGCGTAGCCGCCTTCGGCGTCCACGTGGTACGGGTCGGAGCCGGTATCGGCCGGCGGCAGGGCCGCGTCCACGGCCAGCACCGGCAGCGCCATGCTGGCCGCCGTCGCCAGGCGCCAGTGGCGCACGGCATCGGCGGGACGGTCCAGGCGGTCATACAGGCTGCCCAGCAAGGCATGCGTCTGCGCGTCGCTGCGGCGGCTGAGGCTGCGCAACAGATAGCGTTCAGCCTGCCCCCAAAGCTGGCCGTTCAGGCAAAGCATGCCCAGCGCGGTCAGCAGGTCGGGATCGGTCGGGCGCTGCTGCAGCCAGGTCTCGGCCTTGGCCAGGCGGCGCGACACCTGGTCGGCTTCGCAGCGCGCGTACGCCGCAACGAGGGTCGGATTGAACTTCACGGCGATGGCCGATTCCAGCACCCGGGCGGCTTCGTTGGCTTCGCCGGCGGCCTCGAAGGCGGCCGCGCCAGCCAGCGCGATCTCGGGCAGCAGGCGCTCTTCCGCCTTCAGGTCCTTCCAGATCGATCGCCAGGCGTCGCTGCCGGCGGCCACGCGCAAGCGCGCCGAGCCGGAGGCGTCGACCAGCAGGTCCGCTTCGGGGCGCGCCAGCGCATTGCGGCGCACGAGGCCGCGCGCCAGCGTGAAGACCTGGTCCTGGTGATTCAGCGCCGTATGCGCGCGCAGCAGCAGGCGCATCGTGTGCAGATGGCGCGCGCCGCCGTCGGCCAGCGGCGCCAGCACCGCCAGCGCCCGTTCGGCGCGTCCCTGGTCCAGCAGCATGTCGGCGGAGACCGTGGCGGTGGCTTCCGTCAGGCCGGGATCGGTGCCCGCCTGTTCCTGCGCGTTGGCCAGCAGGCGGTCGCGCCGGTCGAATTCGCCCAGGCCGTGCGCCGCGCGCGCGGCGGACAGGGCCGCCAGGACGCGGCGCATCTGCACCTTGGTCTGCTCGAGCAGCTTGGTCAGGTCTTTTTCGGCGTGCGTGTAGCGGCCTTCCAGAAGGCCGATCCAGCCGCGCTCGAGCAATTCGTGATCGCGCGCCTGCGCGCGCTTGCCGCGCCAGGCGCGCACGCGGTCGGGGATGGCCAGCAGCCAGGCCAGCAGGCGCAGGCCCACGTACAAGATGATGAAGGCCGCCACGATCAGCAAGACGGCGAGCGTCAGCGACATCCCGATGCGCCACGGCCACACCAGCAACAGCACGTTGCCGGAATGCGAGCGCAGCACCACCGCCAGGGCGACGGCGACGACGGCGAGCAGCAGTGTCCAGAACCAGGTACGCATAAGCCTTAGTCCTGCCCGCTGGTCTTGAAGCCCGCGGCGCGCAGCGCAGCGACGGCGTTCAGGCTGTCCGCCACGTCCGGCATGCGCACGGCGATGTCGGTCTGAGCCAGTTCGCGCGCCAGCGTCTGGGCGGCGACGGTATCGGGGGAACGGTTGTCGAAATACTTGGAGAGCGTTACGCCGACGTTGTCGAGCTCGCTTTTCCAGACCGAGGACTGGCGCATCAGCATCGCCAGTTGCGCGGTCAGGAGGCGCTGGCGCAGCGTGCCGCGGACCTGATCGGCCTGTTCGGGCGACAGCAGCAGCGCGGCGGGTTCGTCCACGCGCTGAATGGTGATCAGACCGCCCAGCTCCTGCGCCAGGGCGGAACCGGCGCGGCCGGGCCACGAGGCCACTTCCGCGCGCCAGCGCTGCCACCAGGGCGCGTCGGCGGGCAGGCCGGCCAGAGGATCCACCGTGGGCGCCGGAGCGGCCGGCTGAGACTGCCCGGCGGGCGCGACGCCCGGGGCGGCGGAATCGGGCACCAGCAGGGGCGCCCTGCCGATCAGCGAGACCAGGCGTTCAATACGGGCCGACTGGGCGGGGATGTCCACCGTGGACACGGCGCGCAGCCGGTCCAGATCGCCGTTGATCGCCTGCTGCAGGCTGGAGAAACGCGGCCGGTCAGCGCGCGCCAGGCGCGATTGCGCGGTTTCCAGGGCGACGATGGCGTTGGAAACATTGCCGGCCAGGCGCAGTTGCTGGTTGGCGATCGTCAGGAGGCGTTCGACGTCGTTGGCCAGCAGTTCGTCGCTGGCGCTGTCGTTGAAATTCTGCCAGGCCAATTGCAGGGCGTTGTACTGGCTTTGCGTCTCGCGAACGGTGTCTTCCAGTTCGCCCACGCGGCCGGCCTGGGCCTGCGCCAGCGCGAGGGCCTCGCGCGTGTCCTTGCGGGCCTGCGCAACGTCGGCGCTAAGCGTATCGATGCGCGAGGCGACTTCGCGCCCGGCGGACACGAACTGCGTGCGCTGCTTCCACAGGGCGTAACCCAGCCCGACGGCCAGGAGGATAACGATTATCAGGGCAGTGACCAATGGGCCACTGCCGCGCTTGGCCGGACGGGCCTTGACGGAATCGGCCGGGGCCGATGCGGGCGCGCTTGCGCCCGGGGCGGCCGAATGAACAGCCGGATCGGTAGCGGGAGTCTTGTCTGTCATGACGCGATTGTATTCGGTGTCAGTCCGAAGCAACGAATCAAGCAGCAACAAAAGCCTGGAATATCGACTCGTCGTTGGGCAAGCAGATTTTTACCATTGCCAGGCCGGGCGCGCCATGCGCGGCCTGCGGCACGCGGCGCGCAAGGGCGGGATGGGTCAGCACGAAGCCGCAGCGCTCCCACCAGTCCGCAAGGCCTGCCGCCTCCAGGCAGGCGCGCGCGGCATCCGCCCCTTCGCCGCTGGTGATCAGCCAGGTGGCGTGGACGCCGCCGTCCGCCCAGCGCCGCAGTTCGGCAAGTTGTCCGGCGCTCCATCGGGCCGGCCGCCGGAGATAGGCGGCGTGGCGCGTCACGGCCACGCCGCGGGCCTCGAGCGTGTCGCCCAGCCAGTCCCTGCCCTGCGTGCCGCGCACCAGCAGTACGCGGGCGGGCAGCCGGGGCAGGTCCTGGAGCACGCGCCAGAGCGCCTCGGAGTCGTGGCTGGGAGCCGATTCGCCGGGATGCAGGACTGTTGTATTCGCGCCAAAACTCGTCATTTCGCGCAGCGCCTGCGCGCTGGCCGGGCCCACGGTGGCCGCGATCACGCCCGTCGGCCACGCCGCCGGGCCGTCCACGCTGGCCAATTGGTCCAGGTATTGCCGGGCGGCATTGCCGCTGACGAACACGACCATGTCGTAGCCGGACGGCCGCGGCAGATTCGCGGCGTCAATCTGCAGGGGATGGATTTCCAGGGCAGGCAGGATGCAGGACGACCAGCCGGCGTCGCGCAGACGGCCGGCCAGCGCCTCATTGCGGCCCGCGGGCCGCGTCAGGACAGCGACGCGCGGCCTCTCGGCGGCTGCGGACGCCTTGGACATCAGTCTGGCCGGGGTTCTTGCAACAATTCGCGAAGAATGGCCTCGGCGCCCGCATCCAGCAGTTCGCTCGCGGCGGCTTCGCCGATGGCTTCGGCCTCGCTCACGGGACCGCTGCGGACCGTGCGGACCATGCGCGCGCCGTCGGGCGACGCCACCAGCGCCCGCAGCGACAGGGTGTCGCCGTCGATCTGGGCAAATGCCGCCAGGGGAACCTGGCAGGACCCGCCCAGCTTGCGGGATACGGCGCGCTCGGCCAGGACACAGGACGTCGTGTCCGCGCTGACAAGCGGCGCCAGCCAGGCGCGCATGTCATCGCGATCATCGCGAATTTCGATGCCCAGCGCGCCCTGCCCGGCAGCCGGCAGGCTGTCGGCGGGATCGAGCATGCTGCTGACGCGCGCCCCCAGGCCCAGGCGTTCCAGGCCGGCGGCGGCCAGCACGATGGCGTCGTAGTCGCCCTTGTCCAGCTTGCCCAGACGCGTGTCCAGGTTGCCGCGCAGGGGCTTTACAACGAGTTCGGGATAGCGCGCGCGGATCTGGGACTCGCGGCGCAGGCTGGACGTGCCGACGACAGCGCCCGCCGGCAGGTCTGCCAGCGACGCGTAGCGGTTGGACACGAAGGCATCGCGCGGATCCGCGCGATCAAGGACGGCGCAAAGCTCGAACGGGGCCTGCAGATCCACCGGCACGTCCTTCAAGGAGTGCACGGCGAGATCGGCCCGCCCGTCGAGCAGCGCGTTTTCGAGTTCCTTGACGAACAGTCCCTTCCCGCCCACCTTGGAGAGCGTGCGGTCGAGGATCTGGTCGCCTCGGGTCGTCAGGGTAAGAAGCTCAACCGCGCACGCCGGGTACAGCGTGCGCAGCCGGTCGCGCACATGCTCGGCTTGCCACAGGGCAAGCCGGCTGGCGCGGGTCGCGATGACCAGGCGTTGCGGAAGAGACACGAGACGTCATCAAACAAAGTTGGAGACGATGACCGTCGCGACTACCCCGAGGATGGCCAGCACGAACAGGCCCTGAAGAAGGCTCAGGCCTGATTCGGATTGCTGGGGATCGACGGATCTACGCAGACTCATGTGCTGATTCCTTGGAAGCGGTTTTGCGGCTTGCCAGCCACCGTCCAAGGACAACAACGAGCAAGGCGCCGATAATTTCTGCAGCGATTTTAACCGTAGTCGGCTGAACGCCGAATTGACGCTCGACAATAACGTCGGTGATCAGCATGCCGCCGGCGATCCAGCCGAGCAGAGCCGCGCCAAACGTAACAACCAGCGGATAGCGGTCGATCAGCTTCAGAACCAGCGTGCTGCCCCAGATGATGATCGGCACACTGACGATCAGGCCGAAGGCGACCAGCCCGATCTGATGGTCGGCGTGAGCGTTCTGGGCCGCGCCGGCGATGGCGATCACGTTGTCCAGGCTCATCACGAAGTCAGCGATGATGATGGTCTTGATGGCGGCGGCGATGGATGTGCCGCCCTTGACGTTGCCGTGCGCATCGTCTTCGGGAATCAGGAGCTTGACGCCGATCCAGAGGAGCAGAACGCCGCCCACGACCTTCAGGAAGGGGATGGACAGGAGCGTCAGTGCGAAAGCAATCAGCACGACACGCAGGATGATGGCGCCCGCAGTGCCCCAGAGGATGCCCTGCATGCGCTGTTTGGGCGCCAGGTTGCGACAAGCCAGCGCGATCACGACGGCATTGTCGCCGCCGAGCAGGATGTCGATGAGGATGATCTGGAATACCGCTGCCCAACTCAGCGTCTGGAAAAACTCAAGCACTATGAACCCCCGAAGGCATTTATGAAAAGAATGGCCGGCCCCGAGCCGGCCCACTTGCCGCGCACCGCGCGGCAAGTGAATTCAAAACAACTGATTATTGTAATTCAGCTTTCAGTCAGCTTTCTGGCGCATCAGCAAAACTTTACCAATCGCCAGGACCAGCACCGCGCCAAGCACGCCAGTCATCAGCGCAAAGCTGTGCTGCGTTACGCCCAATGCCGCATCAATACGCGCCACCGGCTCCTGCAGGGCGGGATCGCCCACCAGCAATTCACCTGCGATGAAACCCAGCAATGCCGCACCCACCCAGACGATGAGCGGAAAGCGCTCGATGACCTTCAGGAGCAACGTACTGCCAAAGATGACCAAGGGGATGCTGATCGCCAAACCCAGCACCAGCAAGGTCGTGTCGCCCATCGCCGCGGCAGCGACAGCTACCACATTGTCCAGGCTCATGACCAGGTCGGCAATCATAATAGTCCGAATTGCAGTCAACAAATTACCCTGCGTCTTGCCCGAACCGTCTTCCTCGCCTTCCGGCAACAGCAGCGTCACGCCGATGTAGACCAGGAGCAGCGCGCCGATGAGCTTGAGCCACGGCAACAGCAGCAACTTGGCCGCCACGAGCGTCAGCACGATACGCATGATGATCGCGGCAGCGGAGCCGACCACGATCGCTTTCTTCTGTTGGGCCGGAGGCAGTGAACGCGCCGCCAGCGCAATGACCACGGCGTTGTCGCCCGATAGCAGAATGTTGACCCAAATGATCTGGAGCAATGCTATCCAGAATGCCGCTGAACTGAGTTCCATACCTCTCTTTCCTAGGTGTGATCCCCCTAGGACAAACCAAATTAATGGATGAGTGAAGACAAAAACGTACTGACCGTCTTGGTGCGAGCATGACGGCATTCTTGCTGGGTACGCGCGAAATTTCTTTCATTATAGTTTCGTTCAGCTTTCCGTTTGATTTGCCCGGCCGCATCATGGACGCGGGATTACCCTAGGAAACGACAGAAAGCGGACGAAAAAAAGCCCGCCGAAGCGGGCTTTTGCAGCGCAATGCCGAGACTTACAGCACCGACTTGAGCAGCTTGCCCATTTCGGAGGGGTTGCGCGTCGTGCGGATGCCGCAAGCTTCCATGACTTCCAGCTTGGCGTCGGCCGTGTCGGCGCCGCCGGAGATCAGGGCGCCGGCGTGGCCCATGCGCTTGCCGGCGGGAGCCGTGACGCCAGCGATGAAGCCGACGACCGGCTTCTTCATGTTGTCCTTGGCCCATTCCGCGGCGTTGACTTCATCCGGACCGCCGATTTCGCCGATCATGATGACGGCGTCGGTGTCGGGATCGTCATTGAACAGCTTGAGCACGTCGACGTGCTTCAGGCCGTTGATGGGATCGCCGCCGATGCCGACGGCGCTGGACTGACCCAGGCCCAGCTCGGTGACTTGCGCCACGGCTTCGTACGTCAGGGTGCCCGAACGGCTGACGATGCCGATGCGGCCCTTGCGATGGATGTGGCCCGGCATGATGCCGATCTTGATTTCGTCGGGGGTAATCAGACCCGGGCAGTTCGGGCCCAGCAGCAGCGTCTTGCTGCCCTTGGCCTTCATGCGGTTCTTGACTTCCAGCATGTCGCGGACCGGGATGCCTTCGGTAATGCAGATCACCAGGTCCAGTTCGGCTTCGACAGCTTCCCAGATGGCGGCGGCGGCGCCGGCGGGCGGCACGTAGATGACGGACACGGTGGCGCCGGTGTCGGCCTTGGCGTCTTTCACCGAAGCGAAAATCGGCACGCCTTCGAAGTCTTCACCCGCCTTCTTGGGGTTCACGCCAGCCACAAAGGCGGCTTTACCATTGGCGTACTCACGGCACATACGGGTGTGGAACTGGCCCGTCTTACCCGTGATGCCCTGGGTGATGACTTTGGTGTCCTTGTTGATCAGAATCGACATTTGTGAATCCTTGGCAATTTCTTTTACCGCCGGGCCGCCCCAAGGTGGAAAGCGCCCCCTTGGGGGGCAGCAAGCCCCGAAGGGGCGCGGCGAGGGGGCATATTTACTTGACGGCGGCTACGACGCGGGTGGCCGCTTCGGCCATCGTGTCGGCGCTGATGATCGGCAGACCCGAGTCGGCCAGCATCTTCTTGCCGAGTTCTTCGTTGGTGCCCTTCATGCGGACGACCAGCGGCACGCTCAGGTTGACGGCCTTGCACGCGGCGATCACGCCTTCGGCGATGACGTCGCAGCGCATGATGCCGCCGAAGATGTTGACCAGAATGGCCTTCACGCTCTTGTTCTTGAGCATGATCTTGAATGCTTCGGTGACCTTCTCGGCCGTGGCGCCGCCGCCGACGTCCAGGAAGTTGGCCGGCTCGCCGCCGAACAGCTTAATGGTGTCCATGGTGGCCATGGCCAGACCGGCGCCGTTCACCAGGCAGCCGATGTTGCCATCGAGCTGGATGTAGGCGAGGTCGAACTTGCTGGCTTCGATTTCAGCGGGATCTTCTTCGTCCAGGTCGCGGTAGGCGACGAGTTCCGGGTGACGGAACAAGGCGTTGGGATCGAAGTTGAACTTGGCGTCCAGGGCGATGATGTTGCCCTTGCTGTCGCGGTTCAGCGGGTTGATTTCGACCAGCGAAGCGTCGGTGTCCATGTAGCACTTGTAGAGCTTCTGGAACACGTCCACGGCTTGGGCGGTCGAGTCGGCGGGCAGGCCGATCGCGTTGGCGATCTTGGTGGCTTGCTCGACGGACAGGCCGGTCAGCGGGTCGATGTATTCGGTGATGATCTTCTCGGGAGTGGAGTGAGCCACTTCCTCGATGTCCATGCCGCCTTCGCTGGAGGCGATGAAGGCGACCTTCTGCGTTGCGCGGTCAGTGACCAGCGAAACGTAGTATTCCTTCTGGATGTCGGCGCCGTCTTCGATGTACAGGCGGCGGACCTTCTGGCCTTCCGGGCCGGTCTGGTGCGTGATCAGCTGCATGCCCAGGATTTCCGAGGCCAGCTTGCGAACGTCGTCCAGCGAGCGCGCCAGCTTGACGCCGCCGCCCTTGCCGCGGCCGCCCGCGTGGATTTGTGCCTTGACGACCCAAACCGGTCCACCCAGCTTTTCAGCGGCAGCCACGGCCTCGTCGACGGAAAGAGCGGGGATCCCGCGCGGCACCGGGACGCCAAATTGCTTCAGCAGTTCCTTGCCTTGATACTCGTGGATTTTCATGTGTTACCTGTCAGGACGTATGAGAAAAAGAAGGTGAATCGGAGGACGAATCGGCCGATGCCTCAGCGCTGCCCCCGGTGTACCACTTGGGATAGTGCTCAGCCACCACCGGGCCGCGAGTGCTTAGCGCATGGCAGCCGTCCAATTGGAATGGACGCAGATCCGGGTTGATTTCCTGCCGCCGGCGGTTGGCCATGGTCTGGACCGCCGCAGTGGGAAGCACCTGCGACAGCTCGGTCATGTGCGTACAGCCCTCCACATGCCCGAACCGCTCCTTGACCTGGCGGCGGAACCCCTTGAGGAGATTCATTCCGATCAGATCAGTGTAAGCCGGCTCGATGGCCATGCAATGCCCGCCGTAAGGCGCTGCGTCATAGACGGCCTGAGCCCCCACGATCGAGAAATTCTCGTCGATGGTGATGCGCAGATGCATATGGTGGATAGGCTGCCCGGCCTTGAACATCTCGCCGTCGCGCTTGGGGAAATCGTACGCCTTGACGTCGATCAGCTCGGCTTCCAGATCCCAGTTCCCGTCATCGCGCGCATACGACTGCACACGTATGGAACGCGTGTGCAGTGGTTGGCGAGGACAATCGGGCGGTGGCAAGGGCATGCTGGGGGCCTGCGGGGCGAAGATGGCCTGCGCATGGTGCGCGGCAACAAAACCTTCAAAGTATAGCGCAGGCGGCCTGCGATCAACCGTATTCTTGGCCGCTGCCTCCGAGGGGGCATTTTTCGCCTGGGGCGGCCTGGCGGCAAAAAACCCGGCTTGCGCGTCTGCGGCGCAAACCGGGTTTCATAGCCTTTGGACGATGCCCGGAGAGGCAGCCTCCGGGCGGCCTGCTTAGGCCGACTCGCGCAGGGCGCGCGCGGCTTGGACCATGCCGATCAGCGCGGCTTCCGTTTCCGGCCAGGCACGCGTCTTCAGACCGCAATCAGGGTTTACCCAGAGACGCTCCTTCGGCAGGCGGGCGGCGGCCTTGTTCATCAGGTCCACCATCCAGTCCACCTCGGGAACGTTGGGCGAGTGGATGTCATACACGCCCGGACCGATGTCGTTCGGATAGCGGAAGTCTTCGAACGCCTTGAGCAGTTCCATGTTGGAGCGCGAGGTTTCGATCGTGATCACGTCCGCGTCCATGGCCGCGATGGATTCGATGATGTCGTTGAACTCCGAATAGCACATGTGCGTGTGGATCTGCGTCTCGTCGCGCACGCCGGCGGTCGACAGGCGGAAGCAGTCCACGGCCCAGTCCAGGTAGGCCTGCCAGTCGGCGCGGCGCAGCGGCAGGCCTTCGCGGATGGCCGGCTCGTCGATCTGGATCACGCTGATGCCGGCGGTTTCCAGGTCCACCACTTCGTCGCGCAGGGCCAGCGCCAGTTGCCGGCAGGTTTGCTCGCGCGGCTGGTCGTCGCGCACGAACGACCATTGCAGGATGGTGACTGGACCGGTCAGCATGCCCTTGACCGGCTTGTCGGTCAGCGACTGCGCGTAGGACGACCAGCCCACCGTCATCGGCGCGGGACGGGCCACGTCGCCGAAGATGATCGGCGGCTTGACGCAACGCGAACCGTAGCTCTGCACCCAGCCGTTCTTGGTGAAGGCAAAGCCGGCCAGCAGCTCGCCAAAATACTCCACCATGTCGTTGCGCTCGGGTTCGCCATGGACCAGCACGTCCAGGCCCACCTTTTCCTGGAAGCGGATGACTTCCTCGATTTCCTTGCGGATGGCGGTCTCGTAGGCGGAGTCCGTCAGCGCGCCCGACTTCCAGTCGCGGCGCAGGGCGCGGATTTCGGCCGTCTGCGGGAAGGAGCCGATCGTCGTGGTCGGGTAGGCGGGCAGGCCCAGCTCCTCTTGCTGGCGGGCGATGCGGCCGGCGAACGGCGCGCGGTCGCGCGACACGCTGGCGGCAGCCGCCATGCGCTGGCCGACGACAGGGTTGTGGATGCGGGGCGAGGCGCGGCGCGCGGCGAGCGCGGCGCGTTGCTTGACCAGTCCGTCTTGCACCGAGGCCTCCGTCGCGCTATCCAGCGCGCGGCCCAACAGGCTCAGTTCCTCCAGCTTCTGCGCGGCGAACGACAGCCAGCTCTTCAACTCGGCGTCCAGTTCGGTCTCGTTGGCCAGGTCCACCGGCACGTGCAAGAGCGAGCACGACGGCGCCAGCCACAGGCGGTCGCCCAGCTGCTGCTTGACCGGAGCCAGGGTGGCAATGGCGGCGTCCAGGTCGGTGCGCCAGATGTTGCGGCCGTTGATGACGCCGGCGGATAGCACCTGCTCGGCGCCCAGGCCGGCAACCACTTCGGCCAGTTGCTCCGGCGCGCGGACCAGATCCACGTGCAGGCCGGCCACGGGCAGCGCCAGCGCGGTGGGCAGGTTGTCCTTCAGGCCGTCGAAATAGGTCGCGACCAGCAGCTTGACCGAGCTTGCGGACAGCGTGGCGTAGACCTGCCGGAAAGCATCGCGCCAGGCTTGCGGCAGATCCAGCGCCAGGATGGGCTCATCGATCTGCACCCACTGCACGCCCAGCTTCGCAAAGCGGGCCAGCACTTCTTCGTACACCGGCAGCAGCGAGGCCAGCAGCTGCAGCTTGCCCGCATCGGCGGCGCCGTCGGCAAAGGCATCGCCCTTACCCTGGTACAACCAGGTCAGCGGACCGGGAATCACCGGCTTGACGGCCAGGCCCAGTTCCTGCGCTTCCTGAATCTGCTCGAACAGGGATTCGCGGGCGATGCGGAAAGTCTGGCCCGGAACCAGTTCCGGCACGATGTAGTGGTAGTTGGTATCGAACCACTTGGTCATTTCGCAAGCGGCGGCGGGCTTGCCGGTCGGCGCGCGGCCGCGGCCCATGCGGAACAGCGTGTCCAGCGCAACCGGCTCATTGTCCTTCTGGCCGAAGCGGGCGGGCACCGCGCCCAGCAGCGTGGTCCATTCCAGGATCTGGTCGTACCAGGCGAAGTCGCCGACCGGCACGAACTTCAGGCCGGCCTCGGCTTGCAGCTTCCAATGTTTGGCGCGCAGTTCGCGGCCGGTTTCTTCCAGCGCTTCTGCAGTCTGCTTGCCGGCCCAATAGGCCTCGACAGCGCGCTTCAATTCGCGCTGGGCGCCAATGCGGGGGAATCCCAAATTATGAATAGTAGTCATGACAACACCGCCGTTAGACAAAATTTGTTCAAGTGAAGGCTATTCTGAGGCCAAACCAAAATGAATCAAAATCAATGTCTACATTCATAAAATGAGAAACCCTCATACAATATAAGCTCATTCCGGCCCTCGGGGGTTCGGAGCCGGAATCCCGCGCCGGCGCGGGTTCGCCATGCCTTTCCCACGCACATGCTAGAAATCCGCCACCTTGAAACGCTGACCGCCATCCGGGAAGGCGGCAGCCTGCAGGAAGCCGCCGAGCGCCTGCACCTGACTCAATCCGCCCTCTCGCACCAGTTGCGCGACCTGGAAACCCGTCTGGGCACGCCCCTGCTGAACCGCCGCACCCGCCCGGCCCGCCTCACCACCGCCGGCCTGCGCGTGCTGGCCCTGGCCGACGAGGTCCTGCCCCGCATCCGCGCGACGGAACGGGATCTGCAGCGCCTGGCGGCCGGACGCACCGGACGGCTGCACCTGGCGATCGATTGCCATTCCTGCTTTCAATGGCTGATGCCGGCTCTGGACGCCTTCCGCGTGCAATGGCCGGATGTGGCGCTGGACCTGTCGGCGGCATTCTCGTTCGCTCCCCTGCCCGCGCTGGTGCGCGGCGACCTGGATCTGGTCATCACCTCAGACCCCCAGCCGCTGGACGCCGTGGAATACCTGCCGCTGTTCAAGTACGAACTGGTGCTGGCCGTATCGGAATCGAATCCGCTGGCCGGCAGCAAATTCATCATGCCGGACCAGTTGGCCGACCAGACGCTCATCACCTATCCGGTGGACAAGCAGCGCCTGGACATCTTCACGGCGTTCCTCGACCCCGCCGACGTGGAACCCGCCGCCATCCGCAAGGCGGAACTGACGCCCATCATCGCGCAGCTCGTCGCCAGCAACCGGGGCGTGGCGGCGCTGCCCAACTGGGCGCTGACGGAATACATGAACCAGGGATGGCTGCGGCTCTGCCGGCTTGGCCCCCAAGGCGTATGGCGCACGCTGTACGCCACCGTGCGCAGCGAGGACACGGACGCCTCGTACATCGACGAGTTCCTGACCATCACCCGCGATGTCTGCTTCAAGACGTTGTCGGGGATCAAGTCGGCGAAATAAGGGGAAAGAGGCCCCCACGCTGCGCACGCTTCGCGTGCTTGCTGCCCCCCGAGGGGGCGTTTTTGCCTTGGGGCGGCCCGGCGGACAAAAAAGGCCCCCACGCCGCGCGCGCTTCGCGTGCTTGCTGCCCCCCGAGGGGGAGTTTTTGCCTTGGGGCGGCCCGGCGGACAAAAAGGCCCCCACGCCGCGCGCGCTTCGCGTGCTTGCTGCCCCCCGAGGGGGCGTTTTTGCCTTGGGGCGGCCCGGCGGCAAAAAGGCCCCCACGCCGCACGGCGGCCTCAGTCCTCTTCGCCCTCGCCCAGGATGCGGCGGATCACGTCGTGCGCGAAACCGCGGCTGGCCAGGAATCGCGCCTGCTTGGCGTAGGCGGCGCGGTCGTCCGGCCTGGCGTCGAAGCGTTTCTTCCAGACTTCCAGCGCGCGGTCGTATTCGGTGGCCCGCAGCTGGTCGCGCAGTTCGGCGACCTGGTTGTCGTCGACCCCATGCTGGCGTAATTCCTGCACGATGCGCGCCGCGCCCTGGCGCGATGCGCGCCGGTGCACCAGGCTTTGCGCAAAGCGCTTGGTGGACAGCCACCCTTCTTTCTCCAGGGCATCCAGCACCGCGTCGACTTCGGCGGCGTCTTCGGCATAGGCGGCCAGCTTGCGCGCCAGTTCTTCACGCGCATGTTCGCGCCGCGACAGATAACCCACCGCGCGCATTTTCAGCGACGGCCCTTTGCGAGCCTGCTTGCCGTCATCGGAAGGGGATTCATCGCCGCCGGCGGCCGCGCGGCGGCCGCGCGCCGCGCCGCGCTGTTCGGAGCTGCGCTGCCATTGATCGGCTTGCCCAGCAGGCGCGGCGGCTTCCTGCCCGGCGCGCGCGTCCGACGTGCGGCGCAAGCCCTGCGGCTTGGCGACGGTTTCGAATTCGTCATCCAACTTGGCTCGAAGGCGGTCGGCTGACGCGGGAGTCGGTTTCCAGCTCATGCGTTTCCTGCTTGCCATGCACAACGGCAGGCCCGTCAAGGCGCCTGCCGCAATTTGCCGGGCGGAGCCCGGTGCGATGCATGGGCCGCAGGCGAGGAACCGCCTGCGACCGGTGGATCGTTTCGATTATTCGGCGGTGTCTTCCGCCGTCGGCACGAATTCAGCGGCGCGGCTGACGATGCCCTGGTTCTCGCGGACGCGGTTCTCGATCTCGATGGCGATTGCCTTGTGCTCTTTCAGGTACTCGCGGACGTTGTCCTTGCCCTGTCCGATGCGATTGCCGTTGTAGCTGTACCACGCACCGGACTTGTCCACCACGTTGGCGGCCACGCCCAGGTCGATGATTTCGCCTTCGCGCGAGATGCCGGCGCCGTACATGATGTCGAACTCGGCCTGCTTGAACGGCGGCGCGACCTTGTTCTTTACGACCTTGACGCGGGTTTCGTTGCCGACCACCTCGTCGCCCTTCTTGATGGAGCCGATGCGGCGGATATCCAGGCGCACGGAGGCGTAGAACTTGAGCGCGTTGCCGCCGGTGGTGGTTTCGGGGTTGCCGAACATCACGCCGATCTTCATGCGGATCTGGTTGATGAAGATGACCATGCAGTTGGTGCGCTTGATCGTGGCGGTCAGCTTGCGCAACGCCTGGCTCATGAGGCGGGCTTGCAGGCCGGGCAGCGAATCGCCCATTTCGCCTTCGATTTCGGCCTTGGGCACCAGCGCGGCCACCGAGTCGATGACGATCAGGTCGACGGAGCCCGAACGCACCAGCGCATCGGTGATTTCCAGCGCCTGCTCGCCCGTGTCCGGCTGCGAGATCAGCAGGTCGGTCAGGTTGACGCCCAGCTTGTTGGCGTACTGCACGTCGAGCGCGTGTTCCGCGTCGACGAAGGCGCAGGTGCCGCCGGTTTTTTGCATTTCGGCGATGACTTGCAGCGTCAGCGTGGTCTTGCCCGACGATTCCGGACCGTAGATTTCGACCACGCGGCCGCGCGGCAGGCCGCCGACGCCCAGCGCGATGTCCAGACCCAGCGATCCCGTGGAAACCACCTGGATGTCATGCGAGACCTCGTTGTCGCCGTAGCGCATGATCGAGCCCTTGCCGAACTGCTTTTCGATCTGCGAAAGCGCGGCGGCAAGCGCCTTGGCCTTTTCCGATGCGGCGGCCTTGGTGGTTTTGTCGTCCATGTAGAGTCCTGTCTGTAACGTATCTGGGTGTCGAAGGGGATTACGGGTCTGGCTATGGGTCTGGCTACGGACCTGGCGCGGGTTTGGCGCGGGTTTGGCGCGGGTTTGGCGCGGATCTGTCAGAGGGCCGGCGGATGCTTTGAGCTACGGATCAGATTATGGCATCGGATTGTACTGTACAAAAACCCAGTGTGCCAGTCTTTTGCACGTATACCCTGAGTGGGCAAGCATTGCGGCATATGACAGAATCGAAAGCAATCCCGGTATTTTGCCCCTTTTCCGCCGCCGGGCCGCTCCAAGGCGGAAAGCGCCCAAGAGGCGGCAAGCGCGCGCGGCGTGGGGTTCCCTATTTGCAGCAGCCCATGCGTATTCTGATTGCCGAAGACGACAGCATCCTGGCCGACGGCCTGTCCCGGTCGTTGCGCCACAACGGCTACGCCGTGGATGCCGTACGCGACGGGCTCGCGGCCGATTCCGCGCTGGCCGCCCAGGCATTCGACCTGCTCATCCTCGACCTCGGTTTGCCCCAACTGGCGGGGCTGGAAGTGCTGCGCCGCCTGCGCGCCCGCAATTCCGCCCTGCCCGTGCTCATCCTGACCGCGGCCGACAGCATCGAACAGCGCGTCAAGGGCCTGGACCTGGGCGCCGACGACTATATGGCCAAGCCCTTCGCGCTGTCCGAACTCGAAGCCCGCGTGCGGGCGCTGACCCGGCGCGGCGCCGGCGGCGGCGCCACGATGCTCAAGCATGGCCGGCTGCTGTTCGACCAGACCGGCCGCGTGGCCATCGTGGACGATCAGACGCTGGATTTGTCCGCCCGCGAAGTCAGCCTGCTCGAAATCCTCCTGACCCGCAGCGGGCGCATGGTCAGCAAGACGCAGCTCGTCGACCACCTCTGCGAATGGGGCGAGGAAGTCAGCACCAACGCCATCGAGGTCTATGTGCATCGCCTGCGCAAGAAGCTCGAACCCAGCGGCGTGAAGATCGTGACCGTGCGCGGCCTGGGCTACTGTCTTGAGCGGGACCAGGGTGCGGCGTACCTCGCAAGCTGAGCCTGCGCCTCCAGAGCCGCTCAACCAGGAAGCGCTGGATGTCATGCAAGCCGGGTCCAAGGGCCCGAGCTTCGCGCCGCCCCAGCGTTCCCTGCTGGGCGAGATCCTGGACTGGATGCTCGCGCCGCTCTTCCTCTTGTGGCCGATGAGCGTGGCCATCACCTACGTGGTCGCGCAGAACATCGCCAACGTTCCCTACGACCGGGCGCTTGCCAACAATCTCCATGTGCTGACGCGGCAGGTCCACGCCCAGGACGGCCGCGCCGTCCTGAAGATGACCGACGCCGCGCGCGACGTGCTGCGCGCCGATGAAACCGACAGCGTCTTCTGGCTGGCCCTGGGCAGCCGCGGCGAATACCTGGGCGGCGACCGCGCCCTGCCCCTTCCCGCCACCGTGGGCCAGCCCAGGCCCGGCGAGGTCCAATACGAGGACGACACCCTGCGCGGCTTCGGAATCCGGCTGGCGTTCACCTGGGTCGACCTGAACCTGCCCGACACCCAGCCCGCCTTGCTGATCGTGGCCGAGACCGTGGAAAAGCGCACGCAGCTGGCCAACGACATCATCAAGGGCGTGATCATTCCGCAGTTCGTGGTGCTGCCCATCGCCGTGCTGCTCGTGTGGTTCGGCCTGTCGCGCGGCGTGGCGCCCCTGAACGCGCTGCAGCAACGGCTGCGGGCCCGCCGGCCCGACGACCTCTCCCCCATCGACGAGCGCGCAGCCCCCTCCGAGATCGCCCCGCTGGTGGCGGCCATGAACGACCTGTTGGACCGCCTGTCCGCCAACGTCCAGGCGCAGCGCCGCTTCGTGGCGGACGCGGCGCATCAGCTGAAGACGCCGCTGGCGGGATTGCGGACCCAGGCCGAACTGGCGCTGCGCGACGCCAGTCCCGAAGAAATGCAGTCCAGCCTGCGCCAGCTGGTGACCGGCTCCGAACGGGCGACCCGGCTGGTGAACCAGCTGCTCTTGCTGGCCCGCGCCGAAAATCCCAGCGCCATCGGGCTGACCCGCACCGACATCAACACCATCGCCTACGAGCAGACCATGCACTGGGTGCCGCTTGCCCTGTCGCTCAGCACGGACCTGGGCTTCGAGGGCTCGGACGAGCCCGTCGAGATCAATGGCAATCCCTTGCTGCTGGCCGAACTGCTCAACAACCTGGTGGACAACGCGCTGCGCTACACGCCGCGCGGCGGCCACATCACGGTGCGCGCGCTCAGCCTTGCCGGGCAAGGCGTGCTGGAAGTCGAGGATTCCGGTCCCGGCATCCCGCCGGAAGAGCGCGAGCGCGTGTTCGACCGCTTCTACCGCGTGCTGGGCACGACCTCGGATGGCAGCGGCCTCGGTCTGGCCATCGTGCGGGAGATCGCGCAAAAGCATCAGGCCAGCGTCGTCATCAGCGACCATCCCACCGCGCATTCGGATTTGCCGGGCACGCGCATCCGCGTGATTTTTCCGCTGTATGCGCCAACGCCGGACCTCGCGGACGGCTAGGACTATCCCTAGTTTCCCACGGAATAGTCATATTTTGTTTCAAATTTAAGATTCGGGTAAGGGTCCCGTCAGAACCTCGTCAGCCTCGGCCCCCAATGTGACGCTTAGCTCGATGTCGGTCTCGCCGGCGGAGGGTCAAGCACGGCGGAGAACCGCCGGCCAAAAAACGAGGAGACATCATGAGCACAACTACCATGGCAGGCCGCGGTCCATCCGCGGATCCGCGTCCGATGACCAAGGAGGAGCGCAAGGTCATCTTCGCGTCGTCGCTCGGCACGGTATTCGAGTGGTACGACTTTTATCTATATGGCTCGCTTGCGGCCATCATTGCCCAACACTTTTTCTCCGGCGTGAACCCGACCGCGGGCTTCATCTTCGCGCTGCTGGCCTTCGCGGCGGGCTTCGCGGTGCGGCCGTTCGGCGCGCTGGTGTTCGGCCGCCTGGGCGACCTGGTCGGACGCAAATACACCTTCCTGGTCACGATCGTGATCATGGGCCTTTCCACGTTCCTCGTGGGCATCCTGCCCAGCTACGCCAGCATCGGCCTGGCCGCGCCGGCCATCCTGATCGTCCTGCGCCTGCTGCAAGGCCTGGCGCTGGGCGGCGAGTACGGCGGCGCGGCGACCTACGTCGCCGAACACGCCCCGCACGGCCGCCGCGGCTTCTACACGTCCTGGATCCAGACCACCGCGACGCTGGGCCTGTTCTTGTCGCTGCTGGTCATCCTGGGCATCCGCACGTTCATGGGCGAAGACGAGTTCAAAGCCTGGGGATGGCGCATTCCGTTCCTGATCTCGGTGGTGCTGCTGGGCATCTCGGTGTGGATCCGCCTGCAACTGAACGAATCGCCCACCTTCAAGCGCATGAAGGAAGAAGGCAAGGGTTCGAAGGCGCCCATCGCTGAATCGTTCGGCCAATGGAAGAACCTGAAGGTCGTGATCCTGGCGCTGCTGGGCCTGACCGCCGGCCAGGCCGTCGTCTGGTACACCGGCCAGTTCTACGCCCTGTTCTTCCTGACGCAGACGCTGAAGGTCGACTCGAACACCGCCAACATCCTGATCGCCGTCGCGCTCCTGCTCGGCACGCCCTTCTTCGTGATCTTCGGCGCGCTGTCCGACAAGATCGGCCGCAAGCCCATCATCATGGCCGGCTGCCTGATCGCCGCGGCGACCTACTTCCCGATCTTCCAGGGCCTGACGCACTTCGCCAACCCGGCGCTGGAAAAGGCGCAAGCCACCGCCCCGGTCACCGTGATCGCCGATCCCGCCACCTGCTCGTTCCAGTTCAACCCCGTCGGCACGGCTGCGTTCACCAGCTCTTGCGACGTGGTGAAGTCGTTCATGGCCCGCAATTCGGTGAACTACACCAACCAGGCCGCCCCGGCGGGCTCGCTCGCCCGCGTCAAGATCGGCAACGACGAGTTCAATTCCTTCGACGGCAAGTCGATGGCCCCGGCCGACTTCAAGGCCAAGGCCGCCGAACTCGACAAGGCGCTGACCTCGGCGATCCGCAGCCACGGCTACCCCGCCAAGGCGGATCCGGCCCAGACCAACAATGTCATGGTGGTGGTGCTGCTGACGATCCTGGTTCTCTACGTGACCATGGTCTACGGCCCGATCGCCGCGATGCTGGTGGAAATGTTCCCGACGCGCATCCGCTACACGTCGATGAGCCTGCCGTACCACATCGGCAACGGCTGGTTCGGGGGCTTCCTGCCACCGGTCGCCTTCGCGGTCGTGGCAGCCACGGGCAACATCTACGACGGCCTGTGGTACCCGATCATCATTGCAGTCATGACCCTGGTCATCGGCACGCTGTTCGTGCGCGAATCCAAGGACAACGACATCAACGCCTGATAGACCATCCCCCGCCGGGCGGGACTGCTGCGCCTGCCCGGCCTTTCAAAAGCTCCTTATGGAGCTTTTTTTTGCGTGCCGCCACAACACGCGCGTTTGCCTTCATGTGTTCCGCAGATTCAGGACCATGTCAGACCTGCGCCATTAGACTGAGCGCTCAGATTACGGCCTTGCGCCAGATCGCCTGACGATTGATCCCCCTGTCCGGTGGTCGCAGGGCTAGTGTTCTGACACCGATACCGCGTTCCCCGCGAGCCTTTTATGACGCGGTATTGTGTGCTCCCGTACCGGCCCGGCCTTTATTGAGCCGGGCCGCTTTTTTTCGGGCGCGCAAATGCAAATGGCGACCGCAACGCGGCCGCCATCTTCATGCCACGCAACCGGCCGCAAGGGCCGGCGGCGTTCAGCGACGCATGCCCACGCCGATCGCGACCACGCCGGCCACGATTGCGGCAATGCCTGCCCAGGTCGGAATCGGCACCGACTTCTCCGTTTCGGCCGTCGCCTTCACGGAACCGATCTGCAGCACCGTCTCCTCGGACTTGTAGTTAAAGCCCTTGTACGCCAGGGCGGCAATGCCCAGGACGATCAGGATCGCGCCAATGATCTTCATGTTTTCTCTCCAATTCCACGTTGGTGCGCCGGACATTACCGGATAGCCCCGCCCGTGTCAGTGACAGAACGTGTCGCCTCGCGCTGCCGTATTGCAACACTTCGGCAAAGCCTTCCGCGTCGTATAGAATCTACCCTTTTGGCCGACGCTCATGTGGTTCAAGAATCTCAAGATTTACCGCCTCTCCTCGCCCTGGACTCTGACCGGCGAGCAGCTTGAAGAAACGCTGGCGCGGCACGCCTACCAAGCCGGCAACAACCTCGAAATGCAAAGCCTGGGCTGGGTCCCGCCGCGCGAAAACGGGGGCCTCGCCCACGTGGTCAATGGCCAGATCCTGCTGAGCCTGCGCGCCGAGAAGAAGCTCCTGCCCGGCACCGTCGTGAACCAGGTCGCCAAGGCGCGCGCCCAGGAGATCGAAGAGCAGCAAGGCTACAAGCCGGGCCGCAAGCAAATGAAGGAAATCAAGGAACGCGTCACGGACGAGCTCCTGCCGCGCGCCTTCAGCGTATATCGCGACACCCGCGTCTGGATCGACCCGCAGAACCATTGGCTGGTCATCGATGCAGCCGCCTCGGCCAAGGCCGACGAGGTCATCGGCCTGCTCGCCAAGTGCGTCGACCCGTTCCCGCTGGAAAACCTGTACGTGGCCCAGTCGCCCGCGTCGGCGATGACCGGCTGGCTGGCCGAAGACGAAGCCCCGGCCAACTTCAGCATCGACCAGGACACCGAGCTGCGGTCGTCCGGCGAAAGCGGCGCGGCCATCCGCTACGTCAAGCACTCCATCGATGCCGACGACGTGCGCCGCCATATCCAGTCCGGCAAGCAATGCACCCGCCTGGCGATGACCTGGGCGGACCGCGTGTCCTTTGTGCTGACCGAAGGCCTGGACGTCAAGCGCGTCGCGCCGCTGGACGTGCTGAAGGAAGGCAACGAAGGCATGGCCACGAACGACGACGAGAAGTTCGATTCCGACATGATGCTGATGACGGGCGAACTGGCCAAGATGATGGCCGAGCTGGTCGAAGCCCTGGGCGGCGAAAAGAAGGTGTAAGCCGCTCTCGCCGGCTTGCCGGAAAGAATCAGGCCGCCCCTCGGGGCGGCCTTTTTCATGCCGCGACGCTGCGGTCGCGGCCGGCCTGCTTGGCGCGGTATAGCGCCTTGTCGGCGCGATCGATCAGGTAGGCGTAGTCCGGGTGCCCGTCAAAGGTCGCCACCCCGATGCTGGCGGTGATGTTCAGCGCGCCAGCCTCGGCGATGTTGAAACGGTGCCGGCGGATTTCGGCCCCCAGCTTCTCGGCCGCGGCCAGCGCGGCCTCTTGCCCGGTGTCCACCAGCACCACCAGGAATTCCTCGCCGCCATAGCGGAAGACGAAATCGCTGGACCGGCACGCCTGGTGCACCACCTCGGCGAACTGGCGCAGCACCTGGTCGCCGCCCGAATGGCCATGCTCGTCGTTGATCGCCTTGAAGTGGTCGATGTCCAGCAACAGCACCGAAAAGTCGATGTGCTGACGCCGGGAAATCGAGATTTCGCGGCCGATCACGGACGGCAGGAAGCGCCGGTTCAGCACGTTCGTCAGCGGATCGCTGCCGCTCTCGATCTCGGCCACCATGTCGAACAGGCCATTGAGCAGATGCTTGATGCACGCCACCAGCTCCTGCAGTTCGCGAACCTGGTCCGGCAGCGAGTTCCGCTCTTGCGGATCGCACTGCATCATCCGGGGCAACACGGTGTCGTCCAGGCGTTCGACCGCTTCCGTGATCTGGCGCAGGGCCGGCGCGCTTTCGAACAGCACCCCGCCCTTGTGCTGCAGCCACAGGCCGAACTCGGAGGCGGCCAGGCGCGGCAGCGCCTGCTCGGGCGCCCGGTAGTGCAGCCCGATCAGCACGGCCTGGCTCCATTCCAGCAAGGCGGCGCGCTGGCGCTCGCGTTCGGTGGAAATGTTCTGCCCCAGCGCGAACAGGCGGTAGGCCTCGTCGTTGCGGGCGCCGCGGTTGACGTCGCGCATGAACGCGCGGCTCATCTGCTCGATCGCCAGATCGAACAGGTTGCATACGTATTGCGTCGCCACCGACGCGGCCGTGCCGTCCAGGTCGCTCGCGCGCAGGCGCTGGGCGATCTCGTTCTTCAGGACGCGGGCGCCGGCCATCACCAGATGGATCGGGATATGGACGCGGGCGTGCACTTCACCCACCTTCTTCTGCGTCGCCATCAAGGCGACGATGTCGCCCTGGTCGCGCACACAGAGCAGCCCCTTCAGCCAGCGCTTCATGCCGCTGTGCAGGCGGGTCGAAACGATCTCGTGGGACAGCCGCGGGCCGGCCTCGGCGTCGGCGAGCAAGGTGGAATAGAACGCGTCCACCAACTGCGTGGCGCTGTCGGCCACCACTGCGGCGACCTGGCCGCGCGTATAGGCGTCGACCGACTGATAGACCGCTTCCCAGGCTTGCGCGTTGGACGCGCTCAGGTAGCACGCTTGGCCGGATGCGGCATCGGCGCCGTCTGAGGAAGATGGAACACCACTACTGCTCGAAGACATAAGATCATCCGCCCAAGGACTGCATGGCTAGCCTCGAAAGCGGCGCGCCATAGAAAAAGCCAGCGCGGATTATGCTTGAAATCCCCCGGACAAGGCCGTCGCGACAGCCTTGTCCGGGGGGATGCCGTTACTCCAGGCCGTGGAAGACGGAATCGTCCGGCCCGACGTGAGACGGGTGCTGCCACGTCACGTCGCGCAGGGAATGCTGCACCAGGCCTTCCACGCCCAGCAGGACCGCGAAGATGGCCATGCGGATGGGAATGCCGTTGTCCGTCTGGCGGAAGATGGCCAGGCGCGGATCGTGGTTCAGGTCCACGCTCAGGTCGTTCGCGCCGGGGCGGCTGTCGCGCGGCAAGGGATGCATCACGATCGTCTCGGGGCTGCAGTAGGCGTCGATGATGGCGCGGCTGATCTGGAAGTCCGGCGTGTAGCCTTCGTTCTCTTCATTGGCGAAGCGCTCTTTTTGCACGCGCGTCGCGTAGATGACGTCGGCGCCGGCCAGGCCTTCGGCCAGCGAGGACTTCTGTTCAATGATGTTGCCGTTGCGGCTGGCCTGCTCGATGATGTAGGTCGGCATTTCCAGGCCCTTGGGCGACACCAGCGAGAACTTCACGTTCTTGTACAGCGCCATCAGCTTGATGAGCGAATGCACGGTGCGGCCGTACTTCAGGTCGCCGACCATGGCGATGTGGGCGCCGTCCAGCAATTTGCCCAGGCGCGAGAACTCGGTCAGGATCGTGTACAGGTCCAGCAAGGCCTGGCTGGGGTGTTCGCCCGGCCCGTCGCCGCCGTTGACCACGGGAATGTTCGTGGCGCGCGCGAATTCCGCGACCGAGCCCTGGTCCGGATGGCGGATCACCATCGCGTCCACGTAGCCGCTCATGACGCGGCTGGTGTCGTAGATGGATTCGCCCTTGGCCATGGACGAGAACGTGAAGCCGGTGGTGTCGCACACCGAGCCGCCCAGGCGGCAGAATGCGGAACCGAAGCTGACGCGGGTGCGGGTGCTTGCCTCGAAGAACAGGTTGCCCAGCACGGCGCCTTCCAGCACGCGCGACACTTTCTGGCGGCGCGCGATGGGCTGCATCATGTCAGCCACGCGGAACAGGTCTTCGACCGATTCGCGCGTGAACTGATCAACCGACAGCAGCTGATGCTTGCCTTCCACGGCGATGCGGTCGCGCAGCGGGCCATCTTGTACGCTCTGCGTATATTTTTCCAGCAAGACGCCGTTCTGCACGATTTCACTGACGAAACGCTGCACCACTTCCGGCATGGCGCGGAATTCCTGCGAACCCTCGGGCAACAGCCACGTATCCAGCGCCCGGCGCTTGACGCCGATGCGGGTGGCGAATACATCGCGGGTAAGGTTCAGGCGACGCATGGCGTCGCGCAGGAAGGCTTGCTGGGAAATGGTCATGACGGGCCCCGAGGAAGAGGTTTTATATACGCAGTGCGCATATTATTCCCAACGCTATTTCTAGTCCAACGATTTTGCGCACAAGGGTTTACCCGCAAACATCAGCGTTTTGCGTAGGAGGTCATTTGCGGAGGGTCGGAAACCGCCTGCCCCGCCGCCAGCCAGCAAGCCGCGCAGAAGGCCAGCGCGCTGAACAGATAGCAAAGCATCGCAAGCAATTGCGCTGGCCAGTGCCCACGGGTCAGGTGCCCGTTGTAGCCCTGGCGCAACAGGCTGACCTGCGCCAGGTAGGCAAACAGCAATCCCAGGCACGTCGCCAGCAGGCCCGCCAGAAGCAGGGCCAGGGGGATTTGCAGATCAGGGGCGGCGATATCGCCGCCCACGACACCCAGGGAAAAGCCCACGAGTATCAGGGCCGCCACGCCGTTGAGCCACCCCAGGAAGCGGAACGCCCCCGACAGCATCGAGAACGACATGCCGCTGGCGCGTATCTGCTGGGCCCGGGGATCCATGCGTCAACCGCCCTTGGCGCCGCGGCACACGGGCGTGGCGCTCTGGATGGACTGGCGCGCCGCAGCGATCTCCGCCTCGTCCCAGCGCCCTTCGCCCAGCACGGTCACGGTGACCTTGGACTTGGCCGGGCCGTCGGCCTCGGCGGAAATCAGCTCCAGCACCGTGGCGGGCTCGCCCACCTTGAAGACCTGGATCTCGTCGGGCGCACCCTTCTCGCCTATCGTGTGGCGCCAGGCATACGAGACCCCGTAGGCATGCTGCACAATCACATGGCACGTCCGGACATATTCGCCGGCCCGCCGAAAGGCCGCCTGGTAGTTCGTGTCGACGCTGAAGGTGTCCTTCTTCACCGACTCCGACTCATAGACGCCCTTGCTCGCGCAGCCGGCCAACAGGGCCGCCAACGTTACACCCACCCATACTGACTTGCGCATGATTCTTCCCGCCATTGGTATTCGGACTTCCGCGATTATGCCAGCGGCCACAAAAAGGCCACGCCGGAAATGCCGGAACATTTCTCGCGTGGCCTTGAGCCGTCAGCGCGGCAGCGGAGCGTGGCGGCCTATTTCTTTTCCGCGGCGCCCTCGATCTTTTCCCCGCCACGCTGGATGTCCTTCCCAGCCCCTGCAACAGTATTGCAGCCCGCCGAAAGCGCGGCGATCGAAAGCAACATGACGAGAAAGACTCTGTTCTTCATAAACATCTCCTGTCTGGGCGTGGGAACCGAAGCCAGCATAACGCAAAGCCCGCGATTTGCGCAGGGGCGGCCCAGGCTTTAGAAAAACTATCGCCAAGGGGAAGGAATGATCGTTTTACGGGCATGCGGGCCGGCCCCAGGATAGCGCCAGGCATCGCACCGCACACCGCTCATCCCTTGTCCCCATGACCACAGACCCCACCCTGCATCTCTACACCGACAGCTCGCCCAATGGCTTCAAGATCACCATCGCGCTGGAAGAACTGGGCCTGCCCTACACGCTGCACCATGTCCGCATCGACGCGGGCGAACACCGCCTGCCCGGCTTCCTGAAGCTCAATCCCCATGGCCGGATCCCCGTTCTGGTGGATGCCGACGCCGGCATCACCCTGTTTGAATCGGCGGCGATCCTGTTGTACCTGGCCGAGAAAACGGGCCGCCTCTTGGCCGCCGCGCCCGCGGCCCGCTGGGATGCCATCCTCTGGCTGATGTTCCACACTTCCAGCATGGGCCCCCTGCTGGGCCAGCGCGTCCACTACGAGTGCTTCGCCCCCGAGCCGCACGCGCCGTCCATCGAGCGGTACCGCCGCCTGAGCGCGGACATATTCGCCACGCTGGACGCCCGCCTGTCGGAGCGCCCCTGGCTGGCGGGCGATGAGTACTCGATCGCGGACATCGCCACCTATGGCTGGATGCACATCGCACGGATCATCGATTTCGACTTCAGCGGCTACCGCCACCTGAGCGCCTGGCATCAGCGCGCCAGCCTGCGCCCCGCCGTCCAGCGCGGCATCGCCCTGCCCCAGCCCGCCACCGGCCCCTGACCGGCCGCCACCACAAGCAAAGACCGCCATGACTGAAACCCTCGCCACGCCCCGCCCCCTCGCCGGCGCGTCCGCCCCCGCCTTCGCCTCCCATCCCGGCTACCGCCGCATGTTCGCGCCAAACGCGCTGACGGTGGGCATCTTCCTGCCCTTGCGCTTCTACCAGGGCGACATGGCCGTACTGGCCGGCCAGGCCGATGCCGTGGCCGACATCGACCGCCGGGGCTTTGCCGCGGTCTGGGTCCGGGACGTTCCGCTCTTCGACCCCCGCTTCGGCGACGCTGGCCAGGTGTTCGATCCGTTCACATACCTGGCCTACCTTGCCGCGCGCACGCAACGCGTGGCGCTGGCGACCGGCAGCGCCATCTTCTCCTTGCGCCATCCGATCGACCTGGCCAAGGCCTCGGCCACGATCGACCAGCTATCGGGCGGCCGGCTAGTGCTGGGCGTCGCCTCGGGCGACCGGCCGGCGGAGTTCCCGGCCTATGGCATGCAGCACGAAGCCCGCGGCGAGCGGTTCGCGCAGTCCGTCGCGATGTTCCGACAGTTGATGCAGGCGGACCACGGCGCCATCGAGTCGCCGCTTGGCCGGATTGCCGGTCCGCAGTTCCTGCCCAAGCCAGCCGCCGGGGCCGTGCCGCTGCTGGTCACCGGGTCCTGCCGCCAGACCCTGCAATGGGTGGGCGAACATGCGGACGGCTGGCTGAGCTACCCCGATTCCGCCCACACCAGCGAGGGCCCGCGCCGGCTGGCGCAGAAGATACGGGCCTGGCGCGACCTGATCCCCGACGCGGGATTCCGCCCTCACGCCACCAATGAATGGCTGGATCTGAGCGCGGACCCGGACCTGCCGCGCACGCCGATGCAGGGCGGCTTCGTGCTGCGCACCGGCCGCAAGGGGCTGCTGGACTTGCTGGGCGAATGGAAGGAGGCCGGCGTGAACCACGCGGCGCTGGGCATCCAGTTCTCGCAGCGGCCGGTGGCCGAAGTCATCCAGGAACTGGCCGAGGAAGTCCTGCCTCATTTTCCTTCGCATGAGGGGCCTACCGCTTTCGCCGCAAACTGGTAAATCCTGACCGGCGCGTGACTGGCCGGCCACCTTCGCCTTGTAACCGTCCGCGGGCGGTGCGCCGCTTTGGCGGCTGCGCCATGGTCCAAGGGGTTGTAACAACGCCAAAGAGGAACCGTCACCACCCTTACGGACCGGTGACATTTCCTGCGCGTCCGAGCCTGTCGCGTATTTGCCGGCAATGGATTAGGATGCGCAAATGACCAAGAAACATGTTTCGCAAAACGCTGGCGCCGGCCCTCAGGGCTGGGGCTGGGAACAACCGCAATGTCGCGGACAGGCCGCTTTGGCGCTGTTCATCGACGATCTGCATCGAATTTTGCAGGCCCACGCCGCCGGCAAGCTGGCGGACAGCAGCACCCTGGCCGACGCGCAGGAGCACGTGAATGAACTGCTCGCCAGATACAACGAAATCGGCGCGGCGCCGGATATTTTCCTTGGGCAATCGGTCGAACTCAAAGAGGGTGTAGACCGCAGCGGCGTATCGCATACCGTACCTATTTTTTCGCCGCGCCTGAAACAATCGCTGGTGTCGATGCTGGGTCAAGGCCCCGGTTGACACACCCGCCAGCCGCGACGATTCGCGGCCAGGATCGACCAGTACAGCCCTCACAGGAGACCACATAATGAACACGGACAATGTCGTAGAGTTTCTCCGGTTGCTGTCGCTGGACGTCTCGCTGGGCACCGCCGCCCAGCACGCCGCGAGCCAAGCGGATGCGCCTCTGGCCCTGGCCCGCCTGGCCACGGCGCACGGCTTGCCTTGTAACGCCTCGGACTGGTCCTTCTTTGCCCGCAACTGCCTCGATGCCACGGATGTCGTCGACGGCGACGCCGGCGCCGCCAGCCCCACGATCTGGCAACTGGTGCAAGATCCCGCGCATGGCACCGCCATTCCCGCCAGCGCCATTACCCGCGTGATCGGCATCATCACGCAACCCGAAGGCGGCCCGCCCGTCGTGGGCCATGTCGTCGGCGACCTGGCCCCGCGCGCGCCGCTGGGCATGGCGTCCTATCCCCCGGCCTCCTGACGCCCCGCCCCCGATCCGGCCGCCTCAGGGCTGGCCGTCAAGAAAATCCATGACTCCGGTAGCGGCAACCACGCCGCTCGCCATGCATGCGGTCAGCAGGTAGCCGCCTGTCGGCGCCTCCCAATCCAGCATCTCGCCCGCACAGAAGACGCCCGCCGCGGCGCTCAGCATCAGCCCGCCCGTCAGCCCGTTAAAAGACACCCCGCCCGCCGTGCTGATCGCTTCATCGATCGGACGCGTGCGCGCCAGCGTCAGCGGCAGGGCCTTGATCCGCAGCCCCAGCCGGGCCGGATCCCGGAAATCGTCCGCCGAGGCGCATTCGCGCAGCAAGCCTGCCTTGACCCCGGTCAGGCCCAGCCGGCTCTGCAAATGGCTGGACATGGAGCGCGCGCCGCGCGGATGCGTCACCGCCGCCATGACTTTGTCCTGCGGCCAGTCGGGCGCCAGGTCCAGCATGGCGAGGGCCTGGCCCTTGGCATCGATCTGGTCCCGCAGCGGCGCCGACAGCGCATAGACCAGGCTGCCTTCGATGCCGGTTTCCGAAATGACGAACTCGCCTTGCCTGGCCAGGCTGCCGCATGCCATGGACACGGACTTGACCGGCTGGCCCGCGAAACGCTCGCGGAAGTGATCGGACCAGGCAACATCGAAACCGCAGTTGGCGGGCCGCAGCGGCGCCACCTCGATGCCGCGCGACTGCAGGCCCGCTGCCCAGGCGCCGTCCGACCCCAGCTTGGCCCAACTGCCTCCGCCCAAGGCCAGCACGACGGCATCGGCCGCATGGTCCTTCTCGCCGTCCGGCGTATCAAAGCGCAGCGCGCTCGCGGTGGCTGGCCCGCCGGCAGGCCAACCCAGCCAGCGGTGCCGCATATGGAAACGCACGCCGCTTGCGCGCAACCTGGCCAGCCAGGCCCGCAGCAAGGGCGCCGCCTTCATTTCCTGCGGAAACACGCGGCCCGAGGAGCCGATGAAGGTCTGGATGCCCAACTGATGCGCCCAGTCCCGCAAGCCGGCGGCATCCAGCGCCTGGAGCCAGGGCGCAATCTGCGCGGCGCGCGCGCCGTAGCGCGCCAGGAAAGGGGCGGCGGCCTCGCTATGCGTCAGGTTCAACCCGCCGCGGCCCGCCATCAGGAACTTGCGGCCGACGGATGGCATGGCGTCGAACACATCAACCTGCACGCCCCGCGCGCTCAGCCTTTCCGCGGCCATCAGGCCGGCCGGCCCGCCGCCTATGACGGCGACCCGCTTGGCGGACAGGCTCATGGCGCCGCCGCCGTCATGACAACACGAGGGATGGGCAAGACAGAATGCATGTAAGGCAAATGAACTGGGGATGGGGAGGCGGCCCGCTGGGCCTCAAGGGGGGAGATTGTCGCAAAAAAAGCCTGGCGCCGGCCATTTCTTGACCGCAGGCGCCAAGCCTTTGTTATTACGGGACAAATCGGACATGCGCAGAGGCTATCCCAAGGCTTGTCCACAGTCCTTGTGGGTAACTTTCGCCTCAGGCGTTGCCCGCCGCCTGCATCGGGCCGGACCAGGGCTCGGCATCCAGCTGGAAGCGAAGCTCCTGGTATTCGCCGTCGACCGAGACGGAACGCAGCAGCCCGGCGTCCAGCGCCTGTCCCAGCGCGCGGCGGCACAGGGTTTCCGGATCGTCGGGCAGGGACTGGAACACGCCGTCCGGTATGCGCAAGCGCAGCAAGGCCTGGGGGTCGCCGCGCTCGGCCGGGCGGCCGATGTGGATGTGGGCGGGATAGCCGTGGGGGCACCAGATGCCGACGTGGTACTTGCCTTCAGCGCCAGTGTCGGCGACATAGCCGGGATGATCGTATTTTGCTGTACCCATGGACCCTCCTCGTGTGCGGCGAACTAGCGCGCGTGCCCCATGGTAGCTCAGGGTGGCAGCCCTGTGCGGCCAGGCATACTCGGGAAACTCCGGACTGGAGCAATGGTTTGACCCAGGGCAAGGACGGACGAAAAAAAGCCGCGACAGCGTCGCGGCTTTTTTTAGGAGGGACCATGCGAAGACACGTTCTTGAACGCGCCGCCGGAAGATCCGGGTCCTGCTTGAAACTGGTTGCGGGGGCAGGATTTGAACCTACGACCTTCGGGTTATGAGCCCGACGAGCTGCCAGACTGCTCCACCCCGCGTCTGATGTGTGAATCATACCTCATTTTGAAATCTTGTGCAGCGCACCTACGCTGTTATTTCGGTTTTTCGCCAAAATTCTTTGAAAAAAGCCGGTCGCCTGGAGAAAAATGCGGCTGGCCGGCCCAGAGACATCCAGGCAAATCACTTGGGCGGCGCCGATCGCCGTCAGGCGCACGGCGCCGCCGTAAGCCAGCCCATGGGCCTCGCCCGCGTTGACCCTTACGGATACGGCGCAATGCAGGCCCCCTGCGGCTTCGGGGCCATTTGCCAATTCTTCGACGCGCACGCTGCCGTCGGTGCAGACCACCGTGGCGCCGGCGCGCAGGGCAAGCAGCCTGCTGGCGCCGGAAGGGATTTCCATGCGGCGCGCCGGCGTGTCGGGGGCGGTGTGTGTGGCCATGATCATCTCCAATCGGACAATGACAGGCTACGCGCGCCCTGCTTTGCGCAACAGCCACACAACTTGCCTTTCTGTACCGATGCAGAGACTCGATTTTGACGCTGTTATGGTGTACTTTGCGTGAATCTGTGCCTACCCTCACACCAACCTAGGGGAGCATGATCGGCGCATGGACCCGCAACCGCTGTACCTCCGCCTGGCCAATCACTACCGGCGCGCCATCCAGACCGGCGTGCTGGCTCCCGCCCAGCGCATGCCCTCCGTGCGCACCCTGGTGCGCACCCACCACGTCAGCCTGTCGACCGCGCTGCAAGCCTGCCGCCAGCTGGAAGACGACGGACTGATCGAAGCCCGCCCCCGGTCGGGGTACTTCGTTCTCAAGCCCCGGCGCAACAGCATCCCTCCCGTCGGCGAACCGGACATCCGCCAGACACTGGGCGCGGCGCAATACGTAGGCATCCATGACCGCGTGTCGGACTTCATCGCGAAGTGCGAAGCGCATCCGGTCAGCGCCAACTTCGCGCTGGCCGCGGCCGTGCCGCAAGCCTATCCGATGGAAGAGCTCAAACAGGCGATGACGCGCGCGCTGCGCCAGTCCCCGCAGGTGCTGGTCAGTCCGGTGCCGCCGCAGGGCCATCCGGAACTTCGCGGCGTGCTGGCGCGCCGGGCGCTGGCCAACGGCATCAACGCCACGCCCGACGATGTCATCGTCACGCACGGCTGCATCGAGGCCCTGAACCTGGCGCTGCGCGCCGTCGCCCGGCCCGGCGACACCATCGCGGTCGAATCGCCCACCTATTTCGGCCTGCTGCAAATCCTGGAAAGCCTGGGCATGCGGGCGCTCGAGATTCCCACCAGCCCCCAGCACGGCCTGTCGATCGAAGCCCTGGACCTTGCCTTCCAGACGCACGGCAATATCCGGGCCGTGGTCGTCGTGCCCAACTTCCATAACCCGCTCGGGTGCGTCATGCCCGATGCGGAAAAAGCCCGGCTCGTGGCGCTGTGCGAACGCCAGCAGGTGCCGCTGATCGAAGACGACACCTACGGCGCGCTCACCGACGACGACACGCCGCTGGCCGCGGCCAAGTCCTGGGACGCGACCGGCAACGTCATCTATTGCTCGTCGATGCACAAGACGCTGGCGCCCGGCATGCGGCTGGGCTGGCTGCTGGGTGGCCGCTGGAAAGCGCGCATCGCCATGCTGAAGTTCGCGCAAAGCCGGCCCAACGAACCGCTGGCGCAGATCGCGGTGGCGGAGTTCATGGGCTCGCGCGCCTATGACCGTCACCTGGCGCGCTTGCGCAGGCAACTGAAGACCCAGCGCGACCAGACCGCTGAGGCGATCGCCGCGCACTTTCCGCGGGGCACGCGCCTGAGCATGCCGCAGGGCGGCATGCTGCTATGGGTGGAAATGCCTGACGGCCGCTCGGGCCTCGATGTCTTCGAGACCGCGCTGCGGCAAGGCATACGGGTCGCGCCCGGCGCCATGTTCTCGAACGGCGCGCGCTTTAACCACTTCCTGCGCATCAGCTGCGGACAACGCACCACGCCCGAGATCTCGCGGGCGCTGCTGACGCTGGCGCGCATCGTGGACGAGCGGCCCGGATGAATCAGGAACTGCATCAATTCATCGTCGACTACGGCCTGTGGGCCGTGTTCGGCGGCACCTTGCTGGAAGGCGAAAGCGTGGTGGTGTTCGCCGGCTTCCTGGCGCACCAGCGGCTGCTGCACCTGCCGTCCGTGATGCTGGCCGCATTCGCCGGCTCGTTCGTGGCGGACCAGGCGCTGTTCTACCTGGGCCGGCGCTACCGCGAACATCGCTTCATCCAGCGCATCTGCGAGAAGCCCGCCTTCGGAAAGGCGCTGTCCGCCATCGACCGCCATCCGCACGGCTTCATCCTGGCATTGCGGTTCCTGTATGGCCTGCGCACCGTCGGCCCCGTCGCGCTGGGCGTCTCGCGCGTGTCGCCGCTGCGGTTCCTGGTGCTCAACGCGATCGCCGCCGCCATCTGGGCGGTGTGTTTCAGCCTGCTGGGCCATGCCTTCGGGCGAACCATCGAATCGATGCTTGGACGCCTGCACGGCGTGGAAACCAAGCTGGCGGTGGCCGCCGTCCTCGGGGTTGTCATCTGGCTGGCGTACCGCCTGTACGCCAGGTATCGGAGATAGCCTGGCGCCCCTGTCAGAACACCAGCTTGCCGCTGGCCCGCAGCACATGGCGGCGCCGCGCCTTGCGGTACAGGCCGCCGATGAACGGCAGCAGCGCCAGGCGGCGCAGGATGGGATGGCGCTGATCGAAGTCGTGCCAGGCCTTGAAGCCATGCCCCATGCGCTCCCAGCTCTCGCGCGCCTCGGGAGAAAGTTTGCCGGGGTCGAACGCCGCCAGCTTTGCCGCTTCCGAAACGCGGGCCGACATCGCTCCGCTCCGGTACTCCAATGAATACTGATTCCGCATGGGGCCGCATATTACCCGGCTTGACCATCGCGTGCCGGGCCGGTGGAAAACCGCGCCGGCGAGCGCAATTGGAGCCACCTTTGACCGCTGCGGGCAAGCCTTTGTAATTAAAGGAATTTGGGGATCTATGCCCGCGCTATCCCAAGGCTTGTCCACAGAAGTTGTGGGTAACTCCGCCGCTGCGCATTACTTCAGGGCGCCCGCGACCATGTCGCGCACACTCTCGAAACCGGCCACGTATTGCGGATTCTCCGAGCGCGCCAGCAGGCTGGAATAGTTCTGTTCGAGCTGCGCTTCGATCGCTTCGCGCAAGCCCGGCGAGCCCTTCACCAGATGCAGCATCGACAGCAGCGTCGAATTCAGCGCGTCGATACGGCCGCCCTGGTGCGAGATGGTGTGCACGATGACGGCGATTTGTTCCTGAATGTCCATGATGAAAGCCTCCTGGCAATGAAAGTCGGCGCAAATCCTAGCATGGCGTCTCCGGCCGGGCGCTAGGCAAGCGGCACGCGGCGCGCTAGCATGAAGCGTAGCCGCAAGGGCAACGCGGCGCACGCCGCCGGCCCCGTCCCAGGCGTCCGGCGCAACCGGAGCGCGCTCATGAAGACGATCCAGAACTATGCCCCGCCGGACGCCCAGTCCTTGCAGCGATTGCAGGACAGGCTGGGATACAGCGACGCCCGCATGGCGGAGCTGGCCGGACTGGACGCGGCCACCCCGTGGCCCAGCTATGTGGGCGGCCCGGAACCCCGATCCCTGGGCCGGCAGCGGCTCTTCTACATGATGGCCCGGCTGACCCTGGATGAACGCGAATGGCAGCGCGTGCTGACCGCCATGCGCGAGGTCGGCGCGCACCTCGATTACGAGGATCCCCAGGCGTCCGTCGCGCCGCCCGCGCCCGAACCCATGGCCGACGAAGAGCGCAAGTTCGGAATGCTGCTGGTCAGCCGCAACGGCTCCTTCCACGAAATGGAGCAGCTGCGCGAGTTCGCGCATTTCGCGCATGAAGCCGGCGTCAGCCGTTTCGTGCATACCGCGTTCTACGACAGCGACATCGATCTGTGCCGCTTCAACTTCGCCGACCATGACGGCCTGGACGACGCCAGCCGCGACCGCATCTTCGACGCCGCGCACAAGACCATCACGCGCTTCGAGTTCGACGGGCGCATCTATCGCGGCGGCATTCCGCCGGAGTCGGACGGCTAGGGCCCGCGCACCCTGAAAATGGCCTCGCCCCCGCAGCGCCGCATTGACGCGGGCGGGCCCGCGCCTGTACCGTCGGCAATCCCGCCATCCCGCTTTAACGCCATCGCCCACCGCATGAACGAACGACTCGACGCCATCGACCGGCAACTGCTCAGCCTGCTGCAGGCCAACGCGCGCGAACCCGCCGCCATCCTGGCGCGCAAGCTCGGCCTGGCCCGCACCACCGTGGTGGCGCGCATCGCCAGGCTGGAGCGCGAGAGCATCGTGTCCGGCTATGGCGTGCGCCTGGGCCGCCTGCTGGAAGAGGCGGCGGTGCGCGCCTATTGCTTCATCAGCGTGCTGCCCAAGACGCCCGCCGCGGTGATCCGTGAACTGGAAAGAATGCCCGAGGTCGAGGAAGTCTCTTCGGTCAGCGGGCCATACGACTACCTCATTTTCCTGCGCTGCGAGACCCACGAACAGCTCGACGGGCTGCTGGACCGCATCGGCTTGATCGATGGCGTCAAGCAGACGCAAACTTCGATCGTGCTCAGCCGCAAGGTCGACCGCCGCGGCGCCGTCGCCGCGCCCTGAAGGATCTTGCCCCGACGGCCGCCTTTCCTCCCCGCATGACATGGTGGTGTAATGGAACCTGTCGCGAATCCTGGATCCTTCATGCTTGCACGCCTTGCCCCTGCCGCCGCCTTCCTCTCCCTGCTGGCCGCCTGTTCCAGCATGAGCGAAGTCACGTCCGTCGACAAGAACACCTACAGCGTCACCTACAGCTCCGGCACGCAGCTGCTGACCTGGGTGGAACTCAAGAACCAGACGCTGCAGCGCGCCGAGCAATACTGCGAGTCTCTCGGCCGCAAACTGCAAAAGCCGAAAGTCACGTCCAACCATGCCACCGGCCTGGGATCCAAGCGCGCCACGGTCACCTTCGAATGCGGCGCCGTCGAGCCGCCCAAGGGCGCCGCCAAGTAAAGCCGCGGCCCGCTGCCGGAGGCGCACCCGATCGGGTGTAGCATTATCGGCATCGCCATCTCTATTGCACGCATCGTGAACACTCTTCTGCCCGTGGGTATCACCATGGGCGATGCCGCCGGCATCGGCCCCGAGATCGTCGTCAAGGCTTACGCGCAAGGGCTGAACGCGCCCTGTGTGGTGTACGGAGACGCCGGCGCGCTGCGCCGCGCCGCGGCCCAGCTCGGCGCGCGCCTGGAGGTGGTCGAGGTCCCCGGCATCGGCCATGCCCGTCCGGACGCCGGCCGCATCAATGTCATCGCTTGCGGCCCCGCCCTGCCCGCCGACCTGCCCGCCGGGCAGATCAGCGCGGCCGCGGGACGCGGCGCCTATGACTACGTCTGCGCCGCGATCGACGATGCGCAGGCCGGCCGGATCCGGGCGATCGTCACGGCCCCGCTGAACAAGAAGTCCATGCACGAGGCCGGCATCGACTATCCCGGCCATACCGAGATCCTGGCCGAACGGTCCGCCACGCAGGACTTCGCGATGATGCTCGCCAACGACGAGCTGCGCGTGCTGCTGGTGACCATCCACGTGGCGCTCGCGGACGTCATTGCCCGCATCACGCCCGAGGCCGAGCTCACCGCGATGCGGCTGGCGGACCGCGCCTGCCGGCAGATGGGCATTGCGCGGCCGCGCGTGGCGGTCGCGGGCCTGAATCCGCACGCGGGCGAAGGCGGCAAGTTCGGCCGCGAAGACATCGACATCATCGAACCGGCGATCGCCGCCGCGCGCGCCGAAGGCATCGACGCCAGCGGCCCCTGGCCCGGCGACACCATCTTCATGCGCGCCCGCCGCGGCGAGTTCGACATCGTCGTGGCCCAGTACCACGACCAGGGCCTGATCCCGGTCAAGTACCTGGGGCTGGACCATGGCGTGAACGTGACGGTCGGGCTGCCCTTCGTGCGCACCAGCGTCGACCACGGCACCGCTTTCGACATCGCCGGCAAGGGCGTGGCCGACCAGGCCTCCCTGGTTGCGGCGTTCGACCTGGCGCTGGCGATGACGCCTTGAGGGCGGCAGGCCCCGCGCCTGCCTCACCGCGCGGACACTGACGTCCGCCTGCGCGGGACCATCCCGCCCCCGGGTCTACAATACGCCCCGTTTCCGGCGCGCATCGCGCGCCGCCGCTTTCTGTCAGCCCTCCATCCCCCATGTCCCGTCTTGTCCGACTCCTGCCCGACCGCTTCACCCTTTATCTGATCTGCACCGTCATCATCGCCAGCATCGTGCCCGCGCACGGGCAAGGCGTGGTGGTATTCGGCTGGATCACCAACGTGGCCGTCGGCCTCCTGTTCTTTCTGCATGGGGCGCGCCTGTCCCGCGAGGCCATCATCGCCGGCCTGACGCACTGGAAGCTGCACCTGACGATCTTCTCCGCCACGTTCCTGATGTTCCCGCTGCTGGGCCTGGCGCTCAAGCCCGTGCTGGAACCGCTGGTCACCCCCGAGCTCTATCTCGGCATCCTGTTCCTGTGCTGCCTGCCGGCGACCGTGCAATCGGCCATCGCCTTCACGTCCATGGCGCGCGGCAACGTGCCCGCTGCCGTGTGCAGCGCATCGGCCTCCAGCCTGCTGGGCATCTTCCTGACCCCGCTGCTGGTCGGCACCGTCGTGGCCAATGCGGGCAGCGCGCCGATTTCCTTCGACGCCGTCGGCAAGATCATGCTCCAGCTGCTGCTGCCGTTCGTGCTGGGCCAGTTCGCGCGCCGCTGGATCGGCGCCTGGGTGCACAAGCGCAAGGCCATGCTGAAGTTCGTCGACCAGGGCTCGATCCTGCTGGTGGTCTACACGGCCTTCTCCGAAGCCATCAACGAGGGCCTGTGGAGTTCGACCCCGATCCCCGCGCTGCTCGGCCTGGTGGTCTGCTGCGCCGTCATCCTGGCGCTGGCGCTGGGCCTGTCCGCATTGGCCGGCCGCATGTTCGGCTTCAGCATGGAAGACCGCATCACCCTGCTCTTCTGTGGCTCCAAGAAGAGCCTGGCCAGCGGCATCCCGATGGCCCAGGTGCTGTTTGCCGGGCACGCCGTGGGCGCGATCGTCCTGCCCCTGATGCTGTTCCACCAGATCCAGCTGATGGTCTGCGGCGTGCTCGCGGCGCGCTTCGGCAAGCGGCCCGAGGCCGACGCCTGAGCCTGGCGTCCAATAGAAAAAACCGCGTTCTCGGACGCGGTTTTTTTTCGGCCGGAACAGACGGCGGTCAGTACATGTCGGGCCTTTGCGCGCCCGAGAAGTTCAGGAAGCGCGTGCTCGAACCCTGGAACGTCAGTCGCACGGTGCCGATAGGACCGTTACGCTGCTTGCCGATGATGATCTCGGCGGTGCCCTTGTCCGGCGAATCGGGGTTGTAGACCTCGTCGCGGTAGATGAACAGGATCACGTCGGCGTCTTGTTCGATGGCGCCCGATTCGCGCAGGTCGCTCATCACGGGGCGCTTGTTGGGGCGCTGCTCCAGGCTTCGGTTCAGCTGCGACAGCGCGATCAGCGGGCAATTCAGCTCCTTGGCCAGACCCTTGAGCGAGCGGCTGATTTCCGACACTTCGGTGGCGCGGTTCTCACCGGAACCGTTGCCCGACATGAGCTGCAGGTAGTCGATGATGATCAGGCCAAGCTGGCCGCACTGGCGCGCCAGGCGGCGCGTGCGGGCGCGCACTTCCATGGGGCTGAGCGCGGGCGTTTCGTCGATGTAGACCTGCGCATCCTGCATGAGCTGCACGGCGTGCGTCACGCGGGGCCAGTCTTCGGCGATCAGCTTGCCCGTGCGCATGCGGTGCTGGTCCAGCAGGCCGACCGAACCCAGCATACGCATCGCCAATTGCACGGCGCCCATTTCCATGGAGAACACCGCCACCGGCAGGCCCTGTTCGATGGCCACGTGTTCGCCGATGTTCATCGAGAACGAGGTCTTGCCCATGGACGGGCGGCCGGCCACGATGATCAGGTCGCCGCCGTGCATGCCCGAGGTCATCTTGTCCAGGTCCGCGAAACCGGTGGGCACGCCGGTCACGTCCGAACTGCCTTCGCGGTGATAGAGTTCGTCGATGCGTTCGACCACCTGCGTGAGCAGCGGCTGGATCTCCTGGAAGCCCGCGGCGCCGCGCGAGCCCTCCTGGGCGATCTGGAAGACCTTGGATTCGGCCTCGTCGAGCAGCTGGCGGGCTTCCTTGCCCTGTGGATTCAACGCGGCCGAGGAGATCTCGTCGGCGATCGACACCAGCTTGCGCAGCATGGCGCGCTCGCGCACGATTTCGCCATAGCGCCGGATGTTGGCGGCCGACGGCGTGTTGTGCGCCAGGGCGTTCAGATAGGCCAGGCCGCCCGCGTCCTCGGCCTTGCCGGCGCTGATCAGGGATTCATTGACCGTGATCACGTCCGCGGGACGCGCCAGCCCGATCAGGCGGGCAATGTGGTGCCAGATCAACCGGTGATCGTGGCGGTAGAAGTCTTCTTCCACCAGGACGTCGGCAATACGGTCCCACGCGGTGTTGTCCAGCAGCAGGCCGCCCAGAACCGACTGCTCCGCCTCGATGGAATGGGGGGGAACGCGAAGGTATTCAAGCTGGGAATCGGCGGGTGTGTTCATGACTTCAATAGTAACGGCTGCAGGATATCCGCGACGCGGAAAAACCCCTGGACATCGCGCGAGGGGAAACGGCTCAGCACGGGGCGCAGGGGCGTCGCGATACCGCAGAGGACGCGCGCCAGGCGCGTCAGGCGGGCTTTGACTTCGGGGTCGGGGTTGCACTCGAGGTAAACCTCGAGCGCCAGTTTACCCAGCGTTGCGGCATCGTCGTCCGGCAATTTACGCAAAGACACCAGCGAGGCCAGCAGCTGGAACAGATCGTAGGCCTGCGCCAGCGGCCGGGACAGCGTGGCGCCGATGTTCTCTTCGAAGTCGATGCGCCACATCTCGCCGTCCTGCAGCGTGACGTTGCGGATCTGCGCGCCGCCATGCCACATGCCGCGGGCATGAAAGGCGGCCAGGTCGGTGGCGGCCGCGCGCGTGAGCCACAGGCGCGAGGTCAGGTCCTCCTTGCGGATCAGGTCGGCCAGGTCCCGGCCCACGTACTCCAGGACGAGCAGGCCCTGCTCCTGCCACCACACTTCCGGCACGCGGCAGCCGGCTTCCAGCAATTGCGTCAACCGCCGCCCCTCGTGGGCAAGGCCGTTGCGCAAGAGCACGCCGGGCCGCGGAAACTCGCCCAGGAAGATCTTGCAGCCGGCGCCCAGGAACAAGGCGCGGACGTAGCGCAGCGCATAGCTCAAGCCCCGGCCAAAACCAGGCCGGCGGCGCTTGATGATGCAACGGACGCCATCTATCGTCACATCCCGCACCGCGGGTTCACGCGATGCGTCCACGTTGTCGAGCCAGGCGCGCAGGCCGGGCGGCGCATTGTGATGAACGGGCGGATGAGTCAAGAGGTCCTCTGAAAGCAACAGCGTAAGGCCTGGGCCGTGCCGCCCGGATGACGGCACGCACGGCGCCGTTGGGCGAAAAGAAAAAAAGCCGGCGCGCGGGCCGGCTTCTTTTTACCGCAGGTACCGGCTTAGGACAGTTCGCCTTCGACCAGGACCGTGACGTCAACCACGACGTCAGCGTGCAGAGCGACCTGGACCGGGAACTCGCCAACAGCCTTCAGCTGGCCGTTGGGCAGACGCACCTGGGCCTTTTCGACGCCTTCGAAGGAAGCCTTCTTCAGGCCATCGGCGATGTCGGCATTGGTGACCGAACCGAACAGGCGGCCGTCGACGCCGGCCTTCTGGACGATCTTCAGCTGGTAGCCGTTCATGCGCTCGCCCAGGGCTTGGGCAGCGGCCAGCTTCTCGGCCTGGGCCTTTTCCAGTTCGGCGCGGCGGGCTTCGAATTCCTTCAGGGCGGCGTCGGTTGCGCGACGCGCCTTCTTCTGGGGAATCAGGAAGTTGCGGGCGTAGCCATCGCGCACGCGCACGACTTCACCCAGGTTGCCCAGGTTGACGACTTTTTCGAGCAGAATAACTTGCATTTCAGTGCCCCGGATTAGTTGTGGTTGTCGGTGTAAGGCAACAGGGCCAGGAAGCGCGCGCGCTTGATGGCGGTGTCCAGCTGGCGCTGGTAGATTGCCTTGGTGCCGGTCAGGCGAGCCGGGATGATCTTGCCGTTTTCTTGCACGAAGTCGCGCAGGGTGTCCAGATCCTTGTAGTCGATCTCTTCGACGCCGGCTGCGGTAAAGCGGCAGAACTTACGACGCTTGAAAAGCGGGTTCTGCTGCGTGAATTTGCGTTTTTCTTTGCGTTTTCCGAAGAAAGCCATGATATGTGCCTCTATGTTTGAGGGGATCGGTTCCACCCGGGTTTTTCAAAAGCCGGGCCCAATTCCCCATAACCTATCCGTATTCAGAAGGCGCTCTCGCACCTATGGACTCATTCCCTTCAAGCCACCTGCGGATCGCGTCCTGCGCTGCCGCTGACCTTGCGCGCCTGCTGCAAATGCAGCTTGATCTTCACCGAGTCCTTGCGGGCGGGAGCCAAAAACCCCTGCACCAGCAATTCAGACCCTAAAGCGGTGTTTCTCAACAGCAACGCCAGATCGCCCAATGCCACGGCGGTGATCGTCAATTCGACACGGCGCGGGTGGCCGGCTTCGATGATCTCCGACTCGTGAGCCAGCAGCATTTCCAGCGCTGGCAGTCCGGCGGGAGTGTGGCGCAAAGGCTCGCATTCGAGAACGCGGGCGCTGAGTTCCAGCTTATTCATCCTGCCAGGCACCGAGGGGACTTCATGGGATGAGCTCTGCGTGAGCCCAGCTTACTCGGGCTGAACCGCGACAGCTTCCGCCGAAGCCTTACGGGCTTCTTCGCGCTCGACCGACTTCATCATGATCGAGGGCGTGGTCTGGGCCTTCTTGGTCTTGATGACCAGGTGGCGCAGAACGGCGTCGTTGTAGCGGAACGAGTGTTCCAGCTCATCCAGCGTGGCTTGGCCGCACTCGATGTTCAGGCAGACGTAGTGAGCCTTGACGAGCTTCTGGATCGGGTAGGCCAGTTGGCGGCGACCCCAGTCTTCCAGGCGGTGGATCGAGCCGCCTTGGCCCGTGACCAGCGCTTGGTAACGCTCGACCATGGCGGGCACTTGCTCGCTTTGGTCGGGGTGAACGATAAACACTACTTCGTAGTGACGCATGAGTAAAACTCCTTGAGGATGTCTCGCTGGCCGACCGTCTTGCACCCGCGCTTTCCATCATGGGTGGATTTACTGCTTTGACGATCGCCGCAAGGGGCAGCCCGCTGCCCAAAAACCATGGGCGGTCGAGCAAGAAAGCCCTCGATTATCACCGATTGATGAGGGACACGCAAGTTGAAGTAGCGTTATGAAATAAGGGACGCGTTACTCGCCGCCGCCGGACCCACCGCCCGAGGCAGATCCGCAACATCGATTTCCCGCGGCCGGTTGACCATGCTGACCATCGCGTAGCTGATGATCATCAGCAGAAACCAGGAGCCCAGCTTCGCCAGGGACACCAGCTGCCAGGCCTGCGCCTGGCTCGGATAGCGCCAGGCGTTGGCAAAGGTGCCGATGTTCTCGGCGAACCAGATGAAGAGCGCCACCAGCACGAAACCCAGCAGGAGAGGCATGCGGCGATAGACGCGCCAGATGCGGAAGTACACCCAGGTGCGGGCAAACAGCACTGCCGTCAGCGCGAACAGCGCCCACCGAAAATCCACGATGTAGTGGTGCGTGAAGAAGTTCAGGTAGATCAGCGCCGACAGCGCCGCCGTGGCGGCAAGCGGCGGATGCGCGCGAAAGCGGAAATCGAACAGCCGCCACACGCGCGCCAGGTAGCTGCCCACGGCCGCGTACATGAAGCCCGTGAACAGCGGCACCCCGCCGATCCGAAGCACGCTGGCCTCGGGGTAGATCCACGAGCCGGCCGCGGTCTTGAACAGCTCCATGCAGGTGCCCACCACATGGAACATCAGGATCACGCGGGCCTCGCTCCAGGTTTCCATGCGCAGCGCCAGCAGCATGGCCTGGATGCCGAGCGCGGCCAGGGTCAGGAAGTCATATCGGGCGAGGACGGCGTCCTTGGGATACCACCAGTAGGAGCCCAGCAGCAGCGCGCACATCAGCCCGCCGAACAGGCAGGCCCATGCCTGCTTTACGCCGAAACGGAAGAACTCGTACAGGGCGAGGCCAAAACGGCCGCGGCCGGCCAGATTGCTGGCCAGCCGCGATTCCCAATCTTGCAGCCCCGCGATGAGCGGCCAGTCATTGGCCGCCGGATGGCCCACGGAAGGCTCAGCCTTCCACGACGGCGTAGGCCGAGTGATTGTGGATGGACTCGAAGTTCTCGGCCTCGACGCGGTAGCGGGCGATGCCGGGATGCGCGTTCAGGCGGGCGGCCACATCGCGCACCAGGTCTTCGACAAACTTGGGGTTGTCGTAGGCGCGTTCCGTGACGTACTTCTCGTCGGGGCGCTTCAAGAGGCCCCACAGTTCGCACGAACCTTCTTCCTCGATCAGGCGGATGACGCCATCCATGCCGATGTCGTCGCTGAGGATGGCCGAAACCGTGACGTGCGAGCGCTGGTTGTGCGCGCCGTACTCGGAAATGGCCTTGGAACACGGACAGAGGCTGGTGACGGGCACCTGCACGACCAGTTCGAATTCAACGCCATCGTCCTGGGCGCGGGCGATCCACTGGACTTCGTAGTCCAGCAGGCTTTGCACGCCGGAGATCGGGGCGGACTTGTTGATGAAGTACGGGAACGAGGCGGTGATGTCGCCGCGCTCCGCATGCAGCAGCGGCAGCATGTCGGCAGCCATGGCGCGGAACAGCGTGGGCGTCATGGGGGTGCTGCGGTACTTTTCCAGCAGGGCCACGAAGCGGGACATGTGCGTCCCCTTTTCTTCGGCCGGCAGCGCCACGGTCAGCGTCCAGTTGGCCACGGTGCCTTGGGGCGAACCATCGCCGCTTTCGATCAGCATGGGGTGGCGCACGCCACGGATGCCCACGCGCTGAATCGGAATGTGCCGGGTGTCCGCCGAACTCTGGACGTCGGGCATCACGATGGCGGGGTCGATCGGAGAATTCATTTCGGCTTACCTGTCTAGGCAATCAGTCGTGAAAACGCACGGGCCTAGTAATCTTGAGAGGCGCTCATTATCGCCTATACGCCCGCAACCGCCAGGGAAAACCCTTCTATTCGTAGGTTAGCGGGGCCGGAACAGTGTGTTTCATTCTTGTGGACGAAGGCGGCAGCCCTCGTCCACAAGTAGGGGGTCAGCCCAGCAGATCGGCATAGCGGGCGCGGATCGACTGCTCGATGCCGGCGGCGTCCAGGCCAATGCCGGCCAGGAGCGCCGATTGCTCGCCGTGGTCGATGAATTCGTCCGGCAAGCCCAATTGCAGCACGGGAATCAGCACCCCCGCCGCGCTCAGCACCTCCAGCACGGCGCTGCCCGCGCCGCCCATGATGGACGCGTCTTCCACGGTGACGAGCGCATCGTGCCGGCTTGCCAGGTCCAGGATAAGTTCGCGGTCGATCGGCTTGACGAAGCGCATGTCGGCCACGGTGGCGTCCAGTTTCCCGGCCGCGCCCAGCGCCGCCTGGACCAGCGTGCCAAAGCCCAGGATGGCGATCTTCCGGCCTTCGCGGCGAACCTCGCCGCGGCCCAGCTCGACGGCATCCAGGCCGGCGCCTTCCTGGGCGCCGCAGCCCGCGCCGCGCGGATAGCGCACGGATGCGGGGCCCGGATGCTGATAACAGGTGGTGAGCAGCAGGCGCGTTTCGCTTTCGTCCGAGGGCGTGGCGACCACCATGTTGGGCACGCAGCGCAGGAAGGCGATGTCGTAGTTGCCCGCATGCGTGGCGCCGTCGGCGCCCACGATGCCGGCGCGGTCCAGCGCGAACGTGACATCCAGGTTCTGCAGGGCGACGTCGTGGATGAACTGGTCGTAGCCGCGCTGCATGAAGGTGGAGTAGATGGCGACGACGGGCTTTTGCGCTTCGCAGGCTATGCCCGCGGCAAACGTCACGGCGTGCTGCTCGGCGATGCCCACATCGAAATACCGCTGCGGGAAACGCTTTTCGAATTCCACCAGCCCGCTGCCTTCGCGCATGGCGGGGGTGACGGCGACCAGGCGCGAATCCTGCTCGGCCGTGTCGCACAGCCACTGGCCGAACACTTGGGTGAACGTGCGCTTGCCCGGCGCCTTGGACTGCTGGATGCCGACGGCCGGATCGAACTTGCCCGGGCCGTGATACAGCACCGGATCGGCCTCGGCCAGCTTGTAGCCCTGCCCTTTCTTGGTCACCACATGCAGGAACTGCAGGCCTTCCAGGGCCTTCAGGTTCTGCAGGGTGGGAACCAGCGCATCCAGGTCGTGGCCATCGATGGGGCCGACGTAGTTGAAGCCGAATTCCTCGAAGAGCGTGGCCGGCGTGACCATGCCCTTGGCGTGCTCTTCGAAGCGGCGCGCCAGTTCAAGCACCGGCGGGACGTGCTGCAGCACGGCGCGGCCCACGTTCTTGGCCGCGGCATAGAAGCGGCCCGACATCAGCCGGGCCAGGTAGCGGTTCAGCGCCCCCACCGGCGGCGAGATCGACATGTCGTTGTCGTTCAGGATCACCAGCAGGTTGATGTTGGGCGTGACGCCTGCATTGTTCATGGCCTCGAACGCCATGCCGGCGGACATCGCGCCGTCGCCGATCACCGCGATGTGCTGGCGCTGCACGCCAGCGTTGCGCGAGGCGACCGCCATGCCCAGCGCCGCCGAGATGGAGGTGGAGGAATGCGCGGTGCCGAAGGCGTCGTATTCGGACTCGCTGCGCTTGGGAAAGCCCGAGATGCCGCCCTGCTGGCGCAGTTTGGCCATGCCGGCTCGGCGGCCGGTCAGGATCTTGTGCGGATAGGACTGGTGGCCCACATCCCAGACGATGCGGTCGTGCGGCGTGTCGAACACCTGATGCAGCGCCAGCGTCAGCTCGACGGTGCCCAGGTTGGACGACAGGTGCCCGCCCGTTTTGGATACCGACTCCAGCACGAAGCCACGCAGCTCGTCCGCGAGCTTTTTCAGCTCGCGACGATCCAGGCGCTTGAGGTCTGCCGGGGATTGAATGCGGTCCAACAAATCTGTCGTCATGCTTTTATGTGGTTCGTTGACCCGGCCTGCATTCAGGCCGGGCTTGTCACGGATCAGCGGTCTCGGAGAACGATGAAATCGGCCAGCTGGGCCAGGCGCGCGCCCGCGTCGCCCAGCGGCGCCAGCGCATCCAGGGCGGCTACGCGCAACTCTTCGGCAAACGCGCGCGCCTCGGAAAGCCCCAGCAGCGATACATACGTGGGCTTGTTCTCGGCCGCGTCCTTGCCCGGCGTCTTGCCCAGGCTGGCGCTGTCGGCGGTCACGTCGAGAATGTCGTCGACCACCTGGAATGCCAGCCCCATGGCCTGCGCGTAGGCGTCCAGCGCCTGGCGCGATGCCGAGCTGGCGCCCGCGACGATGCCGCCCAGCGCCACGCTGCACGCGAGCATAGCGCCGGTCTTCATGCTGTGCATCATTTGCAGTTCATCGCGCGACAGCGAATGGCCGACGCTGAACAGGTCGATGGCCTGTCCTCCCGCCATGCCCTGGCTGCCGGCGGCGCGCGCCAGCGACTGCGTGGCCTGCACGATCAGCGCGGGCGCGATCGGCATGGAGGCCAGCAGATCGAACGCCAGCGGCTGCAGGGCATCGCCCGCCAGCATGGCGGTGGCTTCGTCGAACTGCACGTGCACGGTGGGGCGACCACGGCGCAGGACGTCGTCATCCATGCAGGGCAGGTCGTCATGGACCAGCGAATAGGCGTGGATCAGTTCCACGGCGGCCGCGGCGCGGTCCAGCGAGGCTTCGATGGCCAGGACGCTGCCGCTGACCGGGCAGGCCTGCCCGGCGGCATAGACCAGGGCGGCGCGAACGCGCTTGCCGCCGCCGAGGACGGCGTACCGCATGGCTTCGTGCAGGCGCGAGGGCAGCACGTCCGCCGGAGGAAGAAGGTCGTCGAGCACGTCTTCGACGTGTCGCGCACGGCCTTGCAACCACTCCGGAAAGGCGAGTTGTGTTTGCTTCATCGGGTTCTTATTCGTCATCCAGCGCGGCAGGATCCAGCGGACGCAGCAGGTCGCCTTCCAGGACCTTGACCTGTTGTTCGGCCTGCGCCAAGCGGTCTTGGCAGACCCGCGTGAGCGCCACGCCGCGCCGATAGGCGGCCAGCGATTGCTCAAGCGGCAACGAGCCGTCTTCCATGGCCGCAACCAATGATTCCAGCTCGGCCAGGGCCGTTTCGAAATCCTGGGGCAAGGGACGGTCGTCAGTCTGCGGATCAGCTTGTGTGGGTTTGGCCAAACGGGTCTCCGAGGGCGCTAGGGGTGGATCAATCCGTGAATTGTACGAGATAGCCACGCCCGGCCGGGATGCGCGCCGCGTCTCAGCCCGGCGCCCCCGCCAGGCCCGCGATCGCGGCCCTCAGGGCCGGCGCCACGCGGGCGCGCAGGTCCGGCTCTTCCAGCAGGCTGGCGGGCCCTCCGCAGCTCATGACGAACACGCCTTCGCCCGTGATGGACGCGAACGGGACGGCGACCGCATTGATGCCCGATTGCCATTCGCCAATGGCAAAGCAGCAGCCCGATTCCCGCAGTTCGGAGCGAGCGCGCTCGATCGCCGTGGCCGCCGGGGCCGCCTGGCCCAGGCGCGCCAGGACGTCCGCACATTCCTCTTGCGGCAGGCTGGCCAGGTAGGCGCGGCCCATGGCGCTGTCCAGGCTGGCGCGGTAGCCGACAGGCAGCCGCAGATAGAGGGCGGAGGAACCGTGGATGGCTTCGACGTAGGTCATCGCGTCGCCGTCGAAGGCGCCCAGGGCGACCGCGCCCCCGGTGTCGCGGGCCAGGTCGGTCATCGAGGCCTTGGCCAGTTCGCGCACTTCCAGCCCGGCGAGGAGGCCAAACCCCAGCGCCAGGACGCCATAGCCGGGCGAATACTTGCCGGTGTCCGGGTGATAGCGCAGGTAGCCCAGCTCGGTCAGCGTGTAAGTAATACGGCTGATGGTGGGCTTGGGCAGCCCGGTCAGGCGGGCCAGGTCCAGGTTGCCCAGCGCCGCCACGCCATGGCGGAAGCATCTCAGCACATCCAGCCCGCGGGCGAGCGCCGTGATGAAGTCCGGGGAATTGGCGCCCTCGCCCGCGCCTGGCGCGCGCTTGCGGCGCGCCGGGAGGCTGAGCTCAAGCTTGTCGTCCGGCTTGGCGGGAGGGCGCGCGATGCGCCTGGCGTCAGAAAAAGATTGCATTTCTATTCGCTTCGTTTTTATAGTTTATTTCGAAGACCAAAATTAAATTCCAATACATGGAATTTAAAACATCCAAGGAGACCTGGCAAGCCGCCGCGATGCGACCCATCGCAGCCCAGCCAAGCCAGGCCCGGCGATCCACTCTCGACCATGCGTTTTCAAGGGGAAAACATGATACGCACCAGCTTCAAACTGCTCGCCACCCTGCTGCTCAGCGCCGCATCGCTGGGCGCCCAGGCCGACACCTATCCGTCCCGGCCGATCAAGGTGATCTCGCCCTTCCCGGCGGGCGGCGCCACGGATGTGCTGACGCGCGTCCTGGCCGAGCGCATGGCCAAGACCCTGGGCCAGCCGATGATCGTCGAGAACAAGGCGGGCGCCGGCACTTCCATCGGCGCCGCTTTCGTCTCTCGCGAAACGCCGGACGGCTACACCATCTTGATGGCCACCAACTCGACGCTGGTCACCAACCGCTACCTGTATAAGGAACTGCCCTACGACCCGGACAGTTTCGCGCGCATCGGCATGGTGGGCGTGGGCCCGCTGGTCCTGCTCTCCAGCCCCAAGCGCCCGTTCAACAGCACCCAGGACGTCGTCGCCTACGCCAAGCAGAACCCGGGCAAGCTGACCTTCGCCACGTTCGGCGCCGGCACCTCGTCGCACCTGGCCGGCGAACTGTTCAAGGAGCGCGCGGGCATCGACATCCTGCACGTGCCCTTCAAGGGCGCAACCCAGGCCTTGCCCGCGCTGATCAGCGGCGACGTGGACCTGTTCTTCGACATGGTCGCCACCGGCATGCCGCAGGCCGACGCCGGCAAGGTCAAGGTATTCGCGATCACCAGCCCGTCGCGCCTGGCGACGCAGCCCAAGCTGGGCACGCTGGCCGAACAGGGCTACCCGGCATTCGACATGACGGCCTGGTTCAGCTTCGTCGCGCCCAAGGGCACTCCCGCCCCCGTGCTGGAAAAGCTGCAGTCGGCCTTGACCGAGACCTTGCAGGACGAAGCCGTGAAAAAGCGCATGCTGGACATGGGCATCGACCCGCGCTCGGGCACGGCGGCCGAACTGGACAAGCAGATCAAGACCGAACAGCCCATCGTGTCGCAACTGATCAAGCAGGCCAACATCGTCCTGCAGTAGGAACGCGCCTTCACGCCCCGACGGTTTCGTGACAAAACGTTCGCGGACCCGCCGGCCCGCGACGCAGCGGCCCGTCCCCCTATCGCGGGCCGCCTTTTCCACCGGCAGCGCCAACCCGGGCCCTGTCGGTTTTTTACGCCTGGCCTAACCCCTGGATACAGAAATCGGGGCCGTGTCGCTGCTAAGGTGAAAAGCAAACACCCAGCGGGAGCCCGATGCCTTACACCGAAGACCGATATTCCCGCCTGGACGCCGCCCGCTGGCTGGCCGCCGTGGCCGTGGTCCTGCTGCACAGCGCGGCGCTCATCGTGAGCGACCCGGCCGCGTATGGCGGCGGCGCCTGGCTCGCCGCCAATCTGTATGACTCCGCCGCGCGCTGGTGCGTGCCGGTCTTCGTGATGGTCAGCGGCGCCTTGCTGCTGGATCCCGACAAGCCCCACGACGCGCGCCGGTTCTACAGCAAACGCATGGCCCGGATCTGCGCCCCTCTGCTGTTCTGGACCCTCTTCTACCTGGCATGGCGCACCGGACTGGACTGGTGGGATGACGGCCGCATCGATTTTTCGTTCTGGCCGCGCAAGGTCGCCCAAGGCGAGCCCTACTACCACCTCTGGTACCTGTACATGATCGTGGGCCTGTACCTGTTCGCCCCGCTGGTCCGCCTGCTGTATGCGCGCAGCGCCCCCCGGGCTCGCGTGCTGTGGGTGGTGGGCATTCTGGGCGTGGCGATCCTGGACGCGCTGTATCGCCGCGCGCTCGGCGCGCCTCACGGCTTTTTCCTGACGTGGTTCCTCCCCTATCTGGGCTACTTCGTCGCGGGCCGCCTGATTTTCGACGGCGAGATGCGCATTCCGCGCCCCGGCCTGATGCTGGCCGCCAGCGTTGCCGCCACCGCACTGGGCGTGACCGTCATGTCCAACGGCCACGCGCTGGACACCTATTTCTATGACTACTTCAGCCTGACCGTGCCGTTCATGTCGCTGGCCGCGTTCCAGTGGATCGTGTCCTCGCCCCGGCTGCCCAGGCTGGCCTCGCTGGCGCCGCTGACGTTCGGCGTCTATCTGATCCATCCGGTGTTCCTGGACGTGGCGCGCCGCGCCGGCGCCTTCTCCGGCGGGCAGCGCGATGCCTGGGCCGTGCCCTTGCTGACGATGGCGGTGTTCGCGCTGTCGGCGGCCAGCAGCTGGTTGCTAAGGCGCCATCCCGCCACGCGCAAGCTCGTCTGAAAGACCTACGCACCGAAGGGTTAATCGGGTTTTGCGCCTGGCCAAACTCGCCCCCTGGCAGTTGCGCCAGCCTTGCCCGATCTACACGGGCGTGGGGAAGGCCCTTGGGGTACAATTCACGGCTTATTTGATCGGCCAGACACCGATTTTTCTTCGCGCCAGAACGGATTTAGCCAGGCTCAAATTCTTGAACAAGCCCTGAACAAAATCTTGGCTTGAACAAATGCGCTTGGCAAAGCTCAAACCGTCCTGGCTTTTTTATCCGAGCGGAGGGAATCATGACCGACATCGGTCGGATGGCACATGTCGTGCCAGCTCGCACCCAGCTACCCGTCAGCGCGTATTTTGACGAAGCCCTCTTTGCCCGCGAGCAAGAACTCATTTTCAAGCAATCCTCGCAATACGTCGGCCACCAGAAAGTGGTGCCTGAAGTCGGGGATTGGCGTACGTTGGTACAGGAAAGCGGAGGGCGCGCGCTGGTTCGCAACCAGCAAGGCGTCGAACTCATCTCAAATGTCTGCCGCCACCGTCAGGCATTGATGCTTGGCGGCGAAGCCGGCAATGTGGCCGGCAACTGCAACACGCACGGCAATCTGAAGGCCACCGGCGGCAACATTGTCTGCCCGCTGCATCGCTGGACGTACAACAACCAGGGCGAGTTGTTGGGCGCGCCTCAGTTCGAGACCACGCCCTGCATGAATCTGCAGAAGTTCCGCCTGCGGGATTGCCATGGTCTGCTGTTCGAAGGCCCGCGCGATCCGGCCGCCGACATGGCGCCGCTGTTCTCGCGTCCCGAGTTCAACTTCGGCGACTATGTGCTGGACCACGTCGAAGTGCATCAGTGCAACTACAACTGGAAGACCTTCATCGAGGTCTACCTTGAGGACTATCACGTCGGTCCGTTCCACCCCGGCCTGGGGCGCTTCGTCACGTGCGACGACCTGGCCTGGGAGTTCAACGACTGGTACAGCCTGCAGAAGGTGGGCGTCCACAATGCGCTGGCGCAGCCGGGTTCGGATGTGTACAAGCAATGGCACGACCGCCTGCTGTCGTTCCGCGACGGCGACGCCCCGGATTTCGGGGCGGTCTGGGTCACGTACTTCCCGACCCACATGATCGAGCTCTACCCGCACGTGCTGGTGCTGTCCACGCTGTACCCGAAGGGTCCCCAGGAAACGGTGAACGTCGTCGAGTTCTACTACCCCGAGGAGATCGCCGCGTTCGAGCGCGAGTTCGTCGAGGCGCAGCGCGCGGCCTACATGGAAACGGCCATCGAAGACGATGAGATCGCCGAACGCATGGATGCCGGCCGCAAGGCCCTGATGCTGCGCGGCGTGAACGAAACCGGGCCGTACCAGTCGCCGATGGAAGACGGCATGCAGCATTTCCATGAGTGGTATCGCCGCATCATGCAAGAGCTGTAGGCCGGCTCGTCCCGCAGCAAAGGCAAAGGGCCTCGCGATCGCGAGGCCCTTTTCATTGCGCTGCGCCGGCGGAACTCAACGCCCCGTCACGCCCGCCACCGTGCGTTCGCCGATAGCCAGCCCCACCGTCATGCCCACGCCGGAGTGCATGACCGCCACGGTGGTCGCCGCGTCCACCGGCAGCACCGAGAACGGCGCCGGGCCGTGCGCGCCATACACGCCCTGCCAGCGCTCCAGCACCCGCAGCCGCGCGCCCAGGGCCTGCGACGCGAGATCCAGCATGGCGTTGTCGACGGCCTCGTCGTTGAACGGCGGCGCGTCCTGCCCATAGCGGTGCGAGTCGCCGATGATCAGCTCCCCGTACGGCGTGGGGCTGATCAGCAGGTGGATGCCGTTCTCCAGCAGCATGGGCGTGCGCTCCTGGATCACGCCGCGCAACGCCTGCGCCGAGGGCAGATCCGAGAACGCGCCGTAATGCACGCAGGACAGGCCCGTCAGCAACGGGCGGTCCAGCGCGATCGGGTTCGTCTCGAACGCCGCTCGCAGCATCTGCAGGCGAGTGACCTCCAGGTCCAGCGGCGCAAAGCGCTCGGGCAGCAAGGTCAGGTAGTCATGGCCCGGGCAGACAAAGACGTGCGCGCCCTTGAAGTCGCCGGCCGTGGTGCCGACCTCGCCGTTCTCCACCGCACGCGCCAGCGTTCCCGTGATGAACGCGACGCCCAGCGAGCTCTCCAGGTAGCGCGTGATGGCGGGCAAGGCCTCGCGCGAATAGATCTGCAAGTCGTCCTGGCCGCGCAGCGCCATGCAATGATGGGCCAGCTGGCCGCCGTACAGGCCCGCCACGTCGCGGCCGGACAGCAGTTCGGCGCGATACCCTTCCTGCCGCATGCGCGTATCGGCAAACTCCTGCAGCACGTCGGCCTCGTCGGCATTGCGCGCCAGCACCAGCGCGCCGTTGGCCCGCACGTGAAAGCCCGCCTTGCCGGCCAGCTCCAGCCACAGTTCGCGGGCCTGCAGGGCGTGCGACAGCATCATGCCGGGCGCCTGGCCAGTCACGATGACCTGGCCAAAGTTGCGGACCGTGGCCCCATGCGCCTGGCGGCTGCGCTCGATCACGGCCACCGACAGGCCGCGCTTGGCGGCCGCCCAGGCGTGCGCGATGCCCAGCATGCCCGCGCCCACCACGATTACGTCGAAATTTTTCATCTTCGGAACACTGCCAGAGGGATTGCGGGCTTACTTCTTCTTCGGCTCGGACTTGCCGTCGTAGCGCTTGGTCCATTCGGCGATGATGCGTTCGCGGTTCGTGGCCGCCCACGTGAAGTCGTTCTTGATCATGCGCGTGGTCAGGTCGGCCGGCAGGTTCGGGTTGACCGTCGCGATCGACGGAATCGCCAGCACCGCGAAGTTGGCCTTGTACAGTTCGTTGGCCTCGCGGCTGGCCGAGAAGTCGGCCAGCTTGCGCGCGGCTTCCAGGTGCTTCGTGCCCTTCATGATGGCGGTGGCTTCGACTTCCCAGCCCAGGCCTTCCGACGGAAACACGGCTTCGACCGGCGCGCCGTCGGCCTTCAGCTTGGCGGCGCGGTAGTCGAACGACACGCCGATCGGGAATTCGCCGGCCGCGGCCATGTTGCACGGCTTGGAGCCCGAGTGCGTGTACGAACCGATGTTCTTGTGCAGCGCGTCCATGTAGGCCCAGCCCTTTTCTTCGCCGAAGATCTGCAGCCACGCGCTCACGTCCAGGAACCCCGTGCCCGAGGACGCCGGGTTCGGCATGACGATCTTGCCGGCGTACACGGGCTTGGTCAGGTCCTGCCACGACGTGGGCTTGGGCAGCTTCTGCTTTTCGGCCTCGATGGTGTTAAAGCAGATGGCGGCGGCGTAGCCGTCCATGCCGACCCACGACGGCTCGGCCTTGGCGTCGCGCATGTTCGCGGCGATCTGGTCCAGGCCCTTGGGGGCGTAGGGCTGCAGCATGCCTTCCTTATCCATCAGGCCCAGCGCCGTGCCGGCCAGGCCCCAGATCACGTCGGCCTTGGGGTTGCCTTTTTCCGCCAGCAGCTTGGCGGCGATGATGCCGGTGGAGTCGCGCACCCACTGGATCTTGACGTCGGGATTGGCCTTCTCAAACGCGGCCTGGTAGACCTTGATCTGGTCGGCTTCGAGCGCCGTGTAGACGGTCAGCGTGGTCTCGGCGGAGGCGGCGCCCATCACGCCCGTCAGGGCGGCGGCCAGTGCAAGCAGCTTGTAGCGATTCATGAGGAACTCCGTGGGTGAGCGGAAAAAAGGGTGAAGAAAGTCCCCGCGGCCGGCGGATGGCGGCCGCGGTATGCGTTGCGAATGAATGAAATGCCCCGGGGACCCGGGCAAGAAGCGTCTAGGTCAGGGGCGTTGGCCTCGCGCCAGGCGGGCTTCGATGTCGGTAATCACGGCCGGCAGGTCGGCCACCGTATCGATCAGGTAATGCGCCGGGACGGACGACAGTTCCTGGCTCGCGGCGGCGCGCGCGCGCTCGCGGCCCGCCTCGTCCAGGCTCAGGTATTCGTCCAGCGTCAGGCCGGCGGCATTGCCCGACAGCAGCAGGCCCACTGTCCACATGCCGGCGCGGCGCCCTTCCTCGATGCCCGGGGCGGTGTCGTCGACCTTGATGCAGGCGGCCACGTCGGACAGGCCCAGTTCCACCACGTTCTTTAGCGCCATGGCGGGCGCGGGACGCGCGCGCGGCACGTCGTCGCTGGCGACGATGCAGTCAGGCTCCAGCCCTTCCGAGGCGGCGCGCTCGACCACGCGGCGCATGACGCTGTCTGGATAGCCCGAGCACGAGCCGATCTTCAGGCCGCGCTGGCGCAGCGCGCGGAGCAGCTCGGCCGCGCCGGGAATCGCCGCCGAATACTGCGCGACCTTTTCCAGTTGCATCGGCAGGAAGCGTTCATAGATGGCGGTCACGTCGTCGTCGCCGGGCAGGCGGCCGAACTGGGCCTGGTACTGGCTGGCGATGGCAGGCTGGTCGCACAGGGCGCGGATGTGGTCCCACTTGCCCATGCCCATCGGGCCGCGGGCTTCCTTCAGCGACACTTCCATGCCGAACTGCGAGAAGGCATCGACGAACACCTTGGTGGGCGCGAAGGAACCGAAGTCGACCAGCGTGCCGGCCCAGTCGAATATCACCGCTTCAAGGCGGACAGGCAAAGGCGTAACAGTCATGGGGATCATCCTTGAAAAATTGTCGGTCAACGGGCCACGGGGCGGCGCCAGGCCTGGCTGCGCGCCACCAGCGCGCGGCTGGCCAGGTGCAGGACCAGCGCGGCGGCGGCGGAACTGGCCATGATCACCGTGCACATGGCGGCGGCCGGTCCGATGAAGCCGGCGTCATCCATGTTAAGCACGGCGACGGCGGCCAGCACCGTGGACGGGCTGTACAGGAACACCACGGCCGACACCGTCGTCATGGCGGAAACAAACAGGTAGCGGGCGACATCCAGCGCCGCCGGCAGGCACATCGGCAGGGTCACGCGCAGGAATGTCGTCATGCGCGGCACCTTCAGCGAGGCGGAGGCGGCCTCGAACTCGGGATCCAGCGCGTTCAAGGCGGTGGCCGCGGTCAGGTGCGCGCTGGTATAGAAGTGGACGACCGTGCACAGGATCAGCAACGGCATGGTTCCATACAGCACGTTCAGCGGGTTCATGAGGCTGTTGAAGAAGAAGATGTAACCCAGGCCCAGCACCAGTCCGGGGACCGCCATGGGCATCAGCGCCAGCATGCCCGCCATGCCGCGCAGGCCGCGCGCCACGGCGCCGCGGGACGGCACCTTTTCCATCATCCAGGCGCCCACGAAGACCACGATGGTGCCCAGCACGGCCGTGCAGAACGCCAGTTGCAGGCTGTTGCGCCAGGCCAGCCAGCCGCCGCCGTCCATGTTGTCGAAATCGTAGGAACGCAGCGACATCGAGAGGTTGTAGGGCCACATCTTCACGAACGAGGCCCATACGGCCACGCCGATGATCAGCAGCAGGAAGGCCGCCAGCACCCCGGCCAGCGCCAGGAATGCAGCGTCGCGGCGGCCGTTCACGCCCGCCGCGTAGGGCTGGGCGCGGCCGCTCATCTGGGCGCCCTGGCGGGCCCGCAGCCGGCGGTCCAACACGAAGGTCAGGAGCGCGGGCAGGAGCAGGAGGATGCCGATGGCCGCCCCCTTGGGGAAATTCTGCTGGCCGACCACGGCCTTGTAGGCTTCCATGGCCAGCACGTTGTAGTCGCCGCCCACGACCTTGGGCACGCCGAAGTCCGTCACGGTCAGCGTGAACACCACGCAGCAGGCGGAGAACACCGCATAGCGCGTGCCGGGCAAGGTGACGGTCAGGAAGGTGCGCCATGGACCCGCGCCCATGGCCCGCGCGGCGTCGTACAGCCGGCCGTCCGCCAGCGTCAGGCCGGTCAGCAGGATCATGAGCGCATGGGGAAAGGTGTAGAACGCCTCGCCCACGACGATGCCCCAGAAACCATAGATGGTGGCGCCGCCGGTCAGGCCCTTGAGCAGGCCCTGGTTGCCCAGCAGGTAAACCAGCGCGATGCCGGGCAGCAGCGACGGCGCCAGCAGCGGCAGCAGCGCGACAGTGCGCAGCAAGCCCTTGCCCGGCAGCCGGGTGCGGGTCAGGCCATAGGCAAAGCCGTAGGCGCAAGGCACGACCAGCATCACAGTCACGACGCCCACGGTCAGGCTGCGCCCGACCATGGCCAGGAATCCGTCGGCGCCGATGATGCCGGCGATGACCGAGAAGCCGGCCCAGGCGCCGTCGCTGTCGGTGACGGACTTGACCAGGATGGCCGCCAGGGGCAGCGCCAGGAACAGCAGCAGGCCCAGCACCAGCGCGCCCTGCCCCAGGGTCAAGCCCAGCGAGCCGATCCAGCCCGGCAGCGGACGGCGGCCCAGCGCGGGCGCGGAGGGCGAAAGAACCGGGGCCGGCTCGGCCATGGCGGAGGAACGGGTCATGACCGGATCAAGCGTAGGCGCGTATCGCATGGCGCGGCAGCTCCACCCAGCAGCGGCTGGCGGCGTGAGGGCCCAGCAGGGCGTCTCCGGTTTCAGGGGACACGATGGAATGCACGGTGGCGCCGGGCACGCCTTCCAGGCGCAGCGCCAGGCGGTAGCCGCGGCCCAGGAACACGCCGTCCAGCACGTCGGCCAGCATGGAGTTGGGCTCTTGCGGCCGAGCCATGCTGACTCGCACGGCTTCGGGGCGCACAAAGAGCTTGCCGGCCTTGGCGTCCAGCGCCTCGTCCACCGCCAGCTCCTGGCGGCCGACGCGGGCGCGATGAGCGTCGATGCGCTCGAACGGCAGCCAGTTCGCCTCGCCGACGAAATCGGCGATGAAGGCGGAGCCCGGCTGGCGATAGAGTTCCCGCGGCGTGCCGTACTGCTCGATGACGCCGCCGTTCATCACGGCGATGCGGTCGGCCATCACCATGGCCTCTTCCTGGTCATGCGTCACCATCAGCGTCGTGATGGACAGGCGCTTTTGCAGGGCGCGCAGTTCGATCCGCAGATGCTCGCGCACGCGGGCGTCCAGCGCGGACATGGGTTCGTCCAGCAACAGCAGCGACGGCGACGGCGCCAGCGCGCGCGCCAGGGCCACGCGCTGCTGCTGGCCGCCGGAGATCTGTCCCGGATATTTGTCCGCCGCGCCGGCCAGGCCGACCAGGGTCAGCATTTCCTCGACGCGGCTGGCGACGTGGGTGCGATGGGCGCGCTTGCCGCTCAGGCCGTAGGCCACGTTCTGGGCCACGGTCAGGTTGGGAAACAGCGCGTACGACTGGAACAGGATGCCGTAGTCGCGCTCTTGAGGCTCGGCGCACGAGATGTCCCGGCCCGACAGCACGATGGCGCCGCTGTCCTGGCGCTCCAGCCCGGCAATGGCGCGCAGCAATGTCGTTTTGCCGCAACCCGACGGTCCCAGCAGGCAAACCAGCTCTCCGGCGCGTATATCCAGGGAAACGTCGGCCAGCGCCGTATGGCTGCCGAATCGCTTCACAAGATTCTGCACTGATAGAAAGGCGGTATCGCGTTGGGGCATGGTGCCTCCGGTCTGGGAACGAAGGCAGTATGGAAGCCGCGTATTGAGTGTTTATGACACTTCGCGCAAATGCAGTAATAAAAACATCAAATTATTTTGGTGTACTGGCGGTCTTGCGCATTGCGTCCACCTGCCATCCCCACCATCGTGCTTGTCGCCGAACTCAAATCCTTCTACGCCGTGGCTCGCTGCGGCACCGTCACCAAGGCCGCCGCCCAGCTGGGTGTCAGCCAACCCACGGTGACGGGGCAACTGCGCCAGCTGGAGTCGCGCTACGGCATCGAACTGTTCCACCGCCAGGGCCGGGGCATGCGGCTGTCGGATGCGGGACAGAACCTGATGCCCATGGTGGAAAAGCTGGTGCAGCAGGAAACCGAGATCGATTTCCGGCTGCGCGACGCCAGCGACCTGCGCGAGGGCAACCTGCGCATCGGCGCCACCGGCCCCTTCTACATCATGGATACGGTGCGCCGATACAACCAGCGCTATCCCGGCATCGACCTGACCGTAACGATCGGCAACTCGCAGACCATGCTGCAGGCGCTGCACGACTACCGCATAGAGATTGCCACCTCATCCTTTCTGATGGATGACAAGCACCTGTACCGCCGGATGATCGCCGCCGACCCGATCCGCGTCGTGACGCACCGCAGCCATCCACTGGCCCGGCGCGGCCAGGTCCGCCTGGCCGACCTGGCCGAGCACGCCCTGCTCTTGCGCGAACCCGGTTCGATGACGCGCCAGCTTACCGAGGACGCCCTGCAGGCGGCCGGCGTCGCGGTGCGCCGCACGCTGGAGATCGGCAGCCGGGAATCGATCCGGCAGGCCATTCTTTGTGAACTGGGGGTCAGCCTGATCCCTTCGCGCGAGATCCCGTCCCATCCCGACCTGGCGGCCCTGGACATCCAGGACGCCGGCATCGTGATGCATGAATACCTGTACTGCCTGCGCGAGCGCCAACCGGTGCAGCTTATCGCGCGCTTTCTGGAGATGGCGCCGGCAGCCGGCTGACCGCTAGCGGTCACTGCCCGCCTCTTCCCCTTGCGGCCACTCAGGAGACAACCATGGCCTTGACCTTGCAAGATATCGAACAGCTCTTCCTGGAACGCGGGCACCGTTCCTATCATGGCGAATCCGTCAGCCATTTGCGGCATGCGCTGCAAACGGCGGCGCTCGCCGAGCGCCACGGCGCCAATGCCCACCTCATCACCGCTTGCCTGCTGCACGACCTGGGCCACCTGATCGCCGACCGGCCCGGCACGCCCACGCTGCGGGGCATCGACGACAAGCACCAGTACTTCGTGCTGCCCTTCCTGCGCGGGCTGTTCAGCTCGGCCGTGCTGGACCCCATCCGGCTGCACGTCGAGGCCAAGCGCTACCTCTGCTATGTGGAGCCGCAGTACGAAGCGTCGCTCTCGGAGGACTCCAAGCGCAGCCTGGCGCTGCAGGGCGGCAGTTTCGACGCTGGCCAGGCGGTGGATTTCGCCAGCATGCCGGGCGCGCCGGACTCGATACGCCTGAGGCGCTGGGACGACATGGCCAAGGTGCCGGGGCTGGCCACGCCGCCCCTGGACCACTTCCTGGAAATCGCCGAAAGCGTCTCGGGACGGGTCAAGCTGGCCGCCATCTGGTAGCAGCGGGCGACTCCCATTGAAAAAGCCAGGGCATTGCGCCCTGGCTTTTTGCATTCATTCGCCCTTGGCCACCGGGCGGGACGGGTCGCTGCACCACTCGCTCCAGGATCCCGGATACAGGCGCGAGCCGGACAGGCCCGCGATTTCCATGGACAGCAGATTGTGGCAGGCGGTGATGCCCGAACCGCATTGGTGGACGATCGAAGCGGGGTCGCGGCCGGCCAGCAGGGCGGAAAATTCGGCGCGCAACTGCTCGGCCGCCTTGAAGCGGCCGTCCGGCTGGAGGTTTTCGCCGTTGGGACGGTTCAAGGCGCCGGGGATATGGCCGGCGACGGGATCCATGGGCTCGACTTCGCCGCGATAGCGGTTGGCCGCGCGGGCGTCGATCACGGTGAAGGACGGCTGGGCAATATTGTCCAGCACGGCCCTGGCATCCACGGAGCCGGCCAGCGGCGCGCCGGGCGCAACCGGCTTGCCCGGCTGCACGGCGGGCGCAGCCTGGGTCGTCGTCGGCAGCCCGGCGCCCAGCCAGGCCTGCCAGCCGCCGTCCAGCACGGCCGCCTGGCCATGGCCCAGCCAGCGCAGCATCCACCACAGGTGCGCGGCATACATGCCGCCGCTGGCGTCGTACGCCACCACCAGGGTCTGCGGGGTGACGCCGTGGGCGGCCATCAGCGCGCCGAATTCGGCGCGGGACGGCAAGGGATGCCGCCCATTCTTGCCGTTGCGGGCGGCCGCCAGCTCGGTCTCGTGATCCAGGTAGCGCGCGCCGGGGATGTGGCCGGCGTCGTAGGCCTGGCGGCCCGCCGCGTGATTGGTCAGGTCGTGGCGCACGTCGAACACGCGCACATCGGGCGCATCCAGGCGCGCGGCCAGGTCGGCGGCGGAAATCAGGGTCGTCGTCATTCGTTGTGCTCCTGTGCGGAATAGGGGCGGCTGCGGGCTCAGCCCGATTTGGGGTCGCGCATGGTGCGCCACACCGACAAGAGGCCCGCGGAAATGATCAAGCCCATGCCGGCCCAGGCCAGACCGTCCAGATGGTCGCCCCAGAAGCCCATGCCCAGCAAGGCCGCGAAGATGATGGTGCTGTACTGCAGCGCCGCGGTCAGCAGCGCCGACCCCATGCCGAACGCCCGCGTCATGGCCAGTTGCCCGAACAGGCCCGTCACGCCCACGCCCAGCAGCGAGAAATAGCCGGTCCAGTCCGCCTGGCCCCAGCCTTCGAACGCCAGGCCGGCGGAGCTGGACACGCATACGGCCACCGAGAAGAACAGCACGGTGCGCCATTCAGGTTCGCCAATGCGTCCCAGTTGGCGGATCTGCATCATGGCGATCGCCGACATGGCGCCCGCGCCCATGCCCAGCAAGGCGGCCAGCCATTGGTCTTCGTTGATGCTGGGCCGCAGCACGGCGATCACGCCCAGGAAGCCCAGCGCCACGGCCACGATGCGCACCGGGTCGCGCTGCGCGCCGCCCCAGCCCAGCATCCAGCAGGCGATGAAAAGCGGCGCCGTGTAGTTCAGGCTGGTGGCGGTGGCCAGGGGCAGGTGGGAGATGGCGAAAAAGCCGAGCCACATCGATGTGACGCCGGACAGGTTGCGCCATATATGCAGCTTCCAGCTGGTCGGAACGATGGACTGGCGGCCGGCGCGGGCCCAGAGCAGCAGCAATACGACCGAAGGCAGGCCGCGGAACAGCACCACCTGCGGCAGCGACGCGCCGTGTTCGGTGCCGAGCTTCACGAACGACCCCATGATGGCGAACATGGCGGACGCCAGCAACATCCAAAGTGCCTGCATGGGGCTCTACGCTAAGGGAAAAGTGAGGAGGAATAAGGGAAAGCGATACTATACTCTTCGTCACCGGGAGCGGTGCCGGCGAGTCGGGGAACTGGCGGGCCGCCGCCATGTCGAACCCGGGCTATTTCCCGCTCGCAGAGGAACAAAAAAACATGAAACGCATCATCCTGTTCGTCGTCACCAACCTGGCCGTCATGCTCGTGCTGTCGGCCACGCTGCGCATCCTGGGCGTAGACCGCATCATCACGGCCAACGGCCTGAACTTCAACGCGCTGCTGATCTTCTCGGTCGTGGTGGGCTTTACCGGCGCCATCATCTCGCTGCTGATAAGCAAGCCGATGGCCAAATGGAGCACCGGCGCGCAGGTGCTGGACCCTAATGCGCCCCGGAACCAGCGCGAAGCCTGGCTGGTGGACACGGTCCATCAACTGGCCGACCGCGCCGGCATCGGCCGCCCGGAAGTCGCCATCTATGAAGGCGCCCCCAACGCATTCGCCACCGGCGCATTCAAGAACGACTCGCTGGTCGCCGTGTCGACGGGCCTGCTGGAGAGCATGAGCGAGGAAGAAGTCGCCGCCGTGCTGGCCCACGAAGTGGCGCACATCGCCAACGGCGACATGGTCACCCTCACCCTGATCCAGGGCGTGGTGAACACCTTCGTCGTGTTCCTGGCGCGCGTGGTCGGCTACTTCATCGACCGCGTCGTGTTCAAGAACGAACGCGGCATCGGCCCGGGCTACTTCGTCACCGTGCTGGTCTGTGAAATCATCTTCGGCGTCCTGGCATCGATCATCGTGGCCTGGTTCTCGCGCCAGCGCGAATACCGCGCCGACGCCGGCTCGGCCCACCTGATGGGCGCCCGCGAACCGATGATCCGCGCCCTGGCCCGCCTGGGCGGCCTGGAGCCGGGCGAACTGCCCAAGTCCTTCGAAGCCTCCGGCATCACCGGCAAGGGCGGCCTGGCTGCCATGTTCGCCTCGCACCCGCCGATCCCGTCGCGCATCGCCGCGCTGCAGAACGCCCGCGTGGTCTGAACGCCGCCGGCAGCAAAAAGCCCCTCTTCGAGGGGTTTTTTTTTGACGCGGCCCTGGGGCGGTCAGCACTCGACGATGTTCACCGCCAGGCCGCCGCGCGCGGTTTCCTTGTATTTGGTCTTCATGTCGGCGCCGGTCTCGCGCATGGTCTTGATGACCGAATCCAGCGACACATAATGCTGGCCGTCGCCGCGCAGCGCCATGCGGGCGGCATTCACCGCCTTGATGGACGCCATGGCGTTGCGCTCGATGCACGGAATCTGGACCAGCCCGCCGACGGGGTCGCAGGTCAGGCCCAGGTTGTGCTCCATGCCGATCTCGGCGGCATTCTCGACCTGCTCGACCGAGCCGCCCAGGGCCGCGGCCAGGCCGCCCGCCGCCATCGAGCACGCCACGCCCACTTCGCCCTGACAGCCGACTTCGGCGCCCGAGAGCGAGGCGTTGTACTTGTAGAGCAGCCCGATAGCAGCGGCGGTCAGCAGGAAATCCCGCACGCCCTCGCGGTTGGAGCCGGGAACGAAACGGTCGTAGTAGTGCAGCACGGCGGGAATGATGCCCGCCGCGCCGTTGGTCGGCGCCGTGACCACGCGGCCGCCGGCGGCGTTCTCTTCGTTGACCGCCATGGCGTACAGATTGACCCAGTCCATGACCGACAAGGGGTCGGACAGCGTGCGTTCGGCGCGCTGCGTCAGGTTGCGATAGAGCTCCGGCGCGCGGCGGCGCACCCGCAAGGGGCCGGGCAGTTCGCCGTCCGCTTCCGGGTAATTGATGCCACAGCCGCGCGACACACAGTCCTGCATGACCTGCCAGATGCGGTCCAGGCCGCTGTCCACTTCCGAGGCGTCGCGCCAGGTCAGCTCGTTCTTCATCATGAGCTGGGCCACCGTCAGCCCGCTCTCGCGGCACATGGCCAGCAGTTCGCGGCCCATGCGGAACGGATATGGCAATTGATTGTGCGCGGCGATGACCTGGCTGTTCGACGCGCCGGCGGTCACCACGAATCCGCCTCCCACCGACAGGTAGCGCGACTCCCGCAGCGACTCGCCGCTGGCGTCGAAGGCATGGAACTTCATGCCGTTGGGATGTTCAGCCATCGCCTCGCGGCGGTAGAACATCATGTGCTCCTTTTCCACGAAAGGCAGCGGGTACTTTCCCAGCAGCGGCAGCTGGCGGCTGGCGCGCACCGACGCGACCATGCCGGCGATGGCGGCGGGATCCACGGTGTCGGGCGCCTCGCCCATCAGGCCGAGCAGTACGCCCTTGTCGGTGCCGTGGCCCTTGCCGGTGGCGCCCAGCGATCCGTAAAGTTCGGCCCGGACGCTGGCGACGCGCGGAATCAGGCCGTCGCGCTCCAGGCCCTGCGCGAACAACAGCGCCGCCCGCATCGGGCCCACCGTATGGGAGCTCGACGGGCCTATGCCTATCTTGAACAGATCGAATACGGAAACGGCCACGCAGAACTCCAATACATCCACAAATGATCAGGCAATGATACGCGCAGGCAGAGGCATACGCGGCAAAGCCCCGCCGGGCGTATCCTGTATTGCCCGGACGGGTTTCCCCGCCCGGCCTGGCATGCGATCATTACAGAATTATTACTTGTCATAAAAAGAACGGAAACCCGCCTGGATGTCTGGAATCATTACCCTGCTTGACTTCGCCGGCTACGTTGCGCTGCTCCTCTGGGGCGTGCATATGGTCCAAACGGGCGTGCAACGCGCCTTCGGGGCCGCCTTGGGCGCGGCGTTGGGGCGGGCCCTGGGCACCCGGTTGCGGGCCTTCGCGGCAGGCCTGGGCATCACCGCCGCCCTCCAGAGCAGCACCGCCACCGGATTGATGATCACCGGCTTTGCCGCCGGCGGGGTCGTGGGCCTGGTGCCGGCCCTGGCCGCCATGCTGGGCGCCAACGTCGGCACCACGCTGATCGTCCAGCTGCTGTCCTTCGACCTGACCGCGTTGGCCCCCATCCTGATCCTGGCGGGCGTCTGGATGTTCCGGCGCTATCCGCCGGGACGCACGCGCGACCTGGGCCGGGTCTTCATCGGCCTGGGCCTGCTGCTGCTGTCCCTGCACCAGCTGGTCGAACTCTTCGAACCGTTCCAGACCGCCCCGATGCTGGGCATGATCCTGGACGCCCTGGCGACCCAGCCCGTGGCGGCCGTGCTGCTGTCCGCGGCCTTTACCTGGGCGGCGCACTCCAGCGTGGCCGTGGTGGTGCTGGTGATGTCTTTGGCCAGCCACAACATGGTGGCGCCCCACGTCGCCTTCGCGCTGGTGCTGGGCGCCAACCTGGGCACCGCCATCAACCCGATGATCGAGGGCGTGACCGGCGACGATCCCGCCGCCCGCCGCCTGCCGCTGGGCAACCTGCTGACCCGGGTGCTGGGCGTGCTGGCCGGCCTGCTGCTGCTGCCGGTGCTGCAGCCGCTGATGAGCGGACTGGCCAGCGAACCGGCGCGCGCCGTGGCCAACTTCCATACGCTGTTCAACGCGGTCATCGCGCTGGTTTTCCTGCCGCTGCTCACGCCGTACGCCGCCCTGCTCACCCGCTGGCTGCCCAAGCGCGCCGATCCAAACGACCCGTCCCGCCCCCAGTATCTGGACGAATGGGCGCATGACGTGCCGGCCGTGGCCCTGGGCAATGCGGCCCGCGAGGCCCTGCGCATGGCCGACATGCTGCAGACGCTGCTGCTTTACGCGCGCGCCGGCTTCAAGCGCGACAATCGCCATCGCCTGGTGCAGGCGCGCCAGTTGGACGCCGCGCTGGACAAGCTGGAAAACGCCATCACGACCTACCTGGCCACGCTGGACCAGGAAAACATGACGCGCGACGACATCCAGCGCATGGACGATATTCTGGCGTTCGCCAGCAATATCGGCCATGCGGGGGACATCGCCCACCACGGCCTGCTCAGCCACGTTGCCAAGCTGCGCAAGCAGGGCTGGGTCTTCTCGCCCGAGCAGCGCGCCAGCCTGGACGACACCCTGGGCCAGCTCATCGCCAACCAGCGCACCGCCGCCGCCCTCTTCGTCAACGACGACCTGCGCCAGGCCCGCTCGCTGGCTGGCGAAAAGGCCCGATTCCGCACGATCGAAACGCAGGCCGCCGACACGCATCTGCAAAAGATCAAGGCGGGCGAGGTCGACGCCGCCGAAGTCGGCGCGCTCTACCTGGACATCCTGCGGGACATGAAGGGCATCAACTCCCATCTGGTCGGCGCGGCGGCCTATCCGCTGCTGGCCCGCCACGGCGAACTCCTCCCCAGCCGCCTGCGCGAAGCGGGGAATTAAGGCCCCCACGCCGCACTCGCTTCGCTCGCATGCCGCCCCCCGAGGGGGCTGCCTGTATGGACTGGGGCCCGCTGTGGGCGCAAAAAAACCGACCCGTGCGGGTCGGTTTTTTTTAAGCCGTCATGCCAGTCACAAATACCGCGTAAACCACTCCAGCATCCGGCGCCAGCCGTCCTTCGCGGCCTCGGGCTGGTAGCTCGCCCGGTAGTCCGCCAGGAAGGCGTGGTCGGCTTCGGGATACACCACGAGCTCGGACTGCTGCGCCGCGGCGTTGCCGGCGGCCAGCTTGGCCTTCATGGTTTCGACGTCCACGAGCGGGATGCTGGCGTCGCGGCCGCCATACAGGCCCAGCACGGGGCCGTGAAGTTCGTTGGCCACGTCAAAGGCCACGCGCTTGATCAGCGGACCATGGCCCACGCTGAGCTTGCCGTACCAGGCCACGCCGGCCTTTACGTCCGGATTGTGCGCCGCGTACATCCAGGTCAGGCGCCCGCCCCAGCAGAAACCCGTGACCGCGACGCGCCTGGCGTCCCCGCCGTTGGCCGCGGCCCAGGCCACGCTGGCGTCCAGATCCGAAAAGACCTGTTCGTCGGGCACCTTGCTGACCAGCTCCGAGATGAGTTTCGGAATGTCGGTGTAGGCCGAGGCGTCGCCCTGGCGCTGGTAGAGGTTGGCGGCGACCGCCAGATAGCCGGCCTGGGCTACCCGGCGGCAAAGATCCTTGATATGTTCGTGGACGCCGAAGATCTCCTGCACGACCAGCACGATCGGCAGGTCGCGCTGGCCTTGCGGCGCGGCGTAATAGGCGTCAATCGATCCATCTGCCACGGGCAGCTTGAAATCCCCGTGGACCAGTCCCTGCGTGTCCGTGCGGATCACGGTGGGAGCAACATTGCCGGCGGCGGCGGAAAAACTCATGGAGAACTCCTGTGTTGGGGTCGACAAAGCCGGCTATCCCCCGCCCCCGCCTTAGTGCCGGTGGCCATGCTCCGCTTGCGGCGCGCCAGGGCCGGCGTCGGCGCCATGTTCGTGCCCGTGGTGCATCAGTGTCGTGACGCTGTAGATCAGCGCCACGCCCACGCCGACCAGCAGCAGCTGCGGGACGGCGTCGGATAGGGATACCCGTTCGTGCATTTGCGGCATCAGGTCGGCCACCGAGATATACAGGAAGCTGCTGGCTGCAACCACCAGGATGTATGGCACCCAGTCCTGCGCCTGCTGCAGCACGAAGTACCCTATTATGCCGCCCACCGCTGAACACAGGCTGGTGAAGAGGATCAGCGCAAACGCGCGCCGCCGCTGCAGGCCCGCATTGAGCAGGACGACGAAATCGCCCAGCTTGTGCGGCACTTCATGCACGATGATCGACGCGGCGGTCAGCACGCCCAGCAGCGGGTCGGTCAGGAAGGCGGCCGCGACCAGCACGCCGTCGCACAGATTGTGCAGCGAACTGCCGATCAGGATCAGCATGCCGCCGCGTCCCGCCTCGTGGCGGTCGTGGCCCTTGTGATGGTGATGGCCATCGCCTTCATGGTGATGGCTATGGCGCAGCAGCGCGATCTTCTCCAGCACGAAAAAGCCGATCAGCGACGCCAGCATCAGGCCAAAGAGCACATGGGCGTCTCCCACCCCGGTCTCGAAGGCCTCGGGCAGCAAATGCAGCAGGGCGACCGACAGCAGCACGCCCACCGACAGGCTCACCATGTGATGCAGGTATTGGGCAAAGACCTTGTAGGCCAGCCAGCTGGCGACAAGGACGGCAATAAGGCCACCGGTGACGGTGGCAAGCAGGACCCAGAGCAGCAACATGTGGGGAGACGGAAATAGGCGGGGAAAGCGCAACATTATATTGTTGCAATCCCAAAAGCGGAAATGGGCCGCCCGGAGGCGGCCCATCGGCACTGCCGGCAGGGAACGCCCTGCCTTTGGGGGACAGCCTCAGTGGGCCTGTTCCCAGTTCTTGCCCATGCCCACCTCTGCCACCAGCGGAACCCGCAAGGCCGCCACATTGCACATCAGGCGAGGCAGCGCTTCCTTGACCACCTCCAGTTCGGCGTCCGGCGCTTCCAGCACCAGTTCATCGTGCACCTGCATGATCATGCGCGTTTGCAGCTTTTCGGCTTCCAGCCAATCCTGCACCGCCACCATGGCCATCTTGATCAGGTCGGCCGCCGTGCCCTGCATGGGCGCGTTGATGGCCGCCCGCTCGGCGCCCTGCCGGCGCGGACCGGAGGCCCCGCGGATCTCCGGCAGCTGCAGCCGCCGCCCGAAGACGGTTTCCACGTAGCCCTGCTCGCGCGCCAGCCGGCGGGTGTTGTCCATGTACATCGCCACGCCGGGATAGCGGGCAAAGTAGCGGTCGATGTAGGCCTGCGCGGCATCGCGCGTGATGCCCAGGTTGGACGCCAGGCCGAACACCCCCATGCCGTAGATCAGGCCGAAGTTGATGGCCTTGGCGGCCCGGCGCTGCTCGGTGCTCACGCCGTCCAGCGGCACCCCGAAGACTTCCGATGCGGTGGCGCGGTGGATGTCCTCGCCCGCGGCGAAGGCGCGCTGCAGGTTGGCGTCATCGGACACGTGCGCCATGATGCGCAGCTCGATCTGCGAATAGTCCGCCGACAGCAGCATGCCTTGCTCGGCGATGAACGCCTCGCGCACGCGCCGGCCCGCTTCCGTGCGGACCGGGATGTTCTGCAGGTTGGGATCGGACGACGCCAGCCGGCCCGTGATCACCGCGGCCTGCGAGTAGTGGGTGTGCACCCGCCCCGTATCCGGATTGATCATGCGCGGCAGCTTGTCCGTGTACGTGGACTTCAGCTTGGACAGCCCGCGGTACTCCAGCAGCACCTGCGGCAGCGGGTAGTCCAGCGCCAGCTTGCTCAGCACCTCTTCGTCCGTGGACGGCGCGCCGCCGGCGGTCTTGCGCACCACCGGCAACTGCATGCGACCGAACAGGATCTCGCCCAGCTGCTTGGGCGAATTCAGGTTGAAGGGCTGCCCGGCCAGCTCATAGGCCTTCTGTTCCAGCTGCAGCATTTCCTGGCCCAGCTTGTGGCTCTGGCGTCCGAGCTCGGCGGCGTCCACCTTGACGCCGTTGCGCTCGATGGTGGTCAGCACGGCCGACACCTGCATTTCCAGCCGGTAGATGCGCTCCAGCCCTTCGTCGGCGGACACCATCGGACGCAGCACCTGATGCAACTGCAAGGTGAAGTCGGCGTCCTCGGCGGCGTAATGGCCGGCCTTGTCCACCGCCACTTCGTCAAAGCCGATCTGCTTGGCGCCCTTGCCGCAAAGATCCTCGTAAGACACCCCGCTGCGGCCCAGGTAGCGCTGGGCCAGGTCGTTCAGGCCCACGCCGCGATGGGATTCCAGCACATAGGCTTGCAGCATCGTGTCTTCGGCGATGCCGGCCAGCCGGATGCCTTCGTTGGCGAACACATGGGTGTCGTACTTGGCGTGATGCAGCAGCTTGGCGCGCGAGGCGTCCTCCAGCCACGGCTTCAGCCGCGCCAGCACCTCGGCCTTGGGCAGCTGGGTCGCGCCGTCCGGACCCCGATGCGCGACCGGGATGTAGCAGGCCACGCCGGGCGCCACTGACAGGGACAGCCCGACCAGCCTGGCCTGCATCTCGTCCAGCGAGGTGGTCTCGGTATCCAGCGCCGCCAGGGACGCGCCCTGCAGCATTTCCATCCAGGCGTCGAATGCCGCCCAGTCGGAAATGATGCGGTAGTCGATCTCGGCCGGCGCGGCGGGGGCTTGCGGCGCGATCCGCGCATCGCCCGTGGGCACGCGCTCGGCATCGCCGGTCAGGTCGCGCAGCCAGGTGCGGAACCCATAGCGCTCGTACAGTTCGGTCAGCGTCGCGTCGTCGCGCGGGCGCGGCGTCAGGTCGTCCACGCTGTCCACGTGGCCGGCCAGGTCGCAATCGCACTTGACGGTCAGGAGCTGGCGCGTCAGCGGGAATTTCGGGATGGCTTCGCGCAGGTTGCTGCCGGCCACGCCCTTGACGGCTTCGGCGCCCTCGATCAGCTTGTCGACGGAGCCAAATTCCGTAATCCATTTGGCTGCCGTCTTGGGCCCCACCTTGGTCACGCCCGGGACGTTGTCCACCGTGTCGCCCACCAGCATCAGGTAATCCACGATGCGGTCGGGCGGCACGCCGAACTTGTTGACCACGCCCGGCTCGTCCAGCACTTCGCCCGTCATGGTGTTGACCAGGGTGACGTGGCTGTTGACGAGCTGCGCCAGGTCCTTGTCGCCCGTGGAGACGATAGTGTGCACGTCGAGCTCGGCGGCGCGGCATGCCAGGGTGCCGATCACGTCGTCGGCTTCCACCCCTTCGATGGCCAGCACCGGCCAGCCCAGCGCGCGCACCGCGCGGTGGATGGGCTCGATCTGCGCGGCCAGGTCTTCCGGCATGGGCGGACGGTGCGACTTGTATTCCGGGTACAGATCGTCCCGGAAGGTCTTGCCGCGAGCATCGAAAATACATGCGGCATACTCTGCCTTATGGTCAGATACAAGCTTGCGCAGCATATTCACCACGCCGTAGAGCGCACCCGTGGGTTCGCCTTGCGCGTTGCGCAAATCAGGCATAGCGTGGAAAGCGCGGTACAAGTAACTTGAACCGTCGACCAGTAATAGAGTTTTTTTCATGGTTACAAAGGCAGATATGGAAACACCCGCCGGCAAACAAATTCCGCTGATTATGTCAGAGATACGGACGGCGGCAGACAAGCTCGCAAACATCGGGCCCGCAGTCAGCGTTTTCGGCAGCGCACGAGTCAGCCGCAATTCTCCCCACTATGAAACCACCATCGCAATCTCGGCCGCACTGGCCGAAGCAGGCTTTGCGGTGATAGCAGGCGGTGGCCCCGGCATCATGGAGGCCGCCAACAAGGGCGCATTCGAAGCAGGAGGCACGAGCGTCGGCTTGAACATCAGCCTGCCGCACGAAGCGCACAACAATGAATACCAAACCATCAGCCTGTCGTTCGAGTACTTCTTTCCTCGCAAGGCGGCGTTCTTCATGCACAGCTTCGCCTATGTGGCGATGCCGGGCGGGTTTGGCACCCTGGATGAACTCTTCGAAGCGTTGACGCTCATCCAGACGGGCAAGGTTCCCCCAGCCCCGATCGTGCTGGTGGGCAGCGAATACTGGTCCGGACTGGCCGAATGGCTGGGCGGCCAGGTGCTTGCCAACGGCATGATCGGCGCGCACGACCTGGATCTTTTCATCATCGAGGATGATCCGATCAAGGTGGTGCGCAAGGTGGTGGAATTTCACGAACAGGTCAACTCGGGCGAGCAATACGCGCCGTCCATGCCAGCCTGAACGATAGCGGCCATCCTTGGGGATGGCCGCCGCGCCCCTCTCATTTGCGCATGAACGATGGCAATACCTCCGCCGGAATCGGGCAGACGTAGGGCTGTCCGCGGCGCGTCTCGATCAGTTCCGCCTTGGCGCGGGCCAGCGCCTCGGGGTTCGAATAGAGATCGGCGGCGGTCGCCGCGATGATCTTGGCCGCGTGCGCCATGCCCTTGTGCGCCATGGACATCTTGCCCTGCGCCACCATCTGCCAGGAATGAAAGGGCGTGCCGTAGGCGTAGCACGCGCCCCAGCATTGCGCGGTGGGCGTGACCCAGCTCACGTCGCCCACGTCCGTCGACCCGTACGTGATCTCGGCCTTGCCCGGCTCGTACGGCGACACGCCGCTAAAGAGCGGCGTCGGATTGCGCAGCACCGCGCCCAGGTTCTTGCCCGCGTTGTCGATATCGTCTTCCGAGATCGAATCCCACATGCGGCGCGCGGCCTGCTGCTCGCCCGCCGTGTACTGCGGGCCTTGCAGCGCTTGCATGTTGGCGTACATGACCTGGTTGAGCACGTCGTTGGGGATGTAGTTGGAGCAGGCCTTGTCGAACACGATGTCCAGCTCGCAGCCTGTCATCAGCGCCGCGCCGCGCGCCACGTTCTTGACCCGTTCGTAGAGCTCGGCCGCCTGGGAATTGATGGGCGCGCGCACCAGGTAGAGCACCTCGGCGCGCGCCTGCACCACGTTGGGCGAAATTCCGCCGCTGTTGGTCACGGCGTAGTGCACCCGCGCATCGGGCAGCATGTGCTCGCGCAGGTAATTCACGCCCACGTTCATCAGCTCCACCGCATCCAGCGCGCTGCGCCCCAGGTGCGGGGAATTCGCGGCATGCGCGGCAATGCCGCGGAAACGGAAGTACGCCTGGATGTTGGCCAGCGACGACTGATGGAAGATCCCGGTGTGCGACGCGGGATGCCAGGTCAGCGCCGCGTCCAGTTCATCGAACAGGCCGGCCCGCGCCATGAAGGTCTTGCCGGACCCGCCCTCCTCGGCCGGACAGCCGTAAAAGCGGATTGTGCCGGGCAGTCCGTTCGACTGCAGGAACTCCTTCACCGCCACTGCCGCGAAATGCGCGGCAGTGCCCAGCAGATGGTGGCCGCAGCCATGGCCGTTGCCGTTCGGCGTCTCGGGCGATGGCTGGCACGCATAGGCGCCGCTCTCCTGGCTCAAGCCGGACAGCGCGTCGTACTCGCCCAGGATGCCGATCACCGGGCCGCCGCTGCCGGCCTCGGCCACGAAGGCCGTAGGGATGCCGGCCGCGTCTCGCGTGACGCGAAAGCCCGCCTCCTCCAGCATCGCGATGTGCAGTTCGGCCGACTTGTGCTCGTCGTAGCGCAGCTCGGCCAGGCTCCAGATGCGGTCGCTCAGTTCAGCATAGCGCTCGCTGCGCGCGTCGATGAACGGCTCGAGTTTGTCGATGGCACCCATTGCGTCTCCTGTGGCGGTTTTGTGAGTGGAAAAGGAATACCTGTATTCATACCTTGAATACCTGCAACGCCGCCAGACGGACGCGGGGGTCCTGCGCCCCGCTTGCCGCTCACGACAGCGCCCTGACGATAGCCTCCCGGGCGAGCCTGGTGAAGTCGCTTTCACCGGGGCGCGCGGGCAGGAGGCGGAACTCCACCGCCGGCAGCGCCGGCAGGCCAGGCGCGTTCAGGCGCGCGATGCCCGGCGCCAGGGCAGACTCGTTCAGGCAGGCCACGCCCAGCCCCGCCGATATGGCCAATTGCAGGCCCGCCACGCCGGAAGCCACATGCGCGACGGAGTACGCCAGGCTGCGGCGCGACAGCAGCCGTTCCACGTACTGGCGCAAGGCGCAGGTCTCCGGCAAGACCAGCAGGGGCAAGGGCCCGGGCGGCGCTTCGGCTGTGCCTTCGGCCGCCATCCACAGCAGGGGCTCGCGGCGCAGCAAAGCGCCCGGCGCGCGGCCGCGGGCCGCGCCCCGCTCCTGGATGACCATCGATATGCCCACATCGATTTCACCGCGCTCATAGGCTGCCTCGATGGCGCCGCTCTTCATGATCGTGACGTGCAGGCGCACCTGCGGATACTGCTCGTTCAGGCGCCGCAGCATGCGCGCCACGTCGCCGGGCCGGAAGTAATCCGTGATGCACAGGCGCAGCTCGCCCCTCAGGGCGACGCCGCGCAGATCCCGGTACGCCTCGTCGCTCAAGGCCAGGATCGCGCGCGCGTGCGCCAGCAGGCGCGCGCCGGCCGGCGTGGCGGCCACGCCGGCCTTGCCGCGCACCAGCAGCGGCTGGCCGGCGCGGTCCTCCAGCTTGCGCATCTGTTCGCTGACCGACGATTGCGAGAGAAACACTTTCGGGGCCGCCGCCGTGAGGCTGCCGGCATCCAGCACGGCAACCAGCGTGCGCAACTGGTCCAGATCGAATCCAGGCATGGTTTATCCAACGGATTTATCGATGGATTAAATCGTAGATTCCCGCTTTTCCGATGTCAACGGGCTCCCTACACTGGCTCTGCACCCTCACCCACAGGAGTCTTGCCATGCCCCACATCGTCGTCCATATCTCCGGCCAGTCCGACGCCGCCGTCAACCGCCGCGTCGTCGAATCCGTCGCCGGGCTCACCCAATCGGTATTGGGCAAGAAACTGCCCGTCATCGCGATCACGCTGCAGCACATCCCGCACGAGCTCTGGTTCATCGGCGGCCGTCCGCTGTCCGAGCAGGGCAAGAACGCGTTCCACCTGGACATCAGCGTCACCGACGAGACCAATACCAAGGCCGAGAAGGCGCGCTTCATCAAGGAGATATTCGGCGCGTTCCAGGACATCCTGGGCGAGCTGCACGAGTGTTCGTACGTGCACGTTATCGATGCGCGCGCCGCCGCCTACGGCTACGGCGGCGAAACGCAGGAATACCGCCATCAGAAAAACGGCCTGTAGAAAAAAAACCGCGCACCCGAAGGTGCGCGGCTTTTGACTGCTGGAGCGCTGGGGCCTGGCCCCGCAACCCGCTTAGATGGCGGATTCGCGCGCGGCGCGCTTGCGGTCGTTTTCCAGCAGGTGACGCTTGCGCAGGCGGATCGACTTCGGGGTGATTTCCACCAGTTCGTCGTCGTCGATGAATTCCACGGCGTATTCCAGCGACATCTGGATCGGCGGAACCAGGCGCACGGCTTCGTCGGTGCCCGAGGCGCGCACGTTGGTCAGCTGCTTGCCCTTGATGGGGTTCACGACCAGATCGTTGTCGCGGCTGTGGATGCCGATGATCATGCCTTCATACAGCGCATCGCCGGGGCTGACGAACATGCGGCCGCGATCCTGCAGCTTCCACAGCGCGTAGGCCACGGCATCGCCGTTGTCCTGGCTGATCAGCACGCCGTTGCGGCGCTCGCCGATCGCGCCTTCCTTGACCGGGGCGTACTCGTGGAAGATATGGCTCACGAGGCCCGTGCCGCGCGTCAGCGTCAGGAACTCGTTCTGGAAACCGATCAAGCCACGGGCCGGGATCAGGTATTCCAGGCGCGTGCGGCCACGGCCGTCCGGCTGCATGTCCTGCAGGTCGCCCTTGCGGCGGCCCAGCTCTTCCATGACGCCGCCCTGGTGGGCGTCTTCCACGTCGACGGTCAGGGATTCGAACGGCTCGCATTTCACGCCGTCGATGTCCTTGAACACCACGCGCGGACGCGACACGGCCAGCTCGTAGCCTTCGCGGCGCATCGTTTCCAGCAGAATGGTCAGGTGCAGTTCGCCGCGGCCCGACACTTCGAACACCGTGTCGTCGCCCGTGTCGCGCACACGCAGCGCCACGTTGGACTTCAGCTCGCGGTCCAGGCGGTCGCGCACCTGGCGGCTGGTCACGAACTTGCCTTCGCGGCCGGCCAGCGGCGACGTGTTCACCATGAAGTTCATGGTCAGCGTGGGCTCGTCGATGCGCAGCATCGGCAGGGCTTCCTGCGTGACCGGATCGGTCACGGTGCAGCCGATGCCCAGTTCTTCGATGCCGTTGATCAGCACGATGTCGCCGGCTTCGGCTTCGTCCACCACCACGCGCTCCAGGCCATGGAACTTCTGGACCTGGTTGATGCGGCCGCGGCCGCCCTGGCCGTCGGGACCGAACTTGTAGGCCACTTCCATGCCGGGGCGCATGCGGCCACGGTTGATGCGGCCCACACCGATCTTGCCGACGTAGCTGTTGTAGTCCAGCGAGATGATCTGCATTTGCAGCGGACCGTTGGGGTCGTCTTCACGCTGCGGCACGTGTTCGAGAATGGCTTCGAACAGCGGGCGCATGTTGCCTTCGCGCACGTCCGGGGACAAGCCGGCGTAGCCGGACAGGCCCGAGGCGTAGACCACCGGGAAGTCCAGTTGCTCTTCGGTCGCGCCCAGCTTGTCGAACAGGTCGAACGTGGCGTTGATGACGAAGTCGGTGCGGGCGCCGGGGCGGTCCACCTTGTTGACCACGACGATCGGCTTCAGGCCCAGGGCCAGCGCCTTGCGGGTCACGAAGATGGTCTGCGGCATGGGGCCTTCGACGGCATCCACCAGCAGCAGCACGCCGTCGACCATGGACAGCACGCGTTCGACTTCGCCGCCGAAGTCCGCGTGTCCCGGGGTGTCGACGATGTTGATGTGCGTGCCTTCGTATTCAACGGCACAGTTCTTGGCCAGAATCGTGATGCCGCGTTCTTTTTCCAGATCGTTCGAGTCCATGACCCGTTCGGTCAGCGCCTGGTTTTCGCGGAAGGTGCCGGATTGGCGCAGCAGCTGGTCGACCAGGGTGGTTTTACCGTGGTCCACGTGGGCGATGATGGCGACGTTGCGCAAGGCGCGAGTCATAGCGAGTCCTTTAAGGTCAGGGTGGAGGGCAGCAAGCCCTCCGGCAATTCGTTCAGTGCAAGCAATGCCTGCTTCGGGTCTGGCATGGCCTGCAAGGCTTCCAGCTCAACGGCGCGTTCCAGAGAAAATGGCCCGACATGCGTGCGCCGCAGCGCCGTCAGGTGGGCGTAACAGCCCAGCACGCGCCCGATGTCCTGGGCCAGTGTGCGGATGTACGTGCCTTTACTGCATGCCACATCGATCTCTGCCTGCGTCCCGTTCAGGGACAACAGTTCGATGCGGTGTATCGTAATCTGGCGCGGCGCCCGCTCAAGCTCGATGCCGGCACGCGCGTATTCGTACAAGGGCTTGCCGTCGCGCTTGAGCGCCGAATACATCGGCGGAATCTGCTCGATCGTGCCCGAGAAACGTGACAGCGCATCGCGCAGCGCCTGTTCCTCGACAACAAAGCCCGGCTCGGCGGTGGACACGACGTTGCCGGTCAGGTCGCCGGAATCGGTCTCTTCGCCAAATTGCAGCGTAGCGCGATATGCCTTGTCGGCGTTGAGCATCGCGCCGGAAATTTTGGTGGCGCGTCCCATGCAGCACACCAGCAGGCCGGTGGCAAAGGGATCCAGCGTGCCGGTATGGCCGGCTTTCGCCGCGTCCATGGCGCGCTTGGCGCGCTGCAAAGCGTGATTACTCGACAAACCTACGGGTTTGTCGAGCAACAGCACACCGTCGAGCGTAAGCCCGCGTCGTTTAGCCATCGTCGGAATCCGGAAATTAAAGCAGTGACGACAGCCCGATCAGGACTGGTCTTCTGGCTCGTCGGGAACGCCCGAATGCGGGCCGGGCCGATTTGCGCGGTCGATGAGGATCGACATCTCGATGCCACGGGCGATTTGCTCGTCGTGGAAGAAACGCAAAGTGGGGACAGTGTGAATGTGCAACAGCTTGTAGAGCTGCGAATGCAGCCAGCCGGCCTTCTCGTTCAGCAAGGTGGTCGCGGCTTCGGGCTCTGCGCCCAAAACCGTGAAATACACCTTGGCGTGCGCGTAGTCGGTCGACAGTTCCACACCAGAGAGCGTGATCAGTCCCGCGCGGGTCATATCGATCTCGCGCTGGATGATCCCGGCCAGATCCTTCTGGATCTGGTCGGCCAGCCGCAGATTGCGGCCGGGGATGGCTTTGGACTTGTGACGGCTCATTAGAAATAATGCCTCGCGACGCTTTACAGCGTACGCGCGATTTCCTTGATTTCAAAGACTTCCAGCTGGTCGCCCACCTGGATGTCGTTGTTGCCGCGCAGCGTAAGACCGCAATCGAAGCCCGACTTGACTTCCTTGACGTCGTCCTTGAAGCGGCGCAGCGATTCGAGATGCCCCGTCCAGTGGACCACGTTGTTGCGCAGCAGGCGAACCTGGGAATCGCGGCGCACGATGCCGTCAAGCACCATACAACCGGCGATGTTGCCGAGGCGCGAGATGCTGTAGACCTCGCGGATCTCGACCAGGCCGATGATTTCTTCTTTCTTCTCGGGCGCCAGCATGCCCGACATGGCTGCCTTCACTTCATCCACGGCGTCATAGATGATGTTGTAGTAGCGCACGTCGATGCCGTTGTTCTCGGCCAGCTTCTTGGCGCTTGCTTCCGCACGCACGTTAAAGCCGATGACGACGGCATTCGAGGCGATTGCCAGGTTGATGTCGGTTTCCGAGATGCCGCCCACGGCCGCATGCACCACTTGCACGCGGACTTCGTCGGTCGACAGCTTGACCAGCGACTGCACCAGCGCCTCCTGCGAACCCTGCACGTCCGTCTTGACGATGAGCGTGAGCGTTTGCGTGCCCTCGCCCAGGTTGTCGAACATGGATTCCAGCTTGGCGGCCTGTTGGCGGGCCAGCTTGACGTCGCGGAACTTGCCTTGGCGGAACAGCGCGATTTCGCGCGCCTTGCGCTCGTCGGACAGGGCCATCAGCTCGTCGCCGGCGGCCGGCACTTCGGTCAGACCCTGGATTTCCACCGGGATCGACGGGCCAGCGGTCTGGATGGGCTTGCCGTTTTCGTCCAGCATGGCGCGCACGCGGCCAAAGCTTGCGCCGGCCAGCACCACGTCGCCGCGCTTGAGCGTGCCGCTCTGCACCAGGATCGTCGCGACAGGACCGCGGCCCTTGTCCAGACGGGCTTCGATGACCAGGCCCTTGGCGGGCGCGTCTTCGGGAGCCTTCAATTCCAGCACTTCGGCCTGCAGCAGCACGTTTTCGAGCAGATCGTCGATGCCCTCGCCGGTCTTGGCGGATACGCCCACGAAAGGCACATCGCCGCCGTACTCTTCCGGCACGACCTGTTCGGCCACCAGTTCCTGCTTGACGCGTTCCGGGTTGGCGGACGGCTTGTCGATCTTGGTCACGGCCACGACCATGGGCACGCCCGCGGCCTTGGCATGGTGGATGGCTTCGCGCGTCTGCGGCATCACGCCGTCGTCGGCGGCAACCACCAGAATCACGATGTCGGTCGCCTTGGCGCCGCGGGCACGCATGGCGGTGAACGCCTCGTGGCCCGGGGTATCAAGGAAGGTCACCATGCCGCGTTCGGTGCGAACGTGGTAGGCGCCGATGTGCTGCGTAATGCCGCCGGCTTCGCCCGCGGCAACCTTGGCGCGGCGGATGTAGTCCAGCAGCGAGGTCTTGCCGTGGTCGACGTGGCCCATGACGGTCACGACCGGCGCGCGCGGCAGTTGCTCGGCTTCGGAAACCGCCGTGGAATCGTCCAGGAAGGCTTCCGGGTCGTCCAGCTTGGCGGCGATCGCCACGTGGCCCAGTTCCTCGACCACGATCATGGCCGTTTCCTGGTCCAGCACCTGGTTGATGGTGACCATCTGGCCCAGCTTCATCAAATGCTTGATGACTTCGGCGGCCTTGACGGACATCTTGTGGGCCAGGTCGGCCACGCTGATGGTTTCCGGCACGTGCACTTCACGCGCGATGAATTCCTGCGGCGCGGGCTCGTTGCGGCGGTCGTTCTGCTGGTTGCGGCCACCACGGCCGCCGCCCTTGCCACCGCCCTTGCCGCCAGCGCGCCAGCCGTCGCGGCTGGCCGGGGCTGCCGGCTTGTCGGCGGGCTTCTTGCGCGATGCGTCATCGGACCAGGTCGAAGCGACTTCGGCGGTCTTGATGGTCTTCTTCGCGCCAGGAGCGGCCGGCTTGGCATCCTTCTTGGCGCCAGGCGTCGCGCCGGGCTTGCCGGCCGGCTTGTGCAGCGTGCCAGAAATCGGAGCAGCCGCCGCGGCGGGCGCCTCCGGCTCGGGGGCGCGCAGCACCTTGCGGGGACGGTTCAGCATCTCGCGCAGGGCGGCAGCTTCGGCCTCGGCGGCGCGGCGGGCCTCATCGCGGCCGGCCGACGTGGCGGAGGCGGCAAGAGGCGGGCCGGCGCGGCGGTTGTCGGCGCGGTTGCCCACCTTGACGGCGGGCGCGGCGGCCGAGGCAGGCGCGGCGGATTTGACGGATTCGGACTTCGCAGCAGGCTGAGCCTGGGCGACAGGCGCGGCGGCCTGGGAGGAAGATGTTTCGGACTTATTGGCTAGCACAGCGGGTTCCGGCTTGGCTTCTTCAGCCTGGGGCTCGGTGGATTCAGTCTTGATTTCGGGCTTGGCCTCTTCGGCCACGGGCTCGGCAGGAGCAGGCGCCGGCGTCGGTTCGGGTTCAGGCTGGGCCTGGACTTCGGCGGCTTGCGCCTCGACGGGGGCGGGCGCTTCGGCCGCGACGGATTCAACAGGCGCGGGCGCTTCAACCGGCGCGGGCGCTTCTACAGCAACGGATGCTTCCGCTTCGGCAGGGGCCGGAGCCTCTGCCTGGACAACTGCCGCTTCTTCGCGAGGCTCAACCGCGGCAGGAGCCTCGGCTGCGGCCGGCGCGGACACCTGCTGCGCCTCTTCGACGGAGACTTCATCTTCGGCACGCGCGGACGCGGCCTGTTCCAGGGCGATTTCGGAGGGATCACGCTTGACGAACACGCGCTTCTTGCGCACTTCGACCTGAATCGTGCGCGAGCGGCCGGTGGCGTCGGCCTGCCGGATCTCGGACGTCTGGCGGCGCGTCAGGGTGATCTTCTTGCCTTCGGTCGCGCCATGGGCGCGACGCAGCGATTCGAGCAATTTCGCCTTGTCGCTGTCGGTGACGGAATCGTCAACCGATTTGAGGTCAACGCCAGCCGAGCGCAGCTGATCCAGCAGCACATTGGCAGGCATTTTCAGCTCGGTAGCGAACTGGGCGACGGTATTACTCGACATTAGGCTCTCTCTTCCCTATAGGCAGCTATTACAAACAACGTGAACTTGCGGTGGATAAGGCGACGCCTCGCCCACCGCAGACCCGTGTCCTTTTGGTTATTCTTCGTCGAACCAATGGGCGCGGGCACGCATGATGAGGTCGCTGGCTTCCTGCTCGGTCAGACCGGCGATTTCCGCCAGTTCGTCCGTTGCCAATTCGGCCAGATCATCACGCGTATGCACTTGACGCTCGGCCAGCTTGGCAGCCAGTTCTTGCGTCATGCCTTCGAGTTCAAGCAAATCCTGTGCGGTCTCAAGGCGCTCTTCCTGGGCAATTGCCTCGGTCAGCAGCGCATTGCGGGCACGGGCGCGCAATTCATTGATGGTGTCTTCGTCAAACGCCTCGATTTCCAGCAGTTCCTGCATGGGAACGTAGGCGATTTCCTCGATACCGGTGAAACCTTCGTCGATCAGGATGTCAGCGACTTCCTCGTCGACGTCCAGCTTGTTCATGAACGTGGCGCGCAGGCCCGAACGCTCGACTTCCTGGCGGTTCAGGCTTTCTTCCGGCGTCATGATGTTGATCTGCCAGCCGGTCAGCTCGGAAGCCAGGCGCACGTTCTGCCCCTTGGCGCCGATGGCCTTGGGCAGGTTTTCCTCGTCCACCACGACGTCCATCGCGTGCTTGTCTTCATCAACGACGATGGATTCGACGTTGGCCGGCGCCAGGGCGCCGATGACAAACTGCGCAGGGTCTTCCGACCACAGCACGATATCGACCTGCTCGCCGCCCAACTCGTTGCGCACGGCGGTCACGCGCGAACCGCGCATGCCCACACACGTTCCGATGGGGTCGATACGCTTATCGTATGCCACGACGGCGATCTTCGCACGCACGCCGGCATCGCGTGCGGCAGCCTTGATCTCCAGCAGGCCTTGCTCGATCTCGGGAACTTCGTTCTCGAACAGCTGGCGGATGAACTCGGGCGAGGTGCGCGACAGGATCACTTGCTGGCCGCGCGCGGCGTGGTCAACACGCAACACAAACGCGCGGACGCGGTCGGCCACCCGGAGGTTTTCCTTCGGGATCATCTCGGAACGCGGCAGGCGCGCTTCGATCTTGCCGGTTTCGACAATGGCATCGCCCTTGTCCATGCGCTTGATCGTGCCGGACACGATGGTTTCGCCACGGTCCAGGAAGTCGTTCAGCACCTGTTCGCGCTCGGCGTCGCGGATCTTTTGCAAGATGGCCTGCTTGGCGGCCTGAGCGCCGATACGACCGAACTCGATGGGCTCCAGCGGCTCTTCGATGTACTCGCCTTCCTGGATTCCGGGGACGATCTCCACCGCGTCCGACAGCATTTCCTGCTTGTCGGGCTCTTGCAGGCCGGCCTCATCAGGCACGACCAGCCAACGGCGGAAACCTTCGTGGTCGCCCGTTTCCCTATCGATGGCGACACGAATGTCCGCATCATCCTTGAAGCGCTTTTTCATGGCCGAGGCCAGCGCACTTTCGAGTGCGCCGAACACGACGTCGCGCGTGACGTTCTTTTCACGCGCCAAGGCATCGACCAACAGAAGAATTTCGCGACTCATCGCTTTTTGCCCTTGAAATCCAGAACGGGATCCAGTTTTGCACGTTCGATATCGTCGACCGTGAAATTCAATACCTGGACTTCGTTCTTTTTTGCCTCAAATTCGAGACCGAACACGGTCTTGTGCATTCCAGCAGCGGCATCCGAGGCTGCGGCGCCGTCTTCCGGCACGGTCAACGTGCCCGAGAAGACCTTGCGGCCGTCCAATGCCTCGCGCAGCTTGATTTCGATGCGCTCACCTGCGAAGCGGCGGAATTCAGCCTCGTTGCGCAACGGGCGGTCAATGCCCGGCGAACCGACTTCCAGCCGCTTGTAGTCGATGTTCTCGACTTCAAACACCCGCGACAACTGGCGGGACACCTGCTCACAGTCTTCGATGCGCACACCGCCGACCCGATCGATCGTTACGCGCAAAAGGCCCAGGGCGGCACGCTCGACGTCCACGAGTTCGACGTCCATGCCGGCCAGAGCCTCTTCGGTCAATGCGAATAAATCAGCCATATACTCAAAAAAAATGGGCTGCACGCCCAGCCCACCGATATTGCACAGAGCCCAGCCGCTTCCCTACTGCACGTAAGGAGCAATGCTGGGCAGCGCCCTATATTGCGACCTAAATTTTGGCTTGCGCCGCCCTGTCCGCCCTACCCGCTCAATCCAGGTACGGCGGCGCTTGCGCGCCGTCCGCTGCCAGCCAAGCCGGGCAAAAGACCAGGCATTGCTGCACCCGTCCCACCGCCTTTCTGCATTGCCGACCTGCGCCCCGACACGCTCTCGCTGCTTTTTGCCCGCGCAACTGCGCAGATAGCGGCACGCGCCAAGACACTTATATATAAAGCACCCCGCGACTCGCCCACAAAAAGCCGTGCGCCCGATCGGCAGAAACGCTGCCGACGCATCCTTTCACCGGAAAGCGCACCCTATAAAGCGGTGCCTCTGGCAAAAAGCAAAGACGCGAAGCCATGAAAACCATTGATTTTACCAGATAAACTGGAAAAATGCCTGATTCGTCACGGGCTTACGCTTATATGGGACGCATCGGACCCGGCGGCGCGGCCAGCGCGCCGCCTGACGGCGATCAGCGGCCCTGACGGCCCCGCCCGCCCATCACGCCAAGGCGGGATTCGTGCGCGGAAGCGCCGCGGGGTTGCCAGTCATCGCCACGGGGCGAAGCATCGCTGCGAGGCGCGCCACTGCGGGGCGTGCGCGGCTTGCCGCCGGCGCCCGGACCCTTGTTGCCGCCCGTGCGCGGACCTTCCGTCTTGTTGCCGCCACGGCCGCCGGCCGCCGGCTTGCCGCCTCGGCTGGCGTTTCCGCCGCGTGCGCCCGCGGGCTTGCCGCCTGCCGGCTTACCGCCAGCGGGCTTGCCGCCAGAGGGACGGCGACCCGTACCCGCCGGAGCATCCGCCGGAGTGCCGACCGCCACATTGCCCGAGGCCACATTGCCCGCCGGACCATTCGCCGCGGATGCGCGCGGACCTCGCGGCTTGCCGCCAGGCTTTCCGCCCGACCGGCCGCCCGGCTTGCCGCCACCCACGGACGGGCGACCGCCCGCGGGTTTGCCGCCCTTGCGGTTGCCGGAGGGGGCTTCGGCGGCCAGCGGATGGCCATTGGCATAGCCGCCGGCGATCATCAGGCCGGTCCCGAAGGGATCGGACGGACACGCCGCCGCCTGGCCCGCGCTGCCCATGCGGCCCCCTTGCAGCTTGCCGCGGCGTCCGATGCGGGCGCCATTCATGCCATTGCGGTCCATGGTGCCAAAGCCCGGAGGCAAGGCGCTGTCATGCGATTGCGGCTGTTTCGAGCGGCGGCGGTTGCCCGAGGAATCGTCGTCTTCGCGCAACAGCCCCAACTGGACCATCAGCGCGGTGACCAAGGAGCCGTCCAGCTCTTCCCAGCGGCCGCGGCGCAGCGTGCGCGGCAGCACCACATCGCCGAACCGGGTGCGGATCAGCCGGCTGACCGTGACGCCCACGGCTTCGAACATGCGGCGGACTTCGCGATTGCGGCCTTCCTGCAGCGTGACGCGATACCAGCGGTTGCTGCCGTCGCCGCCCAGGTAATCCAGGGCGCCGAACGCGGCCAGTCCATCTTCCAGCTCAATGCCGTCGACGAGCGACTGGCGCTGCGCCTCGTCCATCTCGCCCAGCACGCGGACCGCGTATTCGCGCTCCGTGCCATAACGCGGATGCATGATCCGGTTAGCCATATCGCCCGAGGTCGTGAAGATCAGCAGGCCCTCGGTGTTCAGGTCCAGGCGGCCAACGGACAGCCACTTGCCCGTGCGCAGCTTGGGCAGGCGCGCGAACACGCTGGCGCGGCCGCCCGGGTCGTCGTGGCTGACGATCTCGCCGGCGGGCTTGTGATACAGGATCACGCGCGGCGGCTTCTTCGTGTTCACCCGCATGATGGGCTTGCCATTGACGCGGACCTGGTCATTGGGACCCACGCGCTGGCCGATATGCGCCGGCTCGCCGTTAACCGATACCCGGCCAGCGACGATCAGCTCTTCCATTTCGCGGCGCGACCCGATGCCGGCGTCGGCCAGCACCTTATGCAGCTTGGGCATGACAGCTTCGCTGTTCAGGTACTTGCCCAGGCGCTGCTCCATGCGGTCCGCGGTGTCCAGGTACGCCAGAGCCTGCTCGGCTTCCTGCTCGCCGCCACGGGAGTCCGCGGACTCGACCGGGGCCGCGGCAGCCGGCGCGGGCTGACCCTCGGCCGCCGGCGCCTGCTCGGCCGCGGCATCGCCTCGGCGGCGGCGAAACGGCGTCCTCAGCTTGCGCCCGCGCCCACGGGCGCCGGCTTCGCCTTCGGCTGCCGGCTCGCGCGCGGCGGATTCCGGCTGACCATTGGAAACGGTGTCATCCGAACGGGGATTGTCGTCCTGCATTGCTGTATTCGTTGTCACTGGGACAGCTCCGAATTTCAAACTTGGGTAGGCCTGCCGGGGGCAGGCTCGTCATCATCTGGGGACGCCGGATCTCGTCCGGCCCCGGGCCGCCCGGATTCCGCCTCTTCCGATTCCGCGGGAGCGGAATCAGGGTCGGGCGCAACAGCCTCGTCAAGACCGATGGCAGGCTCATGCCCGGCGGCGCCAGGCGCCACGGTATCGGTCTCGTCAATCGGGTCGGTCGGTTCCGCGTGTTTTGCGTTCTCGACACTTTCCTTTGCAGCACCGGCCTCGGAGGCGTCGGCGGCCATATCGGAAATGTCGTTGCCGGCCATGTCGTCGGGAAAACCGGACAAGGACGGCGTATCGGACAAGCCTTCGGCTTGCTCCCGGACGGTGGATTCGTCTGCGGGATCCGCGCCTTCTTCTGTGCGCGAAAGCAGGGATTCTACGCTATCGACCGGGCCTATGGTTGCATCGTGTTCCGAAACAGACAATTCCGCAACCGGGAAATTCTCAATCTCCCCGTCGCCGGCATCCGTCGGCGCGGCATTTTCACCTTCGGGAGCGCCCTCTTCGGCCGCCGCCGGATCGTCAGTTTGCGCCGCGCCTTCCGCCGGCGCCTCTCCCATTACCTGCTGCACCTCGCCCAGATCCAGCCCCGCCAGCGCGGCGGCCGCGTGTGCGGACTCCAGCGGCGGCAGCTCATCCAGGGCGCGCAAGCCCAGGTCGTCCAGGAACTGGCGCGTGGTGCCGAACAGCGCGGGCCGGCCCGGTGCGTCGCGGTGCCCGATCACCTCGATCCAGCCGCGATCCTCCAGCGCCTTCACGATCTGCGACGAGACCGTCACCCCGCGAATGTCCTCGATGTCGCCGCGAGTGACCGGCTGGCGCCAGGCCACGATGGCCAGCGTTTCCATCACGGCGCGCGAATACTTGGGCGGTTTCTCGGGGCTCAGGCGTTCCAGGTAGCGCTGCATGCGCGGACGACTCTGAAAACGCCACCCCGTCGCCAATTGCACGAGCTCCAGGCCGCCGTCGGCCCAATTGCTTTGCAGCGTCTCCAGCAACGCGCGCAATGCGCTGTTGTCGAATTGTTCATCATCTCCGAATAGCTTGCGCATATCGGACAGTTGCATCGGCTGCACCGCGCAAAGAAGCGCGGTTTCCAGCACGAGTATTGCCTCGCTATCGTTCATCGACATTCAAATTCAAAAAGGAGATAACTTGCGCTAGGTTGAAAATAAGGTTAATATTCTTTTCTCAGACGCGGGGTGGAGCAGTCTGGCAGCTCGTCGGGCTCATAACCCGAAGGTCGTAGGTTCAAATCCTGCCCCCGCAACCAAATTGATGAAGGCCTGGCGAATGCGCCGGGCCTTTTTCATTTGTGCCTGCAAAGCTTGTGCCTGCAAAGCTTGTGCCTGCAAAGCTTGTGCCTGCAAAGCTTGTGCCTGCAAGGCCGAAAGCCGGGCACAGGGCAAACGAAAAAACAGCGCAAAACCCGACCGGCAGGCCGGGGCGAGAATCGCGCGCGCATCCGCAGCCGCCCGGGCCGCCACATAGGCGGATCCGCAACAGACGACGTTGGCTTGCAAAGTTTTCACTAGATTCCTGTTTTACCGCCACGGCAATACGCAGATACAGCAGTAGATACAGCAGTAGATACAGCCGCGCCATCCATATAGGGCGGATTGCCTGTCGCGACACGCGTCGCGGCAGCGCCTCGATCAAATTCTGGAAAAGCTGGCACCAATCGCCAACATGGCTGCGGAAAGCGCCGGAACTCCGACGCCATTTTCCTGCGGCACTCGATATCAAAGACTTGAATCGTCAGGCGCTGGACACTGAGGTTTGGCGGACGAACCGCAACAACCCCAACCCCAAGGCGCCTCCCCCTTGCGCATACGGAGACCGGCTCCGCGATGCTTCGGCCCGCTGCCGGGCCGGACACTTATCAGACCGTACGACGGCCGGACTACGATTCTTAGGTGTTTTCCAAGGCTGCATGCCGGCGGACATTGGCTTGCCGCAAAACACGCATTGCAGGGACAAAACCCGGAGCAAGTCGTGCCAAACATGCTGAAACAGCACCCAAATTATACCGTTATATACCCCGCCCTCAAGCTCGGCGGTGCGCAGGCGCATCGCAAAACCTAGGCTGCGGGCTTATCCCACGGCGCCGAACCGAGGCGTTCCGCCAGAAAATCCAGCATCGAACGCAAAATCAGCGGCATCTGGCGGCGCGAGGCATAAACACCATAGATGCCCAGCTCCTGCGGTTTGCACTGCGGCAAGATGGCTCGCAGGCGACCGGATGCAATGCACTCGGACGCGTAATAGGTGGGCAGCATGGCGATGCCCGCGCCCTCCACCGCCGCGCTCAACAATACCGAAACCTCGTTGGCGCTGATATTCCCGCTGACCGGCACATCGACAGGCTCGCCGTCGCGTTCGAAACGCCACAGGCTCTTGCCGAAGTAAGAATGAGTCAGGCAGTTGCGCAGGGACAGGTCTTCGATGCGCGCCGGCGCCCCCTCGCGCGCCAGATATTCGGGCGAGGCGCACACCACCGACCGGCAAACGGCCAGCTTGCGCGCGATCAGATTGGGATCGAGGTCATTGGTGATGCGCACTGCCAGATCCACCCGCTCTTCCACCAGGTTGACGGCGCGCTCGACCAGCATCAGGTCCACGGAGGTGCCGGGATGCAGCTTGACGTATTCCGTCACGGCGCTGGCCAGATGCCGGGCGCCGAACGACATGCTCGTCGTGATGCGCAGCAGGCCGCGCGGCGTATCGTCGGGGGTGGACACCGCGTTGCGCAAATCGCCCACCATGTCGAGCATCTGCCGGCAACGAGGCAAGGTTTCCGCCCCTGCCGGGGTCAGGCTGAGACGTCGCGTGGTGCGGTGCAGCAAGCGCACGCCTACCCATTGTTCCATTTCGGCCAGATAGCGCGACACCATGGCGCGCGACATATCCAGATGAATCGCCGCCGCCGACAGGCTTCCCCGGTCGGCGACTTCCACGAACACCTGCATGGCTTTCAGACGATCCATGATTGTCTCGTTTCTTGCATCAGACCGTACCGTTTATACCGTATTTCCGTGCAACATCAGCAAAGAATATCGGCGAACGAAACGGGGCCTTGAGCAAGCGCCTCAGCGGAAGCGCCCTCAGGCAGGCGGCTGCCCAAGCGCCTCGAGCACGGCGCCGCGCACGAGCTCCGCATCCACCCCGCGAACGATATAGACAAGCCGCGACGCGCGGTCCTCGCCCGGCCACTGCGCCAGCGGCCGGATCGGATAGAGTTCGCCGTGCACGCCATGCACCTCGCACGGCAACGCCTCGCCCTCGAAGCACACCAGCCCCTTCATCCGCAGCACGCCCTGGCCGAAGCGTTCCTGGATACGCGAAACGCCCGCAAGGAAGGCCGCCCGCCCCAGCGGCGACGACAGCGTCAGCGAAAAACTGGCCACATGGGCATGCCGGTTGGCGGCCGGCCTGGAAAAAGCCTGCAGCCAATTCGCCGCGGCCACGCCATCGCGCCGGACCTGCGCGCCCGGCGCCTCCCGCAGCACGCCGGCAAGCGGCGCATCCAGTCGCTGCACGCAGCGTTGCGCGCCGGGGTTGATGGAGGCGACGGCCTGCTCGGCCCGCCGCAACTGCCTCGCATCCGCCAGATCCGACTTGCTGAACACCACTGTATCGGCGAGCGCCAACTGGCGCGCCGCCTCGGGCTGCGAGGCCAATTGCTCCTCTCCGTGCCGGGCATCCACCACCACGACCGCCCCGCGATAGGCGTAGCGCTCCGACAGAAAGCGGTCGTGCTTTAGCGTGAACAGGATAGGCGCGGGATCCGCCAGCCCGCTGGTCTCGATCAGCACGCGCCGGAACGGCTTGATCTTGCGGGCGATGGCAAGCATGAACAGCTCGCGCAAGGTGTCGACCACCGCCCCGCTGACCACGCAGCACAGGCAGCCGCCCTCGACCAGCACGACGCTATCCCGCGCCAGCCGCACGAGGTGATGGTCCACGCCCACGTCGCCGTATTCATTGACGATGACGACCGCATCGCCGTAGGCCGGGTCATGCAGCAGGCGATTCAGCAGCGTAGTCTTGCCGCTGCCCAGGAACCCGGAGATCACCGTGACGCCGATGCGCTTGTCGTCTTCCATGTCGATCAGTCCAATGGGCAGGCGAGAGGCGAAACAACCCGCACCGCCGGCGGCAAAAACCAAAAGGGCCATTCACTTGCGTGAATGACCCCGGAATTTGACCTTGAAATTCTTTGGCTCCCCGAGCTGGGCTCGAACCAGCGACCTGCGGATTAACAGTCCGTCGCTCTACCGACTGAGCTATCGGGGATCTGCCAAGAACGAAATTATGAAGGAAAAATTCACAGCATGCAAATCGAGATTTTTTTTGAGAGTTTTGGGCTTCCTGTTTCCCATCGCAAAAAAACTCTGATATGATCTCGGTCTTTCCAGATCGGGCCCCATAAAAGGGCGACGGACTGGGAAGACAAAGATGTTTTGCTTACCGCTTTCCGGCCTGGTCCAGAAACAAAGCAAATGGTCTTGCCGGCATAGCTCAGTTGGTAGAGCAGCGCATTCGTAATGCGAAGGTCGTAGGTTCGACTCCTATTGCCGGCACCAAAATTCAAAAAGCAGCCCTCCGGGCTGCTTTTTTCATTTCCGCCCCCCCCATCCGCCTGCGCCGCCCCCCCTCCCCTCAGGGAACTCCCGCCGCTCGCCGAGCGTCCAACCTCCTGGACCATCCAAGCGGAAACAACCATGCGCATCCTCCTCGTCGAAGACGACATCATGATCGGTGAAAGCGTACTGGACTGCCTGCGCGCGGAGCATTATGCCGTCGACTGGGTGAAGGACGGCAACGCCGCGGAACTTGCGCTGCACACCGACACCTATGACCTCATGCTGCTGGACCTGGGCCTGCCCAAGCGCGACGGCCTGGCGCTGTTGCGCGATCTGCGCGCGCGCAAGGACCGCACGCCGGTGCTGATCGCCACCGCGCGCGACGCGGTCACCGACCGCATCGCCGGGCTGGACGCGGGCGCCGACGACTACATCGTCAAGCCTTATGACGTGGACGAACTGCTGGCCCGCATGCGCGCGCTGATCCGCCGCAGCGCCGGCCGCGCCGAACCGGTGTTCGAGCACGAAGGCATCACCATCGACCCGCAATCCCACGCCGCGATGGTCGATGGCGCGCCCGTGGCGTTGACCGCCCGCGAATGGGCCGTGCTGGAGCCGCTGATCGCGCGCCCGGGCATGATCTTCTCCCGCGCCCAACTCGAAGAGAAGCTCTACAGCTGGAAGGACAGCGTCAGCAGCAACGCGGTTGAGGTATATATTCATGGCCTGCGCAAGAAATTGGGTCAGAACCTGATCCAGAACGTCAGAGGCGTCGGCTATGTCATCCCCAAAACATGAGCATTCCGCTTAGCTATTCGCTGAGAGCCAGGCTGCTTTTTTTCCTGCTGGCCGCCATCGCGGTCGGCGCGCTGGTGCAAGGCGCAATCGCCTATCGCAGCACCCTGGCGCAAGCCGACGATATCTTCGATTCGCTACTGCAGCGCACCGCCCTGTCGCTGGGCACCGGCGACGGCCTGCTCAGCACGGGTCCGACCCACGCCCGGGGCGCGGGTTCGCCCGTCGCCGACGACCTCATCATCCAGATCTGGACGCCGGACGGCGTCCGCGTCTTCAACTCGCGCTCGCGCCTGCCGCTGCCCAGCCAGATCGTGCTGGGCTTTTCCGACGCCAGGATGGAAGGCCGCACCTACCGGGTGTATTCGCTGGCCACGCCGTTCCAGGTGATCCAGGTGGCGCAGGACATGGGCGTGCGCACGAACATGGCGCGGGCGCTGGCCCTGCGCACCGTCGCCCCCATCGCGGCCGCCGCGCCGCTGCTGATGCTGATCATCTGGTGCGTGGTCAGTTGGTCGCTGCGGCCGGTCAAGCGGGCGCGCGCCCAGGTGGCCTCGCGCCAGCCCGAAGACCTCTCGCCCGTCAGCGTGCAAGGCCTGCCCGACGAGATCCGCCCGCTGGTCCAGGAATTGAACCTGCTGCTGGAGCGCATGCGCGGGGCGTTTGCGCAACAGAAGCAATTCGTGGGCGACGCGGCGCATGAACTGCGCTCCCCGCTGGCAGCACTGCGCCTGCAAATGCAGGCGCTGCAGCGCGCGGGCAACGCCGAAGGACGCCAACTGGCCGAACAGCGGCTCGCGGCGGGCATCGACCGCGCAACGCGCCTGGTCGAGCAGCTGCTGTCCATGGCCCGCCACGAGAGCGCCGCCGAGCAGACTCCCGCCGAACCAGTCGATCTTGCCGACGTGCTGCGCCAAGCCCTGTCGGAAACGCTGGCCGAAGCCAACGCCAAGTCGATCAGCATCGACCTGGACGGCGCGCCAGAGGCGCGGGTGCAGGGACACCGCGACGCGCTCGTCCTGCTGGCCCGCAACCTGCTGGATAACGCCATCAAGCACTCGCCCGCCGGCGGCCGCGTCAGCCTGCGGCTTGAACAGGCGGCGCACAGGACCTCTCTGCTGATCGACGACGAAGGACCCGGCATTGCGCCGGAAGAGCGCGAACGCGTATTCGACCGCTTCTATCGCGCCGAGGGCAATACGCAGCACGGCAGCGGCCTGGGGCTGGCGATCGCCCGCGCCATCGCGGACCGGCACGGCGCGACCATCACCCTGGAGGACGCGCCCGCCGGCCACGGCCTGCGCGCGCGGGTGGATTTTTCCACTTAAGTTTCACCTAAGCGTCAGGCCCGAAGATAGCGCCATGTCCTTAAACATGAACGCAGGAGCCGACATGAAGACCAAGCAAATGAAACCCTCGCGCCTCGTCCTGGCGCTGCTGGCCGCCGGCGCCATTGGCGGCGCGGGCGCCACCGCCCTGACCGGCGGCGTTTCGATGGCCGCCGACGCGCCGGCCGTCGCCCCCTCCTCCCAGACCATCAATACGTCCAGCCCGCCCAACTTCGCGCAGATTACGCGCGACTTCGGCCCGGCCGTCGTCAACATCAGCGTAAGCGGCACGCGCAAGGTGTCCGCCGCCGACAGCGATGATCCCCTGGCGCAGTTCTTCGGCCAGATCCCCGGATCCCGCGGCCGCGCCCCTGCGCGCGAAGTGCCGATGCGCGGCGAAGGCTCCGGCTTCATCGTCAGCCAGGACGGCATCATCCTGACCAACGCGCACGTCGTTCAGGACGCCAAGGAAGTAACGGTGAAGATGACCGACCGCCGCGAATACAAGGCCAAGGTGCTGGGCGCGGATCCGCAGACCGACGTTGCCGTCATCAAGATCGAAGCAAAGAACCTGCCGGTTGTGAAGGTGGGCAACGTCGACAAGCTGGAAGTGGGCGAATGGGTGCTGGCCATCGGCTCGCCCTACGGCCTGGAAAACACCGCCACCGCGGGCATCGTCAGCGCCAAGGGCCGTTCGCTGCCCGACGACACCTCGGTTCCCTTCATCCAGACGGACGTGGCGGTCAACCCCGGCAACTCCGGCGGCCCGCTGTTCAACGACCGCGGCGAAGTCGTGGGCATCAATTCCCAGATCTACAGCCGCACCGGCGGATTCCAGGGCCTGTCGTTCTCGATCCCCATCGACCTGGCCTACAAGATCAAGGACCAGATCATTGAGCATGGCAAGGTGCAGCACGCCCGGCTGGGCGTGACGGTGCAGGAAGTGAACCAGGACCTGGCCAACTCCTTCAAACTGGATTCCCCCACGGGCGCGCTGGTGTCCAGCGTCGAGAAGGGCAGCGCGGCTGAAAAGGCCGGCCTGCAGCCTGGCGACGTGGTGCGCAAGATCGACGGCAAGACCATCGTGTCCTCGGGCGACCTGGCCTCCACCATCACGATGGCCGCCCCTGGCGAGAAGATCAAGCTGGATGTCTGGCGCAGCGGCGCTCAGAAAGAGCTGGTCGCCACCCTGGGCGGCGCTCCCAAGGACAAGACGCAGGCTTCGGCGGAAGACCAGGAAGTGCAGCCCGGCCAACTGGGCCTGGCGCTGCGCCCCCTGAGCCCGCAGGAACAGCAGGCGTCGGGCGCCGAAGGCTTGCTGATCGAGCGATCGGCGGGTCCGTCGGCCAAGGCCGGCATTCAGCCGGGCGACGTGCTGCTGTCCCTCAATGGGGAGCCCGTGCGCAATATCGGGCAGGTCAAGGAAGCGCTGTCCAAGGCGGGCAAGACCGTCGCCCTGCTGGTCCAGCGCGGAGAGGACAAGATCTTCGTGCCGGTGCAGGTCGGCTAAGCCGGTCCGCGCATTACTCCGCGTCGGGCTGCTTGCCCGGCGCGGCAGCGTCGAAGGCAGGCAGCTCGCGGCAAGCCGCGTCGATGCGCACCACGTTCGGCATGGCCGACAGGTCGCACTCGAAGCGCTGCGCATTGGCCACCTGCGGCACCAGGCACAGATCCGCGATGGTAGGCGTGTCGCCGTGGCAGAAACGGCCCGTGGCGCTGGAATGCGCCAGTTGCGCCTCCAGGGCTTCAAGGCCCTGATGCACCCAGTGCTTGTACCAGGCGGTCTTGGCGGCTTCATCCACGCCCAGCGTGTGCTTCAGATACTTCAACACGCGCAGATTGTTCAACGGGTGGGTGTCGCAAGCGATGCCCAGCGCCAGGTCCCGCACGCGGGCCCGGCCGATGGCGTCGGCCGGCAGCAGCGGCGTTTCGGGGTGCGTCTCTTCCAGGTATTCGATGATGGCGAGCGACTGCCCGATGACGGCATCGCCATCGACCAGCGTGGGCACCAGGGCCGTCGGGTTCATCTTGCGATAGTCCGCGGACAGCTGCTGGCCGCCGTCCTTCAGCAGATGCACGGGCAGATACTCGTACGGCAGGCCCTTCAGGTTCAGGGCGATGCGCACGCGGTACGCGGCCGAACTGCGGAAGTAGCTGTACAACTGCATGAAGTCTCCTTGATGTTCTAGTTGCGCCGCCCGCCAGGGCGGCGCTTTTTCATTCCAGCGATTCCGTCTTGGCCGCCTTGCGGGACAGGCCCTTGGGCAGCGGGAACGCGACATTCTCCTCCAGCCCCGGCATCGTGCGCACCGACACGGCGCCCAGTTCCTTGACGCGCGCGATCACCTGCTGCACCAGGACCTCGGGCGCCGAGGCGCCCGCCGTCACGCCGATGCGCTTGCGGTCGACCAGCCAGGCGGCATCGATGGATTCCGCGCCGTCGATCAGGTAGGCGGCCACGCCCTTGCGCTCGGCGACTTCGCGCAAGCGGTTGGAGTTGGAGCTGTTGGTGCTGCCCACGACCAGCACCAGGTCGCAATCCGGCGCCATCACCTTGACCGCATCCTGGCGGTTCTGGGTGGCATAGCAGATGTCGCTCTTCTTGGGTTCCGCAATACTGGGAAAGCGCGCCTTGAGCGCCTGCGACACGGCCGCCGCGTCGTCCACGGACAGCGTCGTCTGCGTGACGTAAGCCAGGTTTTCCGGGTTGGTCACTTCGAGGCCGGCCACGTCGTCCACCGTCTCGACCAGATACATGCCGCCCTGGGCCTGGCCCAGGGTGCCTTCGACCTCGGGGTGGCCCTTGTGGCCGATCATAATGATCTCGCGGCCCGCGGCGCGCATGCGGGCCACCTCGATGTGGACCTTGGTGACCAGCGGGCACGTGGCGTCGAACACCTGCAGGCCGCGCGATTCCGCCTCGGCGCGCACCGCCTTGGACACGCCGTGGGCCGAGAACACCACGATGGACCCGGCGGGCGCATCGTCGAGCTCGTCGATGAAGATGGCGCCCTTGGCGCGCAGGTCTTCCACCACATAGCGATTGTGGACGATCTCATGGCGCACGTAGATCGGCGCGCCATGCAATTCGATCGCGCGCTCGACGATATCGATGGCGCGATCCACGCCGGCACAGAAGCCGCGCGGCTGAGCCAGCAGGACTTCGGCGTCGGAGGCGGTTACGGCCTGGCTCATCAAAGGACTCCCAGCAGCGCCACGTCCACTTGCAAGCTGATGCCCGCAAGCGGGTGGTTGAAATCAAACAGAGCCGACTCATCGTTGATTTCTTTAAGGACGCCCGAGTACCGGCCGCCGTTCGGCGCGGCGAATTCCACCAGGTCGCCCGGCTCGAACGTGGCGTCCGCGCCCGCGTGCTCGGCGAGCATCGCGCGCGTCACGCGCTGGATGAGTTCGGGGTTGCGGTCGCCATAGGCATCGGCCGGGGCCACCGTGACGCTGAACCGTTCGCCTTCGGCGCGGCCGATCAAGGCCGCCTCCAGGCCGGGCGCCCACTGGCCGCTGCCCATTTGCAGCGTGCCGGGCCGACCGTCGAAGGTGTTGGCGAACACGGAATCCTTGCCCGGCCCGGAGGCCAGCGTGATCCGATAGTGCAGCGTCAGGTAGGAATCCGGACGGACCAAAACGTTCACTTCATTAGAGGCGATGCTCAAGATCTGCCACCGTATAGACATTAAGTAAACCTTGATTTTAGAGCCTCTTATGAAATTGTCTGCCCAACTGTCAAAACATGAGCGTCCCCGCGAGCGGCTTTTGCGTCTCGGGGCCGCATCGATCCAGGACGCGGAGCTGCTCGCCATCGCGCTGCGCACGGGCATTCCGGGCCTGAGCGTGGTGGATCTGTGCCGCAAGCTGCTGGACCGGTTCGGCGGGCTGCGGGGCCTGCTGGGCGCCCCGCCAGAGGAGTTGATGGCGATTCCCGGGCTGGGGTCGGCCAAGGCCTGCACCCTGGCCGCCCTGCTGGAACTGGCCCGCCGGGCCATCGAGGAAGACCTGGCCCGCGACAACCCGATGAACCGCCCGGCCCAGGTGAAACAATATTGCAAGACCGCGCTGGCGCACCGGCAGGTGGAGCATTGCATTGCCCTGTACCTGGACAACCAGCTGCGCCTGATCGCCACGGGGGAGCTGGCGCGCGGCACACTGTCGCAAGCCGCGGTCTACCCCCGGGAAGTGGTGCGCGAGGCCCTGCGCCACCACGCGGCCGCCCTGATCGTGGCCCACAACCACCCCTCGGGCCTGGCCGAGCCCAGCACCGCCGACCAGGCCTTTACCCGGCACCTGAAAGAGGCGCTGGCGCTGGTGGACATCAAGCTGGTGGATCACCTGATCGTGGCCGGAGGCGCCGTGACCTCCCTGGCCGAACTGGGCTGCCTGTGACTGCGCGGCGCGCCGGAATTCGTTAGACTACCGCCCGTTATTGCTTTAGGCTTAACCTAATTCCGGCCTCCCGCGACCCTTTTGCGCCCGACATGAAACGCCTGTGGGATATTTCCCCGCCCGTCTCCACGGCTTCGCCTGTTTTTCCAGGCGACACGCCGTACCGCCAGCAATGGAAGTGGTCGCTCGCGCCCGGCTGTCCGGTCAATGTCAGCGAGATCACGCTGTCTCCGCACATCGGCGCGCACGCGGACGCCCCGCTGCACTACCAGAACGACGCCGCGACCATCGGCGCGGTCTCGCTCGAGCCCTTCCTGGGGCCCTGCCGCGTCATCCATGCCATCGACTGCGGCCCGCTGATCACCCCCGACCACCTGGCCCATGCGGCCCTGAATCTGCCGCCCCGCGTGCTGGTGCGCACCGCCAAGCATGCCGCGCAGCACTGGTGGACTGACGACTTCTCGGCCTATGCGCCCCAGACGATCGAATGGCTGGCCGAACGCGGCGTCATGCTGATCGGGCTGGATACGGCCAGCATCGACCCCGCGTCCAGCAAGACCCTGGACAGCCATCACACGATCTTGCGGCACGACATGCGGGTACTGGAAAACCTGGTGCTCGACGATGTGCCGGAAGGCGATTACGAGTTGATCGCACTGCCGTTGGCGCTGGTCCAGGCTGATGCCAGCCCCGTTCGCGCGGTCTTGCGCGAGCTGTAGGCTGATACGCCGGCCACGGAGCGGCTGACAAGACCCAGCAGCTCCCATTCTGTGAAGCACGACCATGACCAATAACTTCGCGCCCCACTGGCGCGCACTGCCCGCATCCGCCCGCCGCGCCGCGCCGCCCTGCCAAGGAGGCCGCGCATGAGCCAGGCCGAACGCCCCGAAGACATCGTCCACCAGGAAAAGGCGCAGCTCGATTTCGCGCGCGACATGACCTACGGCGATTACCTGCATCTGGACGAACTGCTGGGCGCGCAGCACCCGCTGTCGCCGGAGCACAACGAGATGCTCTTCATCATCCAGCACCAGACCAGCGAACTCTGGATGAAGCTGATGCTGCACGAACTGCGCGCGGCGATCGCCAACGTGGCGGCCGACCGGCTGCAGCCCGCCTTCAAGATGCTGGCCCGGGTCAGCAAGATCATGGAACAGCTGGTCCATGCCTGGGACGTGCTGGCTACCATGACGCCGCCCGAGTATTCGGCGCTGCGCCCCTATCTGGCGCGCTCCAGCGGATTCCAGAGCTACCAGTACCGCCAGGTCGAATTCCTGCTGGGCAACAAGAACGCGGCCATGCTCAAGCCCCATTCGCATCGCGCGGACCTGCTGGCCCAGGTGCAGAGCGCCTATGAAGCCCCGTCGCTCTATGACGAAGCGCTGCGGCTGCTGGCCCGCCATGGCATCGACGTGCCCGCCGACCGCCTGGAACGCGATTGGACGCAGCCCTACCAGTCATCGGCAGGCGTCGAAGCCGCCTGGCTGACGGTCTACCGCCAGACCGACCGCTATTGGGACCTGTATCAGCTTGGCGAAAAGCTGACCGACCTGGAAGACGCCTTCCGCCTGTGGCGATTCCGCCACGTCACGACCGTCGAGCGGGTCATCGGCTTCAAGCGCGGCACGGGTGGCACGTCGGGGGTGGATTATCTGCGGCGCATGCTGGACGTCGTGCTGTTCCCCGAGATCTGGAAGCTGCGTACGGAGCTTTGACAGCTGGAACAAATCTGCCCCCTTTATTTCTGGCGAGGGTGGCCCTTCGGGGCTACCTCTCCGAGGCTAGCCCGGCGAAATTTCCCATGCTAGAATTTGGGGTTACTTTTTGGATACGTGGCTAGCGCCATCCGCGGGGTACTCCGTTTTTTGGGTATTTTTCGCGTGAGGAATTTCACCAACGCTAGCTGGCGACCCTAACAACTTGAGAAAGACTCAAGAGAGTCTAGGAAAGCACCATGAAAGAAGGCATTCACCCCGAATACCGCGAAGTCGTCTTCGCCGACCTGCAAACGGGCAACAAGTTCATCACCCGTTCGACCGTCCACACGCGCGAAAACATCGAAATCGATGGCAAGACGTACCCGCTCTTCAAGTGCGACGTGACCTCCGAATCGCACCCGTTCTACACGGGCGCCCAGACGCGTATCGTCGAAACCGGCCGTGTGGAAAAGTTCCGCGCCCGCTTCGCCCGTACGGCCGGCACGGTCAAGTCCGCTTCCTGATCCTGTTGCTCCTGCGGGAGTCACAGCAAAAAGGCAGCCTTCGGGCTGCTTTTTTTTCCCCCCTTGCCGGCTTATCCGCGGTCTAGGGCTGGCGCATTCAGACCACTCGGTTACATTAACGCCCGTGTCCCCTCTTTCTATTTCCACTCCGGCCCGACTGACGTCGGTAGCCACCGCAAAACTGCCCCGCCTCATCCTGCTGGGCTTGGCACTGGCCTATATCGTGGCCGGCCTGTTCATGCGCGACCCGTGGAAGACGGACGATGCGGTCGGCTTGGCGACCATGGTCACGGCGATCCGCGAAGGCGGACTCACCTGGCTGCTGCCCCAAGTAGGGCATCTGGCGCACGCCGAGGAAGGACCGCTGATCACGTGGGTGGGCGCAATCTTCATCTGGCTGTTCGGCCCCCTCATCGGCGACATCCCCGCCGGCCGCCTGCCCAACCTGCTGTGGTTCGGCATTACGGCCGCCAGCGTCTGGTACGGCACCTACCTGCTTGGCCGCCGTCCCGAAGCCCAGCCGCTGGCGCTGCCATTCGGCGGCGAGCCCGAACCGCGCGACTACGGCCGCATGCTCGCCGACGCCGCGCTGCTTCTGCTGCTGGCCACGGTCGGCATCCTGCAGCGCACCCATGAAACCACCGTCGTGCCCGCCATCATGGCTTGCCAGGCGCTGGCCTTCTACTCGCTGGCGCGCACCGTGGACCGCCCCGTCACGGGCTCCACCACGCTGGGCATCGCGCTGGCCGCCAGCTTCCTGACGCGCGGCTGGGTGGGCGCCCTGCCCATCATGATCGGCGCGGCCCTCGCCTTCTATCCCCGCAGCCATCTGTGGAAATGCAAGCGCTGGCTGCTCTGGGCCGCGCTGCTGGCCACCGCCCTGATCCTTGCCTGGTGGATTCCCGCCAGCCAAGGCAGCGAATATTGGGTCCGCAACTGGAAGACCTGGAACCTGTCGTCCTTCGCGGCCCCCTCCTGGCACGACGCCGGGCGCACGCTGCGCGACCTGCCCTGGTATCTGTGGCCGACCTGGCCGCTGGCGCTGCTGGCCGTGTGGCGCTGGCGCGCATGGATCTATGCGCCGCACATCTGGCTGCCCCTGATGCTGCTGGTCTGCTCGGCGCTGATCCTGTTCATACAGGAACAAGCCTCGGACTCCGAGTACGTACTGCTGGCCGTGCCCTGCGCGGTGCTGGGCGCGTTCTCGCTGCCGACCTTGCGCCGTGGCGTCGTCAATACGCTGGACTGGTTCGCGGTCATGTGCTTTTCGCTGACGGCCGCGACCGTCTGGCTCGGCTGGGTGGCCCTGCATTTCCAGTGGCCGGCGCAGATTTCCCGCAACATCGGCCGCCAGACCGCCGGCTATGAGCCCGTCATCTCCTGGGTGGCCTTCACCTTGGCCGCGATCTTCACGCTGGCCTGGATCGCGCTGGTAGTGTGGCGCCTGCGGGTGCGACCGCAAGCGCTGTGGCGCGGCACCGTGCTGTCGGCCGGCGGATTGACCACGACTTGGATCCTGCTGGTGCTGTTGTGGCAACCGGCGGTGGACTACGCCCGGAGCTATCGCACCGTCTCGGGCCAGCTGGCCCAGGCGCTGGAGCAGCACGTGCGCCCGGGCGAATGCGTGCGGGGCCTGAGCCTGGGCAGCGGCCAGCGCGCGTCGTTCCTGATCTTCAATAACCTTTCGTTCACGTTCGACGCCCGCTGCACGCTGATCCTGCAGCAGACCAGCAACCAGAGCCTGCGCGACAACACCGCCGCGTACAGCGATGGCGCCGAGGTGCTGTGGCAAGGCGGCCGCCGCGCCGACCGGCAGGAAGTGTTCCGACTGCTCCGGGTCGGCCCCAAGCAATGACGCCCGCGCCCATGGCGCCGATGACTTTCGGCGCCACGCTGCGCAGCATCGCCAAGCAGGCCTGGCCCGTGCTGATCAGCCAGTGGGCCAGCATTTCGTTCGGCGTGCTGGACACCGCCATGACGGGCCACTCCAGCCCCGACGACCTGGCGGCGATGGCCCTGTCCGCCTCCATCTACATCACCATCTTCGTGGGACTGATGGGCGTCGTGCATGCCCTGATCCCGATCCTGGCCCAGCAGTTCGGCGCCGGCAACAATCTTGAAGTCGGCCGCAGCTGGGGCCAAGGCGTCTGGCTGGCGCTGGGCCTGTCCGTCGTGGGCGCGGTCCTGATGCTGTTTCCGGACGTGTGGCTGTCGCTGTCGGGCGACGTCGCCCCCGGCGTGCGCGACCGCATCGCGTCCTATTTGCAGGCCCTGGTGCTGGCCCTGCCCGCCGCGCTGGTGTTCCGCACCATCTACGCCCTGGGCACGGCGGTGTCCCGGCCCAAGCTGGTCATGGCCATCAACTTGTCCATCATCGGCTTCAAGGCGCTCTTTAACTGGCTCTTCATCTACGGCAAGCTGGGCCTGCCCGCGATGGGCGCGGCCGGGGCCGGGCTGGCCACCGCCGTGGTGTCGTGGATGAGCCTGGGACTGGGCCTGTGGGTGATCACGCACGACCGCTACTACCGCCGCTTCCGGCTGCGCATCGGCAAACCGGACTGGAAGGCGCTGAAGGAACTGCTGCGCCCGGGCATCCCCATGGGCGGATCGTATCTGGTCGAGGTGTCCGCGTTCACGTTCATGGCGCTGCTGGTCGCGCGCGAAGGCACGTTCGTGACCGGCGGCCACCAGATCATGTCGAACCTGGCCGCCCTGTGCTACATGATGCCGATGGCGCTGGGCGTCGCCACCGCCGCCCTGACCGCGCAAGCCGTCGGCGCCGGCAATTTTGCGCACGCCCATCGCACCGGCATGGCGGGACTGGCGCTGGGCCTGATGGGCGCATTGCTGACGGCGGCGGTGCTGCTGGCCGGCCGCCCCCTCATCCTGGCCGCCTATACCGACGACGCGGAGGTCGCGGCCGTGGCGACCACGCTGCTGGCCGTCCTGCCGCTGTTCCACCTGTTCGATTCGATGCAATGCATCAACTCCTACCTCCTGCGCGCCTACAAGGTGGCCGTGGTGCCCCTGCTGCTGCAGATGGTGGCGCTGGCGGGCGTGGGCCTGGTGGGCGGCTGGTGGTTCGGCTTCGGTCCGGGCCGCGGCGGATTGGACGGATTGCGCAACGCGCTGGTGCCCGGCTCGCCCGAGGGCGCCGGCACCATGTGGCTGATGGCCATGGTGGGCCTGGCGCTGTCGGCTGCCCTGCTGCACTACTGGTACCGGCGTATCGTGCGGGCCGTGGCGCCCAGCGCCGGACCCACGCAAAAATAGCCGCCCCGCCGCCGGGCCGCCCCAAGGCGGGGCAGCACGCACGCATGGCGTGCGCGGCGTGAGGGTCTTATTTCGGCCGTTTGTCGATCACCCGGCGCGCCTTGCCCGTCAAGGTGCGCTCGACCTGGCCGGCGTCGGAAACCTGGATCCGGGCGCTCACGCCGATGTGCGTCTTGACCGCGTGCTGCAACTGCTTGCCCAGGTTGGCGCGGTCCGCGTCCGACAGGCCCGAGAACTCCGCGCGCACCTCGGTCAGGATCTCAAGTTCGTCCATGTTGCCCGAGCGCGACAGCACCAGCTGATAGTGCGGCGCCAGTTGGGCAATCTTCAGGACCAGCTCTTCGACCTGCGTGGGGAACATGTTCACGCCGCGCACGATCAGCATGTCGTCGCTGCGGCCGGTGATCTTGCCGATGCGGCGCATGCTGCGCGAGGTCGGCGGCAACAGGCGGGTCAGGTCGCGCGTGCGGTAGCGCACGATGGGCATGGCTTCCTTGGTCAGCGACGTGAACACCAGCTCGCCCGCCTCGCCGTCCGCCACGGGTTCGCCCGTGTCCGGATTGACGATCTCGGCGTAGAAGTGGTCTTCCCACACCACCGGGCCGTCCTTGGTCTCGACGCATTCGCTCGCCACGCCCGGGCCCATCACTTCGGAGAGGCCATAGATGTCGACCGCGTCGATGCCGGCTTCGGCCTCGATGTCGGCGCGCATCTGGCCAGTCCACGGCTCGGCGCCGAAGATGCCGATGCGCAGCGAACTTTGACGCGGATCAATGCCCTGGCGGCGCTGCTCTTCCAGAATATTGCAGAAATAGGAGGGCGTGACCATGATGATGTCCGGACGGAAATCGTTGATCAGCTGCACCTGCTTTTCGGTCTGTCCGCCCGACATCGGGATGACCGTGCAGCCCAGGCGTTCCGCACCGTAATGTGCGCCCAGGCCGCCCGTGAAGAGGCCATAGCCGTAGGCCACGTGCACCGTGTCGCCGGGCTTGCCGCCCGCGGCGCGGATCGAGCGCGCCACCAGGTTGGCCCAATTATCCAGGTCGCCCTTGGTGTAGCCCACCACCGTCGGCTTGCCGGTCGTGCCGCTGGAGGCGTGGATGCGCGAAATGCGCTCGCGCGGCACCGCGAACATGCCGAACGGATAGTTCTCGCGCAGTTCCTTCTTGGTCGTGAACGGGAACCTGGAGATATCGGACAGCTGCTTCAGGTCGTCCGGATGCACGCCGGCTTCGTCGAACGCTTTCTTGTAGTGCGGCACGTTCTCGTAGGCGTGCCTGAGCGACCACTTCAAGCGCTCGAGCTGCAGGGCGCGCAGTTCATCCTGGCTGGCATGCTCGATGGGATCCAGTCCCGGCTTGCTCATGGTGTTGGGCATGATGATGTCTCTCCTGAAATTCTCTACGCCCCGGCTCAAGCGGCGCGGCTCCAATCCGCGTCCGGCCCGGCCGGCGGCTCTCTCTTTGGTTGGGCTGCGCGGTCAAGCGTCCGCCGGCACTCCGACGATCTGGCCCTTGATGCGATAGGAACGGCCCCGGAACAGGGCCACGTTGCGGCCGTCCTGGTTGGTGACGGTGACGTCGTAGACGCCCGTGCGGCCGGCCAGCGACCGTTCCTGGGCCACCGCGGTCAGCATGTCGCCCTCGAACCCGGGGGCCAGGTAGTCGATGGTGCAGCCGGACGCCACGGTGCTGACGTTGCGGGAATTGCAGGAGAACGCGAAAGCGCTGTCCGCCAGGGCGAAGATGAAGCCGCCATGGCAGGTCTTGTGGCCGTTCAGCATGTCGGCGCGCACGCGCATCGTCAGGCGCGCGTAGCCCGGCGCCATTTCCTCGATCCGCATGTCCAGGCCCTGCGACGCCGCGTCGCCCGCGTACATGACGGTGCCCACGGCCTGCGCAAGTTCCTGGGGATCGGCCGGCGCTTCAACGGGGGAAACGTGTGTGCTCATCATTGCCCCTTGAATTGCGGTTCGCGCTTGCCCAGGAAGGCGGCGACGCCTTCGGCGTAATCGGCGCTGCGGCCCAGTTCGCGCATCATGTCGCGTTCCAGGTCGAGCTGCGTGGACAGGTCGTTGCCCAGGCTGGCCTGCAGCGCCCGCTTGGTGAAGGCCAGGCCCTTGGTGGGGGCGGTCGAGAAATGCCGGGCCAGGCGCTCCAGCGCGGCGTCGAATTCCTCGTCCGCCACGCACTGCCAGATCAGCCCCCATTCCTCAGCCTGCTTGGCGCTGAGCTTGTCGCCCAGCAGGGCCAGGCCCATGGCGCGAGCGCGGCCCACGAGGCGCGGCAGCGCGTAGGTGCCGCCGGTGTCCGGGATCAGGCCCAGGCGGCAGAACGACTGGATGAAGTTGGCCGAGGCCTTGGCGATGACGATATCGCCCGCGAACGCCAGGTTGGCGCCCGCCCCCGCGGCCACGCCGTTCACGCCCACCACGACGGGCATGGGCAAGGCGTTCAAGCGGCGCACCAGCGGCGCGTAGAACTTGTCGACGGTCTCGCCGAGGTCGGGCGGCGTGCCGTCCGGGGCGGGCTTGCGCTCGCTCAGGTCCTGGCCGGCGCAGAAGCCGCGGCCCGCGCCGGTCAGGACCAGCACGCGCGCGCCTTCGGTCTCGACGCGCGTCAGCGCGTCAGCTACTTCGGCGTGCATGTTCGCGGTGAAGCTGTTCAGCTTGTCCGGACGGTTCAGCGTCAGACGCGCGATGCCGGCCGACAGATCGAATTGGATATCCTGATAAGTCATGAGCGGTCGCCCTGGTCAGACGTGGCGGCGGGTTTGCACCACGCGGAAGCGGTTCGAAACGAACGCCGTATCGGACAGCGCCGCATTGGCAGCCGGGTTGGCGCCGGTGCCGTGGAAGTCGCTGAAGGCCGCCGTCTGGTTGACGAACACCGCGCCCGTCAGGTTGAGCGACAGCGACACGCCGGACACCTCCGCCGCGTCCTGCACCTGCTCGGCCACCTGGTTGTCCGTCGTGTAGGCGGACAGGGACAGGGCGCCATGCTGGATGACACTGTCGCGCGCGAGCTGGATGCTGTGGGCGGTGGAATCGGTGGCCACGACAAAGGCGATGGGGCCGAACCATTCCTGGCCGATGGCGGCGTTGCCGGCTTCCGTGCGCAGCAGCAGCGGCGTGCGGACGCGGGCGTTCTCGAACTGCGGATGGGTCAACGCCTTGCTGTCGGCCACGACGGGCAGGCCCAGCGCGCGCGCCTTTTCGATGCGCTCGACGATGCCTTCATTCTGGATGGCGCCGGTCAGTTCGACGGCCTTCGCGGCATCGGCGCCAAGCTTTTCCAGCGCCACGCCCAGCGCGGCGGCGACGTCGTCGAAGCTGACGCGGCCTTCCGGCGTATTGATGCCGCCACGCGGCACGTAGATGTTCTGGGGCGCCGTGCACATCTGGCCGGAATACAGGGCCAGCGAGAACGCCAGGTTGCGCGCCACGCCCTTCAGATCGGTGGTCGAATCGATGATGACCTGGTTCACGCCGGCCTTCTCGGTGTACACCAGCGCCTGGCGGGCGTTGTTTTCCAGCCAGTCGCCGTTGGCGGTGCTGCCGGTGAAGTCGACGATCTTGACGGCCGGATCCAGCGCCAGCTTCTGCGCGGTGTCGTCGCCGGCGGCGTGCGCGGCCAGCTGCACCACGTCGGGGTCGAACCCCGCTTCCTGCAGCACTTCGCGCGCCACCTTCACGGTGATGGCCAGCGGCAGGATCGCGCCGGGGTGCGGCTTGACGATGACGGTGTTGCCGGTCGCCAGGCTGGCGAACATGCCGGGATAGCCGTTCCAGGTCGGGAAGGTCGAGCAGCCGATCACGAGCGCCACGCCGCGCGGCACGACGGTGAACTGCTTTTCCATGCGGATCGGATCGTTCTTGCCCTGCGGCTTTTCCCAGATGGAGACGCCCGGAATGCGCGACATCTCCTGCCAGGCGTAGGTGACGGCTTCAAAGCCGCGGTCCTGCGCATGCGGGCCGCCGGCCTGGAACGCCATCATGAAGCCCTGCCCGGTGGTGTGCTGGACCGCGTAGGCGATCTCAAAGCTGAGCTTGTTCAGGCGGGCCAGGATTTCCAGCGACACGCCCACCCAGGCGCGCGGCCCGGCCCGGCGCCAGTCTTCCAGCGCGCGCTTGGACGCCGCGACCAGCTTGTCGGCCGGCACGCGCGGGTAGGTGATGCCCAGGTCGAAGCCATAGGGAGACACTTCGCCGCCCACGGCGCCGTCGGCGTCATGCTGCTTCAGAGGAAACGCCTTGCCGCGCAGCGCCTCGAATGCGGCGCGCCCGTCGTCGTTGGCGGTCTCGCCGTAATTGCGGGGGCTGGGCGACTCGGCAAAGGGGCTCCAGTAGCCGCGCAGCGCGGCGGCAGCCATGGCCTGCTCCAGCAGGGGCTGGTGACGTTCGAAGAATTCTTGGGACACTGTGTCTCTCCAAATGGATATGAATTTTCTGCCTGGCGCGGGCCGGGTCAGGTTTCCTGGTCGAAGTCGATGACCAGGCGGTCGCTGACCGGGAAGCTCTGGCAGCTCAGGATGAAACCACGCGCCACTTCGTAGTCTTCCAGGGCGAAGTTGGCGTCCATGTCCACCTCGCCTTCGATCACCTTGCAGCGGCAGGTGGAACACACCCCGCCCTTGCACGAATACGGCAGTTCGATCCCTTGCGCCAGCGCCGAGTCCAGCACGCTATCTTTGTTCTTTTCAATGACGAACATGCGGCTATGCCCGTCTTGCACCACCGTCACCTCGCACTGGCCCTTGCCGGGCGCCTGGCGGGCGTCCTGGCCGGTGCGCAATGCGCGCGGCCCCTTGGGCGCGCCGAAGAGCTCGAACTTGATGTTCGCCTTCGGGATGCCGCGGGCCTGCAGCCGCTCGACCACGCTTTCCGTCATGGTCTGCGGACCACAGACAAAAGCGTAATCGATATCCTCGGGGCTCATCCAGGCCGTCATGAGCTGATCGACCTTGTCGCCGTCCAGGCGGCCATTGAAGAGCTCGATGTCCTGGGTTTCGCGGCTCATGACGTAGACCAGCGAAAAACGCTCCATGTAGAGGTTCTTCAGGTCTTCGATTTCTTCGCGAAAGAGCACGGCCGAGGACGCGCGGTTGCCGAAGAACAGGGTGAACGTGCTGCGCGGTTCGGTCGACAGCGCTGTCTTGACCAGCGAGAACACCGGGGTGATGCCGCTGCCCACCGCAAACGCCACATAGTGGCGCTGGTTTTCGGGTGAGAAGTCGACGGTGAAGTTGCCCGCCGGCGCCATGACTTCCAGCGTCTGGCCGGGCTGCAGCTCGTGATTGGCCCAACTGGAGAACGTGCCCTCGTCCACCTTCTTGATCGCCACGCGCAGCAGCTTGTCGTGCGGCGCGGAACAGATGGAGTACGAACGGCGCAATTCTTCGCCGTTGAGCTGGGTGCGCAGCGTCAGGTACTGGCCGGGCAGGAAGGCGAACTCTTCCGCCAGCGCCTCGGGCAGGTCGAAGGTCACGACCACCGCATCGCGCGTATTGCGCGCCACGGAGGCCACCTTCAAGGAATAAAATTGGTTCTGGCTCATCTAGCAACCACTCTCAGTGAGTCTTGAAATAATCGAAGGGCTCGCGGCAGGACACGCAGCGGTACAGCGCCTTGCACGATGTGGACCCGAAGTTGCTGACCAGGCGCGTCTCGCGCGAGCCGCAGCGCGGGCACGCGATGGCGGGGCCGACCGCGCGGCGGCTGATGCCCGAGATGTCGATGGCGCGTTCGGCGGGCGCGGCAATGCCGTAGTCCTTGAGCGCCTCGCGCCCCTTCTCGCTCATCCAGTCGGTCGTCCAGGCCGGCGCCAGGCGGGTTTCGACGCGGACCTCGCCGATGCCGTGGCGTCCCAGCGTCTGCTGGATGTCCTGCGTGATCTCGCGCATCGCCGGGCAGCCGGAATACGTGGGCGTGATGACGACCACGCAGGCGCCGCCGTCCCAGGACACGTCCCGCACCACGCCCAGATCCACCACGGACAGCACGGGGATTTCCGGATCGGGAACCTCCTGCAGCCAGGTGTAGACCTGGTCGGCGGAAACGGGCGCGAGCGCGTTCACCACGTGGCTCCCGGATAGGCGCGCGGCAGGTGCTGCATCTCGGCCAGCACGTAGCCCAGCGCCTCGGTGTGGCGCCCTTGCCGGCCGCCGCGGTACGCCAGATGATTCGCGGCCGCCTCGTCCGGCACGGTCAAGGTGGCCTCTTCCAGCACTTCGCGCACATGCGCCAGCCAGGGCTGGCGCAGGGCGGACAGCTCACAGCCGATGCCGCGGGCGGCCAGGTCCAGGTCGATGGCGTCGTCGGCGAACAGTTCGCCGGTAAAGCGCCAGGCGTCGTCGACGGAGGCCTGCATCTTGGCGTGGCTTTCGGCGGTGCCGTCGCCCAGGCGCACCACCATGTCCGACGAGCGGCGCACGTGGTAGGTCACTTCCTTGATCGACTTGGCGGCAATGGCGGCAACGCGCTCGTCGGCCGACTTCTCCAGGCGCTGCAGCAGGAAGTAATGCCAGACGTCGAACAGGAACTGCCGCGCCATGGTGTCGGCGTAGTTGCCGTTGTCGCGCTCCACGAGCAGCACGTTGTGGTACTGGTGCGCGTCGCGCAGGTAGGCCAGCGCGTCTTCGTCGCGGCCGGCGCCCTCGACCTCGCCGGCCAGGGTCAACCACATGCGGGCCTGGCCCAGAAGGTCCAGCGCGGTGTTGGTCAGCGCCAGGTCCTCTTCGAGGATAGGGCCGTGGCCGGTCCAGGCGCCCAGGCGCTGCGACAGGATGAGCGACGAGTCGCCCAGGCGCAGCAGGTACTCAAAGAATGTCTTGTCCATGTCTACGCCCGCGCCTTACATGTGCTTGATTTCTTCGGGCATCGGGAAAAACGTCGGATGCCGGTAGACCTTGCTGTTGGCCGGTTCGAACAGGGGGTCCTTGTCGCCGGGGCTGCTGGCCGAGATGTCGGCCGCGCGCACCACCCAGATGCTCAGCCCTTCATTGCGGCGGGTATAGACGTCGCGGGCGTGGTTGATCGCCATTTCGGCATCCGAGGCGTGCAGGCTGCCCACGTGCTTGTGCGCCAGTCCGTGCTGACTGCGGATGAAGACTTCCCACAAAGGCCAGTCTTTGCTCATGATGGATTTCCTCTAATGCCGGGCGCGCCGCGCGCGCACCGGTCTCTGATGATGGAGTAGCGTGAAGTCGACGCGCGGCTCAGGCGGCCTTGCGCTCAGCCTGCTTGTCGGCGTAGGCGACGAGCGCGTCCCGCACCCAGGCGCCGTCCTCGTGCGCCTTGACGCGCGCGGCCAGGCGTTCGCGGTTGCAGGGGCCATTGCCCTTGAGCACCGCGTAGAACTCGCTCCAGTCGATCTCGCCGAAGTCATAGTGGCCGCGCTCGGCGTTCCACTTCAGGTCGGGGTCCGGGACGGTCAGGCCCAGGTACTCGGCCTGGGGCACGGTCTGGTCCACCATCTTCTGGCGCAGCTCGTCGTTGGAGAAGAGCTTGATCTTCCAGGCCATGGACTGGGCGCTGTTGGGGGAGTCCGCGTCCGAGGGGCCGAACATCATCAGGGCAGGCCACCACCAGCGGTTCAGCGAGTCCTGGACCATGGCCTTCTGTTCGGGCGTGCCGTGCAGGCACATCTGCATGAGCAGGTCGTAGCCCTGGCGCTGGTGGAAGGACTCCTCCTTACAGACGCGCACCATGGCCCGCGCATACGGGCCATAGGAACAGCGGCACAGCGGGATCTGGTTGATGATTGCGGAGCCGTCGACCAGCCAGCCGATCATGCCGATGTCGGCCCAGCTGAGCGTGGGGTAATTGAAGATGCTGGAGTACTTGGCGCGGCCGGCGTGCAGGTCGTCGATCAGGTCGTCGCGCGATACGCCCAGCGTTTCCGCGGCGCTGTACAGATAGAGCCCGTGGCCCGCCTCGTCTTGCACCTTGGCCAGCAGGATGGCCTTGCGCTTGAGCGACGGCGCGCGGCTGATCCAGTTGCCTTCGGGCAGCATGCCGACAATTTCGGAGTGCGCGTGCTGCGAGATCTGGCGCACGAGCGTCTTGCGGTAGGCCTCCGGCATCCAGTCCTTGGCCTCGATGCGGACGCCGTCGTCGATGCGTCGCTGGAACGCCTGTTCCGGGCCTTCGAGCTGGTCCGCGGTCTTGACCTGCTTGACGCCGGTTTCGACGAGTTGAGCGTACATGTTTGTCTCCTTGAGACGGTTTGCGAAAACGCAAGGCAAACGCTCCGCAGTGCCGTCATGTCATAGGAAGATTATTTAATACAAAAAATTCATTGTCAAACTCAAATCTGTATCACATTGGATTTATGTATCATATTGAGGATCCCGATACCGGCCCCTTGCGGCCCCCCTTATGGCAAACCCTCAGTCGCCCCTGGACCGCTTCCTGTCCCGCTTATTGAAAAGCGATCCGCCCCGCGCCAAATCGCTGTGCGTCAGCTTGCTTGGCGACGCGCTGGCCCCCCACGGCGGCGCCATCTGGCTGGGCAGCCTGATCGAACTGCTGGCCCCGCTCGGGATCAATGAACGCCTGCTGCGCACCAGCGTGTTCCGCCTGGTCGCGCAGAACTGGCTGCAGTCGGAGCGGCATGGCCGGCGCAGCCTCTACCTGATCTCGGAACAGGGCGCGCGCCATACCTCCCACGCCTCGCAGCGCATCTATGAGGGCGCGGCCAGGGAGTGGAACGGGGAATGGACGCTGGTCGCGCTGCCGCGCTCGGGCAACGGCCTGGCCGAACGCGGCGAGCTGCGCCGCGAGCTGGTCTGGGAAGGGTTTGGGATGATTGCGCCGGGCCTGTTCGCGCACCCGCACACCGAGGCGCGCGCTGCGCACGACATCCTGGACAAGCTGGGCATCCCCGACCGCGCGCTGGTGCTGTCGGCCCGCGACCTGGCCGGCGCCGGCGGCCTGCCCATCGCCAGCCTGGCCTCGCAATGCTGGAACCTGGACGACGTGGCCGAACAGTACCGCCAGTTCTCCAGGAACTTCGGACCGCTGGAAAAGCTGCTGGAGGATGCGCCCTCGCCGTCCGAGGCCTTCACGGTCCGGGTCATGCTGCTGCACAACTGGCGCCGGATCGTGCTGCACGATCCCCAATTGCCCGGACCGATGCTGCCCGACAACTGGCCGGGCCACGCCGCGCGCGAACTGTGCGGCCGCATCTACTGGAAGGTTTTCGACGCGTCGGAAACCCATCTGGATGCCCTGGCGGGCCAGGACAACGAACGCTACACGCCGCTGGCCAAGGATGTGGAATCGCGCTTTGGCGGGCGGCCGGCCTAAGGGGTCTCGCCGCTGCCGGCGGGCATGGTCACGCCCAAGGTGTCCACGAGCAGTTCGCCCGCCGCCTCGCGGCCGGGCCCCGGGCGCGCCAGCCCTCTGGCCTGCGCGATGAAGGAAAGGGTCCAGCGCGCCAGGATCGGGCGGCCCAGCGCGGCGCCGGTATCAGCATCGATCCCGCTGGGCACGTCCAGCGCCAGCACCGGCACCGGCACCCGCCGGCCATTCACGGCATCGACCAGCGCCTGCCAGTCCGCGTCCAAGGGCCGGTTCAGGCCTATGCCGAACAAGCCGTCAATGACCAGGCCGGGAATCTCGCCGGGGGCCAGCGTCGCCTGGACGGCGCCGCCCGCGGCAAGCCAGCCCGCATAAGCGCGGGCGGCATCGGCGGGAAGCCTGGCGGGGCCGGCGGGCAGCAGCACCCGCACATCGAATCCCTGGGCGCGCAGGCGGGTGGCGGCTTCCAGGGCGTCGCCGCCATTGTTGCCGGGACCGGCCAGGACCAGGACGTGCGTACCGGGCGGGACGCGCCCGGCGGCATGACGGGCCGCCGCCGCGCCGGCCAGCGGCATCAGCGCCCGCCCCTGCTCCAGGGCGAGCCGCTCGGCATGGCGGATGGCGGCAACGGAATAGGATTGCATGGGCAAGACACCGGGCCGGTCAGTGAACGCCGGAAGGCATCACACCTTCAGGAAGTGCTCGCGGTAGTACTTCAGTTCGTCGATCGACTCGTAGATGTCGGCCAGCGCTTCGTGGCGGCTCTTTTTCTCGAAGCCCTTGTAGACGGCCGGCGCCCAGCGGCGCGCCAGTTCCTTCAGCGTGCTGACATCCAGGTTGCGGTAGTGGAAGAACTGCTCCAGGCGCGGCATGTAAGCAAACATGAAGCGGCGATCCTGGCTGATCGTGTTTCCACACATGGGAGACTTGCCGGCCGGCACATGCTGCGCCAGGAACGCCAACAGCGTATCCTCTGCCTGCGCCTCGGATACCGTGGACGCCTTGACCTTGTCGATCAGGCCGCTCTTGCCGTGGGTGGACTTGTTCCAGTTGTCCATGGCGTCGAGCAGGCTGTCGGGCTGATGCACCACCAGCACGGGGCCTTCGGCCACGACCGTCAGGTCAGGCTCGGTCACCACGACGGCGACTTCGATGATGCGCTCTTTCTCGGGGTCGAGCCCCGTCATTTCCATGTCGAGCCAGATCAGGCGGTTTTCGTTCGCAGCCATATAATTTGCCTATAAAACACGCGATTTTCGCACATCCCTTCTTGAGCAAGCCGCATCGCCCATGTTCACACTGCTGTTCGTTGCCTTCCTGCTGACCGATATTGCCGTGCGCATGTGGCTGGCCTCGCGCCAGATCCGCCACGTCGCGCGCAATCGCGGCCAGGTGCCCTCGGAATTCTCCCATCGCATCGGCCTGGCCAGCCATCAGCGCGCGGCGGACTACACGGTGGCGCGGGTCAAGCTGGGCATGCTGGAGCGCACCTACGACGCGATCCTGCTGGTGTGCCTGACGCTGATGGGCGGACTTCAATTCATCGACCTGCAGGTAAGCCAGCTTACCAGCAACGATTTCGTGCGCCAGATGCTGTTGCTGGTGGTGGTGGCGCTGGTGCTGGGCCTGGTCGGCCTGCCCTTCACGCTATGGCGGCAATTCAAGCTGGAGGCGCGCTTCGGATTCAACCGCATGACGCCCCGGCTGTTCGTCGCGGACGCCCTCAAGGGCCTGCTGGTCGCGGCGGTGCTGGGCCTGCCCCTGGCCGCCGCGGTGCTCTGGCTGATGGGCAGCGCCGGCGCGTACTGGTGGGTCTGGGCCTGGGCGCTATGGACGGTGTTCAACCTGGCGCTGCTGATCATCTACCCGATGTTCATCGCCCCGCTCTTCAACAAGTTCACGCCGCTGTCCGACCCTGAACTGGCCGGGCGCATCCAGCGGCTGGCGCAGCGCTGCGGCTTTGCCTTGAACGGGCTGTTCGTGATGGACGGGTCGCGCCGGTCCGCCCACGGCAACGCCTACTTCACCGGTTTCGGACGTTCCCGCCGCATCGTGTTCTTCGACACCCTGCTGGCGCGCCTGAATGCCGACGAGATTGAAGCGGTGCTCGCGCACGAACTCGGCCATTTCGCCAAGCGCCACATCGTCAAGCGCATTGTCTTCAGCTTTGGCGCGGCGCTGGTATTCTTCGCCATCCTCGGGTGGGTCGCCCAGCAGCCCTGGTTCTACGTGGGCCTGGGCGTCATGCCGCAACTGGGCGGCCGCAATGACGCCATGGCGCTGCTGCTGTTCTTCCTGGCCATCCCCGTATTCACTTTCATATTCACGCCGTTGGCCAGCTGGTACTCGCGCCGCGACGAATTTGAGGCGGACCGCTATGCGGCCGAACAGAGTTCGCCGGAACGCCTGGTATCCGCGCTGGTCAAACTCTACGACGACAACGCCGCAACGCTGACCCCCGACCCTGTGCATTCCGCCTTCTACGATAGCCATCCCCCCGCCGCCGTGCGCATCCGCCACCTGATGGCGCCCGCCGCATGAGCGCGCCGCGCAGCTCCAAGACCTCGCCGCCCAGTGCCCCGCACGAAGGCCTGCCCACGCGCCCCCCGATGGAAGGCCGCATCATCGCCGCCCATGGGCGCCACTACACCGTCGAGCTTGCCGACGGCGCATTGCGCAAGTGCTTCCCCCGGGGCAAGAAGGCCGGCGCCGCCGTGGGCGACCGCGTGCGGATCACGCCGCAGGGCAAGGACGAAGGCGCCATCGACGCGATCCTTCCGCGCACCAACCTGCTGTTCCGCTCGGACGAGATGCGTTCCAAGCAGTTCGCCTCCAACGTGGACCAGCTGCTGATCGTGATCGCCGTGCAGCCGACCTTCTCGGACGACCTCACCGGCCGGGCATTGGCGGGAGCCTGGAGCGCGGGCATTTCGCCGCTGATCATCCTGAACAAGACGGACCTCGCGGACGAACTGCCCGCCGCGCGCGCGCGCCTGGCGCCCATTGCGGCGCTGGGCGTGGACGTGATCGAGCTGAGCGCCCTGGAGCCCGAAAAGGTCCACAGCCTGTTGGCGCCGCGCCTGGCCGGACGAACCAATCTGCTGCTGGGCCAGAGCGGCATGGGCAAATCGACGCTGCTCAACGTGCTGGTGCCCGGCGCCGCCGCCGCCACCCGCGAACACTCGACCGCGCTGGACATGGGCAAGCACACCACGACCAGCACCCGGCTCTACCACCTGCCGGCGCCGGGCGGAGACCTGATCGATTCGCCCGGATTCCAGGCCTTCGGCCTGCAGCACCTGACCCGCGAAGACATCATCCGCGGCTTTCCGGAATTCACGCAGCCCATCGAAGCCTGCCGCTTCTACAACTGCTCGCACCGGCACGAACCGGGCTGCGGCGTGGTCGCGGCATTGCAGGAAGGCAAGATCGATCCGGCGCGCTACGCCCTGTACCAGCGGATCCTGGAAGAAAACCTGGCGGGCCAGCAGCGCTACTAGGCGGGATCGCCCGTCCACCCACAGCAATGAAAACGGCCCCTGTCGGGGCCGTCTTCATTTGCCGGCGCGCGGCGGGGATCAGCTCGGCGCGAAACCGTGGCGCAGCAGATGGTAAAGATTGCGCAGCATGCCGGCCGTGGCGCCCCAGATGAAATGCTTGCCGTAGGGCATGCCGTAATAATGACGCACCCGGCCATCGTCCAGCCTGGCTTCGTACAGCCGATGATTCGCCGGGTCCATCAGGAACGACAGCGGCACCTCGAACACCTCGGCCACCTCGAACGCATCGGGCGCCAGATGAAAGCCAGGGCGCACCAGGGATACGACGGGGATGATCGAGAATCCCGTTGCGGTCAGGTAAGGCGGCATGCTGCCCAGCACTTCCACATGGTTGGACGGCAAGCCTGTTTCTTCCTGTGCTTCGCGCAGGGCCGCGGCCACGGGCGTGGGGTCGCTGGTCTCGATGCGTCCGCCCGGAAAGCTGATCTGGCCAGCGTGATCGTGCAGATGCGCGGCGCGCTGCGTCAGCATGATGTGCACGCCGTTCTCGCGCGTCACCAGCGGAATCAGCACCGCGGCCGGCACGGGCGTGCCTTCCCGGCCCGGATAGCGCAGATCGTTGTCGCGTGAAAGCTCCAGCGTCCAGGTGGACGGCTGGCTGAGCGTGCCCCGCAAGGAATCCGGGGTCAGCAGGCTGGTGGGCACGGCCGGCAAGGACTCGTTGGCCACCACCCAAGGTTGCGTAGCCGGGTCAAAGCCCGGGCGCGCGAGCGGCCGTCGGGGCCGCGCGGAAGACGAGGAATCAGACATACGGCTTTGTAAAAAGAAAAAGGCACCCTCGCAGGTGCCTTTTTAACCCGGAAACCTGTGCCGGACGGAAACGCGGGTTGGCGTGAGCGTCCGACACTGGCTGGGCCGTGTACCGATAAGCGATCAAGCCGCCGAGGCTTGCTTGCTGACCAGCTTTTCCTTGATACGTGCCGACTTGCCCGAGCGGAAGCGCAGGTAGTACAGCTTGGCGCGGCGCACGTCGCCGCGGCGCTTGACTTCGATGCTGGCGATTTGCGGCGAGTACAGCTGGAACGTACGTTCCACGGCTTCACCCGACGAAATCTTGCGCACGGTGAACGCGGAGTTCAGGCCGCGGTTGCGCTTGGCAATGACAACGCCTTCGAAAGCCTGCACGCGCTTGCGGGTGCCTTCAACGACGTTCACGCTCACGATGACGGTGTCACCAGGAGCAAATTCAGGCTTGGCTTGACCGCCGGTCAGACGGGCAATTTCTTCCTGTTCCAGGATAGCGATGAGGTTCATTAGAACTCCTAGATCATCATGTCTTTGCGGGCTAAAACTTTTGCCGTTCGATGTTGTTCGCGCTGGCTTTCTTGCATGTGGCCGCCCCTGACTGGCATCGGATTCGCATCAGCTGGGTTATCAGCCGACCAAACCAACACGCCAATTCAAGAACCGGGTCACACCAAGGGGTCACATCAAGCCATCCGCGTGTGCATTGCAGCCAACCCGGCGGGTTTTCGTGCAATGCTCGTGCCGCAAGCAGAGGATGAGATTTGGCAAACCAATGATTCTACACCAAAAATTCGCCTGAGCCTCAGGTAACATGAGCGCCTGCCCTACGCTTTGCGGTACCCTTCCCCTTTCTGTAACAAACACGTCATCTGACGCTGTTCCCTCATGTCGTACTCGTCCCTGATATTGGTCGTCCTGGCGGCGATGGCCCACGCAACGTGGAACCTGCTCGCCAAGCGGGCGGCCATGGTGGGCGCTCCCTTCGTCTTCGCCTATGGCCTGTGCGCCTCGGTGCTCTACGCGCCGTGGGTGATCTGGGTGCTGATGCATGACGGCATGACCTGGACCTGGCCGGTGGTCGGGGCCATTCTGACGTCCAGCTTGTTGCATCTGGGCTACAGCCTGTGCCTGCAGCGCGGCTATCAGGTGGCCGACTTGTCGGTGGTCTATCCCATTGCGCGCGGCACCGGTCCGCTGCTCTCGACCACGGGCGCCTTCCTGCTGCTGGGCGAGCCCGCCACCAGCACCGGCATCGTCGGCATGTTGTGCGTGGTCATCGGCGTGCTGCTAATCGCCACCCAGGGGCGGCTGGCCATCTTCAAGCATGCGCAGGCCTGGGTAGGCGTGCGCTGGGGCGTGGTGATCGGCCTGTTCATTGCCGCCTATACGGTGGTGGACGCGTACGGCGTGAAGGTGCTGCTGATCAGCCCGGTGCTGTTCGACTGGTTTACCTGTGTCACGCGGACCACCATGATGACGCCGCACATGCTGCGCCGCCGTACCCAGGCCTGGGAATCCATGCGCGGGCACTGGCACCTGGCGCTGGCGGTGGGATTCCTGTCCCCGCTGGGCTACATTCTGGTGCTGTACGCGCTGCGCAATGGCGCCCCGCTCAGCCTGGTCGCGCCTGCGCGCGAAATGTCCATGATGCTGGGCACCCTGGCCGGCATGTTCCTGCTGCGAGAAAAGGTCGGGCCTGGCCGGCTGGCCGGCTGCCTGTCCATCCTGGCGGGCGTGATCCTGTTGGGATCGAGCTGAACGTCGTTCGTCCGCCTGGCGTTTTCCAACAAACGCTTGACCATCAATGACTTAGAAGCCGCCAGCCACGCCCAGCCACATCAGGCCGGGGATCATTGCGCCCCAAGCCAGCACCAGCACCACGTCCGTCACCATCGCCTTCATGGTGACCTGCTGGGACACCGGTTCGACGGTGGCGTTGCCCAGGCAGTGATCGCGGACGGCAGGGGCGGCGGGCATGGCGGGCGCGACCGGCGTTGCCACGGGCACGACGGCCGGCGCCGCCGGCGCAACCACGGCATTGCCCGTCAGCGCGCCCTCTTCGACCGGCGCGGGCGGGAACGGCCACCGGGCCGGCGTCGTGCCGGAGCGCACGCGCTGGCGGGGCTCGATGCCGGCCCCGGACGCCGCCCAGGGCATGGCCAGCCCAGTCAGCCTGGCGCAAAAGGCGCGGGCGCGATGGGCGCTGCGGCGCAGGGGATTCAGCGAGACGACGAGCTCATCCGACAGGACGGAAAAATCAGCGGTGTTCATGGGAACTCCTTGGATAAACGTTTCAGCGCCTTGGCGGACCGCCTTGGCATGCGCGCGCGGGGCAACAGCCGCCTGCGGTCAATCGAACAATGACAACTGGCCGGCCGCCATGGCGCGCAACTGGCGCGCACCACGCCCGTACGCGCCGCTGACGGCGGGCAAACCACTGGGAAAAGGGACCCCTGAAGACGCTTGCGCGCCAACCGGGGATAGGAAATCGGAAGCGGCCGGACCGGCGCCGGATGCGGTTGCCGGCGCCTGGGCGGCTTGGCCGGTGGCGCCGGCCGCGAACAGCGGCGCCGTGGCCCCGGGGCCCGCCGGAGGCTGGAAACGGTCGCAGTCCAGCGCCAGCCGGTGGCGGTTGAGCCCCAGCTTGCGGGTCGCCACGGCGAAGCGCTGGCGCAGCAGGTCGGCCCAGATGCCGGTTCCGCGCATGCGGGAACCGAAATTCGGATCATTGCGGCGGCCGTTGCGCAGGTCTTCGATGCGGTGCAGCACGCGCTGGGCGCGGTCCGGGTAATGCGCGTTGAGCCAGTCCTCGAACAGAGTCTTGACCTCCCAGGGCAGGCGCAGGACGGTATAGCTGGCGTAATGCGCGCCCGCCGCCTTGGACTCCTGGAGGATGTGTTCCATGGATTCGTCGTTGATGAACGGGATGACGGGCGCCACCAGCACGCCCACCGGCACGCCGGCGTCCGTCAGGCTGCGTACGGCTTCCAGGCGGCGCCACGGCGCGGCGGCGCGGGGCTCCAGCGTGCGCGCCATGCCGGCATCCAGCGTCGTGATGCTGATGTAGACGACCACCAGGTTCTGCTCCGCCAAAGCGGCCAGCAGGTCCAGGTCGCGGGCGACCAGCGCGTTCTTCGTGACGATGGTGACGGGGTGCCGGGTTTCCAGCATGAGTTCGAGCAGGCCGCGGGTCAGGCGCCAGTCGCGCTCGATGGGCTGGTAGGCGTCCGTGGCCGAACCGATGTTGATGGGCGAGGGCTTGTAACCCGGCCGGCTCAGTTCGGCGCGCAGGGCTTCAACGGCGTTCGCCTTGGCCACCAGCCGCGTTTCGAAGTCCAGCCCGGGAGAGTAGCCCAGGTAGGAGTGCGTGGGCCGGGCGTAGCAGTACACGCAGCCGTGTTCGCACCCGCGATACGGGTTGACCGCGACGTCGAAGGGAATGTCGGGGGAATCGTTGCGCGACAGCATCTTGCGCGCCTCTTCCGCCGTGACCGTGGTCTTGGGCGCGGGCGGGGTGCAACGCGTATCGGGCAGGATGGGAATGACGACGGCGCCGGGGCGCGACCCATCGGGGGAATTATCGGGGACAGAATCTACGAAGTCGGCGGGCAAACCGGACGAGGACCAGCCATCGTCGACCTGCACGCGGTCATCGCGCTGAAAGCGATGCCGAACATTAGTAACCGCACCCCGACCGCGCAAGGCGGCGGGGGCGGCAGCCGGGGACCCAGAACCGGCGGGAAAAGAATGATCGGTGCGTGCCATGAAAACTACTGTACAAAAACACAGTGGTTTTGACAAGCACCAAAAGCCTTTTCGTAAGACAACCCAACTTTACCGCAAGACGAAGACGACGTCCGAACAAATCGTTTTCATCAGGCGATATGCGCTGGAAACCCGCGCCAGCATTGGATTTGGAAGAAAAACAACACAGAAAATCGGCCCAGAATCCCGTTGTTTTCCCGCCTCTTTCCGCTTATCGCAACATCCCCGCCGCCGCGGTCTGATGCGTAGCCTCGTCAATCAGAATGAAGGCGCCGGTCGCGGGCACATCGTCATAGCGATCAACCGCCAGCGCCTCGCGCGTGGTGAACGACACGCGGCCGATATCGTTCATGCGCAAGGTGCCTTCGGTGTTTTCCACTTCCTGCAGTTCGTGGATATCGCGATGCGACAGCACCGCGCGTATCTTTGCCGACGTCAATCGCGTGCCCGACTTGAGCAGGTACTTGCGCGCCGGATTCAAGGCCTGCGAATCCAGCCAGCACAACTCGGCCTCGAACTCGCGCGACACCTGCGCGGGCGCGGACGCATGCACGATCACGTCGCCGCGCGACACGTCCACATCGCGATCCAGCACCAGGGTGATCGAGTCGCCCGACACGGCCTCATCCAGCGCGCGGTCGAAGGCGCGCACCTCGCGCACCACCGCCGTCACGCCCGACGGCTGCACCGTGACTTCGTCGCCCGGACGCAGCACGCCGCTGGCCACGCGGCCGGCGTAGCCGCGGAAATCCTCCTTGCGGTCGCCATCATGGCGCGCCACCCACTGCACGGGAAAGCGCAGCGGCAAGGCGCGGCCATCGCTGGCCAGGTCCAGCGACTCCAGCAAGGACAGCAACGGCTGCCCTTCGTACCACGGCGTTTTCGGCGACAGCGTCACGACGTTGTCGCCGTTGAGGGCCGACAGCGGCAGCGCGTCGAAATGCGCGATGCCCAGCTTGCCCGCCAGATCCGCATAGGCGTCGCGGATGCGCTCGAACACGGCGCGGTCCCAGTCCACCAGGTCCATCTTGTTCACGGCGACCACGATGTGGCGGATGCCCAGGAGACGCGCGATGGTGCTGTGGCGTTTGGTTTGCGGCAGCAGCTTGCCGTCGGCGGCGCGCGTGGCGTCGATCAGGATGACGGCGACGTCCGCCGTCGAGGCGCCCGTCACCATGTTGCGCGTGTACTGCTCGTGGCCGGGCGCATCCGCGACGATGAACTTGCGCGCGGGCGTAGAGAAGTAGCGGTAGGCCACGTCGATGGTGATGCCCTGCTCCCGCTCGGCCTCCAGGCCGTCGGTCAGCAGCGAGAAGTCGATGCCGTCGCCGGCCACCCGCTTGTGCTTGGAGCGCGAAATCGCATCGAGCTGGTCGGCGAACACGCCCTTGCTGTCATAGAGCAGGCGGCCGATCAGCGTGGACTTGCCGTCATCGACGGAACCCGCCGTGATCAGGCGCAGCACGCCGGTGCCGGCGCCGGAAAGAAAAGAATCGTTCAGTGCATTCATGTGCGTCCCCAGACGCCGGCATGCGCCGGCGCATCGTGCATTCAGAAATAGCCTTCCTTCTTGCGGCGCTCCATCGAGGCCTCGGAAGTCTGGTCGTCCATGCGCGTGGCGCCGCGCTCGGTGATGTCGGTCACCGCCGTCTCGGCGATGATGGCCATGGTGTCGGCGGCGTCTGACGCCACCGGGCAGGTGCAGGAGATGTCGCCCACTGTGCGGAACCGCACGGACAGGCGCTCGACCTGCTCGCCCTCCTGCGGCGGCGTCAGCCGCGTGACCGGCACCAGCAGACCCTTGCGGCGCACCACCTCGCGCTCATGGGTGTAGTAGATCGGCGGCAGCGCGAGCTGCTCGCGCTGGATGTACTGCCAGACGTCCAGCTCGGTCCAGTTCGAGATCGGGAACACGCGCATGTTCTCGCCGCGATGCACCCGCGTGTTGAACAGGCTCCACAGTTCCGGGCGCTGGGCCTTGGGGTCCCATTGGCCGAATTCGTCGCGGAACGAAAAGATGCGTTCCTTGGCGCGCGCCTTTTCCTCGTCGCGGCGGGCGCCGCCGATGCAGGCGTCAAAGCCGAACTCCTCGATGGCCTCCAGCAGGGTCACCGCCTGGGCCGCATTGCGCGAATCGGTCTCGCGCCGCAGCACGACGCTGCCGCGACTGATCGAATCCTCGACGCTGCGCACGATCAGGGTTTCGCCCAGTTCGGCCGCGCGCGCGTCGCGGAACGCGATCACTTCGTCGAAGTTGTGCCCGGTGTCGATGTGCATCAACGGGAACGGAAACCGTCCCGGACGGAACGCCTTCTCGGCCAGGCGCAGCAGCACCACGGAGTCCTTGCCCCCCGAGAACAGCAGCACGGGCTTTTCGCTTTCGGCGGCCACCTCGCGCAGGATGAATATCGCTTCCGATTCCAGCCAATCCAGGTGGCTGCGTTGGATCACAGCAGACATAGGTATTCCCCTAAAACAGATTTTGAATTCATGGGCGGCTTCAATCGTCGCGCGCCACGATACTGATGACCCGGTTGCCCGCATGCAGGCCGCATTCCTTGGAGTCCGACGACTCCCACCACCAGCGCCCTGCCCTCAGGTCTTCGCCCGGGCGGATCGCGCGCGTACAGGGCTCGCAGCCGATCGAGGGGTAGCCCTGGTCATGCAGCGGGTTGTACGGAATGCCCAGCGCGCGGATGGCGGCCCAGACCTCATCCTCGCTCCACTCGGCCAGCGGGTTGAACTTGTAGAGGCCGAAGGCCTTGTCGTCCTCTTCCAGCGGCAACTCGCCGCGCGTCGTGGACTGCGCGCGGCGCTGCCCGGTGATCCAGGCGCCGCGGCCCGACAGGGCGCGCTTGAGCGGCTCGACCTTGCGGATCTGGCAGCAGGCCTTGCGCAGCTCCACGCTTTCGTAGAAGGCGAAGGCGCCATGCGCGGCCACATGCTCGTCGACTGCGGCGGCGACAGGCCTGTACACCGTCACCTCGCGTCCATAACGCTCGCTCACCGCGTCCAGCACGCCCAGCGTCTCGGCATGCAGCCGGCCTGTGTCCAGCGTAAACACCTCCAGCTCCAGGCCAGCGTCGTAGATGGCGTGCGTCAGCACCATGTCCTCGGCCGCCAGCGAAGACGCCAGCGCGGCATCCGGATAGCGCCGCTGGATATCGGCCAGGCGCGCCGCCAGATCGCGCCAGCGCGCCGCCAGGCCGGCGTCCAGTTCGGCGGAAAGAATAGTCGTCATGGCTGCACCGCGAAGATGCGCGCCCGGCGGGGACGCGCCAGAAGGGGTTCGCCGTCGCGCAGGTTCAGTTCCCGGTACAGGTACTCCGGCACTTCGGCCTCGATGATGGCGTCGGAATCCTGGCGGGCGAGTTCCAGGTAGGCGCTGGGCCCGGCCAGATAGGCGTGCGAGAGGCGCACGGCAATCCCGTCGGCATCCGCGCGGTAGCGCTCGATATCGAATTCGTGCGGCCGCACATAGGCGGTGGCGCGCTGGGCGTCGGCGTGCGGCAGCTCGGGGGCCGGCAGCGACAGGCCGGCGCCTTCCCACACGCCGCGCGTGGCCACGCCCTGCAACTGGTTCACGTCGCCCAGAAAGCCGTAGACGAACGGCGTGGCCGGACCTTCCCACACCTCGCGCGGCGTGCCCACCTGCTCGATCCGGCCCGCGTTCATCAGCACCACGCGGTCCGATACCTCCAGCGCCTCTTCCTGGTCATGCGTGACGAACACGCTGGCCACGTTCAGTTCGTCGTGCAGCCGGCGCAGCCAGCGCCGCAGCTCCTTGCGCACCTTGGCGTCCAGCGCGCCAAAGGGCTCGTCCAGCAGCAGCACGCGCGGCTCGACGGCCAGCGCGCGCGCCAGGGCGATGCGCTGGCGCTGTCCGCCCGACAACTGCGCCGGATAGCGGTCCGCCAGCCAGTCCAGCTGCACCAGGCTGAGCAGGTCGTGCACCTTGCGCTTGATCTGGTCTTCGGACGGGCGCTGCGAGCGATGCTTGACGCGCAGGCCGAAGGCCACGTTCTCGAAAACCGTCATGTGCTTGAACAGCGCATAGTGCTGGAACACGAACCCCACCTGGCGCTGGCGGACGTCCACGGCCGTGGCGTCCTCGCCAGCGAACAGCACGCTGCCGGAATCGGCCGACTCCAGCCCCGCGATGATGCGCAGCAGCGTCGTCTTGCCGCAGCCCGACGGCCCCAGCAGCGCCACCAGCTCGCCCGTCTCGATATGCAGCGAAACGTCGTTGAGCGCGCGGAACTGGCCGAACCGCTTGGATAGATTGCGAACTTCGATACTCATGCCTGTCTCCTTCGTATCCGTCGCGTCAGGCGACGGCCGGCTTGATGGCCACCGCGGGGCCCGGGTACTCGACCGGCTGGTCGGCGCCCTGCATCAGGCGCGCATTGCGCCACTCGACCACGTTCTTCGCCACCAGGGTCACCAGCGCCAGCAGGGCCAGCAGCGAAGCGACGGCGAACGCCGCGGAGTACTGGTATTCGTTGTAGAGAATTTCCACATGCAGGGTCATCGTGTTGGTCAGCCCCCGGATCTGCCCGGACACCACCGACACCGCCCCGAATTCGCCCATGGCCCGCGCGTTGCACAAGATGGCGCCGTACAGCAGGCCCCACTTGATGTTCGGCAGGGTCACGCGCCAGAAGATCTGCCAGCCGCTGGCGCCCAGGGTCAGCGCGGCCTGCTCTTCCTCGCTGCCTTGCGCCTGCATCAGCGGAATCAGCTCGCGCGCCACGAAAGGGAACGTGACGAAGAGCGTCGCCAGGATGATGCCCGGCACCGCATAGACGATCTTGATGTCGTGGGCTTGCAGCCAGCCGCCGAACCAGCCCTGCGTGCCGAACAGCAGCACGAACACCAGGCCTGCCACCACGGGCGACACCGAGAACGGCAGGTCGATCAGCGTGATCAGGAACTGCTTGCCGCGGAACTGGAACTTGGTGATGGCCCAGGCGGCGGCGACGCCGAACACCAGGTTCACCGGCAAGGCGATCGCCGCGACCAGCAGCGTCAGGCGGATGGCCGCCAGCGCGTCCGGCTCGACGATGGCGTCCAGGTACAGCTGCCATCCTTTCCTGAAGGCCTCGGCGAACACCGCCGCCAGCGGCACCAGCAGGAACAGCGTCAGGAATCCCAACGCCACGAACAGCAGCACGCCGCGCACCCAGCGCGGCTCGGTCAGGTGAGCGGGACGGTCCGATGCGCTCATGACTGCCTCCCCAGGCCGCGGCGCGCCTGCCAGCCCTGCAACAGATTGATGATCAGGAGCAGCACGAACGACAGGACCAGCATCACGGTCGCGATGGCGGCCGCGCCGGCGTAATCGAACTGCTCCAGCTTGGAAATGATCAGAAGCGGCGTGATCTCGGACACCATGGGCATGTTTCCGGCAATGAACACCACCGATCCGTACTCGCCCACCGCGCGCGCGAACGCCAGCGCAAAGCCGGTCATCAGCGCGGGCAGGATGGTCGGCAGCAGCACCCGGCGGATGGTCTGCCAGCGGTTGGCGCCCAGGCTGGCCGCCGCTTCCTCGATCTCGCGCTCCACGTCTTCAAGCACCGGCTGCACGGTGCGCACCACAAAGGGCACGCCAATGAAGATCAGCGCGATCACGATCCCCAGCGGCGTGAAGGCCACTTTCAGGCCGAACCATTCGGACAGGGGGCCGCCCAGCCAGCCTTTCTGCGAATACAGCGCGGTCAGCGCAATGCCGGCCACGGCGGTGGGCAGCGCGAAAGGCAGGTCGACCAGCGCGTCCAGCACCTTCTTGCCGGGAAAGCGGTAGCGCACCAGCACCCAGGCGACGACGGTGCCGAACACAAGGTTCACCAGCGCCGCGATCAGCGACGCGCCGAACGTCAGTTGATAGGACGCCAGCACGCGCGGCGCCGTCACCGCATCCCAGAAGCCCTGCCATCCCAGCCCCGCGCTCTTGATGGGCAAGGCGGCCAGGGGGATCAGCACGAGCACGCTCAGGTAGAACACCGCGTAGCCCATGGAAATGCCGAATCCGGGCAGCACGCCCGGGCTGTTGCGCCGAACGGCAAAAGGCGCTTGCGCGCCGTTTGCCGTCGGGTTCGAGGCGGTAGTCATGGCCGTCGTCCGATCGTTGTCCGATTATTTCTTCTGGGGCTGGTAGATCTGGTCGAAGGTGCCGCCGTCGCTGAAGTGATCCTTCTGCGCCTTGCGCCAGCCGCCGAAGATCTTGTCGTCGATGGTGACGAGCTTGACCTTGGGGAACTTGGACTCATACTTGGCCGCAACCGTCTTGTCCAAGGGCCGGTAGTAGTTCTTCGCGATGATTTCCTGCGCGGCGGGCGTGTAGAGGAACTCCAGGTAGGCCTGCGCCGCGTCGCGGGTGCCCTTCTTGTCCACGATCTTGTCGACGATGGCCACCGGCGGCTCGGCCAGGATGGACAGCGACGGCACCACGATGTCGAACTTGTCCGGACCCAGCTCCTCAAGCGCCAGGAAGGCCTCGTTCTCCCAGGCCAGCAGCACGTCGCCCACGCCGCGCTCCACGAACGTCGTGGTGGCGCCGCGCGCGCCGGTGTCCAGCACGGGCACGTGCTTGAGCAGGTCGCCGACGAAGGCGCGGGCCTTGTCTTCGCTGCCGCCGTTCTTCTCCAGCGCATAGGCCCAGGCGGCCAGGTAGTTCCAGCGCGCGCCGCCCGAGGTCTTCGGATTCGGCGTAATGACCTGCACGCCGTCCTTGATCAGGTCGTCCCAGTCCTTGATCTGCTTGGGGTTGCCCTTGCGCACCAGGAACACGATGGTGGAGGTGTAGGGCGAGCTGTTCTGCGGCAGGCGCGCCTGCCAGTTCTCCGGCAGCAGGCCGCGGTCGGCGATTGCGTCGATGTCGTAGGCAAGCGCCAGGGTCACCACGTCGGCTTCCAGCCCGTCGATGACCGAGCGCGCCTGGCGTCCGGAGCCGCCGTGCGATTGGCGGATCGTCAGGTCGACGTTCGCCTTTTCCTTGTATTGCTTGACGAAGGCGTCGTCGATGGCGCGGTACAGCTCGCGCGTGGGATCGTAGGACACGTTCAGCAGCGTTTGCTTCTGCTGCGCCTGCGCCGGCGAAATCGCGGCAAACGAAACTGTCACTGCGGCCAAGGCGGCCAACCAACCGGCTTTCCTGAAAGACATCCCTTGCTCCCTGTGTTCGGCAATGTGGAAGCAAGTTTGGGGGCTGGCCATTCTGAACGGAACGAATCATTTTTTGATTGCTCATCGCTCTCAGGCATATAGGATCGCCGTCCCAACAATGAAAAACCGCCGCGTTTCCCTATGGGGAAAGCGGCGGTGGCGGCGGCTGGAAAGCCGCCGGTCCGGCGGGGGGCTACCCCCCGTTTTTCGAATTTACTTATTCGGCTGCGGCGTAATGCGCAGGTACGGGCGCACGGCCTTGTAGCCCTTGGGGAACTTCTCCTTGATCACGGCCTCGTCCTGCAGGGACGGAACGATGATCACGTCGTCGCCGTCTTCCCAATTGACCGGGGTGGCCACGCTGTGGCTGTCGGTCAATTGCAGCGAATCGATGACGCGCAGGATTTCGTTGAAGTTGCGGCCGGTGCTGGCCGGATACGTGATGGTCAGGCGCACCTTCTTGTTCGGGTCGACGATGAACACCGAACGCACGGTAGCCGTGGCGCTGGCGTTGGGGTGGATCATGTCGTAGAGCTCGGAGACCTTGCGGTCCTTGTCGGCCAGGATCGGGAAGTTGACCGTCGTGGACTGCGTGTCGTTGATGTCCTCGATCCACTTGGTATGCGAATCGGCGCCATCCACCGACAGGGCCAGGACCTTCACGTTGCGCTTGGCGAACTCGTCGGCCAGCTTGGCCGTGTAGCCTAGTTCGGTCGTGCAGACGGGGGTGAAATCGGCCGGATGCGAGAAAAGCACCCCCCAGCTGTTGCCCAGGTACTCATGGAAGCGGATCGGGCCAGCCGAGGATTCCTGTTCGAAATCAGGGGCGGTATCGCCCAGGCGTAGTTGACTCATGGTGTCTCCTGTATGCGGATTCAGTTAGGGGGGACTGGCTTGCCCGACCGTCATGGCCGGCAGCGCAGGACAGCGTTTCCTTGCGGACAGTACCGCGTATGAAACGATTCTTCCATCAAACCTTTAGCCGAGGAAATACGCAAGTCATATAACCTTATGCAATATTCGAAGCCGCCCCGCAGGCCTCCGCGACGACCCCGGCGCGCACGGCCGCGGACAGGGCCAGCGCGCGCGGCAGGATATGCGCCGCGTAGAACAATCCCGTCGCGGCCTTTTCCTTGTAGAACGGATCGGTGGAGCCCGCCGCCAGCTTGCGGCGGCAGACCAGCACGGCGCGCGCCATCTGCCAGCCGCCATGCACGACGCCCGCCAGCATCAGGTAGGGGACGCTGCTGGAATAGACCGCCCGGATGTTCGCGGCCGACTGCTCAAGGATGAAGCCCACGCCCGCCTCATACGCCTGGATGGCTCCATCCAGGTTGTCGCGCAAGAGGCGCAAGGCGTCGCGTTCGGGAGCGGCCGCGCGCGACGATTCCGCCTCGACCGCGCGTAGGGTCTCGCGCATCGCGGCGATGGCGGCGTAGGCGGTGGCGCCGCCGTCGCGCTGGGTCTTGCGGCTGACCAGGTCATTGGCCTGGATCGCCGTGGTGCCTTCATAGATGGGCAGGATGCGGGCATCCCGATAGAACTGCGCCGCGCCGGTTTCCTCGATGAAGCCCATGCCCCCATGCACCTGGATGCCCAGCGACGCGACCTCCACCGCGGACTCCGTGGAGCAGCCCTTGACGATGGGCACCATGTATTCATAGAAGGCGCGGTTGCGCGAGCGCTGTTCCGGGTCGGGGTGGTGCGTGCCCTTGTCGTGCGCGGCGGCCGTCACGTAGGACACGGCGCGCGCCGCCTCGGTCAACGCTCTCATCGTCATCAGCATGCGCTGCACGTCGGGATGGCGAGCGATGGCGACTGGTCCGGCAGAGCCTTCCACCGCGCGGCCCTGCACGCGTTCGCGCGCGTACGCCAGCGCGTGCTGGTAGGCGCGCTCGGATACGCCGATGCCCTGCTGCCCGACCGAGTAGCGGGCGGCGTTCATCATGATGAACATGTATTCCAGGCCGCGGTTCTGCTCTCCAACCAGGTAGCCGATGGCGCCCTCGCCCACTTCGCCCTTGCCCGAGCCGTACAGCAGCACCGCCGTGGGGCTGCCATGGATGCCCAGCTTGTGCTCCAGCGACGCGCACCAGACGTCGTTGCGCTTGCCCAGGCTGCCGTCGGCCGCCACCAGGAACTTGGGCACGATGAAGAGCGAAATGCCCTTCACGCCCGCCGGCGCGTCCGGCGTGCGGGCCAGCACCAGATGGATGATGTTCTCGGCCAGGTCGTGTTCGCCATAGGTGATGAAGATCTTCTGGCCGGACAGGCGATAGCTGCCGTCGTCCTGCCTGACCGCCCGGGTGGCCACCTGCGCCAGGTCGGAACCCGCCTGCGGCTCGGTCAGGTTCATCGTCCCCGTCCACTTGCCGCCGATCAGGTTGGGCACATACTGCTTGCGCTGGGCGTCCGAGCCGACCGTCAGGATCGCCTCGATCACGCCGTCGGTCAGCATGGGACACAAGGAGAACGCCAGGCTGGCCGCCTGGATGTTCTCGCCCGGCGCGGCCGCCACCAGCTTGGGCAGGCCCTGCCCGCCCCAGGCCTGCGGGTGCTGCAGGCCCTGCCAGCCGCCCGCCACGTAATCCTTGAACCCTTCCGCGTAACCCGGCGTCGTCGCGACCTGGCCGTCCTTCCAGACCGGCGGCTGCGTATCGCCGGGCACATTCAACGGCGCCACCGCCTGTTCGACGAATCGGCCGTTCTCTTCCAGGATGGCGTCCACCAGGTCGGGCGTCACTTCTTCGAAGCCGGGCAGTTTCAGGATATCGTCCAGCCCGGCCAGTTCTCTCAGGGCAAAGCGGAAGTCCTGCAGCGGGGTTACGTAGGGCATGATGTCTCCGGGTGCGACGAACGGCGAGGCGGCGCGCGCCTCGCGTCCAATGCGTTTCTGTATGCGCTTGACGGGCCCCGTCCGGCTTGCCGCCGGCGGAGCGCTAACTCAGATGGTACGCCAACGACACGATGATCGGCCCCAGCACTGGCAACAGCACGTTGGCAATGGCGTAAGTGACGGTATAGCCCAGGAGCGGCACGGAGCTGCCGCTGGCGGTCAGGATGGCGCTGATGGCCGGGGTGCTGACGTGCTGGCCGGCAATGGCGCCCACCAGCAGCGGGCCTTCGATCTTCAGGATCTTGTGCCCCACCCACAGCGACAGGCACGCCGGCCCCAGGGACACCAGGAGGCCGATCAGCGGCAATACCGCGCCATGCTCGCGGATCAGGGAAATGGCGTCGGGTCCGGCCGACAGGCCCACGCAAGCCACGAAAATCGCCAGCCCCAGGTCCTTCAGCAGTTGCACCGCATGGCCGGGAATATGGCCGATCGCGGGCCGCTTGGCGTTGATCCAGCCGCAAACCAGGCCGCTCACCAGCGCCCCGCCCCCGCTGCCCAGCGAGACCGGGATGCCCCACATCCGCGCGCTCAGGCCGCCCACCATCAGGCCGGCAAGAATGCCGAACGCCAGGAACACCAGGTCGGTCACGCCGCTGCGGCGCAATTCATTGCCCAGCGCCGCCCCGGCTTCGGACAGCTCGGGTTCGGCGCCCACCAGCGTCACCAGGTCGCCGTACTGCACCACCGTCGCCGGCGTCAGCGGCAGCACATGGCCGGACCTGACGATGGATTGCAGGAAAACCCCGCGCGCGCGCCGGGCGCCCGGCCGCTTGGCCAGTTCGCCCACCGTGCGCCCGTTGACGGATTTCTTGTTGACCACGACGGCCAGCTCGCTCAGCTGGAGGTCGTCGGCATGCGCCTCGGGCAGCTGGATTTCCGGGCCGATCACCGAGCCGGCGCGCAGCGCGAAGCGGCGCATGCCCAGCACCACCACGACGTCGCCGGTCGCCAGCGCGTCATCCGGCGTGGCGTCGATCGCCTCGCCGTTGCGCAGGATGCGGCTGATCGCCGTGCGGCCGCCCAGCTGCGCCTCCACCTCGGCCACCGTCTTGCCGTCCGCGTCCTTGACGACGTGGGCGCGCCCGACCAGGCGGGGCAGCGTGGGAAGATTGGCCTCATCGCCCTCGCCCGAGGTCACGCCCAGCTTTTCCTCCAGGGCCTTGGATGCCTCGCGCAGATTGATGCGCAGGAGCGCGGGCGCCACCTGGCTGGTGAAGAACACGATGCTGATCAGGCCCACCAGATAGGTCAGCGTGTAGGCCGTGGCGATATTGGCCTCCATGCGCTGCACCTCGGCATCCGGCAATCCCAGGTGCTTGAGCGCCTCCGCCGCCGTGCCCACCACCGCGGACTCCGTCGCCGCTCCCGCGGCCAGGCCGGCGGCCGTGCCGGCATCCAGGCCGAACATCGGCACCGCCGCCAGCACGATCGTCAGCACCAGCAGGGCCTCGATGACCGGCAGCACGATGTAGCGCAGGCTGGACCGGTTGAGGTTGGCGAAGAACTGCGGGCCGCCCGAGTAGCCCATGGCAAAGATGAACAGGGCGAACGCGACCTCTTTCAGGTCGCCGCGCATCTGGCAACCCGTCTGGCCGATCAGCAGGGCGACGATGAGCGTTCCGCACACGCCGCCCAGCTGGATCGGGCCGACCTTCAGCTTGCCGATCAGGTATCCCAAACCCACCGTGACGAACAGAACCGCGATGGGGACGCTATTGAAAAACCCGACGGAGCATGTCATGAGGTCATGTCGCCCTGTGATTGCCTATTTGCCGGCCGTGGCCTTCTTGGCGGACTTGGCTGCGGTGTCGGCCTTCTTGACGGCCTTCTTCACCGCCTTCTTGGCTGCGGTCTTGCCGGCCGCGACGCGCTTGGCCGCCGACGCCTTGACCGTCTGGCCCTTGCCCGCGGTGGGGCCCGAACGCACCACCTCGCCGGCCTTCCATGCCTCGACGTACTCGGTCGCCGCTTCCACCATGTACTTGCCGATCTTGGCGTAGTCGCCGTCGTCCAGGTTGGCCAGCGAAATGCGGATCGACCACGGCGGGCCGCCGAAGCCGCCCCCGTCCATCAGCACGACGCCCGACTTCTCCGCCAGGCGGAACAGGAAGTCCACCGGCTCGTAGTTGCCGGTCATGTACTTGCAGAAGGCGTCGCCATACGTGTTCTTGGCCCAGACCATGAAGTCCAGTTCCACGTAATACCAGCCGCGCATCGGATCCTCCGGCGGCATCGGGATGCCCAGGCCGCGCCACAACGCATCGCGGCGGCCCCGCACGATCTCCATCGTCAGATGCTTGTAGGCGTCCTTCAGGTCCAGCAGATGGGACAGCGCGAAGAAGCCCATCTGCACCTGCTGCGGCAGGGACAGCCCCGCCGTGTGATTCAGCGCCACGTTGCGGCTATCGGCAACCATCCGGTCGATGAACTTGAGCTTCTCGGGCTCCATCGTCATCGCGCCGTAGCGCTTGTTCAGACGCTTTTTCCACGACGCCGGCAGTTCGGCGATGCGGCGGTCCATCGTATTCGTCTCGTGGGTGGCGATCACGCCCAGGCGCCAGCCCGTGCAGCCGAAGTTCTTCGAGAAGGAATACACGCAGATCGTGTTGTGCGGCACTTCGGCCATCAGCGAGCGGAAGTTCGGCACAAAGGTGCCGTACACGTCGTCCGTCACCAGCACCAGATCCGGGTTCTTGCGGATCAGGCGCACGATCTGCTTCATCTCGACCGGACTGAACGCCACGGACGGCGGGTTGCTCGGGTTGACCGTGACCGCCAGCTTGATCTTCGGATCTTCCAGCTTGGCGATCTCGGAGGCCGGATAGTGCCAGTCATGCGTGCCGTCGGCGCGCATGCTGTTGGCGTTGATGGCGACGATCTTGAACTGGAAGCGCTCCAGATGCGCGATCTCGATGTAGGGCGTGAAGGTCGGCAGGAACAGCGCGATGGTGTCGCCCTGCTTGAGCAGGCCGTTCTGCATCAGGGAATCGAAGATGTAGCACATGGCCGCCGTGCCGCCCTCGACAGGGAACAGGTCGAACTTGCCCTTGGGCGGGCGGCCGTCGCACATTTCCTTGATCAGGTAGTCGTGCACGATCTGTTCCAGATGGACCAGCGCGCGCGGCGGCACGGGGTAGTTGTCGCCGATGATGCTGTCGGTCAGCTCGTGGATCCATTCGTCGGGATCAAAGCCCTTGACCTTCACGCCGTACTCCAGCACGCCGGCCAGGAAGTCGTAGCCCTCTTCGCCCTTGTGCTTGGACAGGAACTTGCGCAGCCGGTCGGCGCAGCCCTTCTTGGCCGGCATGCCGGCCAGGATGGCGTCGTCGCGCACGCGGCGCGCTTCCTTCATCGCGAAGCGGCCCAGCAGGAAGAAGGCATCGCGCGGTTCGGTAGCGATCCAGTTCGGATTGCCGCGCCCGGCGTTCAGCATGGTCAGCGCGGCCGTTTGCTGGTTTTCCTTGGCCAGCGTAATCAGGTAGTCCTTCAGCTCGAAGGGCGAAAGCTGCTCGAGGTCGCGCTGGCGCGAACGGGTCGTTTTCAAGGCCGAGGCCAGGCTGACGGTGAGAGGCGTGGTGGAAGCCATTGTTCAGTACTCCTGGTTTGCGTTATGACAGGCGCTTGCAGGGGCGGCCGAGGTCGCTCGCCGCCCCTCTCTCGTGCAGCCCGCAAGCGCGAAGCTTGCGGGCAGTCTCACTAGGTCATGAGCATGACGATGACAATCCCCCAGATGATGAGCAGGGTATTGCCGATCGCGTAAGGCACCGTGTAGCCCAGGGCGGGCACCTGGCTTTTCGCCGTCTCGGTGATCTGTCCGATGGCGGCTGTCGTGGTCCGGGCGCCCGCGCAGACGCCCAGCACGATGGCGGGATGGAACTTGAAGACATAGCGGGCGATGAACACGCCCAGGATCATCGGCACGCTGGTGGCGATGATGCCCGCGACAAACAGCTTCGCCCCGAGCTGCTGGAAGCCCTGGACAAAGCCCGGCCCGGACGAGATGCCCACCACCGCGACGAAGGCGGTCAGCCCCACGGATGTCAGGAACCAGTGCACCGGTTCCGGCACGCGGCCGAAGGTCGGATGCACGGACCGCAGGTAGCCGAAGACCAGCCCGGAGATCAGCGCGCCGCCCGAGGTCGACAAGGTGATGGGAATGCCGCCCACGGTCAGCACCAAGGTGCCGAACAGGCCGCCGAGCAGGATGCCGAAGCCCACGAACACCATGTCGGTCTGGTCGGTGGCCCGATCCACATAGCCCAGCCTTCCAACCACGCGCTCGACGTCGCGCTTGGCGCCCAGCAGGAACAGGCGGTCGCCCCGGTCCAGCTTCAGCCCCCAGTTGATCGGCATCTCATGGCCGCCGCGCACGACCTTGCGCAGGAATACGCCGCGCCCCAGTTGGCGCGCGGTCTCGTCCTCCGAGATTTCCTTGACCGTTTTGCCCGCCAGTTTCTTGTTGGTCAGCACGACCTCGACAATCTCGGCGGGCAGGTTGATCAGGTCCCGGTCCTCGACCTCGGCGCCGATGATGCCCGCAGCCTGCAAGACCAGGGCGTCATGGCGCCCGGTCACGCCGAGAATATCGCCGGCCTGCAGCACCGTGGTGGAATCGGTATCGAGGATCTGGTCGCCGCGGCGGATGCGTTCGACAAAGACGCGGGCGTCGACAAACTTTGCCTCCAGTTCGCCCACCGTCTTGCCCGAGTATTCGGCGTGGTCCAGCTTGTACGCCCGTGCAATGAACTTGCGGTAGCCCGACAGTTCCATGGAATCCGAGCCGCCCGACATCTTGGCCTCGTACTCCTGGCATTCCTTGACGATGTCCACGCGCATCAGCTTCGGGCCCAACGAAGCCAGGATCCATGCGCTGCCCACCGTGCCGAAGATGTAGCAGACCGCATAGGCCACCGGAATGCTGTCGATCCATTGCTTCTTGGTGGCGGCATCGATGCTCAGGCCGTTGATCGTGTCGGTGGCTACGCCCATCACCGCTGAAATCGTTTGCGCCCCCGAGAGCAGCCCCGCGCCGGTGCCGGCGTCAAAGCCGAACGCGACCGCCGTGCCCCAGGTTACCAATAGGCATAGCACGCAGATGATGACCGCGAAGATGACCTGAGGAAGGCCATCGCTTTTCATGCCTCGGAAGAATTGCGGTCCGACGCCATAGCCCAGACCGAAGAGGAAAAGCAGGAAGAACACCTGCTTCAGGATTGGAGCGATGGTGAGGTCCAGTTGACCGACCAGCACACCCACCAGCAAAGTACCCGTTACCGCGCCCAGATTGAACCCAAAGATTTTTTTGGCCCCGATCCAGTATCCCAGGCCCAACGTAAGAAAAACCGCCAGCTCTGGATACTTTCGTAGCGTGTCGAAAAACCATTCCATCCCGAATCTCCTTCGTTCTGTACAGGCCGAGCACTTGCGCGAAGAATCCTGCCGCGCGCGAAACACATTATCAGAATCTATAGGAAATCAAAAGGTTTGAGATTCAAGCAACCATCTAATAAGGTTCGCCGCAAATAAAAAAACCCGCGAGCAAGCTCGCGGGTTTTTGCATACTGCCTGGCGGACTGGTTTACAGCGCGCTTGTCAGTTCAGGCACGACCTGGAACAGATCACCCACCAGGCCATAATCGGCCACGCCGAAAATCGGGGCTTCGGGGTCCTTGTTGATGGCGACGATGACCTTCGAATCCTTCATGCCGGCCAGATGCTGGATTGCACCCGAGATACCAACCGCCACGTACAGCTGCGGCGCGACGATCTTGCCCGTCTGGCCGACCTGCCAGTCGTTCGGCGCGTAGCCGGCGTCGACGGCCGCGCGCGAAGCGCCGAGGGCTGCGCCCAGCTTGTCGGCCAGCGGATCCAGGATCTTGAAGTTCTCGGCGCTGCCCAGACCGCGGCCGCCCGACACCACCACGCGCGCGCCGGCCAGTTCAGGACGGTCGCTCTTGGCGACTTCACGGCCCACGAACGCGGACAGGCCCGAATCGGCAACGGCGGCGATCTCTTCCACGGCGGCCGAGCCACCTTGCGCGGCGACGGCGTCAAAGCCCGTCGTGCGCACGGTGATGACCTTCACGGCGTCGGCCGATTGCACGGTGGCAATGGCGTTGCCCGCGTAGATCGGACGTTGGAACGTATCGGCCGATTCCACGCCGATGATGTCGGAGACTTGCGCCACGTCCAGCTTGGCGGCCACGCGCGGCGCCACGTTCTTGCCCGAGGCGGTGGCCGGGAACAGGATATGGCTGTAGTTCGAAGCCACGGCCAGCACCTGGGCCGCGACGTTCTCGGCCAGGCCATCGGCCAGCTGCGGCGCATCGGCCAGCAGGACCTTGGCGACACCGGCGGCGGCAGCGGCCTGGTCGGCCACGGCGCGCGCATTGGCGCCGGCGACCAGCACGTGCACGTCGCCTCCGATCTTGGCGGCGGCGGCGACGGCGTTCAGGGTTGCGCCCTTGAGCTGGGCGTTATCGTGTTCGGCAATAACCAGCGTCGTCATGATCAGACCACCTTCGCTTCGTTCTTGAGTTTGTCCACCAGGGCCGCAACGTCGGCCACCTTGATGCCGGCCTTGCGGGCGGGCGGCTCGCTGACCTTCAGCGTCTTCAGGCGCGGCGCGGCGTCAACACCCAGTTCTTCGGGCGTGACGGTGTCCAACTGCTTCTTCTTGGCCTTCATGATGTTCGGCAGCGTGACGTAGCGCGGCTCGTTCAGGCGCAAGTCCGTGGTGACGATGGCCGGCAGCTTGAGCGTCAGCGTTTCCAGGCCGCCATCCACTTCGCGCGTCACGGTGACCTTGCCGTCGGCCAGCTCGACCTTGCTGGCGAACGTGGCTTGCGGCCAGTCCAGCAGCGCGGCCAGCATCTGGCCGGTCTGGTTGGCGTCGTCATCGATGGCTTGCTTGCCCAGGATCACGAGCTGCGGCTGTTCCTTGTCGACCAGCGCCTTGAGCAGCTTGGCCACGGCCAGCGGCTGCAATTCGGCATCGGTCTGGACCAGCACGCCGCGGTCGGCGCCGATGGCCATGGCGGTGCGCAGCGTCTCCTGGCATTGCGCAACGCCGCAAGAAACCGCCACGACTTCAGCGACGGCGCCCTTTTCCTTCAGGCGCGTCGCTTCTTCGACGGCGATTTCGTCAAAGGGGTTCATGGACATCTTCACATTGGCGATATCCACGCCAGTCTGATCAGACTTGACGCGCACCTTGACGTTGTAGTCAACGACGCGCTTGACAGGTACCAACACCTTCATCCCGCTGCCTCCAAATGGAAATAATGACCCGGCATGCGCCGGGATCGCATTGCACAATTTTTTCCTGATTCTACAGCTTCGCCAGCGCCCGTATATGCGCAACCACGCTGCGGCCCAGGGCGGACAAGTTGTAACCGCCTTCAAGCGTGCTGACGATCCGGCCCTGACCGTGGCGTTCGGCCACCTCGACGAGCCGTTCGGTGATCCACGCGTAGTCGGCTTCCACCAGGCCCATCTGGCCCATGTCGTCCTCGCGGTGCGCATCGAATCCGGCCGACACCAGGATCAGTTCGGGGCGGTGCGCCTCCAGCCTGGGCAGCCAGGCATCCGTGACGATGGCCTTGACGGCGGCGCCTGCCGTATAGGCGGCCACGGGCACGTTCAGCATGTTGGCGGCCGGATGCTCCGTGCCGCTGTTGGGAAAGAAAGGGTGCTGGAAAAAGCTGCACATCAGCACGCGCTCGTCGCCGGCGAACACGTCTTCGGTGCCGTTGCCGTGGTGGACATCGAAGTCCACGATGGCCACGCGCGCGAGGCCATGGACATCCATCGCATGCCGCGCCGCGATGGCGATATTGTTCAGAAAGCAGAACCCCATTGCCTGCGACCGGCACGCGTGGTGCCCGGGGGGACGCACCGCGCAGAACGCCGTCCGGGCCTCGCCGGCCATCACCGCGTCCACCGCCGCCACGCCCGCGCCGGCCGCGTGCAGAGCGGCTTCGTAGGTGTGCGGATTCATCAGGGTGTCGGGATCTATCGGGTAATACCCTTGGTCCGGCGCATGTTCCTGCAAACTGTCCAGATACTGGACAGTGTGGACGCGCAGCAGGTCATCGCGGGACGCCTGAGGCGCCTGCCGGTCATCCAGGTAAGGCATCAATCCGCTGGCGAGCAACTGGTCGGAAATGGCGTCCAGCCTCTGGGGGCTTTCGGGATGCCAACTGCCCATTTCATGCAAGCGGCATGCCGGGTGGGTAAGATACATGGTCTCCATAAGGAAGATTATGTTCATCTGTCGGCGAATACTGCAACTCGGAACGCTTTCCGCCCTGCTGGCGGGGTGCTCCACCACCGCCCCCACTGCCCCCTCCATCACGCCCGCGGCCCAGACGGCGCCGGCTTCAGGCACCGCCCCCATCCGCATCGGGCCCAGTACGCCGACACTCGGCTCCGAACTCCCGGATGACGCTCCCGCCACGCTGACGGCCTCGGGCGCGCTGCGCCCGGAAGTCCGTTCGTTCGTGGAAGAACTGGCCGCCGAACGCCAGCTCCCGCTCGCGCCGATGGTCTCGGCGCTGGAAGGCTCGCGCTACAACGCCACGGTGGCGCGCCTTATCGCGCCGTCCCCGCCTGGCAAGAAGATCTGGCGCAGCTGGCTGACCTACCGGTCCCGCTTTGTGGAACCCAAGCGCATCGGCTGGGGCGTGGATTTCTACAACGAGAACCGCGACCTGCTCAACCAGGCCGCGCAGCGCTTCGGCGTGCCGGCGCCCATCATCGCGTCCATCATCGGCGTCGAAACCCTGTATGGCCGCAACATGGGCAACTTCCGCGTGCTGGACGCGCTGGCCACGCTGGCCTTCGACTACCCGGATCCCGCCAAGCCCGAACGCGCCACGATGTTCCGCGGCCAGCTCGCCGACTTCCTGACGCTGGTCATGAAGGACAAGCTGGAACTGGAAACGCTGGGCTCCTATGCCGGCGCCATCGGCATGCCGCAATTCATGCCCACCAGCGTCATGCACTACGCGGTGGACGGCGACGACAACGGCCATATCGACCTGACCAACAACACCCGGGACGCCATCATGTCCGTGGGCAGCTTCCTGGCGCAGCATGGCTGGCAGCGAGGCCTGCCGGTGTTCGCGCCCGTGGCGCTGCCCGCGGATCCGACCGCGCTGGTCGACGGCGGCCTGGAGCCCAAGCAAAGCTGGGGCACGCTCTCCGCGGCCGGCGCGCGCCTGCAGCCGGGCGCCTCCAGCGAGGGCTGGGGCAGCCAGCCGGTGGGCGTGGTCGACCTGGTGGAAGAGGCCCGGGGCACCGCGCAGTACCGCGTCGGCACACCCAACTTCTTCGCGCTGACCAAGTACAACCGCAGCTATTTCTACGCCACCTCCGTGGCCGACCTGGCCACCGAGATCGAGGCCCGCGTGGCGCGCTGATCCGGCGCCCGCAAAAAAAGGCGCCCCGGCAATGGCCGGGGCGCCTTTTTTCATCTGAGATCCTGGATGTTCAGTTGAAGACCCCCGTGGACAGGTAGCGGTCGCCGCGGTCGCACACGATGAATACGATAGTGGCGTCGTTCACGCGCTCCGCCACGCGCAGCGCCGCGACCAGCGCGCCCGCCGACGAGATGCCGCCGAAGATGCCCTCTTCCGAGGCAAGCCTGCGCGCCATGACCTCGGCTTCGGACTGCTCGATGGATTCGTAGGCGTCCACCCGGCTGCGGTCGAAAATCTTGGGCATGTAGGCTTCCGGCCACTTGCGGATGCCCGGGATCTGCGAGCCTTCCGCCGGCTGGGCTCCTACCACCTGCACCGCGGGATTGCGCGACTTCAGGTAGGTCGACACGCCCATGATGGTGCCCGTGGTGCCCATGGCGCTCACGAAATGCGTGATCCGTCCGTCGGTCTGGTCCCAGAGTTCCGGGCCGGTGGTCTCGACGTGGGCGCGCGGATTGTCGGGGTTGGCGAACTGGTCCAGCACCAGGCCTCGGCCGTCCGCCTGCATTTCGGTGGCCAGGTCGCGCGCGTATTCCATGCCGCCCTTGTCCGCCGGCGTCAGGATGAGTTCGGCGCCGTAGGCCGTCATCGCCGCGCGGCGTTCCACGGAAAGGTTGTCCGGCATGATCAGGATCATGCGGTAGCCTTTCATCGCGGCGGCCATGGCCAGCGCAATGCCGGTATTGCCGCTGGTGGCTTCGATGAGGGTATCGCCCGGCTTGATGTCGCCGCGCTCTTCCGCATGCTTGATCATCGACAAGGCCGGACGGTCCTTCACGGAGCCCGCGGGGTTGTTGCCCTCCAGCTTGGCCAGGATGACGTTGCCACGCGCCGCGCCCGCGGCCCCGGGGATGCGCTGCAGGCGCACCAGCGGCGTGTTGCCGACGGTTTGCTCGATAGTGGGGTAGGTAGTAGTCATGCCGACGATCATAACTCCGCCTGGCGGCGGACGCGGCCAAAAGCCGCGCTCCCGCCAGGGGTTCCCCTGCCCCCCTCAGGGCTTGGCGCGCGCCGGCGCCGCGGTTGAAGCCGCCGGCTTGGCGGCCGCGGGTCTGGCCTGCGCCGGCCTGGCCGCCGCGGCCGGCGCAGCCGCCGGACTGCCCGGCGCGGCTTCAGCGCCGGACTTGCCGCCTATCGTCAGGCCGGCCGCCTGCAGAGCCTGGGCCTTTTTCTGGCCTATGCCGCGCACGCGCTCGCTCAGGTCCTCCAGCGATTCGAAGTCGCCGCCCCGCTCTCGCTCCCGCACGATGATCTCGGCCGTGCGGGGGCCAATTCCGCGGATGCCTTCAAGCTGGGTGGCGCTGGCCTGGTTGACGTCCACCGCCCGCGCCGGCGGCGGCGCGAGGCCCAGGCCAGCCGTCAGCAGCAGGACGCTCACCGCCTGGCGCAAGGCGCGCTGCCTGGTGTGGGGGCAGTCGGGCGCCGGCGTGCGGCGCGGCCTGCGCCAGCGCGAAAGCGGCGATGCGCGGGCAACGGTGGATTGCACAAACGGGTTCATGTGGCTCTCCTGAAAGGACCGGGCGCAACGGCTGTCGCGCCACGTCGACATCATGGCCGCGGGCCCGCGCGCCTGGCCGCGCAGTGAACAAAAGCATCCACCCCGGCAACCCGGCGGGCGAAAAAAAACCACCGGGTCGCGGTGGTTTTTCGGGCTGCCGGCTTGCGCGGCGCTTACCTGCGGGCGCGCCAATAGCGCACATACTCCGCCACGCCGGTCTGCACATCGCGCATCGGCGCGGTGAACCCTGCCCCGCGCAACTGCGTGACGTCGGCCTGCGTATAGCTCTGGTACCGGCCTTTGAGATCGTCCGGAAACGGGATGTAGCGGATCAGGTCCAGCTCGACCAGTTGCGCCAGGGTCAGTTCGGCCTCGCCGCGCTCGGCGCGCAGGGTGTTCACCACGGCGGCCGCCACGTCGTTGAAGGGCTGCGCCCGGCCCGTGCCGCAGTTGAAAATGCCGGACTGCTCGGGATGATCGAGGAAGTGCAGGTTGACGGCAACCACATCCTCGACGGAAATGAAGTCGCGGCTCTGGCCGCCGTCCACATAGCCGTCCCAGCCCGCGAACAGGCGCACGTGCCCATGCTCCAGGAACTGGTTCATGTTGTGGAACGCCACCGAGGCCATGCGGCCCTTGTGCTGTTCATGCTGGCCGTAGACATTGAAGTAGCGCAGGCCCACGACCTGCGCCGTCAGGCTGTCCATGCGCTTGCGCAGCACCTGGTCGAACAGGAGCTTGGAATAGCCGTAGACATTCAGCGGGCCTTCGTTGTCCGGATGTTCGACGTAGATCGACGAACCTCCATAGACCGCGGCGGACGAGGCGTACAGGAACGGGATGCGGCGCGCCTGGCAGAACTCGAACAGCTCCAGCGTGACGCGGTAGTTGTTGTCCAGCATGTAGCGGCCGTTGCGCTCGGTCGTGTCCGAGCAGGCGCCCTGGTGCAGCACGGCGCGCACCTCGGGCAGGCTGCCGTCGGCCACGCGCCGGCGGAAGTCGTCCTTGTCCATGTAGTCGGCGATCCTGCAATCGACGAGGTTGACGAACTTGTCGCCCTCGGTCAGGTCATCGACCGCGATGATGTCCTCGATGCCGCGGCGGTTAAGCCCGCGCACCAGGTTGCTGCCTATGAAGCCCGCGGCTCCGGTAACGACGATCATGAGTGCTCTCCTGCCAATTCCGCGGCGGTGACGATGGACGTGCCCAGCTTGCCCACGGCAATGCCGCCGGCCATGTTGGCCCAGCCCATTGCCTCGGCCCACGGCAAGTCGATGGCGCGCGAGACCGCCAGCGTGGCCAGTACGGTGTCGCCCGCGCCGGATACGTCGAACACCTCGTGCGCCTGCGCGTCGGTGTGGTCTCGTCCCGCATCGGTAAACAAAGTCATGCCCTGCTCGGAACGCGTCACAAGCAAGGCCTCCAGGTCCAGTTCGGCGCGCAGGCGCTGCGCCCGGTCGGTCAATTCGGCTTCGGAATTCCAGCGGCCCACGGCCTGCTGCATTTCCGAGCGGTTGGGCGTGACCAGCGTCGCCCCGCGATAGCGGGAATAGTCATCGCCCTTGGGGTCCACCAGCACGGGAATGCCGGCATTGCGCGCCAGGAAAATGAGGGACTCCACGCGGGTCAGCACGCCCTTGGCGTAGTCCGACAGCACGACGATGTCGTGATTGGCCAGATGGCGCGCCAGCGCGGCGTCCACGCTGTCCAGGGCGGCCTGCCCCGGATGCTGCTCGAAGTCCACCCGCAGCAGCTGCTGCTGGCGTCCCAGCACGCGCATCTTCAGCGTGGTGTGCAGGGAGTCGTCGGCGATCAGGTCGGCCTGGATGCCGGCCTCGGCGGCCAGGCGCCTGACGCTGTCGCCGGCCTCGTCCTCGCCCAATACGCCGACCAGGGTTACGTGGCCGCCCAGGGCAGCCACGTTGCGCGCCACGTTGGCGGCGCCGCCCAGGCGGTCCTCGCGGCGCGCCACGCGCACGACCGGCACGGGCGCCTCGGGCGAGATGCGTTCTACTTCGCCGAACCAATAGCGGTCCAGCATCACATCGCCAACCACGAGAACGCGGCTATGCGAAATGGCTTCGGCGGGAAAAGAGTTCATTCAAGTTCTTCCAGACGGCGCGGCGCATAGGTTTCCCAGGCATTGCAGCCGGGACATTGCCAGTAAAAGCGACGCGCTTGAAAACCGCAACTGCGGCAGGCATAGCGGTCCAGCCGTTGCGTGTGCTTGTGGATCAGGCTGCGAAGCAGGCTGAGATCGGCGCCCGGCACCGGACCGTGGTCGGCATCGCCCTCGCCATTGGCCAGTTCGGCCTCCAGCAGGCGATCCAGGCCCAGCAGCGAGGGGTGGCTGCGCAGCGCGCCGCGGGCAAAGGCCCAGGCCGTCGCCGCGCCCTGCTGCACCCGGAGTTCCCGGAACACCACATTGAACAGGTCCAGCGAGGCATGGCGCGCATACTGCTTTTGCAGAAACTCCAGCCCGGCCTGCGCCTGGCCGGCGCCGCGGTAATTGGCCAGCAGCTGCTCCGCCACCAGCCCCGCATATTCGGGGGCATCGGTCATGACGGATTCCAGGTACAGCCTTTCGCGCTTGGGGTCCTGTTCGATCAGGGCCATGCGCGCGCGCAGCATGGCGGTGCGCACCATCGCGCCCTTGCTGGATGCGGCATCGGTGGTCGACAGCGCGTGGTCGGCGGCGTCCAGCGCCTTGTGCGCCGCCTCGATGTCGGCGGGCTTGGCCGCCAAGGCGGTCTGCGCCTGCTCGCAGTAGTAGTGCACGATCTGCGGAACCGGCTCGTCGACCAGGCCCTGCAGCGTCTTCACGGCCTCGATGGCGCGCGGCCAGTCATGCTCCGATTCGAAAATGCGGATCAGGGAGCGCAGCGCAGGCAAGGCGTAGCGCGTGTCCTTGAGCTGTTCGAAGCCGCTTTCGGCGCGGTCGAGCATGCCGGCCTTCAGGAAGTCCTGCGCCAGCTCATGCTGCGCGTGCTCGCGCTCGGCGGCAGGCAGATCCGAACGGCTCAGCAGGCTCTGATGCACGCGGATGGCGCGTTCCATCTCGCCGCGGCGGCGGAACAGGCTGCCCAGCGCGAAGTGCAGCTCGGTGGTTTCGGGGTCAAGTTTGGCGACTTCGACAAAGGCGTCGATGGCGCGGTCCGGCTCCTCGTTGAGCAGGAAGTTCAGTCCCCGGAAATAGGAGTCGGGGAGGCTGCGGGTTTCCCGCAGCATTTGCCGGATATCGAAGCGCGCGGCCAGCCAGCCAAGCGCGAACAGCACCGGCACGAAAATCAACCACCAAGGTTCAAAATCCACTATTCGGGCTCATGCGGTAATTCGGTGCAAAAAAAGGGACGTGCGGCCGGCTCAAAGCCGTCACAGCGGCGACATCGGAGCAACGGCCTCCGGCGGGACGACGGGCGTATTGCCGCTTACCGCGGCCTGGATGCGATCCAGCTCACGGCGCAGGCGGATGGCTTCACGGCGGCGGCGCACGGCGGCGGGCACGGTAAGCAGCAGGCCGAACAGGGCGCCCAGCACGAACACGACCAGCATGACGACGATCAGCGGAACGTCCTGAACGACGTAATCGGCATAGAACTTCACCGCAACCGGATCGGTGTTCTTCAAGGCGAACATCAATACCGCAACAAACACGAGCAATCGCAGGGCCCAGACTAGATAGCGCATGACGCATGCTCCAGAGAATTCGAGACCATCAATTGTAAGCGACCTCTCCCGCCCTAGTGAAATAAATGCCCCTCCGAGACACGCGCCACGCGTGCCTGGCGCCCCCGAGGGTGCGGCTTGGGGCGGCAACAAAAACAAAGCCCCTTGATTTCTCAAGGGGCTTTGTCCGCGGTCCGATCTGCCCGAAGGCAGCCTTTGCTTGGCCGACGCGTCAATGCATGGCGTGCAGACCTGCCATGGACGGCATCGACTCGCTCGATCCGGAGGATTGAGCGTCCTCGTCATTGCCGCCGACCAGGTCCACCCGTTCGCGCAATTCCTTGCCCGCCTTGAAGTGCGGCACCTGTTTGCCAGGCACCAGCACCTGTTCGCCGGATTTCGGGTTGCGCCCGACACGGGGAGACCGCTGCGACAACGAGAAGCTGCCAAAACCGCGGATCTCGATGCGCTGACCCGAGGCCAGGGCCTGGGTCATTGCATCCAGTACGGTCTTGACCGCGTAATCGGTGTCGCGGGCGGCCAGCTGAGGATAGCGGGCCGCCAAGGCGGCGATCAGCTCCGACTTGGTCACGAATTAACCGTCGTTGCGCTGTTGGTCCAGCTTGGCCTTCAGCAGCGCGCCGAGGTTGGTGGTGCCGGACGAAGCGCTGGCGTCGGACATGCGCTGGATCGTATCGGCGGTCTCGGCGTTGTCGCGGGCCTTGATCGACAGCTGGATCGAACGCGTCTTGCGGTCGATGTTGACGATCATGGCTTCGATGTTTTCGCCGGCGGTCAGCACGGTGGTGGCATCTTCAACGCGGCCCGAGGAGATCTCGGAAGCGCGCAGGTAGCCTTCAACGTCCACGGACAGCGTAACGACAGCGCCCTTGGCTTCGACGGACTTGATGGTGCCCGGAACAACCGCGCCCTTGTCAAACGTGGCGACGAAGTTGTTGAAGGGGTCGCCTTCCAGCTGCTTGATGCCCAGCGAGATGCGTTCCTTGTCGGTATCGATGCCCAGAACCACGGCTTCGATCTCGTCGCCCTTCTTGAAGTTGCGCACGGCTTCTTCGCCGGTTTCCGTCCACGACAGGTCGGACAGGTGAACCAGGCCATCGATGCCGCCGGGCAGGCCGACGAACACGCCGAAGTCGGTGATCGACTTGATGGCGCCGCGGACCTTGTCGCCGCGCTTGAAGTTCGTGGCGAACTCTTCCCACGGATTCTGGCGGCACTGCTTCATGCCCAGCGAGATGCGACGACGGTCTTCGTCGATTTCCAGGACCATGACTTCGACTTCTTCGCCCAGGGTAACAACCTTGCGCGGGTCGACGTTCTTGTTGGTCCAGTCCATTTCGGAGACGTGAACCAGGCCTTCGATGCCGGCTTCGACTTCAACGAACGCGCCGTAGTCGGTCAGGTTCGTGACCTTGCCGAACAGGCGGGTGCCTTGCGGGTAGCGGCGAGCCAGGCCCACCCACGGATCTTCGCCCAGTTGCTTGACGCCCAGCGAGACGCGGCTCTTTTCCTGGTCGAACTTGAGGACCTTGGCTTCGACTTCCTGACCCACTTGCAGGACTTCGGAGGGGTGACGCACACGGCGCCAGGCCATGTCGGTGATGTGCAGCAGGCCGTCGATACCGCCCAGGTCAACGAACGCGCCGTAGTCGGTGATGTTCTTGACCACGCCCTTGACCACGGCACCTTCGTGCAGGGTTTCGAGCAGCTTTTGACGCTCTTCGCCCATGCTGGCTTCCAGCACCTGGCGACGCGACAGCACAACGTTGTTGCGCTTGCGGTCGAGCTTGATGACCTTGAATTCGAGGGTCTTGCCTTCGTACGGGGTAGTGTCCTTGACCGGACGCAGGTCCACCAGCGAACCCGGCAGGAACGCGCGGATGCCGTTGGTCATGACGGTCAGGCCGCCCTTCACCTTGCCGGTGATGGTGCCGGTAACCAGTTCGCCGTTTTCCAGGGCCTTTTCCAGCTGCAGCCAGGCCGACAGGCGCTTGGCGCGGTCACGCGACAGGATGGTGTCGCCGTAGCCGTTTTCCAGGGAATCGATGGCCACCGAGACGAAATCGCCGGGTTGCACTTCGAGCTCGCCCTGGTCATTCAGGAACTCTTCCAGGGGGATCAGCGCTTCGGACTTCAGGCCGGCGTTGACGACGACGAAATTATGGTCGACGCGCACGACTTCGGCGCTGATGACCTCGCCGGACTTCATGTCCTGGCTCTTGAGGCTTTGTGCGAAAAGGTCGGCGAAGCTTTCGCCGCCGGTGGCGGTAGTGGAAACGGAAGACATGGGGTTGAAATCCATTGGGCCGAAATGGCCGTTAAGAACACACCGCGGCGGATTGCCCGCCACAGTGGAGTCAAAATACCTGCCTGCCGGTTTGCCCTTGCGGGGTGGCCCGTGGGGGTGTCGCCTGGCTTGAGCAGGGCCTAATCAAAAAAACCGTGTTGGAGCAGCGCTCCGTGGATTCCGGTGAAGGTTCGGCGGGGTTTGCCCTTTGGCTTTGCCTACCTAGGCCGTTTGCCAGAAATCCAGTATTGCCTGCACCGTCTCTGCAATCGTCAAATCAGACGAATCCAGCACATGTGCGTCCGCTGCGGGAGCCAGTGGCGCGGTTGCGCGCCCGGTGTCGCGGGCATCACGCTCGCGCATATCTCGCAGAAGGTCATCTAGATTAGCAGAAATTCCCTTTTCGATCAACTGCTTACGGCGCCTCTCCGCCCGAGCGACGACGTCGGCAACCAAGAACACCTTCAGGGACGCATCGGGAAACACCACGGTGCCCATGTCGCGCCCGTCCGCCACCAGCCCCGGCGGCAGCCTGAAAGCCCGCTGGCGCTCCAGCAGGGCCGCGCGCACGCCGGGAAAAGCAGCGACGCGGGAAGCGAAATTGCCTACTTCCTCGCGGCGGATTTCGTGGTCGACATCGGCGCCATCCAGGTAGACATGGGGGCCTTCGAAGCGCACATCCAGCGTTTCGGCCACGCGGGCCACCCCCGCCTCGTCCTCCGCGGCCACGCCGCGGTTGATGGCGGCCAAGGCGGTCAGGCGATACAGCGCGCCGCTGTCGAGCACCGCCCAGCCCAGCGCCTTGGCGACGCGATGGGCCACCGTGCCCTTGCCGGACGCGGTGGGGCCGTCGATCGTGATGACCGGAACCTGGGAAGAGAGAGTCGAAACAGTCAAAGTCATGGGTACCCGAACTAGGCCGCAACCAGGCCCGCGTAGACATCAAAGTAACCCGGGAACGTCTTGCTGACGCAACCGGGATCCAGAATGCGCACCGCCGACGGCCCGAAGGCCGCCAGCGAAAAGCACATCGCCATCCGGTGGTCGTCCCAGGTGCCGATGTGCGCATCGCGCCAGGCCCCCTGCGCGGGCGGCGTCACACGCAGCCAATCCGGCCCCGATTCCACCTGCGCGCCCAGCTTTCCCAGCTCGGTTTGCATGGCGTGGATGCGGTCCGTTTCCTTCACGCGCCAACTGCCGATATTGCGCAGGCGGCAGGGACCGTCGGCGTAAAGGGCCAGGGTCGCCGCGGTCATCGCGGCGTCGGGAATCAGGTTGAAATCGGTATCGAAAGCCTTCAGGCGCTCGCCGTCGGCCACGCGCGCGCCGGAAACCTCGATCCAGCCGGGGCCGTACGTCACGCTGGCGCCCATGTCCGCCAGCGTGCCGGCAAACGCCACGTCGCCCTGGATGCTGTCCGCACCCACGCCCGTGACCCGCAAGGGGCCGCCGCCGATTGCGCCCAGCGCCAGGAAATAGGACGCGGTGGAGGCGTCGCCTTCCACCGCGATCTGGCCCGGGCTGCGGTAGGCCGCCCCGGCATCGATCACGAAACGGCTCCAGCCCTCGCGCCGCACCTGCACGCCAAAGCGCGCCATCAGGTTCAGCGTGATCTCGATGTACGGCTTGGAAATGAGCTCGCCCGCCACCTCGATGGTCACGGGCTTGCCGCTGCGGCCCGCCTGCAGCGGCGCCGCCAACAGCAAGGCGGTCAGGAACTGGCTGGACACCGAACCCTGCACACGCGTCACGGCGTCGTCGGCGATCTCGCCGCGGCCAATATGCAGCGGCGGATAGCCCGGCTGGCCCAGGTAGTCGATGCGCGCGCCCAGCGCGTTCAGGGCATCGACCAGATCGCCGATGGGGCGCTCGTGCATGCGCTGCACGCCCGACAGGCGGTAATCGCCGCCCATCAGGGCCAGCGCGGCGGTCAGCGGGCGCATGGCGGTGCCCGCATTGCCCATGAAGAGATCCGCGCTTTCCACGGGAAAGCGACTCACGCCCTGCACCGTGACGCGGCCGGCGTCCAGTTCGGAAACCTGCACGCCCAGCTGGCGCAAGGCGCCCAGCATGACGTGCGTATCGTCGGAATCCAGCAGGCCGGTGATCGCCGTGCTGCCCTCGGCGATCGCCGACAGCAACAGCACGCGATTGGAAATGCTCTTGGAGCCAGGCAGGGCCATGACGCCCCGCGCTTGCCGCACGCGCGGCAGATCGAGATAAGGCAAAGCGCCCATGTCAGCTACTCCTTGCGCCAGTTGCGGCGCGCACGGGCCGCCGTATCCAGCAGCCTCAGCAAAGTCTCGCCGTCGCCGTCGGCGATGGCGCGTTCGGCACGATCCAGCACGCCGCGCACCTCGGCCAGTTCGGCCAGCATCGCGTCGCGGTTGGACAGAAAAATATCGCGCCACATCTCCGGCGAACCGGCGGCGATGCGGGTGAAGTCTCGAAAACCGCTGCCCGCCAGGTCCAGGCGGGTATCGGCGTCGGCGGCCGTCGCCACCTGCTCCATGTAGACCGCCGACAGCAGGTGCGGCAGATGGCTTACCGATGCCAGCACGCGGTCGTGCGCGTCGGCGTCCATGTCGATCACGTCCGCCCCGCAGGCCTGCCAGGCGCGGCGCACCAGATCCAGGGACCGGTCGCTGTTTTCAGGCAAAGGCGTCAGGATGATCGAACGCTTGCGGTAGAGGCTGGCATCGGCGGCCTCTGGCCCCGTGCGCTCCGCGCCCGCAATGGGATGGCCAGGCACGAATTGTCCGATGCGGTCGCCCAGCGCATCCCGCGCGGCCTCGACCACTTCGGCCTTCGTGCTGCCGGCGTCGGTCAGCACGGCGCCCGCGGCCAGCCGGGGACGCATCCGCGACAGCACGTCCTTGAGGCCGCCCACCGGGGTGGCCAGCAAGACCAGATCGGCCCGCGCCGCGGCTTCTTCGGCCGAGGCGGCTTCATCAATCAGGCCCAGCTCGACAGCGCGCGCCAGGGATTGCGCATTGCGCCCCACCCCCAGCACCCGTCCCACCTGCCCCGCCTCGCGCAGCGCGGCGGCAAACGACCCGCCGATCAAACCGACGCCGACAACCGCCAATACAGGAATCAGGGGGCCAGCGGCCCCCTGATCGGAAGAAGGCAACTCGTCGTTCATTCGGACAGTATGGCGGTCAGGGCATCGATGAATCGGTCGTTCTCTTGCGGCAGGCCGATGGACACGCGCAGCCACTCGGGCAAGCCGTCGCCGGCCACCGGGCGCACGATCACGCCGCGCTTGAGCAGCGCCAGGTTGATGCGCGGCGCATCGCCCACATGCACGAGCACGAAGTTGCCGTAGCTGGGCACGTAGCGCAGCTTCAGGCGGTCGAACGCGGCGCAAAGCTGCGCCTTGCCGGCCTTGTTCGAGGCGTAGGCCTCTTCAAGGTAGGCGGTGTCGCCCAGGGCGGCGATGGCGGCGGCCTGGGCCAGCGTATTGACGTTGAACGGCTGGCGCACGCGGTTCAGCAGGTCGGTCAGGGCCGGCTGCGCCACCGAGAAGCCCACGCGCAGGCCGGCTAGGCCGTAGGCCTTGGAGAACGTGCGCGAGACGATCAGGTTGGGATAGCGGCGCACCAACGCGGTGCTGTCGAAGCGGAACTCCGGATCGAGATATTCGTTGTAGGCCTCGTCCAGCACGACCGTGACGCGATCGCCATGGGCCTCATGCACGCGCTCCAGGAATGCGGCAACCTTGTCGCCCGGCACGAAGGTGCCGGTCGGATTGTTCGGGTTGGCGATGAACACGAGGCGCGTGTCGTCGGCAATCGCGTCGAACATCGCATCCAGGTCATGGCCATAGTCCTGCGCCGGCACCACGATGTGGCGCGCGCCGCGCGCCTGCGTAGCCAGGCGGTAGACCGCGAACGAATGCTGCGCATACACCGCCGACGAGCCGGGCTCCAGCAGCGCCAGCGCGGCGATTTCCAGGATGTCGTTGGAACCGTTGCCCAGCGTGATCCAGCCCATCGGAACGCCATAGCGCCCGGCCAGCGCCGCCTTCAGGTCAAAGCCGTTGGGATCGGGATAGCGCGCCAGCGACTCGGCCGCGGCCAGCATGGCCTCGCGCGCCGACTTGGGCATGCCCAGCGGGTTTTCATTGGAGGCCAGCTTGACGATGGTTGCCGGGTCCAGCCCGAACTCGCGGGCCAGTTCTTCGATCGGCTTGCCCGCCTGGTAGGGCGCGATGGCGCTGACGTGCGCGGGAGCAACAAGGGGCTTGGATGCGGTGGTCATGGTGTGAAGTGTCACTGCGCCGGGTAGGAACCCAGCACTTTCAGATAGGCAACCTGCGCCTGCAAGGTGGCAAGAGCGCTCTGGACGTTGGGATCATTGCGGTGACCCAGGACGTCAACGTAGAAATAGTATTCCCACTGGCCGGTGCGCGCGGGGCGCGATTCGAAGCGCGTCATCGACACGCCGTTGGCGGCCAGCGGCGCCAGCATTTCGTAGACGGCGCCGGCGCGGTTCGGCACGGCCAGGATCAGGCTGGTCTTGTCCTTGCCGCTCATCAGCGGCTCGATGCTGCCGATCGCCAGAAAACGGGTGCGGTTGTGCGGATCGTCCTGGATGCCGGCGGCAATGACCTCAAGATTCCAGGCGGGAGCAGCCACCTCGCCCGCGATCGCGGCGATGCTCGGGTCGCCCGCCGCGGCGCGCGCCGCTTCAGAGTTGCTGGACGCGGCGACGCGCTCCACATCGGGATAGTTGCGCGTCAGCCAGCTCTGGCACTGGGCCAGCGCTTGCGGGTGCGCGGAAATCGTCTTGATGCCATCCATGCTGCCGGACTGCGACATCAGGCAATGGCGGATGACCAGCGAACGCTCGCCCAGGATCTTCAGCGGCGTGTTGAGCAGCAGGTCCAGGCTGCGGTTGACGGCGCCTTCGGTGGAGTTCTCCACGGGCACCATCCCCACGTCGGCCTGGCCGGCCTCGACGGCGCGGAAGACTTCGTCAAACGATGCGCAAGGCAGCTTCTGCACGGCGTGGCCGAAATGCTCCAGCGCGGCCTGCTCCGAGAACGAGCCCTGCGGCCCCAGGAAGGCGACCGTCATGCCGCGCTCCAGGCCGCGACAGGCCGAGATGATCTCGGTCCAGACGGACGCCACGCCCGCATTCGGAAACGGGCCGGGGTTGATCTGCTGCAGGCGGCGGATGACCTCGGCTTCGCGCTCGGGGCGCAGCACCGGGCCGTCGGCCTGGGCAGCGTGCTTGGCCTCGCCCACTTCCAGCGCGGCGCGGGCGCGCTGCGACAGGAGGTCAAGAATCTGCGCGTCCAACGCGTCGATGCGTTCACGCAAGGGGAGCAGCTTGCGCTGCAGGTCTTCATCCATGGCGGCGCTCGAATTCCTTCAGGTACTCGACCAGCGCCGACACCCCGGCGAGGGGCACGGCGTTGTAGATGGAGGCGCGCATGCCGCCCACGCTCTTGTGGCCCTTCAGTTGCGTCAGGCCGGCCGCCTCGGCGCCTTGCAGGAAGGCGTCGTTGAGCGACTCGTCGCGAAGCACGAACGGCACGTTCATGCGCGAGCGCACCGGCGCGTGGATGGGGTTGCGGTAAAAGCCGCTGCCGTCCAGGTAGCCGTACAGTAGATCGGCCTTGGCCTTGTTGGCGGCTTCCATGCCGGCCACGCCGCCATTGGCCTTCACCCACTTGAACACCAGGCCCGCGACGTAGATCGCGAAGGTGGGCGGCGTGTTGTAGCGCGAGTGCTCGGCGGCGACGTTGGCGTAGTCGAACGCGGACGGGCAGATCGGCAAGGCATGGCCGATCAGGTCGCGGCGCGCGATGACCATGGTCACGCCCGCCGGGCCGGCGTTCTTCTGCGCGCCGGCGTACATCATGCCGCAGCGCGTCACGTCCATCGGACGCGACAGGAAATGCGAGGACGCGTCGACGACCAGCGGCACGTCGGGTGCGCCCAGCGCGGCAGTGTCGGGCCAATCCGTGAACTCGACGCCGCCGATGGTTTCATTGCTGCAAAGGTGCAGGTAGGCCGATTCCTTGCGCACCTGCCAGGTGTCGACCGTCGGCACCCAGGTCAGCGGCCCCTGCTCGCGCCCGTCCAGCTGGGCAGCCTGTTCGCTGCTTGCTGCCAGATGGGTGCTGCCGTAGCGGCCGGCTTCCTTGTACGAACGCTTGGACCAGTGGCCCGTCACGACGAAGTCGGCGGCCGGCGTGCCGCGGCGTCCCATGAGATTCATGGGAACGATGGCGTTTTCCCCGGAACCTCCGCCTTGCATGAACATGACGGCGTAGTCCGCCGGCAGGCTCAGCAGATCGCGCAGATCCGATTCGGCTTCATCGCAGATCTGCACGAAGTGCTTGCCGCGATGGCTCATTTCCATCACGGACATGCCGCTGCCGTGCCAGTCCAGCATTTCCGCAGCGGCTTGCTGCAGCACCACCTCGGGCAAGGCCGAGGGGCCTGCCGAGAAGTTCCAGGGGCGGGCCATTATTGCTCCGTAGGTTCCGTCGAGTCCGTCGAATCCGCTGCGCCGTTGCTGTCGTCGCCGCTCGCTTCCTGGCCATCTTCGTCCAGGTCGCCATCATCGTCCGCATCGCTTTCCACGACGCGGCGCACGCCCGACAGCGTGCTGCCGTCGTCGACGTTGATGAGCGTGACGCCTTGGGTCGCGCGGCCCATTTCGCGGATTTCCGCGACGCGGGTGCGCACCAGGACGCCGCCGGTGGTGATCAGCATGATCTCATCCGAAGGCATGACCAGCACCGCTCCGACCACCTTGCCGTTGCGCGAGCTGGTCTGGATGGCGATCATGCCCTTGGTGCCACGGCCATGGCGCGTGTATTCCGCGATCGGCGTGCGTTTGCCGTAGCCGTTCTCGGTGGCGGTCAGCACGGTCTGCGTTTCGTCGCCGGCCACGAGCAGAGCGATGACGGTCTGCGTCTCTTCGAGCATCATGCCGCGCACGCCGCGGGCATTGCGGCCCATCGGACGCACGTCGTTCTCGTCGAAGCGCACGGCCTTGCCGGCGTCCGAGAACAGCATGACGTCGTGCTTGCCGTCGGTCAGGTCGGCGCCGATCAGGTAGTCGCCGTCGTCAAGGTCGACGGCGATGATGCCGGCCTTGCGCGGGTTGGAGAAGTCCGACAGCGGGGTCTTCTTGACCGTGCCGCGCGAGGTCGCCATGAAGACGTAGTGATCTTCGCTGAATTCCTTGACCGGCAGCACCACCGTGATCTTCTCGCCGTCGGCCAGCGGGAACATGTTCACTATCGGCTTGCCGCGGGAATTGCGCGTGCCTTGCGGCACTTCCCAGACCTTCAGCCAGTACACGCGGCCGCGGTTGGAGAAGCACAGCAGGAAGTCGTGCGTGTTGGCGATGAACAACTGGTCGATCCAGTCGTTTTCCTTCATGGCCGTGGCCTGCTTGCCGCGTCCGCCGCGCTTTTGCGAGCGGTACTCGGACAAGGGCTGGCTCTTGATGTAGCCGCCGTGCGACAGGGTCACGACCATGTCGGTGGGCGTGATCAGGTCTTCGGTGTCGAGCTCGGTCGCGTTCATCTCGATTTCCGAGCGGCGCGAGTCCTTCGCGCTGGTCGAGAATTCGGCCTTGATGGCTTGCAGCTCTTCGCTGATGATGGACGTGATGCGCTCGGGGCGAGCCAGGATGTCGAGCAGATCGGCGATCGTGGACATGATGTCCTTGTATTCGCCGACGATCTTGTCCTGCTCCAGCCCGGTCAGGCGTTGCAGGCGCATGTTCAGGATTTCCTGAGCCTGCGTGTCGCTCAAGCGGTACATGCCGTCGCCCTGGAGGCCGAATTCGGCGCCCAGGTCGTCGGGACGGAAGGCCGCGCGGCCTCCCGGCGTATCGCCGTCGGCGCGCGACAACATGTCGCGCACCAGCGACGAATCCCACGACTTCGCCATCAGTTCCTGGCGCGCCACGGGAGGCGTCGGCGCCGCCTTGATGATCGCGATGAAATCGTCGATGTTGGCCAGCGCGACGGCCAGGCCTTCCAGCACGTGGCCGCGTTCGCGGGCCTTGCGCAGTTGGAACACCGTGCGGCGCGTGACCACTTCGCGGCGATGCTGCAGGAAGTAGTCGATCATCTGCTTCAGGTTGAGCAGGCGGGGCTGGCCGTCGACCAGCGCCACCAGGTTCATCCCGAAGGTGTCTTGCAGCTGCGTATTCTTGTAGAGATTGTTCAGGACAACCTCGGGAACCTCGCCGCGCTTGAGCTCGATGACCAGGCGCATGCCGTCCTTGTCGGACTCGTCGCGAATATCGGAGATGCCTTCGATCTTCTTGTCGTTGACGAGCTCGGCAATGCGTTCCTGCAGCGTTTTCTTGTTGACCTGGTAGGGAATCGCGTCGATCACGATCGCTTGGCGATTGCCCTTCTCCATGTCTTCGAAGTGGGTCTTGGCGCGCATGATGACGCGGCCGCGACCGGTGCGATAGCCTTCGCGCACGCCGGACATGCCGTAGATGATGCCGCCGGTGGGGAAATCGGGCGCTGGGATGAGCTCGATGAGCTCATCGACCGTGCAAGCCGGATTGCGCAGGCAGTACAGGCAGCCGTCGACCACTTCCTGAAGGTTGTGCGGCGGAATGTTGGTGGCCATGCCCACCGCGATGCCGGAGCTGCCGTTGACCAGCAGGTTGGGCAGGCGCGACGGCAACAGCAGCGGTTCTTGTTCGCTGCCGTCGTAGTTGGGACCGAAGTCCACCGTTTCCTGGTCGATGTCGGCCAGGAGCTCGTGGGCGATCTTGGCCAGGCGGATTTCGGTGTAGCGCATCGCCGCGGCGTTATCGCCGTCGATCGAGCCGAAGTTGCCCTGGCCGTCGACCAGCATGTAGCGCATGGAGAAATCCTGCGCCATGCGGACGATGGTGTCATAGACGGACTGGTCGCCGTGGGGGTGGTACTTACCGATGACGTCCCCGACGATACGCGCCGACTTTTTATACGCGCGGTTCCAGTCGTTGTTCAGTTCGTGCATCGCGTAGAGCACGCGCCGGTGGACGGGCTTGAGCCCGTCCCGCACATCCGGTAGCGCCCGCCCAACGATCACGCTCATCGCGTAATCGAGGTAACTGCGGCGCATCTCTTCTTCCAGCGATACCGGAAGCGTCTCCTTGGCAAAGGAATCCATATATATAACGACAGAATCGTGTAAGGAGGAACCCGGGCCGGGTAAACAGGAAATTCTATCATTCGATTGGGAGAGCAGTCTGGCGGGCGGCGGCATGAAGCGCGGCGGCGGCCTGGACCGGGCAAGCTGGGGACGGGTCGCCCCCGCGCACACCCGCGCCCCGTGGGGCTGTTGTCAAAAACCAACATGGAAAACCGATGGAGCGCCGAAAACGTCATATCCAGCATTAATGCGCCTGTCCAGGGAAGCCAAAGCCCCCCAAATGCCTTAAGATTGTTTCCAGCACGCAGGAAACCCAGTAGCTATTCCTTTGAACCAGCTCTTGGCGTTGCTATACTGGCCCCGTTTTCCTGATATGCGGCGGGGGTTCGCTGCGAGTCACTTATCCAGCTTCAAGCTCAACGAGGAGAAACATGAACAAACCCTCCAAATTCGCTCTGGCGCTCGCCTTCGCCGCCGTCACGGCCTCTGGTGTAGCTTCCGCGCAAACCGTGGACAACTGGCGCAACCCGTTCGGTAACGTTTGGAAAAACGGCACGAACGAACTGTGCTGGCGCGATGCTTTCTGGACCCCTGCCACCGGTATCCCCGGTTGCGACGGTGTCCCGGTTGCACAACAGAAGGCGAAGCCGGCCCCGATGGCGGCAAAGGTCGTGTTCAATGCTGACACGTTCTTCGACTTCGACAAGTCGGTTCTGAAGCCCGAAGGCCGTCAGCTGCTGGACCAAGTCGCCCAGCAAGCTCGCGGTATCGAGCTGGAAACCATCATCGCTGTTGGCCACACCGACTCGATCGGTACCGAAGCCTACAACCAGAAGCTGTCCGAGCGCCGCGCCGCTTCGGTCAAGGCCTACCTGGTCAGCCTGGGTATCGACCCCAACCGTATCTACACGGAAGGCAAGGGTGAACTGCAGCCCATCGCTTCCAACAAGACGAAAGAGGGCCGTGCCCAAAACCGTCGCGTTGAAATCGAAATCGTGGGTAGCCGCAAGTAATTGCCGGACTAGCTACAATAAGGGGCCTCGCATAGCGAGGCCCTTTTTTTCGCCCGCCAGGCACCAATCCGGTGCATTGGCGCGCGCCCGTCCTCGCCTAGCTCGCTGGACCCCCCTCTATATATAGAGTCGCCTTTCGCTGGACCGCCCATGACCACGCAAATTCACGACAGTGCCCAAGCCTCCGTCAACGCCGACCAGGCCGAACTCGACAAGTTCAGCGCCCTGGCCAGCCGCTGGTGGGATCCCGAAAGCGAGTTCAAGCCCTTGCACGCCATCAATCCGCTCCGGCTGGAATGGATCCAGGAATGCGCGGGCAGCCTTGGCGGCAAGAAGGTGCTGGACGTGGGCTGCGGCGGCGGCATCCTGTCGGAGGCCATGGCCCGCGGCGGCGCGGACGTGACGGGCATCGACCTGGCCGACAAATCCCTGAAGGTCGCCCGCCTGCACGGCCTGGAATCCGGCGTGAAGGTGGAGTACCGCAAGGTGCCCGTGGAAGAACTGGCAGCCGAACAGCCCGGACAGTACGACGTGGTGACCTGCATGGAAATGCTGGAGCATGTGCCGGACCCGGCATCGATCGTGCGCGCCTGCTCCACCTTGGTCAAGCCGGGCGGCTGGGTGTTCTTTTCGACGCTGAACCGCAACGCCAAGTCCTTCCTGTTCGCGATTGTGGGCGCCGAATACGTGCTGCGCCTGCTGCCGCGCGGCACCCACACCTATGACCAGTTCATCAAGCCCAGCGAACTGTCGGCGGCGGCCCGCGGCGCGGCCCTGGAGCCCGTCAGCATGCGCGGCATGGAATACAACCCCATTACCCAGATCTACACGCTGTCGTCCGACACCTCGGTCAACTACCTGATGGCTACCCGCAAATGAGCGCCCTGATTCTGTTCGATTTCGACGGCACGCTGGCCGATACCGCCCCCGACCTGGCCGCCGCGGCCAACCGCCAGCGCACCCGGCGCGGCCTGGAACCGATGCCCTACGAGGCGTTGCGCCCCGTTGCGTCGCAGGGCGCCCGCGGGCTGCTGCGCGTCGCGCTCGACCTGAAGCCCGGCGACCCGGACTACGAACCGACCCGCCTGCAGTTCCTGGAAGACTATGCGGCCAGCTCCACGGTCCACAGCAAGCTGTTTCCCGGCATCGAGGAATTGCTGGCCGATATCCGCCGCCGGGGGCTGTCCTGGGGGATCGTCACCAACAAGGTCACCTACCTGACCCTGCCCATCGTCGAGTTCCTGGACCTGACGCGCGACAGCGCCGTGCTTGTCTGCGGCGACACCACGGCCCATGCCAAGCCCCACCCGCTGCCGCTGCAGCATGCCGCGCGCGAAGCCGGGTTTGGCACGGACCGCTGCGTGTATGTTGGCGATGATCTGCGCGACATCCAGGCCGCGCACGCAGCGGGCATGCCCGCCGTCGCGGCGGCCTACGGCTACGTGGGCGAAGAAGACAATATCACCGCCTGGGAAGCGGAAACCTGCGCCAACACCCCTGCGGACCTCTGGCCCGCCATCCAGCCGCTGCTGCCCAGCGACCTGCGCTAAGGCGCAAAACGGGCTCCGCGCCCGATGACCTCGCAGGCATTACGATTGTTCGCGTCAATTGGTTCAATTGACCGAACAATCTATCCGGATTCAGACGCTTTATCCAGAAAGCCAAGTCCCTTAAAGTGTGAACCATGCTTGGCGCTCGGGTGTTTCCCGATTGCCTTTCCGGCTGAAGCCGGCGTTGCGGACCCAGCCATCCGCAGCGACAGACCTCCGCGCTGACGGCCTTACGCCCTCTCGCACCGTGCCCGGTCCCTGCCCCGCGCACACCTGACCTTTTTCTCTACCCTCACTGCCCTGCCCGCGCGCCGCCTTCCGGCAGCGCGCCAGAGGAATGCCTATGCTTTTGCCTATTCTGCTTCTATCCGCCGCCGGCTTCACCATCCTGACAACCGAGTTCCTGATCGTGGGGCTGCTGCCGGGCCTGGCCCGCGACCTGAACGTCACCGTTTCCCAGGCCGGCCTGCTGGTGACGCTGTTCGCCTTCACCGTCGCCGCGACCGGTCCGCTCCTGACCGCGCTGATGGCCAACATCGAGCGCAAGCGCCTGTTCGTCGGCGTGCTGGTGCTGTTCGGGCTGTCCAATGCCGTGGCTGCCCTTGCGCCGAACATCTGGATCATGGCGATTGCCCGCTTCGTGCCGGCGCTCGCCCTGCCGGTGTTCTGGTCCCTGGCCAGCGCCACCGCCGTGGAACTGGTCGGGCCGGCGCGCGCCGGCCGCGCCATCTCGATGGTGGCCTTCGGCATCGTGGCGGCCACCGTGTTCGGCATTCCCATCGGCGTGCTGATTTCGGACGCCTTCGGCTGGCGCGCGGCCTTCTGGGTGCTTTCCGGGGTGGCGTTCGCCAAGGCGCTGCTGCTGCTGCTCACGTTCCCCAGCACGCGCATCCGCGCCGACAGCGTGAAGCTCGTCACGCAACTGCGCATCCTGCGCAACCCGATGGTGGTCGGCCACGTGCTGCTGTCGCTGCTGGTGTTCACCGGCATGTTCACCGCCTACACCTACCTGGCGGACATGCTGGAGCGGCTGGCCGGCTTCGACGGCAAGATCGTCGGCTGGACGATGATGGCCTTCGGCACCGTGGGGCTGCTTGGCAATACCCTGGGGGGCCGGCTGGTGGACCGCAGCCCGCTGGGCGCCACCGCCCTGTTCTCGTCGCTGATGGCCGTGGGGCTGGCGTTCGTCGCGCCCGTCATGCAGTCGCATGGACTGCTGGCCGTCGCCCTGGGCGTCTGGGGCATCGCGCAGGCCGCGCTGTTCATCGTGTGCCACGTGCGCCTGATGAAATCGGCCCCCGAAGCGCCGGCGTTTGCGGCCTCCCTGAACATCTCGGGAGCCAACATCGGAATCGGCCTGGGCGCCGTGGTGGGCGGGCAGGTGATCGACAACTTCGGGCTGGCCTCGCTGGGTTGGGCCGCAGCCGTCATCGTGGCGATTTCCGTGGGCCTGGCCCTCTTGATGATGGCAGCCTCGCGGCCGAGCCGGCAGGGCAAGCCCGCCTGCGCCAACGCTGCCTGACCGCCGCTTGTGTCGCCCGCGCCACGCCCGTACAGGCGGGCGCGGACAACGCAGCAGGCTATTACGTTTACCAGTACAATAGAAGTTCTTGGGGCCGATCCGGATTCGACGTGGGTCGCGAAACAACTCAGGGCATGCCGAGCACCAGTTCGCTCGTTAAACCACTGGAAACACTACAAACGCCAACGACGAGCGTTTCGCTCTCGCCGCTTAAGCGGTGAGCCGCTGCACTGATCTGTCCTTGGGTCAGGCGGAGGAAGGCAACTTCCTAGGGGGGTAACCCTCGAACCGCAGCAGCGACATTCACAAGGAATCGGTTTGAACTGGGGTCACACGGTTCAAATTTAAATTACGTGAATCGCTTTGGTCCGGCCTGTCGGTTGGCTAAGTCCAAAGTTAAAACCAAATAAATCGACTACGCATGTAGAACTGATTGCAGAGGGCTTGCGGACGGGGGTTCAATTCCCCCCGGCTCCACCAAATACCCTAGTGCTATCAAGCACTTAGAAAAGGCCAACCCTTAAAGTTGGCCTTTTTTTTGCGCTGCAGCGCCTGAATGGCCGGCAGCGCCTGGCCAGCTCCTGCTACCACTTGGAACGCCTTTGATTTCAAGGGTTTGCTATAAAACGCCTATAGCATCTCTGTGGGGCCGGGGGAAATGTCCAAGCTAACGTTCAGCCGCTGCGGCGTCCTGCTGCTGCTTGTCGCACTGGTTTCCGGCTGCTCCTCGGTCAAGCCCGGGCCTGCGGGCCCCAAGGGCGCCTCGGCGTCCGCATCCGCTGCCCACAAGAGCGACCAGTGCAAGGGAAACCGCAGCAAGTGCCTCTACAAAGGCGCGTATGAGCCCGGCGAAAAGGACTACGCCGAGCAGGAAGCCAAACGCCTGAATCTGGCGGAAGTTGAGCGGCTGCGCCGCATCTTCGGGAAATAGCCGCCCGGGCACGGCATTGCAGCCGCACGGCGGCCGCCTGATAAGCTGCTGGGCCGTCCCCTATTGCTCAGCCCACATGTCCCTGCCCATCTGCTGAGTTGCTTGGCGGCCTGCATGAAGCCAACGGTGCGCGCCAGCGCCTGAGGCAGGCGCTGGCGTACAAGAACGCAAGCGGCGGGCGAGGCGGGAGCCCCCGCCGCCATTAACCGCGATTGCCGAACAGGCCAGACAGCGAAGCCAGCAGATCGGTCGGGTTGAATTGCTGGCCCGGCTGCACCGCGCCTTCCGGCGTGGCCTTGTCGACCAACTGCGGCAGCAGCGAGGACAGGGAGCCCAGCACGGAGTCGGTGTCCTGCCCCGTCTTGGCGGCCAGTTCGTTCACGACGCCGGGATCCAGCACGGAACCGAGCTGGTCCGGGCTGACGGGCAGGTTCTGGCCAGTGCCCACCCAAGAGGCGACGATTTCGCTCAAGCCGCCCTTCTGGAAGCTGGCGATCAGGCCGGTGAGGCCGCCCGGGTATTTGTTCAGTTGCTCGATCAGCGCCGGCAGCAGCGATGCCGAACCGCCTTGCTGACCACCGCCGGCCATCGAGGCCAAGGAATCCAATAGGCTCATCGCAACGCTCCTGAAAAGTGGGAAAACCAGTATAGGGCCATGACCGGCGCCGCGCGTGTCATCCCCATGACCTGCCACCGCAAGTTTGCAAAACTTGTAAGCGAGGAGACAGCCGTCCGGGGGCTTCAACCCCCTCCCTTGGCGGCCGATGCCTTCAGCGCCTTCAGTGCTTTCTGGCCCGCGCGACCGTCCGCCGGCAGGCCCAGCTCGCGCTGCGCCGCCTGCAGGGCCTGGCGGGTCCGGGCGCCGATCATGCCATCCGGCTCGCCCACGTCGTAACCGCGCGCGATCAGCAGGCGTTGCAGCTCGCGCCGCTCGGCCCGCGACAGCCCGGGGTCGTCCGTTGGCCAGGCTTGCGCCAGCGGCCCGCCGCCGCGCAGCCGGTCCGACAGGTGGGCGATCGCCAGCGCATAGCTCTCCGCCGCGTTGTAGGAGTACAGGGCATCGAAGTTGCGCGTGACCAGGAACGCCGGGCCGCCGCGGCCGGCCGGCAACAGCAGCCCCGCCGGCGTGTCGCCGTCGGGCAGAGCCTGTCCGTCCGCGCGCGTCACGCCCTGCCTGGTCCAGGACGACATCGGCCGCTTGTTCTTGCGCCCTGCCCCCGCGGTGTCCAGGCCGGCGGGAAGCCTGACCTCATAGCCCCAGGCAAGCGCGGGGTTCCAGCCCGCGCGCTTCAGGAAGTTGGCGGTGGACGCCAGCGCGTCCGGCACGCTGTCGACCAGGTCGCGCCGGCCGTCGCCATCGAAATCCACCGCCAGCCGCAGGTAGGTGGAGGGCATGAACTGGGTCTGGCCGAATGCGCCCGCCCAGGAGCCGGCCAGGCGGTCCGGCGCGATGTGCTCGTCCTGGATGATCTTCAGCGTGGCAAAGAATTCGCCCCGGAAATAGGCTTGGCGGCGGCCAAAGCACGACAGCGTGGACAGGGAGGTCAGGAGCGGCCGGCCGCCCAGCGTGCGTCCGAAGTTGCTTTCCACTCCCCACACCGCCGCGATGGTGGCCGGGTCCACGCCGTAGCGCTTCGCCGCGCGGTCCAGTTCGGCGCGCCATTGCGCCATGCCGGCCTGCCCGTCCGCCACGCGCTCGTCGTCGACCAGGCCCGCCATGTAGTCCCAGATGGGCGTCTTGAACTCCGGCTGGGCATCCAGCAGGTCGATCACCGCCATGTCCGGCGCCAGATTGGCGGTGTGCATGTCGAAGGTCGCCCCCGAGACGCCGGCCTTCAGCGCCGGAGCGCGCAGTTGCGACAGGCAGGCGGCGAACGCGTCGGCCGCCTGGGCCGCGGGCGCCGGCAAGGTCAATGCGGCGCCGGTCAGCGCGATGGCGATCAGGGATTTCATGCTTGGGATTCCTTGGGGGGTGTGGCCGCGGCATCGCCTTCGAGACGCCTCGTCCAGTCTTCGACCTCGCCTGCGCGGGCGCGCTTTTCAAAGAGCGTCCGCCAGTTCGGCGACAGCTCGGACAGGTTCGCCAGCGCATGCAGCACGCCGGGGTCCAGTACGCGCCGGTTCAAGATGTCCTGCACGCGCGCCAGCGTCCATTGCGGATGCGGACGGTCCTGCAGGGACAAGGCGTCGCCCGTGGCCAGCCAGCCCGTTTGCAGCACGCGGTAGTACCAGCCGGTCATGCCGCTGGCCTGCACCCGGGCCGCCATGCCGCGATGGCCGAAGCGGTGATCCAGCTTCCAGCACGGCTGCCGCGCCTGCGACACCTGCACCACCGCCGTTCCGACGCGGTAGATGTCGCCCACGCAGACGTCGCTTTCCGTCACGCCAGACGTGGAGATGTTCTCGCCGAAGGCGCCCGGGCCGCGCAGCACGGGGCGTTCGCCCAATGCGTCGAGCCACGCGGGATAGTGGTCGCGCGCATAGTGATGCAGCGCCTTCTCGGGACCGCCATGAAAGCGGCGGTCGGCCTGCTCGTCGCCGCTCAGGCCTTCCGGGCCCAGCCACAGGCGCTCGGCCACGGGATGCTTGTCTATGCCGCTGTCGCGGCCGGAGTCGCCCAGCGGGCGCACCGTGCCGGTCAGGAGCGCGTCGATCGTGATGTTCATCCTGGCGCTCTCCGGTCAGTCGGCTTGCAGCGCGGCAAGCTCGGCGTCGCTGAACCCCGCGGCGCGGCGCGCCTCCAGGTTGAATGGGCCGCGCAGCCGGGGTGCGCCATAAAGGCGGGCCAGCTCGGCATAGCAGGCCACGGGCTCCTTGCCCGCCTGCGCGCATTGCTGCCTGTACCAATGGTTGCCGATGGCGACGTGGCCGATCTCGTCGCGCAGGATGATGTCTACAATGGCCGCGCTGTCCGCATCCCCCGCCCCGGCCAGCTTGTTGCGGATCATGGGCGAGGCGTCCAGGCCGCGCGCCTCGAGCGTGCGCGGCACCAGCGCCAAGCGGGCGAGCAGGTCGTCCCGTGTTCTTTCCGCCATGTCCCACAGGCCGTTGTGCGCCGGGAAGTCGCCATAGGCGTAGCCCAGCGCGGCCAGCCGCTGGCGCAGCAGGTCGAAGTGATAGGCCTCTTCGCGGGCGACGCGCAGCCAGTCCCGATAAAAGGCCTCGGGCATGCCGGCGAAACGCCAGATGATGTCCAGCGCCAGGTTCACCGCGTTGAATTCGATATGGGCCAACGCGTGCAGCAGCGCCGCGCGCCCTTCCAGCGTGGCCATCGAGCGATGCCTGACCTGCGCGGGCGCGACCAGTTCGGGCAGCGGCGGACGGCCGGGCAGTCCGGCCACGGGCGCGAACACGCGCTGGCAATTCAGCGCCGCGGTATCCGCGATGGCGCGCACGCCCGCCAGTTTTTCCGGCCATGCCGTGGCGGCCAGGGCCGCCAGCGCTTGCGCGCGCATGCAGTTCGGACCATTCCCTTCCGAGGGAGGGATCGTGTTGCTGTCCATGATGTTTCCAAACCCCAGGCGGCGCGCGGCCGCCCCAAAACCCTGAAAAAGCCTATGGCTTGAAGACTGTACGTTGACGGAGACTTTATCATTCGCTGATGGATTCCCTGCGCCTGACCATTGAAACCGACCTGTCCCGCATCGACGCCCAGCAATGGGACGCGCTGGCCGGGGATCAGCCCTTTCTGCGGCATGCGTTCCTGCACGCCATGCACGAGACCGGCTGCGCGGCGCGCGAAACGGGATGGGCGCCGCATTACCTGGCGCTCTGGCGCGGCGATGCGCTGGCCGCCGCCGCCCCGCTCTACCTGAAATCGCATTCCCGCGGCGAGTACGTATTCGACTACGCGTGGGCCGACGCCTTCCAGCGGCATGGCATGCGGTATTACCCCAAGCTGCTGTCGGCCATCCCGTTTACGCCGGTGACGGGGCCGAGGCTGCTGGCGTCCTGCGACGAAGACCGCGCCACGCTCGTGCGCGGCCTGGTGGCCTTCGCCCAGGAGGTCAAGGTGTCCTCGCTGCACCTGCTGTTTCCCGCCGACGCCGACATGCGCGTCTTGCGGGACGCCGGCTTCATGATCCGGGAAAGCGTGCAGTTCCATTGGATCAACGCGGGCTACGCGGACTTCGAGGCGTTCCTGGCCGCCATGAACCACGACAAGCGCAAGAAGATCCGGCAGGACCGCAAGAAGGTCGCCGCCGCCGGCCTGTCATACCGCTGGCTGCGCGGCAACGAGATCGGCGCCGCCGAGCTGGATTTTTTCTATGAATGCTATTGCCATACGTACTTCAACCATGGCAATCCGCCCTACCTGAGCCGCGAATTCTTCCAGCGCGCGCATCGCGAGCAGGCGGACGCCTTCGTGCTGATCCTGGCCGAACGCGATGGCCAGTCCGTGGCGGCGGCGCTGAACCTCGCCGGCGGCGATGCGCTATACGGCCGCTATTGGGGCGCGACGGAGTATGTGCCAGGGCTCCATTTCGAGACCTGCTACATGCAGTCGATCGCCTATTGCATCGCGCATGGGATCGCGCGTTTCGAAGGCGGCGCGCAAGGCGAACACAAGATGGCCCGCGGCCTGCTACCCACCCCGACCTGGTCCGCGCACTGGGTCGCCCATCCGGGATTCGCCGAAGCGATCCAGAACTTCCTGGACGAGGAAACGGCGGCGGTGACGGACTACCTGGGCGAACTCGAGACCCACACGCCGTTCAAGGGCGCATGACGCCCTGCGTTCAAAGAAAACGGTCCAGCAGCTTGCGGCTGTGCTTGTCCAGCGACTGGATGTCGCGCACCAGATAGAAAATGCCGTGGCTGTCGGCGATCAGCAGCGTCTGCGGACTCAGGCGGCGGATGTCCTCCTCGCCGCGCAGCGTGAAGGACGTGGGGCCCCGGTCGGTGTCGACCTGCCAGGTGCTGGGCGTGGCGTAGGTCGACACGCTTGCCAGCTTGCGGATCTCCGGCATGAACTCCCGGCCGGCGAGCTCTTCCTCGATCAGCGCGCGCTGCGCGGCCGGCACGTCGGACAGGTGTTCGATCCAGAGCAGCTCATGCCCGTCGCTGGTCACCAGCGACAAGCCGCGGCCCGCTTCGCTGATCGGAAAGGCGCGCACCGGGATGACGCCTTCGTGCGTCTCGCCCTCGGCGGACTGAAACTCCAGGCGCCCGAAGGCATTGCGGCGCAACTGAAAGGACGGCAAGGTCATGACGATAATCCCGGTTCGGCGTCAGGCCACGGCGGCCATGTCTTCGCTGCCCGACGCCTGCGCGTCGGCTTCGGCCTGGCGCGCTTGAGCCTGGTAGAGGCGATAGTAGGCGCCCTCTCGGGCCATCAGTTCTTCGTGCGGCCCCTGCTCCACGATCTGGCCGCGGTCCAGCACCACCAGGCGGTCCGCCTTGCGCAGCGTGCTCAGGCGGTGGGCGATGGCGATCGTGGTGCGGCCGCGCACCAGGTTGTCCAGCGCCTTCTGGATTTCCTTTTCGGTCGTGGTGTCCACCGACGAGGTCGCTTCGTCCAGGATCAGGATGCGCGGGTCGATCAGCAGCGCGCGAGCAATCGAGATGCGCTGGCGTTCGCCGCCCGACAGCGCCTGGCCGCGCTCGCCCACCAGCGAGTCATAGCCGTGCGGCAGGCGCAGAATGAACTCGTGCGCATGCGCTGCGCGCGCGGCGGCGACGATCTCGTCGCGCGTGGCGTCGGGCTTGCCGTAGGCGATGTTCTCGGCGATGGTGCCGAAGAACAGGAACGGCTCTTGCAGCACCAAGCCGATATTGCGGCGGTAGTCCGCCACGCGCACCGAGCGGATGTCCGCGCCGTCGACCAGCACCGCGCCTTCGGACACGTCGTAGAAGCGGCAGATCAGGTTGATCAGCGTGCTCTTGCCCGAACCGCTGTGCCCCACCAGGCCGATCATCTCGCCCGGAGCGATCGTCAGGTTCAGGCCGCGGATCACCTGGCGGTTGCCATAGCGGAAACCCACGTCGCGCAGTTCGATGCGGCCGTTGATATGCGGCAGCTTGGCCGGGTTCTGCGGTTCCGGCACGCTGGAAACATGGTCCAGGATATCGAAGATGCGCTTGGCGCCGGCCGCCGCCTTCTGCGTGACCGAAACGATGCGGCTCATCGAATCCAGCCGCATGTAGAAGCGTCCGATGTACGCGAGGAACGCAGCCAGCACGCCCACGGTGATCTGTCTTTGCGAAACCTGCCAGATGCCGAAGATCCACACCACCAGCAGGCCCACTTCGGTCAGCAACGTGACGGTGGGCGAAAACAGCGACCAGGTGGTGTTGACCCGGTCGTTGACTTCCAGGTTGCGGTTGTTGGCTTCGCGAAAGCGCGCGACCTCGCGTTTTTCCTGGGCAAACGCCTTGACCACGCGGATGCCGGGAATCGTGTCGGCCAGCACGTTGGTGATCTCGGACCAGATGCGGTCGACCTTCTCGAAGCCATGCCGCAGGCGGTCGCGCACGGCGTGGATCATCCAGATGATGAACGGCAGCGGCACCAGCGTGACCAGGGCCAGCCACGGGTTGATGGTCACCAGGATGATCGCCGTCATGACGATCATCAGGATGTCGGTGGCGAAGTCCAGCAGGTGCAGCGACAGGAACACGCAGATGCGGTCGGTCTCGCTGCCGATGCGCGAGATCAGGTCGCCGGTGCGCTTGCCGCCGAAGTACTCCAGCGACAGCTGCTGCAGATGCTCGTAGGTGGTGGTGCGCAGGTCGGCGCCGATGCGTTCGCTGACCCATGCCAGGATGTAGGTGCGGGCCCAGCCCAGGCCCCATGCCAGGAAAGCCGATCCCAGCAGGCCGCTCAGGTAGAGGCGGACCTTGCCGTAGTCGATCGGCGCGCCGTTCTGGAACGGAATCAGCACATCGTCCATCAGCGGCATGGTGAGATACGGCGGCACCAGCGTGGCGGCCGTGCCCAGCAGGGTCAGCAGGAAACCCGCCAGCAAGGGGCCGCGGTACGGCCGCGCGAAACGCCACAGCCGCAGCAGCGCCCAGGTGGAGGACGGAGCCGCCTGTTCCTGGTTGCAGGTGGGGCATTCTTCCTCGCCCGCGGGAATGACGTTATTACAGATGGTGCAGGTGCGTTCCGCCAGCTCTTCGGCCTGATGCCCGGACAAGCGGATGGACTGCTGGGTCTCGAACTGGGCCAGGAGGCGCAGCGCGGCCGGGTTGCGGGCCAGGGTGAAGCGCCAGGTGGCCAGCCGCGCGGCATCGTCGTGCAGCTCCAGCACGGCGGCGCCCGCGTGGTCGGTCAAGCTGAGCTTTAATTGGGGGCCATATGCCCACGATTCCCAGCGCGTATCGTCGGGATTGCGGGCAAGCAGCCGGTGATCCGTGACTGCGATCAGGCCGGGCTGGAACTTCAAACGCTGATCAAGGTCTATTTCGACCCAGGCCAGCAAGGTTTCGCCATCCGCGAGTTCAGTGCGGATTTCATCCCGCCAGCGGGCAGGAAAGGCTTCGGCAAGGCCGGAAAGCAGGTGTGGTTTTTTCATTGGAACGCATACCGGGCCAGGACTCTGCCCTACTAGGCGGCAACCGGTTTGACGCCTGTGGCGGCAAACGTGTCCCTTCCTTACAACACAACGAGTTCACGCCTTGAAGGCGTCGTATAGTATCAGCCGATTTTTCTAATTAGGAATATCTGGGATCCCCCACTCGTTGGCATTATTCTAAAGGCGCAACCCCAATAAATTCGCGGTCTTGCATAGGGGCGTCCGCGCGTGCCAACCTGCTTCTCAAGTAAATTAAAACATGAAAAAGAAAGACATTGAATTTCTCGATGTCGTGGCTTTGCGCGGCCCGAACATTTGGACGTATCGCCCGGTCCTTGAAGCGTGGGTGGATATCGGTGAACTGGAAGACTACCCCTCCAATACGATTCCCGGCTTTTATGAGCGCCTGACCGCATGGCTGCCGACCCTGATCGAGCACCGCTGCAGCCCGGGGGTCCGGGGCGGTTTCCTGGCCCGCCTGAAGGAAGGCACCTGGCCCGGCCACATTCTTGAGCATGTCACCCTGGAACTGCAGAACCTGGCCGGCCTGCGCGGCGGTTTCGGCAAGGCCCGGGAAACCTCGACGCGCGCCGTCTACAAGGTCGTCGTGCGCGCCTGGCAGGAACAGGTCACCCGCACCGCCCTGAACGAAGCCCGCGACCTGGTCATGGCCGCCATCGAGGACCGCCCGTTCGACGTGCCCGCCACCGTCTCGAAGCTGCGCAGCCTGGTCGACCGGCACTGCCTCGGCCCCAGCACCGCCTGCATCGTGGACGCGGCCGACGACCGCGACATCCCCTACATCCGCCTGTTCGAGGGCAATCTCGTGCAGTTCGGCTACGGCTCGGCCCAGCGCCGCATCTGGACCGCCGAAACCGACCGCACCAGCGCCATCGCCGAGGGCATTTCGCGCGACAAGGACCTGACCAAGGAACTCTTGTCGACCTGCGGCGTGCCCGTCCCGGAAGGCCGCCTGGTCAACAGCGAGGAAGACGCCTGGGACGCGGCCGAGGACATCGGCCTGCCCGTGGTGGTGAAGCCCTATGACGGCAATCACGGCCGGGGCGTGTTCACCAACCTGACCACGCGGGAAGAGGTGGTTTCCGCCTACCGCGTCGCCGTGGACGAAGGCAGCGGCGTGATCGTCGAGCGCTTCGTGCTGGGCAACGAACACCGCCTGCTGGTGGTCGGCAATCGCATGGTGGCCGCCGCCGCCGGCGAGCCGGCCTGGGTGACGGGCGACGGCAAGTCCACCATCACCGAACTGATCGACAGCCAGATCAACACCGATCCGCGCCGCGGCCGCACCGAGAACCATCCGCTGAACCCGGTGCGCCTCGATTCGGCCGCCCGACTGGAAATTGCGCGCCAGGGCCTGTCGGAAGACAGCGTCCCGCCCGATGGCCAGCACGTGCTGGTGCAGCGCAGCGGCAATGTCGCCTTCGACGTGACGGACCGCGTCCACCCCAGCATCGCCGCCACCGTGACACTGGCCGCCCGCGTCGTCGGCCTGGACATCGCCGGCGTGGACCTCGTGGCCGAAGACATCACCCGCCCGCTGAACGAACAGCGCGGCGCCATCGTGGAAGTCAACGCCGGCCCCGGCCTCCTGATGCACCTGAAGCCCGCGGACGGCACGCCGCGTCCGGTGGGCCGCGCCATCGTCGACCACCTGTTCCCGGACGGCGATGCCGGCCGCATCCCCATCGTGGGCGTGACCGGCACCAACGGCAAGACCGTCGTGGCCCGCCTGGTGGCGCGCCTGCTGCACCTGTCGGGCAAGCGCACGGGCCTGGCGTGCAGCGAAGGGCTCTACCTGGACCGCCGCCTGGTGCAAAAGGGCGACCGCGCCGACTTCGCGTCGGGCACGCGGCTGCTGATGAACCGCAACGTGGATGCCGCCGTCATCGAGAACGACAGCGGCGTGATCCTGGGCCAGGGCCTGGCCTACGACCGCTGCCAGGTGGGCGTGGTCACCAACATCGACGACGCCGACCATCTGGGCGACTTCGACATCAACGAAACGGAACGCATGTTCAATGTGTTCCGCACGCAGGTGGACGTGGTCCTGCCCAGCGGCGCGGCCGTGCTGAACGCGCGCGATCCGCGCGTAGTGGAAATGGCCGAACTCTGCGACGGCGCCGTGATCTTCTTCGGCATCGATCCCGCCCTGCCCGCCATTGCCGCGCATCTGCGGCAAGACGGCCGCGCCGTGTTCGTGCGCGACGGCAGCATCGTGCTGGCGCAAGGCGCGCAGGAAGAGCGGCTGGCCGACGTGGCCGCCATTCCGCTGACCCACGGCGGACGCGTGGCCTTCCAGGTCGAGAACGTGCTGGCGGCCGTGGGCGCGGCCTGGGCGCTGGACATCCCGGTGGAACTGATCCGCGCCGGCATCGAGACCTTCGACATCGACCAGGCGGACGCCCCGTGGCAGTTCACTTTGTTCGAACGCAACGGCAGCACGGTAGTGGTGGACGACGTGCACAACGCATCGGCGCTGCGTCCGCTCATCGCCGCGATCGACCAGTTCCCGTCGACGACGCGCGCCGCGGTGTATTCGGCCGGCGCGGACCGGCGCGATGCGGACCTGATCGAACAGGGCAAGCTGTTGGGCGACGCCTTCGACCGCGTTGTGCTCTATGACGACATGACCGTGCGCAGCAAGCGGCCAGAAGGCCAGGCGCGCGCGCTGTTGCGCCAGGGCCTGGCGCAAGGCAGCCGCGTCAAGGACATCCAGGACGAGCCCGATCACGGCAAGGCCATCGAAAGCCTGCTCGGCGGCATCGGGGCGGGCGACTTCGTCCTGCTGCAGTCCGACGAGGCTTTTTCGGGCCCCACCATCGACCTGGTCCGCCGCTGGATTCAGCAACACTGACAATATCTGCGCGCGCCCGCGGCAACCGCGGCGCGCGTGAGCTAGACAGGAATACCTGCCATGGAAGTTTCCCGTATCCGAGCACTGCGCGGCCCCAACCTGTGGAGCAAGAACACCGCGATCGAGGCTATCGTGTCCTGCGCCGACGCCGAATGTTCCCTCGACAACCTGCCCGAGTTCGAAGCCCGCCTGCGCGCGCGGCTGCCGCAAATCGGGCTGCTGCGTCCGGAAGGCCATCAGGAGGCAGTGTCGATCGCGCATGTGCTGCAGATCGCCGCGCTGACGATGCAGGCGCATGCCGGCTGCCCCGTCACCTTCGGCCGCACCGCTTCCACCATCGAGCCCGGCGTGTTCCAGGTGGTAGTGGAATACAGCGAGGAAGAAGTCGGCAAGCTGGCGATGGAGCTGGCGCAGGCGCTGGTGCGCGCCGCGCTGGACGACACCCCGTTCGACATCGGCGACGCCTTGAAGCGCCTGCGCGAACTGGACGAAGACGTGCGCCTGGGCCCCAGCACCGGTTCCATCGTGAACGCGGCCGTGGCCCGCCACATTCCGTACCGCCGCCTGACCCAGGGCAGCATGGTGCAGTTCGGCTGGGGCAGCAAACAGCGGCGCATCCAGGCCGCCGAGACCGACCTGACCAGCGCCATCTCCGAATCGATCGCGCAGGACAAGGACCTGACGAAGATGCTGCTGGACGCCGCCGGCGTGCCGGTGCCGATGGGCCGCTCTGTCACCACCGCCGAAGAGGCGTGGGCCGCTGCCCAGGAGCTGAACGGCCCCGTGGTGGTCAAGCCGCGCGACGGCAGCCAGGGCCGTGGCGTCGCGGTCAACATTGAAACGCGCGAGCGCGTCATCCAGGCCTTCGAAGCCGCCGAGGAGATCAGCTCCGAAGTGATCGTGGAACGCTACATCCCTGGCCACGACTTCCGCCTCCTGGTCGTGGGCGGCGCGCTGGTGGCGGCATCGCGCCGCGATCCGCCGCAGGTCACGGGCGACGGGCAGCAGACCATCCGCCAGCTGGTGGACCAGGTCAACGCGGACCCGCTGCGCGGCGACGGCCATGCCACCTCGCTCACCAAGATCCGCTTCGACGACATCGCCTTGGCCACGCTGAAGAAGCAGGGCTTTGACGCGGACTCCGTGCCGCCTCCCGGCACGCTGATCTTCCTGCGCAACAACGCCAACCTCAGCACCGGCGGCTCGGCCACGGACGTGACGGACGAGGTCCATCCCGAAATGGCGGCGCGCGCGGTGTCCGCGGCCCGCATGATCGGCCTGGACATCTGCGGCGTGGACGTCGTGGCCGAAAGCGTCCAGTACCCGCTCGAAGACCAGCATGGCGGCGTGGTGGAAGTGAATGCCGCCCCCGGCCTGCGCATGCACTTGAACCCTTCGTTCGGCAAGGGCCGCGCGGTGGGCGAAGCCATCATCTCGAACATGTACGCGGACGGCGACGACGGCCGCATTCCGGTGGTGGCCGTGGCGGGCACCAACGGCAAGACCACCACCGTGCGCCTGACCGCCCATCTGCTGGGCGCGGCGGGCAACCGAGTCGGCATGACGAACTCGGACGGCGTCTACGTGGACAACCTGCGTATCGACACCGGCGATTGCAGCGGCCCGCGCAGCGCCCGCAGCGTGCTGATGCACCCCGACGTGGACGCCGCCGTGTTCGAAACGGCGCGCGGCGGCATCCTGCGCGAAGGCCTGGCCTTTGACCGCTGCAACGTCGCCATCGTCACCAACATCGGCATGGGCGACCACCTGGGCCTGGGCTACATCAGCACGGTCGAGGACCTGGCGGTGGTCAAGCGCGTCATCGTCCAGCACGTGCACCCCTCGGGCACGGCCGTGCTGAACGCGGCGGATCCCATCGTGGCCGAGATGGCCGCAAGCTGCCCCGGCTCGATCACCTACTTCGCCGAGGACCGCAACCATCCCGTGCTGGCGACGCACCGCGCGCAAGGCCTGCGCTGCGTGTACCGCGACGGCGATGCGATCGTGGCGGCGCACGGCGCCGAAGAAATCCGCTTCCCGCTGGCCGCGATTCCGCTCACGCGCAACGGAACCATCACGTTCCAGGTGGAAAACGCCATGGCGTCGATCGCCGCCGCCTGGGCGCTGAACCTGGACTGGGACATCGTCCGCCGCGGCCTGGCCACCTTCGTCAACGATGCCCAGACCGCGCCCGGCCGCTTCAACGTGTTCGACTATCGCGGCGCGACGGTGATCGCGGACTACGGCCACAACCCCGACGCGATTCTTGCGCTGGTGCGCGCGGTGGACGCCATGGCCTCCAAGCGGCGGTCGGTCGTCATCAGCGGCGCGGGCGACCGCCGCGATGAAGACATCCGCATGCAGACCGAGATCCTGGGATCCGCCTTCGACGACGTCCTGCTCTACCAGGACCAGTGCCAGCGCGGCCGCGCCGACGGCGAGGTGCTGGCGCTGCTGCAGCAAGGCCTGGTCGGCGCGGGCCGCACCACGCACATCGAAGAGATCCATGGCGAATTCCTGGCGATCGACACGGCGCTCGCGCGCCTGAACGCCGGCGACCTGTGCCTGATCCTGGTGGACCAGGTGGAAGACGCGCTGGACCACATCGCCCACCGCATCTCGCAGGCCTGAGACGCGCGCGCAAAGCATACGGGGCGCCCTCGGGCGCCCCGTTCCATTCATGCCGGCAGCGCTCAGCTGCTAGGCGACACGACCGGCGCCGAGGCCTGATACCGGTCCGTCACGTGCGTGCATCCCACGGCCGCCATGGCGCCCAGCACCAGCAAGATCGCGCTGCAAAGTCGTTTCGTCATGCCTGCCCCTCTCCGTTTCCGTGTCGAACCGCCAACCGGGTTCCGCCCCGACTATACCGGCGCGCGCCCCGGCGAGCCAGCGGCCGCCCAGCAGATCCCGTTACCAGCCCCGCTCAAAAGGGGACAAAACATTGCTGGAATGTAACGCCCGCCCCTAGTACAGCTGCAAGCCTTCGTCGTCGCAGATTGCGCGCTTTCACCCTGCCCGCGCCGTTACATTTACCCACAGCCGGGTTTGACAGCCTCCCGGGGGACTCGTACGGTAGGGACTAGCTGATCAGTGTCCAACTCACCCGCGATTGCAGGACTTATAGGCCATAAGCCTGGGCTCGCAAGCAGACAGAGAGGTCACCATGAATAACGACATCATCGCCGGCAAGTGGAAGCAACTGGCAGGCAAGGCCAAGGCGGCCTGGGGTGAACTCACCGACGACGAGTTGACCCGCACGGAAGGCAACGCCGAACGCCTCGCCGGCCTGATCCAGGAGCGCTACGGCAAGACCAAGGAAGAAGCGCAAAAGGAAGTCCGGGATTTCTTTGACCGCAATCCCTGATCCGCTCAACCGCCAGGAGAAGCTGACATGCTGCATTACGCCGTAGTTTTCTTCGTCATTGCCATCATCGCGGCTGTCCTGGGTTTCGGCGGCATCGCCGCCGGCGCCGCGGGGATCGCCAAGGTGCTGTTCTTCGTCTTCCTGGTACTGGCGCTGCTGTCCATTCTGGGCGGCGCCTTCCGCAAGAAATAGAACACGCATCCAAGATTCACTGAGTAGCCACTGCGTCCTAAACGCGCTGAACCACCACTAACAAGGAGCATTACTATGGAAATTCGCAAGCTGATCGCCGCCGCCGCACTGGGCACGGGCGCTGTCTTCACTTCCATGGCTTTTGCCGCCAGCGACGGCAAGCCTAAACAGTCCGTGGGTGAATACGCGTCCGACGCCACCGTGACCACCAAGGTCAAGGCCGCCTTCGTGGCCGACAAGCAACTGAGTGCCCTGGAAATCGCCGTGGAAACCAATAACGGCGTCGCGACCCTGACGGGTAGCGTGGGCACTGCCGCCGAAGCCGATCATGCCGCCACCGTGGCGCGCGGCGTCGAAGGCGTCAAGCAGGTCATGAACAACATCAAGGTCGATCCCGCCAAGAACAAGAAGTAAGGACGGCATCGTTCCAGGCTGAAGCCTGAAGAACAAAGCGGCGCCCGTGGAGACACGGGCGCCGCTTTCTCATGGGCGAGCGCGCGTGGCGCCTTAGCCTTACAGCGTCACCGCGCCGCGGCCGATCTCCAGCGCGCGTCCGCCCACCTGGATGCGGCCGTCGGCGGAAACGTCCAGCAGCAGGCGGCAGGGCCGGCCCATCTGGTCGCCTTGCTGCACCAGGATGCTGGCCGGCAAGGGATGCTGCCGATGCTGCAGCCAGCCGCCCAGGTTGGCGCAGGCCGAACCCGTTCCCGCATCCTCGTGGACCCCGCCTCCCGCCTTGGCAAAGAAGTACCTGGCCACCACCACCTGGCGACCGTCCTGCACATTGCCTTCGTCGAAGGCAAACACATAGAGCGTCTTGCGGCCCAGGCTGCTGGCCTGCCAGCGGCCCAGCCTGGATGCGTCCGGCGCGGCCCGGCGCACCGCGTCCACGCTGGCAAGGGGCACCAGCAGCTGGTCGGCGCCGGTGTCCACCCAGATCGGGTCGTTCAGCAGGTCATCGTCATGCAGTCCGACCAGGCCCGCAATCTCGGCGCGGTCCAGCTCGGGCCTGGCGGTGCGCACCCCATCGGGGCATGGGGCGGTAAAGGTCCAGGCGTCGCCGCGGGCCACCACGGGCACGACGCCGGCCTTGAATTCCAGCGTCAGCGCGTCGCCCGCCTGCAGCAGGTCGCGCACGACCTGCGAGGTGCCGATGGTGGGATGGCCGGCGAACTTCATTTCGTAGCCCGGCGTGAAGATGCGCACTCGCGCGTGCGCGCGGTCCGACGGCAGGATGAAGGTGGTTTCAGACAGATTGAACTGCGCCGCCAGATTCAGCATGGTCGCATCGTCCATGCCGCGCGCGTCTTCGAACACGCAAAGCTGGTTGCCGCTGAAAGTGGAGGAAGCGAAAACGTTGAGAAGGCGGAACGCGTAGGTGGCCATGGCGGAACGAAAAGTTGGGGAAATGCCGGCGGTTCCGGCGCAGCCCCAACTTTATCGCAGCGCCCGCGATGACGGACTACCAGATCGCGAAGAACAGCACCCAGGCCAGACAGAACGGCGCCAGGCCGGCCGCCAGCGCCAGCCCGGCCAGGCTCTTCCTGAACACGCTCGCCTGGCGTTGCTTGAGCAGGCGCGCGAACAGGCGCAGCGTCCAGAGCACCGCCAGCGCCAGCAGCGTGAAGCGCACGGGCGCGGCCCAGGCGGCTTGCACGCCTTCGTGCTTGAGCAGGTTGACCGTGGTGGCCGACAGGCCCAGGAACACGCCGATGCCGGCCGAGGGAATCAGGGCCTGCGCCAGCTTGTGCAGGCCGGGGCGGCCCCAGCGGGTAGCGTGCGCGCCGGGCGCGGGCGCCGCGGGCGCCAGGCGGTCGGCGATCCACAGCGACAGGAAGCTCGCGCCGCCGATGCAGACCGTGGCGCCGACGACGAACATCAGGATGCCCGCGCCATCCAGCCACGAGAAGCTGTCGTTCACGTCCGGATAATGCGTGAGGATGAACCAGGGCGCGTTGTCCATCAGCGGCCACATGATGTCGCGTTCGACCAGCCACGTCGCCGCCCATTGCTTGGCGGTCACGTACCAGGGGCTGGCGCTCCAGAGGAATGCGCCCATGGCGATGCCCATGAGGCCGAAGCACAGCAGCGCCGTCTGCCAGGGATCGCCGTCGGTCACATGGACGATCTCTTCTTCGGGCGAACGCGGCGTCAGCGCGATCGCGCCGCGATAGCCGCTGCACCGGCCACAGACATGGCAGTCTCCGGCGCCCTTCATGTGGCGCAACGGCACCAGCGGCGCGCAGTTGATGGGTTCGATGCGGATGACCGGGTGGCGCCACTTTTCTTCGTCGACCTTGAAGTGCCAGGGCGCCAGCTTGGCCAGCAGGTTGAACACGCCGTTGACCGGGCACAGGTATTTGCACCACACCCGCTTGCTGCGCCCGTAGCGCCAGCCGACGATCATCGCCGCCACCGTGGATCCGCCCAGCACGGCCAGCACCGCCAGCGGATACTGGTACACGCTGACCAGCTGCCCGTAGACCGTCGTCAGCGCAAAAGCGACAAAGGGCCAGCCGCCCCAGCGCATCCACTTCGGGATGGCGCGGCCCTGCCCGCGCTCGCTCGCCCATTCGGTCAGCATGCCCTCCGGACAGAGCCAGCCGCACCAGGCGCGGCCCAGGATCGGCATGGAAATCAGCACGAACGGCCACCACACGCCCCAGAACGCGAACTGCGCCACGATCGTCAGGTTGTTGAACACCGACGCCGTGTTGTCCGGCAGCGGCAGCAGCGCGGGCACGATCAGCAGGAACGCATACATCGCGACAATGCCCCACTGCAGCTTGCGCAACAGCGGGGCATGGTCACGGAGAAAGTCGGCGATACGGGAGGTTGCCCTCCCGAGTGCAGCTGCCATGGTCAAACCTTCAAAAATCCAATCCGGCGTACAACCGGAATCAGGAGGCTCCCCGGGCCGCGGCAACCGGGGCGGGCTTGCCGTCCGCCCAGCGCAGCAGCGCCCAGACAACAATCCAGTAAGCCACCCACAACAAGACAGAGATCAGCGCGGGCATTGCGCGATAGCCGGCGAAGTCGGCAAGCACCTTGCCGAAACCGCTGCTGTCGCTCAACAGCCACGAGCTGTCCCAGACGGGGTCCACGATGGTCGGGAGGACGTCCAGCGAAATCAGGTGATCCAGGCCGCCCACCAGCAGCGAGCCGGCCAGGAGCAGCAGCAGGATTTCGGTCACGCGGAAGAAGCGGCGCCACGTGATGAGCTTGCCGCCCAGCTGCAGCAGCCAGAACGTCAGCAGCGCCACCGCGAAGCCCGCCACGCCGGCCAGCGCCAGCATCAGCATGTCGCTGCCGCCCTCGCCCGCCGACACCGTGCCATACAGGAACACCACGGTTTCGCTGCCTTCGCGGGCCACGGCAATGGCCACCAGCACGAGCAGGCCCCACCAGTTGTCATTTGCGACGGAAGCCCGGGCGCCGCTTTCGAGTTCGCCCTTGAGCGTGCGGCCGTGCGTCTTCATCCATACGACCATCTGCACCACCAGCGCGCACGCCGCCAGCGACATGATGGCCTGGAACCATTCCTGGCCTTCGTCGCTGAGCCAGGACGAGACGCCCAGCAGCACCAGCGCCAGCGCCACGGCCAGCCCCAGGCCCGCCGCCACGCCGCCCCACAGGTAGGGCAGCCCGCGCTTGCCTTCCGGCGAGGCGCGCAGCCACGTGTACAGGATGCCCACCACGAGCAGGGCTTCGACGCTTTCGCGCCAGACGATGAAAAGTACCTGTTCCATGACGTGCTACCGCGTTATTCCTTGGGCTTGACGACCAAGGTGCCTTTCACGCTCTGGTGAAAGTCATCAAAAAAGGGATACTCGCCGGGACGCGAGATGGTGATCACCACGAAGGACTTCACCCCCGGTCCCAGTACTTTTTCCTTGCGCAGCGGAATGCTCTCGAACTCCACCGGCTCGTTGCTCTCGTTGATGAGTTCAATCTTGAAACGGCCTGCCGGCACTTCCAGGGTGGCCGGCTCGAACGTGCCGTCCGGCTTGAATCTCAGGGTGAACGTGGGCAACTCGTCCGCCTGCGCGGGCGCCATGCCCGCCACGCCGGCCAGGCCGATCAGCAATGCGGCAATAACGCGAAGCAGGCGGCGCACGATCAGTAACCGCCCTTCTTGCCGGTGCCGGCATAGACGAATTCATATTCCAGGTCGAAGGGCTCGAACCACGGGCCCACGCCGGTTTCCTTGTCGACGTGGCGGCCGAAGTGGCTCATCTTGTCCGCGGTCGGCGGCAGGATCGAGTACTTCAGCTTGTACTTGCCCGGGCCTTCAAGCTTGACGTTCTCGCCATAGTGCGGGCCGTCATTGGCGACCATGGGCATGAAGGTGCCCTTCTGCACGTTCTGGCTGCCGACCTTCTGGATTTCGTACTTCACGACCAGGTAAGGCACCCACTCGCCTTCCGGAAAACCTGTCTGGTTGCCGGCGGTGGCGTGGATGTCGGCCTCGAGGTGCACGTCGGAATCCTTGGCGGGACGCATCATTCCGGGAGGATCCATTTCGATCGGCTGCAGGTACACCGCGCCGATTTCCATGCCGCCCTTCTCTACCGGCTTGCCGATGGGGTATTCGGCCGCGTGGGCGGCGGACACGCTCAAAGCGACAATGGCCAGCGCCAAGGCTTTCTTGATCATGTGCTAAATCCTTGAGACACGAATGAAACGGCGGCTCTAAAATACAAACAAGAACCGTTTGCATTAATGTATCGGAATTTGCTGACATAGCCCTGAACCTGGAAGCCCCGAAATCGCCGGATCATTGCGCTGGGTCAAACAATAAAAAACCGGCGCGGCTCTTGCCGCACCGGTTCTTTTCCAGGATGGGGCCTTGGTTCAAGGCCCGCTTTTGTTCCGTCCCTACTTGCGTCCCGTGCCGGGGGTGCTGCCGGGCGTGCCGCCGGGCGTGAACGGGAAGGTCGAGAACATTGCGCGCGTCTGATCCTGCATCTGGTCCTGCATCTGCACGAACAGGTTTTTGCTCTGGTCGATGTAGTTGTTCATCATGTTCTGCAGCATGGGCGTCTGCACGTTCATGAACTGCGTCCAGGCCTCGGGGCCGAATTGGCTGCCGTAAAGGCCCTTGGACTGCTCGGCCATGCGCTGCTGGATCTCCATGAACGCCTGGATGTTCTTTTCCAGGTAGGAACCCATGATGCCCTGCATGGCATGGCCGTAGAAACGGATGATCTGCGACAGCATGTTCGAGGAGAACATGGGCATGCCGCCGCTTTCCTCTTCAAGAATGATCTGCAGGAGGATGCTGCGCGTCAGGTCCTCGGCGCTCTTGGCGTCGACGACCTGAAATTCTTCATTGGCCAGGACCAGTTGCTTGACATCTGCCAGAGTGATGTAGGTGCTGGTCCGGGTGTCGTAAAGACGACGGTTGGGGTACTTTTTAATCAGGCGCAGGCTGGCGCCGGTTTGTGCTTGCGTCATGTGTGTCCCCGGATCGGGCGATCTCTTAGACTTCGAATAAGGTGGAGTGTAATGCCGGACGGCCCTCTCCCCGAGGCCATCCGGCGCCGATGGGCCGCCCCATGGCGGCCCGCGATGCGTCAGCCCATGTGCAGGCCGCCGTTGAGCGAGAAATCCGCGCCCGTCGAAAAACCGGACTCGTCCGAGGCCAGCCACGACGTCATGGACGCGATTTCCTCGGGCGTGCCCAGGCGGCGCACCGGAATCGTCGCAACGATCTTCTCGAGCACATCCGGGCGGATGGCGCGAACCATGTCCGTGCCGATATAGCCGGGCGAAATGGTATTGACCGTGACGCCCTTGCTGGCCACTTCCTGCGCCAGCGCCATGGTGAAGCCGTGGATGCCGGCCTTCGCCGTGGAGTAGTTCGTCTGGCCGAATTGCCCCTTCTGGCCATTGACCGAGCTGATGTTGATGATCCGCCCCCACTGGCGCTCGACCATGCCTTCGATGACCTGCTTGGTCACATTGAACAGGCTGTTCAGGTTGGTGTCGATGACCGCGCGCCAATCGTCGGCGGTCATTTTCCGGAACAGCCCGTCGCGGGTGATGCCCGCGTTGTTCACCAGCACGTCGACCGGGCCCAGGTCCTTCGTGACTCGCTCGAAAGCCTCTACGGTCGAGTCCCAATCGGACACGTTGCCAACGGACGCATGGAACGTGTAGCCCTGCGCTGCCTGCTCATCCAGCCATTGCTGGTAGTTGCGGCTGGGGCCGCAACCTGCCACCACGCGAAAGCCATCCTTGGCCAAGCGCTGGCAAATAGAGGTGCCGATCCCGCCCATCCCGCCTGTTACGTAAGCCAGTTTTCCGCTCATTGGACTTCCTCCTGTGTGCGACGGACGCCTCGTTGATTAACTTTCTTATTGGCCTGGGTCAACCGCGTATCGCGGTGTCAGGCGGCCCGGACCTTCACGTACCTGCCAGGAGCCGGCTCGATCGGCCGGTGCTTGGCATTGCCTAATTTTGTGCGCGCCTTGACCTGCTTGCCGGAATGGCCGGACAGCCACTCCGTCCAGTCGGGCCACCAGCTTCCCGGGTGCTCGGCCGCCTGCGCGAACCAGGTGTTGGGGTCCCCCGGCAAGGAATGGCCGGCCTGCTCCAGGGAGTCGGCCACCCAGTAGCTGCGGCGCTTCTTGGCAGGCGGGTTCACCACGCCGGCGATATGGCCCGACGCGCCCAGGACGAAACGCTGCGGTCCGCGCAGCACCTGCGTGGACGCGTAGGCCGAGACCCACGGCACGATATGGTCTTCGCGCGAGCCGAAGATGTAGGCCGGCATCCGCAGCCGGGTGAGGTCCAGCGACATGCCCGCGGCCTGAGCCCGGCCCGGCACTTTCAGGTTGTTCTCGAGGTAGGTATTGCGGAAGTACCAGGAGAAGAAAGGCCCGGGAAGATTGGTGCTGTCGCCGTTCCAGAACAGCAGGTCGAAGGGAGGCGGCTTCTGGCCCTTCAGGTAGTTCCCGACGACGTAGTTCCAGACCAGCTCATTGGGCCGCAGGAACGAGAACGTGGTGGCCAGGTCGCGCCCGGGCATCAAGCCGCCCTTGCCCAGCTGATGGTCGCGCAACAGCGCATGGGCCTCGTCGACGAAGACCTTCAGGATGCCGGTGTCGTGGAAATCGAGCAGCGAGGTCAGCAAGGTCAGCGATGCCACGGGGTGTTCGCCGCGCGCTTCGGCCAGCGCCAGCGCCGAAGCCAGCATGGTGCCGCCCACGCAGAAGCCCAGGGCATTGACCTGCGGCTGCTTGGTGATGTCGCTGGCCACGCGCAAGGCCTGCAGCACGGCATCGTCCAGATAGTCGGACCAGGTGGCGCGGTCCACGCCGTCGGTATCGCCGGCCACCGGATTGCGCCACGAAATCAGGAACACCGTGTAGCCCTGCCCGACCGCGTGCCGCACGAAGGAATTCTCGGGCTGCAGGTCCAGGATGTAGAACTTGTTGATGTTCGGCGGGACGATGACCAGCGGCAGCTCGTGCACGGCGTCCGTCGACGGCGCGTACTGGATGAGCTGGAACAGCTTGTTCTCGAACACCACTTCGCCGGGCGTGGTCGCCACGTTGCGGCCGATCTCGAACTGCGATTCGTCCGTTTGCGTAATGCGGCCCTTCTTGACGTCGCCCAGCAGATTCGCCAGGCCTTCGTTCAACGCGCGGCCGGCGCTTTCCACGATGGATTGCTGGGCGTCCGGGTTGAGCGCCAGGAAGTTCGACGGAGACAGCGCATCGACCCATTGCATGATCGAGAAACGCAGGCGGTCCCGCATGGGTTCGCTGACCTGGGCGGCGTCCACCATGCGCGACATGGCGCGCGCGGACAGCAGGTAGGTATGGGCCAGCAGCAGGTGCGAGCCATTGGCGGCCCAGGCGTCGCCCGAGAAGCGCCGGTCGGACGGCGGCGCCAGCGCGCCACGCCGCGCATCGTCGCAAAGGCGCTGCCATTCGCGAGAAAATTCGGCCTGGATGTCGGCCATGATTTCCGGTGCCACGCTCACCGGAATGGGCCCTGCGGCGGAGAGATTGGCATTCACTTCGACACCTTGTTATCGAGACTTCTCGATTGATGTTGCATTCCGGGTTCAGGACTGTCAATGCGGGTATACAAGGAGGCATGCCGGGGGCCGGACGCAAGCCCGGAACCCGGCCTGGCGCAATATCAGACGGGGTTGAGCCAGGCCAGCAAGGCCATGCGTCCGGTTTCGCCGTCGCGCCGATAGGAAAAGAAGCGGTCCGACTGCGTCACGGTGCACATGCCGCAGAGCGATACCTCTTGTACCCCGGCGCGGCGCAGGCGGAAATCGGCCAGTCCGGCGAGGTCGGCCAGCCATTTGCCGGCGATGCCGGGCCGCGGCGCGAAGTAGCGCCGGGCGGCCGGGTCGTCCGCCACGAAGGCGTCGAGCACGTCCTGCCCCACCTCGAATTCCCCGGGGCCGATCCCCGGGCCGACCCAGGCGCGCCAGCCCGCGGCGCGCGGCGCCTTGGCGCGCATGGCGGCCAGCGTATGTTCCAGCACGCCGCCCGACAGGCCGCGCCAGCCGGCGTGCGCCGCGCCCAGCACCTGGCCGCCGGCATCGGCAATGACCACGGGCAGGCAGTCGGCCACCATGATGGCCAGCACGCGTCCGGGCTGCGCCGTGACGCTGGCGTCGGCCGCCGGCTCGTCCGGCACATCCGGCCGGTCGGCGTCCACGACGTCGCTGCCATGGACCTGGCGCAGCCACAGGGGCTCGCCCGGTACGGCGGCGCGCACGCGCAGCCGGTTCTCGGCCACGGCATCGGGGTCGTCTCCGGCCCGCCGCCCCAGGTTCAGGGTGTCATGCGGCGCCACGCCCACGCCGCCGGCGCGGGTCGTGCAGAAGTAGTTCACGCCGGCCCACTCGGGGCCGGTCACCACCGGCAGGTTTGCGATCACGCGTTCCATGCAATGTTTTCCTGGACCTGAATCATGTCGGCAGGCGCGGCGGCGGCGAATTGCACCTCTCCGCTGCCGCCCGGGTCGTCGAAATGCAGGGCGCGGGCATGCAGCATCTGGCGCTGCGCCCCCGCGATGTTCTTGCCGCCGTAGATGGTGTCGGCCAGCAGCGGATGCCCCAGGCTGGCCATGTGCACGCGGATCTGATGGGTGCGGCCGGTTTCCAGGCGGCAGACCACTTCAGTGACGCGGCCGCCGGGATCCGCCATGCCGCGGCGGGCGGGTGCGTAATTGGTCACGGCGGGCTTGGGCGCCACGGGGCGCTCGACGCTCATGCGCACGGGCACGCGCGGGTCGCGGCCGATGTCGCGGTCCACCTTGCCGGGACCGGCGATCCAGCCATGCGCCAGCGCCATGTATTCCCGGCCCATGCTGCGCGCCTGCAATTGGCGCACCAGGTGGGTCTGGGCCTTGTCGTTGCGGGCCACCACCATCAGTCCGGAGGTGTCCTTGTCCAGCCGGTGCACGATGCCGGCGCGGGCGACCTGCGCCAATTCGGGGTAGCGGTAGAGCAGGCCATTGAGCAGCGTGCCGCTCCAGTTGCCGGCGCCGGGATGAGTGACCAGCCCGGCGGGCTTGTTCACCACGATCCAGTCGGGGCTTTCGGCCACGACGGCGAATTCGACGGGCTCGGGCGTGAAGGCGCGCGCGTCGGGCGCGGGCTGGGCCCAGATGGTGAGCTGGTCGCCCGGACCGACCGTCTGCCGGATCTTGGCGGGCGCCCCGTTGACGAGCACGTTGCCGGACTCGATCCAGCCTTGCAGGCGATTGCGGGAATGGTCGGGCAACAAGCCCGCCAGCACCTTGTCCAGGCGGTCGGCGCGCATGGCGGACGGCACGGTTACAAGTTGCGGTTCACCCCGCGGGTTTTCGTCGGGATTTTCGTCGGCTAGACCCAGGAGTTCGTCGTCAGAAACAAGATCTGCGCTGGCGGCTGTATCGGACATGGAGACAAATCATATAATCAGCTTGCCATGCTAACACCAAGGATACGATTCTCGTGATTCACCACCCCGCAGCTCCCTCGAACCCCGCATCCCGTAGCGGGCCGGTTTTGCGCGTGGTTATCGCGCTATTTGCCGTCATCATGATCGCCGGTTGCGGCGCGACCGACAGCAAGTACGACAAGACCACCAACTGGAGCGCAGAACAGCTCTACGCCGATGCCAAGGCGGAAATGTCCTCCGGCGGCTGGAAGGAAGCGCGCGAACGCCTGACCGCCATCGAAAGCCGCTATCCCTTCGGCGTGTACGCCCAGCAAGCCCTGCTTGAGCTGGCCTACGTCAACTGGAAGGACGGAGAAAACGAACAGGCCCTGGCCGCCATCGACCGCTTCCAGCAGCTCTATCCCAACCACCCCGGCACCGACTACGCCCTGTACCTGAAGGGCCTGATCAACTTCACGCCGGCCAGCGCCTTCATGGCCAACATCACGGGCCAGGACCCCGCCGAACGCGATCCCAAGGGCCTGCGCGCGTCCTACGACGCCTTCAACGAACTGATCAAGCGCTACCCGGAAAGCAAGTACTCGGTGGACGCCGAAAAGCGCGTGGCATGGCTGGTCAACACCATCGCCATGAACGAAGTCCACGTCGCCCGCTACTACTTCGAGCGCGGCGCCTACGTGGCGGCCGCCAATCGCGCGCAGACCGTCATCACCGACTTCGAGGGCGCCCCCGCCACCGAAGAGGCGCTCTACCTGATGGTCGAGTCCTATGACAGGCTGCACATGACCGAACTGAAGAACGACGCCCAGCGCGTCTACGACAAGAACTTCCCCAACAGCGAGTTCAAGACCAAGGGCCTGCAGGCCGACAAGAGCTGGTGGAATCCCTTCAACTGATTCCGCCCGCATGGGAAAAAGCCCCTCGTTTCACGACGAGGGGTTTTTTTTGCCTTGGCAAACCGGACGGCGCTACTGATCGCCGGTTTTGCGGCGGTAGAACGCCAGCACCTCTTCCAGCTCGCGCGTCCGGGCAAACGGCGGCAGGCCACGCCACAGGCGCTTGCCATAGGGCTTTTCGACCAGGCGCGCGTCGCCCACCATCAGGACGCCCCAGTCCGACTCCGTGCGGATCAGGCGGCCCGCGCCCTGCTTGAGCGAGATGGCGGCTTCGGGCAGCTGGTATTCCGAGAACGGATTGCCGCCCTGCGCCCGGCAGGCCCGCAGGCGCGCTTCGATGACGGGATCGTCGGGCGGCGCGAACGGCAGCTTGTCGATCGCCACCAGCGTCAGCACGTCGCCGGGCAGGTCGATGCCTTCCCAGAAGCTGGCGCTGCCCACCAGCACGGGGTGCTTGAGCTTGCAAAAGCGGTCGAGCAGGTCGCGGCGCGTGCCCTCGCCCTGCTTGAGCAGCGGCCAATCGTGCCCCGCGTCGTCGAAGGCGTCGGCCAGCAGGTTGGCGACCTTGTCCACCGCCCGCAGGGTCGTGCACAGCACCAGCGTCCCGCCCGGGCTTGCCTCCAGCAGCGGCAGCAGGGTCTGCACGAAACGCTCGATGAACTGCGGCGACTGCGGTTCGGGCATGCCGCGCGGCACGAACAGCAGCGCCTGTTCGGGGTAATCGAATGGAGACTCCCATTTGCCCGTGCGCGCGCGCTCCAGCCCGAGCTGGCTGGTGAAGTGCGTGAACTCGCCGTTCACGGACAGCGTCGCCGAGGTCATGATCCAGGCCTGGCCCGGCTTGCGGTACTTGGAGAAGGCCTGGGCCACCGACAGCGGCGCCGAATGCAGGCGCACGTGGTGCAGGCCGTGCTCGACCCAGCGCACCGCCGGACCGGTCCATTGTTCCGCCGCGGCGGCGCCTTCCAGGATCGCGGCCGGCGTGGCGGGGCCGTCGCCCAGCGCGGATTGCGCGACCGGTTCGGGCGCCTGGTCGTCCCGGCCCCAGCCTTCGTCGTCCGCGCCGGCATTGGCGCGCCCGGGCGTCGCCCAGCGCTTGAGCCGCACCGAGATCTCGGCGCCGGCGCGCGCGGCGGCCATCAGGTCCGGGTGCTTTTCCGATACGGCGCCCAAGGCCTTGGCGGCGCCGTCCACGGCTTCGCGCAGCGCCATCAGCGCTTCGTCGAATTCCTCGGGGTTGGGTATGGCCTCGAAGGTCGCCTTGCGGCCCGGCATCTTGTCCAGGGGCGCACAGGCCAGGCGAAGTTCGCGCGCGGCGGTTTCCAGATGGCGGCTGACGTCGCTCCATTTGGCCGCTTCGCGCGCGTAGGCCAGGCCCGCGACTTCCAGCGCGCGGCCGAAGTCCATCAATTGGTGCGTGGACACGCTGCTGCCCAGAAAGCGCGTGGCGGTGTCGGGAAGCTGGTGCGCCTCGTCGAAGATGACGGTGTCGGCTTCCGGCAGCAGGTCGGTGACGCCCTCTTCGCGCAGCACCAGGTCGGCCATGAACAGCGCGTGGTTGACGACCACCACGTCGGCTTCCTGGGCCTGGCGGCGCGCCTTGACGACAAAGCAGTCGCGGATGCGCGGGCACTCCTGGCCCAGGCAGTTCTCGCGCGTTGAAGTCACGCGCTGCCAGATATCGGCGTCTTCCGGCACCTGCGCCAGATCGCCCCGGTCGCCCGTCTTGGAGATGCCCGCGAACACCTGGATCTGGCGCAGTTGCTGGATCTCGGTGCGCGACTTCAGGGCGCGCTCATCGCCCTGCAGGCGTTCCAGGTGGTAGTGGCAGACGTAGTTGCCGCGGCCCTTGAGCAGCGCCGCGGTCACGGGCGCGGCCAGCGCGGCGCGCACCCGCGGCAGATCGCGCGCGAAGAGCTGGTCCTGCAGGGTGCGCGTGCCGGTGGAGATCAGCACCTTGCCGCCCTGGATGAAGGCGGGTACAAGATAGGCCCAGGTCTTGCCGATGCCGGTGCCCGCTTCGGCCACCAGCGTGGCGCGGTCCTGGATGGCCTGGCCGATGGCCTGGGACAGCTCCACCTGCGAAGGGCGCGGCTTGTAGCCGGGCAAGGCCGTGGCCAATGGCCCGTCCTCGTCGAAGAATTCGGAAATATCCAGGTCCAGCATTCAGGCAGCCTAGTGTCGGTCAACGGTGAACCGGTGCCGGACAAGCGGTTCGGGCGCCAGACACTTATGTGGGAAAGGACCAAATGATACCCGGTGCGGCCGCACTTTCCTGCTTGCGGCCGACCGCCGGGCCACCGCAAGGGGGGACATATCTGTCCGCCCTTGCACGTTCTGTAACAGCGGCTTATGGCACAATCCGCCCCTTGTTTTTCCTTTTTGTCGTCGTATAGAGATGTCTGAAACTTCCACTATCACGAACGTCGCCGCCGGCGTCGACAACGCCCGCATCGTCGCGCAGCTTGCAACCGAGCTCGGCGCGCGCGCCTCCCAGATCGCTTCGGCGGTGGAACTGCTGGATGACGGCGCCACCGTGCCCTTCATCGCCCGCTATCGCAAGGAAGCCACCGGCGGCTTGGACGATACCGTGCTGCGCAACCTGGAAGTGCGCCTGGGCTATCTGCGCGAGCTCGAAGAGCGCCGCGGCTCCATCCTTGAATCCATTTCGCAGCAAGGCAAGCTGACGCCCGAGCTGCAGCAGGAAATCGCCACCGCCGACACCAAGCAGCGCCTGGAAGACTTGTACGCGCCGTACAAGCCCAAGCGCCGCACGCGCGCCCAGATCGCCCGCGAGGCCGGCCTGGAGCCGCTGGCGGACGGCATCCTGGCCGATCCGGCTTGCGACCCCGCCGCATTGGCCGCGCAGTACCTGAACCCCGAGGCGTCCATCAACGACGCCAAGGCGGCGCTGGACGGCGCGCGCGACATCCTGGCCGAGCGCTACGCGGAAAACGCGGACCTGCTGGCCGACATGCGCGAGCACCTGTGGTCCACCGGACTGATCTACTCCAAGATGATCGACGGCAAGGAAACCGAGGGCTCCAATTTCCGCGACTGGTTCGACTTCAACGAACCGCTGCGCACCCTGCCTTCGCACCGCATCCTTGCGCTCCTGCGCGGCCGCCAGCAAGGCGTGCTGGAACTGCGCCTGGGCCTGGAAGCCGACCTCGAAGCGCAAACCCCGCACCCCTGCGTGGCCCGCATCGCCAACTTCCTCAAGCTGGGCAACGGCCTGTTCGCGCTGGACGCGACGCCGCGCGCCCGCTGGCTTGGCGAAGTCTGCCGCTGGACCTGGCGCGTCAAGCTGTTGACGGCCTTTGAAAGCGAACTGGTCGGCCGCCTGCGCGAAAGCGGCGAAGCCGAGGCGATCCGCGTGTTCGCCGCCAACCTGAAGGACCTGCTGCTGGCGGCTCCCGCCGGCCCCAAGGCCGTGCTGGGCCTGGATCCCGGCATCCGCACGGGCTGCAAGGTGGCGGTGATCGACCAGACCGGCAAGGTCGTGGACACCACCACCGTCTACCCGTTCGAACCGCGCCGCGACCGCGACGGCACGATCAGCACGCTGGCTGCGCTGGTGGCGCGCCACAAGGTCGACCTGATCGCCATCGGCAACGGCACCGCCTCGCGTGAAAGCGAAAAGCTGGTGGGCGACATGATGGAGCGCTTCCCCGACCTGAAGGTCACCCGCGTGGTGGTCTCGGAAGCCGGCGCCTCGGTGTACTCCGCATCGGAAACCGCCGCCCTGGAATTCCCCGACCTGGACGTGACCCTGCGCGGCGCCGTGTCCATCGCGCGCCGCCTGCAGGACCCGCTGGCCGAACTGGTGAAGATCGATCCCAAGGCCATCGGCGTGGGCCAGTACCAGCACGACGTCAACCAGCGCGAGCTGGCGCGTTCGCTGGACGCCGTGGTCGAGGACTGCGTGAACGCCGTGGGCGTGGACGTGAATACCGCCTCCGCCGCCCTGCTGGCCCGCGTGTCGGGCCTGAACTCGCTTTTGGCCAAGAACATCGTGGCCTGGCGCGACGAGAACGGCGCCTTCCCCACGCGCGACATCCTGCGCAAGGTGCCGCGCTTTGGCGAAAAGGCGTTCGAGCAGGCCGCCGGCTTCCTGCGCATCCCCAACGGCGACAACCCGCTGGACGCCTCGTCCGTCCACCCGGAAGCCTATCCGGTGGTCGAGCGCATCGTGGCCAAGATCAAGGCTGAGGTAAAGCAGATCATCGGCCAGCGCGAAGCCCTCAAGGGCGTGTCGCCTTCCGACTTCACCGACGAGCGCTTCGGCCTGCCCACGGTGAAAGACATCTTCGCCGAACTGGAAAAACCCGGCCGCGATCCGCGCCCCGAGTTCAAGACGGCGCAGTTCAAGGAAGGCGTGGAAACGCTGAACGACCTGTACCCGGGCATGGTGCTGGAAGGCGTCGTGACGAACGTGGCCAACTTCGGCGCATTCGTCGACATCGGCGTCCACCAGGACGGCCTGGTCCACATCTCGGCCCTGGCCGAGAAGTTCGTGAAGGATCCTCGCGACGTCGTGCGCGTGGGCCAGACGGTCAGCGTGAAGGTGCTGGAAGTGGACGCCGCGCGCAAGCGCGTGGCGCTCACCATGCGCATGAACGATACCGCCGCCCCGGCCCGCCGCAGCGGCGATGCCCCCAAGGGCGGCGACCGCCCCAACCGCCGCCTTCAGGGCGACGGCGGCCGCGGCAACGCGGGCGGCGGTGCAGCCGCGATGAACAGCGCCATGGCGGACGCTTTCGCCAAGCTCAAGCGCTGATTCCGGCGCCGCAAGGACCAAAAGCCCGGCGCCCTGTGCGCCGGGTTTTTTATTTTGCCGGCCGGTCGCCTCAAGATAAAAGGTTCCCGGGAGCTGCCAGCGCGCGAAGCGTCGCGGCACGGGGCGTTTTTTTGCCCTTTCCCTACGCCTAGGACTTTCCCGTAGAAAGCCCTTTTCCTTGCGTTCTCTCAATCCGTATTCAGGAAAATAAGAGAAAATATCGAATTGTGTCCAAATAATAACAACCAGCCCCAAGGGCTGTCCGGCGACGCAAGACCCATGATCAGGCGAGCTGCGGCGCGAAACGTCTATCGGGTAGATGCACAAGAACAATAGCGCCATACTTGAAAGACCCGGAGATCCGTCCGCCATGCCCAGTACCATCACGCTTGCCGCCAATGAAGCGGCGACCATCACCGAAAAAGAAGCCGGCCCCAGCGGCGCCTACGGCGAAGTCACGCTGGGCCAGTATTCGCACCTGATCGTGGAAGGCGCCGACGTCACGTTCAAGCACATCACGCTGGAGCGCCTGGGCAGCCGCATCATAGAACTGCGCAATGGCGCGCAATTGCATGTCGGCGCGCTGGGCTTCGCCAGCATGGGCGCCAGCATCATCTATCGCATCGGCACCGGCTGCGCGCTGACCTTCGACGCCAGCCAATGGGACCCGGAAGTGGTCGCCAACACGACCTTCGATTTCGCCAGCCAGGGCAGCGGCACGCTGAAGTACTTTCCCTTCATCAACCCGGAATGGCTGGACTGTCCCAACGTCACGGGCTACATGGAAGGCGACATGCTTGAGATCGCGGGCCAGGGCAACACCCAGCGCTTCCAGGTGCGCGACGGCCGCATCGTGGCCAGCGCCCGCCAGGCCTGAGGATTGCGCCCGGGCCGCGCAGGCCCTGCCGGCGGCGCCTGGCGCCGCCCGCCTCTCAGTCCTGGGACAGCGACAGCAGCGCTTGCCGCGCGCGCGCCAGCAGCTCGGCGGGTTCGCCTTGCGCGCCGGCCGGGGCCGTGGCCACGGCCACGCCGTCGATCAGCGCCGCATAGCCTTGCTCGTTTGCCTGCAGCACCGAATCGGCCGGTTCCGCTTGCAGGCGGCGCATCAGCGCGCCGGCTTCCTTCGGGTCCGCGAAACGCTGCGACAGCAGCAGTTCCTCGCCGTCGGCGGCCAGCAGGCGGAACCGGAATCCGCCGTCGTCGTCGCGGAAACTGACGAAACGCGCGCCCTTGGCCTTTTCCTTCTTGCCCTGCGCGCCCTTGCCCGAGCTGGCGGCGGCGTCCAGGTTGCGCAGGCCCACGGCCTGGCGCAGTTCCTGCATGAACGGCACGGCCAGCTTGCGGGCCTTGGCCGCGCCGGCCTGCAGGATGTCTTCGATGCGGCCGGGGTTGGCCATCAGGTCGAAGTACTTTTCACGCATCGGGGCCAGCAAGGCCTCCAGGTGCTCGTAGAGCGTCTGCTTGGCGTCGCCCCAGCCCATGCCCTCTTCCAGCTGCTTGCGAAACGCCGCCGACTCCGCCTGCGTCGCGAATGCACGGTAAAGCGTGTACAGGTGCGAGGCTTCGGCGTCCTTGGGCTCGCCGGGCGCGCGCGAATCCGTCACGATGCGCATCACCGATGCGCGCAGCGCGCTGGCGCCGCCTTCGAACAGGGGAATGGTGTTGTTGTAGCTCTTGGACATCTTGCGGCCGTCCAGTCCCGGCAAGGTCGCCACGTCTTCTTCGATGGCCACTTCCGGCAGCGAGAAGTACTCGCGGCCGTACAGGTGGTTAAAGCGCTGCGCGATATCGCGCGCCATCTCCAGATGCTGGATCTGGTCGCGGCCCACCGGCACCTTGTTCGCATTGAACATGACGATGTCGGCGGCCATCAGCACCGGATACGAGAACAGCCCCATCGTGATGCCGTCGTCGGGGTCCACGCCCTTGGCCACGTTCTGGTCCACCGAGGCCTTGTACGCATGCGCCCGGTTCATCAGTCCCTTGGCCGTGACGCAGGTGAGCAGCCAGCAAAGCTCGGGGATCTCGGGAATATCCGATTGGCGGTAGAACGTCACGCGTTCGTGGTCCAGGCCCACCGCCAGCCAGGTGGCGGCGATTTCCAGGCGCGAGCGCGCGACGCGCGCCGGATCGTCGCACTTGATCAGCGCGTGGTAGTCCGCCAGGAAGAAGAATGCGTCCACGCCGGGCTGTGTGCTGGCCTGGACCGCGGGGCGGATCGCGCCCGCGTAGTTGCCAAGGTGGGGAGTTCCAGTCGTGGTAATGCCGGTAAGGACGCGGGTATTCATGAGGCGAAGAGGCGATTGCTAGGGGAAGCGCCCAGTGTAACTTGCCGGGGCGCGGGCCTGCCGGCGCGCGGCCCCCGACGGCGCTACAGGACGGCCAGCACGGGCGCCGCCAGCGCGCACAGGCCACCGGCGGTCAGCGCGGCGCGCGGTCGGAAGGTCAGGAACCAGATCAGGAGCAGTCCGGCGATGCTGAGGATGCCGATCCATTCGACCGTGCCGTAGCTCCAGCCCCAGACCGCGGCCGATGCCCACAGGGACAGCGCCAGGGCGACCCAGCCGAAGACGCGCAGCGGCACGCGGTGCCGCCGCGGCATGGCGCGGTCGAAGAGGTCTTCATAGTGGCGGTCCATGCCCAGGCACAGGGCGCTGAACCCCGCGTAGGCCAGGCAGAAGGCGGCAAGCGTCATGGCGTATCACCTCGCGGTTCATAAACGGCCTGGCCCGGCGCGGCTGGCGCCGCGTGCACCTGGGCAACGGCGGATACCGCCGTCGCGGCAGCGGTCTTGACGGTGGCGGACCGTTCGGCGCGGGCCTTGCCCGGCGCCTTCGCGGGCGCCTTGGCGGCCCGCGCGGCCTTGCGGGCCATCCAGCCGAACAGCAAGGCGCTGGCCAGGCAGCTCAGGTCGAAGCCCGCCATGATCCAGTCGCCCGCGGGCAGGGACACGCCCAGATGCCGCGACGTGGTGAAGACGTTGACCACCGGCACCAGGGCCAGCGCGGCCGCGGCGATGCCCAGCAGGTCCTGCCACTTGCGGCGCTGGAACAGAAAGGCGTAGACCAGCGACAGCCCCCACGCGGAGAAGAACGCGCGCACTTCCCAGACCTGGCGGCCGGGCATCTCGGCCGGCAAGAGGCGGTTGGCCAGGAAAAAAGCCGCCACGCCGAAGACCACGCCCGCGATGGTGCCGGCGTTCAGGCCGTCCACCAGGCGCAGCGAAAAGGCCTCGCGGACATCGCCCGGGCGCGCCTTCTGGCGGCGCTTGGCGATCCACAGGACCAGGCCCGTGGCCACCATGCCGGTGCCCGCCAGGCTGACCAGGAAATAGAACCAGCGCAGCAGCGGTTCGGCGAACAGCCCCAGATGCAGGCCGATGATGGCGCCGGTGGTCATCACGGTGGCGCTGAGCTCGTCCTCGCTTTCCTGCAGTTCGCCCGTCACGCCGTCAAAGCGCATGTAGGGCGCAAGCCGGCCAAACGACACGCCGTCGGCGGCATCGCGCACCAGGACCACGGTGGCGCCGGCATCGCCGGGATTGTTGACGGTCACGCGGCCGACCCTGCCCTGCCAATGCTGCTGGGCCTGCTCCACCAGCGGCGCGAGAGGCGCCGTCTGCGCGGGCTGGTTCAGCGGCGGCGTGACCTTGAACGCCTTGAAGACCTCGTCCGTGTATTGGCGCGGGTTTTCGTACACGGCCTGGATGCCCGCGGGCATCAGCATGACCATGAACAACACGAGGCCGCTGAAGGTGATCATCAGGTGGAACGGCAGCCCCAGCACCGACAGCACGTTGTGCCCGTCCATCCAGGCGCGCTGCCCGCCCTTGCCCGGACGGAAGGTGAAGAAATCGGTGAATATCTTTTTGTGCGTGATGATGCCGCTGATGATCGCCACCAGCATGAACATGCCCGCGATGCTTGCCAGCCAGCGTCCCCACGGGAACGCGGTTTCCAGCTCGAAATGGAAACGGTAGAAGAAATCGCCCCCGCGCGTCGCGCGCCCGGTCACGGCCTGCCCGGTGGCCGGATCCAGCTTCACGCGCACGAAGCCGCGCTCGCCCGGCTTGGGCTTGGGCACCTGGTACAGCAGCTGGATCAGCGGCTCGCGGCTCGAAGGCGGCGTGATGAACCAGCGCTTGGCGTCCGCCGCATGTTCGCTCAGGTAGCGCTGCGCCGTTTCCACCGCCTGCACGGCGGGCGCTGGCCGCGTCTGGATCTCGGGCTGCATCCAGCTCGTGATCTCGGGCCGGAAGAACGCCAGCGAGCCGGTCAGGAACATGGCAAACAACACCCAGCCGAAGATCAGGCCGGCCCAGGTGTGCAGCCAGGACATGGATTGGCGCAGGCCCTCTTCGCCTTGGGCGCGGGCTTTGCCAGCCTTCATGCCGCCCCCAGCATGCGGCCGGCCATGAACAGGCCGCCCAGCACGGCGGCCGGCGCCAGGATGCCGGCCCAGGCGCGCCAGGCGTTGCGCGTGGCGAACACCCAGATCACGCCACAGGCGTAGACGACGAAGGACAACATCTGCGCCGTGGTCACGGCGTCCGCCCGCCCCATGGGCAGCCAGACGGCCAGGCATGCCGCAGCCGCCGAGGCCAGGGCGTAGCCGCCCAATATGGCGGCCGCCGCCCGGGAGAAGACGGCCATTCGGTAGCGCATCATGCCTGCGCCGGCTGCGGGAGCTTTCACTTGGTCACGTTGAAGGTCAAAGTGGAAACGTAGCGGATCTTGGCGTAGGACTTGCCGTCGGCCTCGCCGGTCTTGTCTTCGGCGTGAGCGGCTTCCAGCACGTATTGGCCCGGCCACGGCGTCGTGATCTCGATGCGGCCGTTCTCGTCGCTGTGGAAGCGCTTTTCCCACTTCGGCGGGCCGAACACGGTGACTTCGGTCTTGGCCAGCGGCTTGCCCTTGAACTGCAGCACGAAGGTGTTGGCGCCCGCCGCAGCCGGCACCAGCTCCAGGTCCAGCTTGCCTTGGGTATCATCGCGGCCCGCCTTGGCGCCGTACTGCACCAGGGTGTCCTTGAACTGGTAGGCCTGGAGCAGGCGCACATCGCCCTTGCCGGCCGTGGCGAACTCAAGGAAATCGGCGCCTTCGCCCGATGCCTTCACCGCCTTGCCGTCGGCGCCCGTCACGACGGGCGACACCATGATCTTGCCCAGCAGGCCGTCGCGCTTTTCGCGCACGTCGTCGGCCCATTCCCCAAAGTACGCCTTGGCCGGACCTTCGGCGCTGCGCTCCAGCCACACAAAATGCGCCTGCGCGGCGCCCGCGGCGCCCAGGAGAGCGACGGCGGCCAACGTTCTTGCAAACATCATTGTTGTTTTCCTTTAGTTCGAGTGTGTCGTCAAACCCGCCCCGCGACGGATGCGAGATTCGATGGGACCTGAATTATAACCATTCTCGTTACCAGCGGTAGCGCAAGCTGGCCTTGATCGAGCGCTGGTAGCCGAACCAGCACCAGGAATCTCCCCCGCAAGAGGCGATGTATTCCTTGTCGAACAGGTTCTGCACGTTCAGCGCCACTTGCATGCCTTTCAATGTCGGCGACACCCGGCCCAGGTCGTAGTCCAGCATCAGGTCCACCAACGTGACCGACGGCACTTTGAAGGTGTTGGCCTCGTCCACGTACGACGAGCCGATGTAGCGCACGCCGCCGCCCACGCCCATGCCCGCCAGCGGGCCGTCCTGCAGCTGGTAGCGCGCCCATGCGGAGGCCTGCTGGGACGGCACGCCCACGGGCGACTTGCCCTTCAGGTTCAGGCCCGTCAGGTTGGGATTGGCCTTGGAGTATTCGTTGTCCAGCAGGGAATACGCCGCCACCAGCGTCAGGCCCCGCACCGGTTCGGTCTTGGCTTCCAGTTCGATCCCCTGCGTGCGCAGTTCGCCCGCCTGGATCGAGCATCGGCCGCCGGACGTGCCGCACAGGTGCGTCGGATCCGGATCGGTGGTCGTCATGTTCTCGCGCCGGATGTCGAATGCGGCGAACGACAGCATCGTCGCGGTGCCCGGCGGCTGGTACTTGATGCCGACCTCGTACTGGTTGCCCTCGATCGGCTTGAACGGGGTGTTGTTCCAGCCCGTGCCGGACTGCGGCTCGAAGGATTCGGAGTAGCTGAAATACGGCGCCACGCCGTTGTCGAAGTTGTAGATCACGCCCAGCCGGCCCGTGAAGGCCTCGGCGCTCAGGGACGACGGCGCGACGCGGCCGCTGGCGATCGTGGTGGTCTCGCCGACGTTGCGCGACCAGTCGTAGCGCCCGCCCAGCAAGACCGACAGGCGGTCGATCCTGATCTGGTCCTGGAAGTACAGGCCGGTCTGGTATTGCGTGGTGGAGGCGTCCGTGGAAAACGCCGGGACGGGAATGTTCTGGTGGTTGTCGGGGTTCTTCACATACAACGGCGGCGCGGACCCGAAGCCGGACAGCGTGTCGGTCTTGACGTGCTGGTAGTCAAAGCCTAGCAGTACGGTGTGGCCGAAGCGCCCCGTGTTGAAGCGCGCCTGCAGATTGTTGTCCATGGTCAGTGCGCCCACGTCCACGTCGGTCGCGATCGACGCGCGCTGATGGTACAGGTAGCTCCTGTCCGTATAGCCGTAGTAGTTGGTCATCGCGCCGTAGACGCTGCGGTACTTCGCGTCGGAATGCGTCCAGCGCAGGCTCTGCGACGCCTTGAACGTGTCGTTGAAGCGATGGTCCAGCACGTAGCCCAGCGAATAGCTCTTGCGGTCGCTCTTTTCGAAGTTGGCGTCGCCGTCGTAGTAATCGGCCGGCAGGCGGAAGCCGTCCGGCGCCGTCAGCAAGGTGCGCATCGACGGCACGCTGCCGTACGAACCCATGTCGGGGTCGTGCTGGAAGTTCGTCAGCACGGTCAGCGACGTGTCGCCGTTGGGCCTCCACGTGAAGGCCGGAGACACGAAGTAGCGGCGCTCCTTGGTGTCCTTGACCTGGCCGTCGGACATGTACCCCGAGCCCACCAGGCGGTACAGGTACTTGCCCTCTTCATCCATCGGCCCGCCGAAGTCGAAGTTGGCGCGGCGGAAATCATAGTTGCCGACCTGCAGCTCCACTTCGCGCAGCGTCTCTTCGAGCGGCCGCTTGCTGATCTGGTTGACCACGCCGCCCGGGCCGCCCTGCCCGTACATGACCGACGCCGGGCCCTTCAGCACGTCCACGCGCTCCAGCCGGAAGGCATCCACTTGAGGCAGCGCATCTCGCCCGCCGAACACGCGCAGCCCGTCCAGGTAGGTCGACGCCGAGAAGCCGCGCACGGTGAACTGGTCCAGGCGCGTAGCGGTGGCGCCCCGCGACTCGGTGGCGACGCCGGCCGTGTAGCGCAACACCTGGTTCAGGGTCTGCGCGCCCTGCTCCGTGATCTGCTCGCGCGTAACGACGGACACCGATTGCGGGGTCTCGATCAGCGGGGTGTCGGTCTTGGTGGCGCTGACGCTGGCGGTGGCCACATAGCCCACCGTGGGCGCGAACGCGGTGTCCGCCATGCCCGACACCGTCACGGGCGCCAGCGTGTGGGTATCGCCCGTCGACACCGGCGCGGGCGCCAGCGTCCACGAGTTGCCCGATTGCGCGCGCGCCTGCAAGCCGCTGCCCGACAGGATGCGGGCAAAGCCCGCGCTGACCGAGTACGCGCCGTCCAGGCCTTCCGACCGGCGCCCGCGCACCAGCGCGGGGTCGAACGACAGGATCACGCCGGCGCTGCGCGCGAACTGCGTCAGCGCGTCGGCCAGGGAGCCGGCCGGGATCTGATAGCTGCGCTGGGCGTTGGCGGCGGCCGGCGCGGCTTGCGCCCAGGCCGCAGGCGCGCCGGCAACGAGCGCGCCCGCGCATGTGGCGGCCAGCACGGCCATGCGGCCGGCGGTCAACGGTGCGCGCAAGCGCGTATGGAATGAAGCGGACACAAAACTCTCCCTGTACGGTGACATCTATCCTTGCTTTCCGTACGGGATTCAAAAACCTGCAATGCGTCGGCCAGGAATTTTGTAACGGTCAGATCTCGCGAGGCCCGACCTGCAGCCAGTACTGCGTGTGCCGCGTGACGACGATCGGCAAGGCGGGCTCCAGCGCCTTGAGCGCACGCTCGGCATCATCCAGCGGAAAGACGCCGGACAGGCGCAATGGCGCCACAGCCGGGTCGACCCGGATCACCCCCACGCGCTGGCGCGCCAGATGCTCGGCGAAATCGTCCAGGCGCCAATCCTTGGCCACCACCATGCCGTCCACCCACGCCAGGCGGTCCGGGTCCGAGGCACGGCGGCTGACATCGCCCTCATCCGCATAGGCCAGGCGCTCTCCCGCATTCACATGCGTCAGCACGCCATTGCGCAGCAAGGCCACGCTGCCTTCGTATACGCCCAGGCGCGAACCGCTGCCGGTGCGGCGCAGATCGAAACGCGCCCGCTCGACCCGCAGCTCTCCATAGCCCGTGTCCACGCGCAGCGCCTCGACGCCGGGGCGCGGCTCGGCCTGCACCAGCACCTCGCCGCGCAAGAGGTCGATGCCGCGCGCATTGCCGCTCACGTTCACGCGCACGGCGGTGTCGCTGTTCAGGGTGATGTGCAGACCGTCGGCCAGCGCCACCGGGCGCCGCTCTCCCACGCTGGTGCTGAAGTCCGCCGCCAAGCGCTGCCAGGGCGCATGGCGGTAGCCCGTCCAGCCGGTCGCGGCCACGCCGGCGACGGCCAGCAGGCTGCGCAGCGCGGCGCGCCGGCCGCGCGAGGCCGGCGCATTCAGCGCGGCATGCGCCAGCGCCGCCGGCACCCGGCGCGCATCCCGGCCGATGGCCTGCAGGCGGTCCCAGGCCAGGCGATGCGCCGGGTCCTGCGCCAGCCAGGCGCTACAGGATTCCCGGTCGCGCGCGTCGGCCAGGCCGGATTGCAGCTTGGCCCACCAGGCAATCGCCTCGCGCACGACCGGGTCCGGCGGCATGCCGTCGGCGGCGTTATGCATAGAACGCCTCATAGCAGGCGGACATCGCTCGCACCATGTACTGCTGCACCGAACTCAAGGACACGTCCAGGCGTTCGGCGATCTGGGGATAGGTAAGGCCGTCGAGCTGCGACAGCAGAAAGGCCGACCGCGCCTTGGGCGGCAGCCCGGCCAGCAGGCGATCGAGCTGCATCAGCGACTGCAGCTGTTCGGCCTGCGTCTCGGGCGACGGCGCATAGGATTCGGGCATGGCGGCCAGATAGGCCAGGTAGGCATGTTCCAGCGCGGCGTGGCGCTGGTGGTCCACCACCAGCCCCTTGGCGATCGTGGTCAACAGCGCGCGCGCTTCGTGGGCGCGCACCGCCTTGCGGCCCTGGATCACCCTGACGAACACATCCTGCGCCAGGTCTTCGGCGCGATGCTCGCAGCCTAGCTTGCGGCGCAGCCACCCGAACAGCCAGGGGCGGTGATCGCGGTACAAGCCATCGACGGGCGCGACCGGGGCGTCAACGCACGGGGCCGATGAAGAAATAAGGCTGGAGGACACGGTTGAGACTGCGGCGCTTGACCAAAAGTCCCAAAATCTTAATTGATAATGACTTGCATTACTAATCATATGCGCATCCCGCCGGCGCAAACCGGCCGGATGCGGCATAACTACAACGTCACGGTCAGCCGACGCTCGGACTCCAGGTATTCGCGCGACTGCATTTCCAGGATGCGCGACACCGTGCGATGGAACTCGTTGGCCAGCGCGCCCTCGGTGTAGATCTCTTCGGGCTCGCATTCGGCGGACATGATGAGCTTGACCCGGTGGTCGTAGAACACGTCGATCAGCCAGGTGAAGCGGCGCGCCTCGGAGGCCTGCCGCGGCCCCATCTTCGGCACGCCGGACAGGATCACCGCATGGAAGCGGTTGGCCAGCTCCAGATAGTCGTTCTGCGAACGGGGACCGCCGCACAGCGTGGCGAAATCAAACCACACCACCGACCCCGCCAGCGCCAGCGCGCGGATCTCGCGGTGCTCGATGTGCAGCACGGGATCTTGCGGCGGCGTGTCGGCCAGGCTGTTGAAGGCGGCTTGCAGCGCCTCCTGGGCGTGCTCGTCCAGCGGCGTGTGAAAGCACTGCACCTGTTCGAGCGAACGGCGGCGATAGTCCACGCCGGCGTCCACGTTCATGACATCCATGCGCGACTGGATCAGCGCAATGGCCGGCAGCACGCGGTCGCGGTGCAGGCCGTCGGTGTACAGCGTGGACGGCTCGTAGTTGGATGTCATCACGAAGGACGTGCCGTACTCGAACAGCTTTAACAGCAAGCGGTGCAGGATCATGGCGTCGGCCACGTCGGACACGTGGAACTCGTCGAAGCAGATCAGGCGATAGCGCTTGGCCACCCGCCTGGCCACTTCATCCAGCGGATCCTGCGTGCCCTTCACTTCTTCCAGCTCGCGATGCACGCCGCGCATGAACTCGTGAAAGTGCAGGCGGGTCTTGCGAACCACTGGCACGGTGGCGTAGAAGGCATCCATCAGGAAGCTCTTGCCGCGGCCCACGCCGCCCCACAAATACACGCCGCGCGGAACATCGGGGCGGCTCAGCAGCTTTTTCAGCGCGTTCGAGCGCATCGACTTGAACTTGATCCATTCGTCGTAGTAGCGCTGCAAGCGGTCGATGGCCAGCTTCTGGGCGGCATCGGGCTTATAGCCGCGTTCGGCGAGGGCGTGTTCGTAGTATTCGCGGACGTTCATGGAATCAGGTCAACCAGCTCATCAACCAAAATGAAAAAAGGGCGGGTCCTTGAACCCGCCCCTGTCTTGCTCAGGTCAAGGACGCTTAGAAGTTCAGCGCGCGCTTGTCCACGGCCAGAGCGGCTTCCTTCACGGCTTCCGACAGGGTCGGGTGCGCGTGGCAGATGCGGGCGATGTCTTCGGCGGCGCCGCGGAATTCCATGATGGTCACGGCTTCCGAGATCAGCTCCGAGGCCATCGGACCCACGATGTGCACGCCCAGGACCTCGTCGGTCTTGGCGTCGGCGATCACCTTGGCAAACCCAGTGGTGTCGCCCAGCGCGCGGGCGCGGCCGTTGGCCAGGAAGGGGAAGCTGCCGGCCTTGTACTCGCGGCCTTCGGCCTTGAGCTGCTGCTCGGTCTTGCCCACCCAGGCGATTTCCGGCGACGTGTAGATGACCCACGGCACGGTGTCGAAGTTGACGTGGCCATGCTGGCCGGCGATGCGCTCGGCAACCGCCACGCCCTCTTCCTCGGCCTTGTGCGCCAGCATCGGGCCGCGCACCACGTCGCCCACTGCCCAGACGTTCGGCAGGTTGGTCTTGCAGTCGCCGTCCACGGCCACGAAGCCGCGTTCGTCCAGCTTCAGGCCCACGGCGTCGGCGTTCAGGCCGCCGGTGTAGGGCACGCGGCCGATCGAGACGATCAGCTTGTCCACGACCAGCTTCTGCTCGGCGCCCTTGGCGTCGACGTAGGGCACGGTCACGGACTTGGCGGTCGCCTTGATCTCGCCGATCTTCACGCCCATCTGGATGTTCAGGCCTTGCTTGGTGAAGGCCTTCAGGGCTTCCTTGGCTACTTGCGCGTCGGCGGCGGCCAGGAATTCCGGCATCGCTTCCAGGATCGTGACGTCGGAGCCCAGGCGGCGCCACACGCTGCCCATTTCCAGGCCGATCACGCCGGCGCCGATCACGCCCAGCGTCTTGGGCACGGCGCCGATGTTCAGCGCGCCGTCGTTGGACAGCACGACCTTTTCGTCGAACGGCAGGCCGGGCAGCTCGCGCGCCGACGAGCCGGTCGCCACCACGACGTGCTTGGCGACCAGGTCTTCCTCGGCGGTGCCGGTGACCTTGATGGCCCAGCCGCCTTCCACTTGGCCGGTGAACTCGCCCTTGCCGTGGAAGAAGGTGACCTTGTTCTTCTTGAACAGGTACAGGATGCCGTCGTTGTTCTGCTTGACCACCGTGTTCTTGCGGCCGATTAGCGTGTCGAGCTTCAGGCTCACGCCCTTGACTTCGATGCCATGGTCGGCGAAGTGGTGGTTGACTTGCTCGAAGTGTTCCGACGATTGCAGCAGCGCCTTGGACGGGATGCAGCCGACGTTGGTGCAGGTGCCGCCGGGAGCCGGGCCGCCTTGGCCGTTCTGCCAGGCGTCGATGCACGCCACCGACATGCCGAGCTGCGCGGCGCGGATGGCGGCGATGTAGCCGCCGGGGCCCGCGCCGATGACGACGACGTCAAATTGTTTGGACATAGTGTTCTCGCGTATGAGGTATTGGGTGGAGCACGCCCTGCCCAGCGCTTACAGGCTGCAGGCCGGCCAGGAGCCGGCCGGGGCGCCGCGGGACCGGAAGGTCGCGCGCGGCGCCGCCAGGGGCGTCGAGATTACAGGTCCAGCAACAGGCGCTGCGGATCTTCCAGGGCGTCCTTCATGGCGACCAGGCCCAGCACGGCTTCGCGGCCGTCGATGATGCGGTGGTCGTAGGACAGCGCCAGGTAGTTCATCGGGCGGATGACGATCTGGCCGTTTTCGACGACGGCGCGGTCCTTGGTGGCGTGAACGCCCAGGATGGCCGATTGCGGCGGGTTGATGATCGGGGTCGACAGCATCGAGCCGAACACGCCGCCGTTGGAGATCGAGAACGTGCCGCCGGTCATTTCTTCAATGCCCAGCTTGCCGTCAGCGGCGCGGCGGCCAAAGTCGGCGATGGTCTTTTCGATTTCAGCGATGGACAGCTGGTCGGCGTTGCGCAAGATCGGCACCACCAGGCCACGCGGGCTGCCGACAGCGATGCCGATGTCGAAGTAGCCGTGATAGATGATGTCCTTGCCGTCGATCGAGGCGTTGATCAGCGGGTACTTCTTCAGCGCGGCAACGGCGGCCTTGACGAAGAACGACATGAAGCCCAGCTTGATGCCGTGTTCCTTTTCGAACTTGTCCTTGTACTTGCTGCGCAGATCGATGACCGCCTGCATGTTCACTTCGTTGAACGTGGTCAGGATCGCGTTTTCCTGCTGCGATTGCAGCAGACGCTCGGCGATGCGGGCGCGCAGGCGGCTCATCGGCACGCGCTGTTCCGGACGGCCGTCCAGGGACAGCGTGGTCGGGGCGGGAGCGGCCGGGGCCTTGGCCGGGGCGGCCTTGGCGGCGGGAGCGCCGGCGGCCAGGGCGTCGCCCTTGGTCACGCGGCCGTCGCGGCCGGTGCCGGCCACGGAAGCAGCGTCAACGCCCTTCTCGGCCAGGATCTTGGCGGCAGCGGGCGAAGCCACGCCGGCGGCGGCCGACGAGGCGGGCGCGGCGGCCGGAGCGGCAGCGGCTTGCTCGGCAGCCTTGGGGGCTTCGGCGGGCGCGGTCGCGGCAGCTGCGGCCTTGCCGGCGGTGTCGATACGGGCCAGGATTTCGCCGGAGGTGACGGTGCTGCCGTCGCCCTTGACGATTTCAGCCAGCACGCCCGAGGCGGGCGCGGGCACTTCCAGCACGACCTTGTCGGTTTCGACTTCGATCAGGATTTCGTCCGCTTCGACGGCAGCGCCGGGCTGCTTCTTCCAGGTCAGCAGGGTCGCTTCGGAAACGGATTCGGAAAGTTGGGGAACGACGACGTCGGTGATAGCCATTTTGTTTATTCCGTAAAGAGTGAGTTCTGGTCACGCGGCGCGGCAAGGTTCGAAACGGGGTTCCTGAACGCTTGCCGCCCGCGGCGCGTGCATCAAGTAAAGGTTACTTCGTCAACATGACCTTGAACTTGGGCGCGAAAGCCGTTTCGATCAGGGCCTTCTGCTGTTCCTGGTGCTTGGCCAGGTAGCCCACGGCCGGCGATGCCGAAGCGGCGCGGCCTGCGTAGCCCAGCTTCTGGCCTTCGACCATGTTCTCGTACACGTGATGCTGAACGTAGAACCAGGCGCCTTGGTTCTGCGGCTCGTCCTGAACCCAGATCACCTCGGTAGCCTTCGGGTACTTGCGCAGTTCCGTTTCGAACGACTTGTGCGCAAACGGATAGAGCTGCTCGACACGGATGATGGCGACGTTGTCGGCGCCGCGCTCGCGGCGGGCGTTGACCAAGTCGTAGTACACCTTGCCCGAGCAAGCCAGCACGCGCTTGACCTTGCCGGCGTCGATGGCATCGTCGACCTCGCCGATCACCGGGCGGAAGCTGCCGCCGGCCAGATCGGTCAGGGGCGAACCCGCGTCCTTGTTGCGCAGCAGCGACTTCGGCGTGAACAGCACCAGCGGCTTGCGGAACGGACGGATCATCTGGCGGCGCAGAACGTGGAAGATCTGCGAGGCCGAGGTCGGCTGGACCACTTGCATGTTGTTGTCGGCGCACAGCTGCAGGAAGCGCTCGATGCGGCCCGACGAGTGCTCGGGGCCCTGGCCTTCGTAGCCGTGCGGCAGCATCAGGGTCAGGCCCGACTGGCGGCCCCACTTGGCTTCGCCGGAGCTGATGAACTGGTCGATCACGACCTGGGCGCCGTTGACGAAGTCGCCGAACTGGCCTTCCCAGATGGTCAGCGTGTTGGGCTCGGCGCTGGAGTAGCCGTATTCAAACGCCAGCACGGCCTCTTCGGACAGCACGGAGTCGATCACGGTGAACGGGGCCTGGCCTTCCGACACGTTCTGCAGCGGAATGTAGGTGCCGTCGTTCCAGCGTTCGCGGTTCTGGTCGTGCAGCACGGCGTGGCGGTGCGTGAACGTGCCGCGGCCCGAGTCCTGGCCGGTGATGCGGATGGCGTAGCCCGAGGACACCAGGGTCGCGAAGGCGAGGTGTTCGCCCATGCCCCAGTCCAGGTTCATTTCGCCCTTGGCCATGGTGCGGCGGTCGTTCAGCAGCTTGGCGACCAGCGGGTGCACCGTGAAGCCTTCCGGAACCGTCGTGATGCGTTCGCCGACGCGCTTGAGCTCGGCCAGCGGCACGGCGGTGTCGGCCTGGTCGGTCCACTTGGCGCCCAGGAACGGCGACCAGTCGATGGCGTACTTGCTCTTGTAGTCGGTCAGCACCGGTTCGATGGTGCGCTGGCCGTCTTCCATCAGCTGGCGGTAGTCCTTGACGAGCTGATCGGCTTCGCCTTCGGCCAGCACGCCTTGCGTGGTCAGCTTGTCGGCGTACAGTTTGCGCGTGCCGGGGTGATGGCCGATGCGCTTGTACATCAGGGGCTGCGTCAGCGACGGGGTGTCTTGCTCGTTGTGGCCCAGCTTGCGGAAGCAAACGATATCCACGACGATGTCGTGACGGAATTGCAGGCGGTAGTCCAGCGCCAGCTTGGTGACGAACACCACGGCTTCGGGATCGTCGCCGTTGACGTGGAACACCGGGGCTTCGATCATCTTGACCACGTCGGTGCAATACAGCGTCGAACGCGAGTCGCGCGGGTCGGACGTGGTGAAGCCGATCTGGTTGTTGATGACGATGTGCAGCGTGCCGCCCGTGCCGTAGCCGCGGGTCTGCGCCAGGTTCAGGGTTTCCATGACCACGCCCTGGCCGGCGAAGGCCGCGTCGCCGTGCACCAGCACCGGCAGCACTTGCTTGCCTTCGGCGTCGCCGCGGCGTTCCTGGCGGGCGCGCACGCTGCCTTCGACCACGGGGTTGACGATTTCCAGGTGGGACGGGTTGAACGCCAGCGACAGGTGGACCGGGCCGCCACGGGTGGACAGGTCGCTCGAGAAGCCGTTGTGGTACTTCACGTCGCCGTCGGTCAGGCCTTCGGCGTGCTTGCCTTCGAACTCGGCGAACAGGTCGCCGGGCATCTTGCCCATGATGTTCACGAGCAGGTTCAGGCGGCCGCGGTGGGCCATGCCGACCACGATTTCCTGGACGCCGTTTTCACCGGCGTGGTTCACCACTTCGTCCATCGAGGCGATGAAGCTTTCGCCGCCTTCCAGCGAGAAGCGCTTCTGGCCGACGTACTTGGTGTGCAGGAAGCGCTCGAGCCCTTCGGACTCGGTCAGCTGCTGCAGGATGTGGCGCTTTTCCGCGGTCGAGTAGGCAGGCGCGCCCAGGGTGGTTTCCAGGCGTTCCTGGATCCAGCGCTTGGCGGCGGGGTCGGAGATGTGCGTGAATTCGGCACCGATGCTGCGGCAATACGTGTCGCGCAGCGCCTTCAGGATGTCGCGCAGCGTCATGGTGCTGGCGGTCGTGAAGTAGGTGTTGGTGGCCGAGTAGGTCTGGTCCAGGTCGGCTTCGGTCAGGCCGTAGAAGGCGGGATCGAGTTCCGGAATCGGGGGACGTTCCTGGCGCTTGAGCGGATCCAGGTCGGCCCAGCGCGAACCCAGCGAGCGGTAGGCGGCGATCAGCGACTGCACCGAAACCTGCTTGCTGGCGACGCTCAGGTCGGGTTCGGCCGAGCGTTGCACGAAGGCATTGGCCTTGGCGCGCTGGGCAAACGATTCGACGATGGGAGCGTGGGCCTGGTCGCGAGTGGATTCCTGGCCGTCGGTTGCGGGAGCGTGCTGCAACTGGTCGAAGTACTCGCGCCAATTGTCAGGAACCGAACCGGGATTGTCGAGGTAGGCTTCGTAAAGCTCCTCAACATACGGGGCGTTACCCCCAAAGAGATAAGACGTGGATAGAGATTCTATTTCCGAAGACATATCGCTTCACCTTTACGAGTGCTTCACTCGACACGATGCAGGAAAACCTTCCGCGACACGGGCTTCCCGTTTAGCGGATAGCAGGGGCAGAAGGCGCGTACAAGCCTTAAAAGCCGTATGGGACAAGAGTATAACCCTTTGAGTTTACGGACGTCTTCTTGCTTTTCCGTGACGCAAAAGCCCTTTCGGAATGCTGTCATGCTGCATTGGAATGTCCAGCGAACCCCGTCCAATTCGCCGTCTACGCGCCCGCAATTTCTGCCATTCGATAATGCCGCAGCGCGTCATTTTCAACGCGCCCAAATACGGGTGTTGCGCATTAGCCTCGTCACACCGGCAGCGCGGTCGTCGACAGGATCTCTTTGAGCACGAAAAAGGTGCGGATCTGGCGTACGCCGGGCAGCTTGATGATCTCGCCCGCATGCAGCTTGTTGAAGCGTTCCAGATCGCGTATGCGCAGCATCAGGAAGTAGTCGAATTCCCCTGCCACCAGATGGCATTCCAGGCAGCCGCTGATGCCGCGCGCCGCCTCTTCGAAGTCGGTGAAGGACTCGGGCGTGGAGCGGTCCAGCACCACGCCCACGATGACCAGGGTGGCCATGTCCACCTCGGCGGGTTCCAGCAAGGCCACCGTCTTCCTGATGATGCCTTCGCTCTTGAGTTTCTCGACCCGCCGCAGGCAGGCCGCGGGGCTCAGGTGGACGCGCCCGCTCAGGTCCAGGTTGGTGATCTGCGCGTCCTCCTGCAGGACCCGCAGGATCTGGCGGTCGATGCGGTCGAGCGTCGAAATGGCGGTCATAAGATGCGTCCCTAAAAATTTAATTTCGCATTATTTTTTCTGGTCGAAATAATAAATCCAATGGCGACGCAATCTAAAACTTTAAATTTAATAGATTAAAAAAATACGCAATTGACCGTGCAACCTTGAGATTCCTATGATTTTTCCCACCCGCGCCTTGCGGCCGGCCCGAAGAAAACCCATCAGGAGTCCCCATGGATCTGCAACGTTTTCCCCGTCATCGCCTGACCTTCGGCGACACCCCGATCGAAAAGCTCGACCGCCTCTCCGCGCACCTGGGCGGCAAGGTCGAGATCTACGCCAAGCGCGAGGACTGCAACAGCGGCCTGGCGTTCGGCGGCAACAAGCTGCGCAAGCTGGAGTACCTGATCCCGCAGGCGCTGGAGCAAGGCTGCGACACGCTGGTGACCATCGGCGGCATCCAGTCCAACCACACGCGCATGGTGGCGGCCGTGGCCGCCAAGCTGGGGCTGGCCTGCGTGCTGGTCCAGGAAAACTGGGTGGACTATTCGGACGCGGTCTATGACCGCGTCGGCAACATCATGATGAGCCGCCTCATGGGCGCAGACGTGCGTCTGGTGGACCAGGGCTTCGACATCGGCTTTCGGCGCAGCTGGGAAGAGGCGCTGGAAGACGTGAGGCGGCGCGGCGGCAAGCCCTACGCGATTCCTGCCGGCGCGTCGGACCATGAACTGGGCGGGCTGGGCTACGTGGGCTTCGCCGAGGAAGTGCGGCGCCAGGAGGCCGCGCTGGGATTCAAGTTCGACTACATCTTCGTGTGCGCCGTCACCGGCAGCACGCAGGCGGGCATGGTGGTGGGCTTTGCGGCCGATGGGCGCGCGGACCGCGTCATCGGCATCGACGCCTCGGCCACCCCGGACCAGACCCGTGCCCAGATCCTGCGCATCGCGCGGCGCACCGCCGACCTGGTGGGGTTGGAAAAAGCGATCGAGGACCAGGATGTGGTCCTGGACACGCGCTACGCCTACCCGGCCTATGGCCTGCCCTCGGCCGAAACCAACGAGGCCATCCGCAGCTGCGCGCGCCTCGAAGGCATGATGACCGACCCGGTGTACGAAGGGAAATCGATGCAGGGCATGATGGACATCATCCGGAAAGAAGAAATTCCGGCAGGCTCGAAGGTCCTGTATGCGCACCTGGGAGGGGTGCCGGCGATCAACGCCTACAGCTTTCTCTACCGCAACGGATAAGGGCGGATTCGGCGCCGTGGGCTGGCCCTGCGGCGACCTGCGCTAAAGGCCGGGCCTAGGGGAATCGCCGATGGTGCGCGGCACCCATTCTGATGTACATAAATTGTATACACGAAATGGCTTTACCGTTATTGTTGAGTCCGCCCAGCAACCCGCGCGTCCGGCTCCCGCCCCTGCCCATGACATCCTACGACACCACCCTGCCCTACCCCCGCGACCTGATCGGCTACGGACGCAATCCGCCCCACGCGCGATGGCCGGGCAATGCGCGCATCGCCGTGCAATTCGTGCTGAATTACGAGGAAGGCGGCGAAAACAGCGTGCTCCACGGAGACCCGGGGTCCGAGCAGTTCCTGTCGGAAATGTTCAACCCGGCCAGCTATCCGGAGCGGCACATCAGCATGGAAGGCATCTACGAGTACGGATCGCGGGCCGGCGTATGGCGCATCCTGCGCGAATTCGAGAAACGGCAATTGCCGCTGACCGTCTTCGGCGTCGGCATGGCGCTTCAGCGCCACCCTGAACTGGCGGCCGCATTCACGGAACTGGGCCACGAGATCGCGTGCCACGGGTGGCGCTGGATCCACTACCAGAACGTGGACGAGGCCACCGAGCGCGAACACATGCGCCTGGGCATGGACGCCATCGCCAAGCTGACCGGCTCGCGCCCGCTGGGCTGGTACACCGGCCGGGACAGCCCCCGCACGCGGCGGCTGGTGGCGGACTACGGCGGCTTCGAGTACGACAGCGACTACTACGGCGACGACCTGCCCTTCTGGATGCAGGTGCAAAAGACCGACGGCTCGGTCGTGCCCCAGCTCATCGTGCCCTATACCCTGGACTGCAACGACATGCGCTTTGCGCTGCCGCAAGGCTACTCGCACGCCGAGCCGTTCTTCCAGTACCTGAAGGACAGCTTCGACGCGCTCTACGCCGAGGGCGACGAAGCGCCCAAGATGCTCAGCATCGGCATGCACTGCCGCCTGCTGGGCCGGCCCGGACGCATCACCGCGCTGCAACGCTTCCTGGACCACATCGCGCGCCACGACCGCGTGTGGGTATGCCGCCGGCTGGACATCGCCCGGCACTGGAAAACCGCCCATCCCTATTCTCCCGCCAGTTGAACAGGACGAACATGACCCACACCGTAGCCCAACTCAATGCCGCGCCGCCTGCCGAGGCGCAGGCCCTGCTCGGCGGCCTGTACGAGCACGCCCCCTGGGTGGCGGCGCACGCCGTCCGGTCGCGTCCTTTCCGCTCGCTTGCCGACCTGCGCCAGCGCCTGCGCGAGGCCGTGGACGCCGCGAGCCCCGACGACCGGCTGGCGCTGTTGCGCGCGCAGCCCGAGCTGGCGGCGTTGCCGCAATGCTCCCCCGAAGAAGCGGGCCGCCTGGCTCAGCAGAACGGCGACTACTCGGCCCGGTTCGGGTTTCCGTTCGTGGCCGCCCCGCGCGGCGCGCGCGGCCTCGAACTAAACGGCGGCGAACTGCTGGACGACCTGGCGCGGCGGCTGGACAACCCGCCCGACGCCGAGTTGCAGGAAGCGCTGCGCCACCTTCATCGCACCGCCGAACTGCGCCTGCAAGAGCGCTTCGGCGAGCCAGCGCTCGGTAACGACATCTGGGACTGGCAGGAGCGGCTCAGCGCGCACAGCGATCCCGGCTACGCCGAGAAAGGCCAGCTCACCGTCACGTACCTGACCGACGCGCATCGCGCCTGCGCGCAGCGCATCTCGCACTGGATGCGGGATTGCGGCTTTGACGAAGTCGCGGTCGACGCGGTGGGCAACGTGGTGGGCCGCTACCGCGCGGCCCGGCCCGACGCCCCCACGCTCATGACCGGCAGCCATTACGACACCGTGCGCAACGGCGGCAAGTACGACGGCAGGCTGGGGATCTTCGTGCCCATGGCCTGCGTGCGCGAGTTGCACCGCCAGGGCCGGCGCCTGCCCTTCGACCTGGAAGTGATCGGATTCGCCGAAGAGGAAGGCCAGCGCTACCGCGCCACCTTCCTCGGATCCGGCGCGCTGATCGGCGACTTCAAGCCCGAATGGCTGGACCAGAAGGACGCCGACGGCGTCTCCATGCGCGAGGCCATGGCGCACGCCGGGCTGTGCATCGACGACATCCCGAAGCTGCGGCGCGACCCCGCCCGCTACCTGGGCTTTGTCGAGGTGCACATCGAACAAGGCCCGGTGCTGTACGAGCTGGGGCTGCCGCTGGGCATCGTCACGTCCATCAACGGCAGCGTGCGCTACCAGGCGCAGATCTTCGGCATGGCCAGCCACGCCGGCACCACGCCCATGGACCGGCGCCGCGACGCGGCCGTCGCCGCGGCCGAGCTGGCCTTGTTCGTCGAGCGCCGCGCCGCGCAGGACGCCGATTCCGTGGGCACCATCGGCATGCTAGAAGTGCCTGGCGGATCCATCAACGTGGTGCCGGGCGAATGCCGCTTCAGCCTGGACCTGCGCGCCCCCAGCGATCCGCAGCGCGACGCGCTGGTCAATGACGTGCTGGCCGAGCTGGCCGCCATCTGCCGGCGGCGCGGCTTGCGCTACGCGCTCGAAGAAACGATGCGCGCCGCCGCCGCCCCCAGCGACCCGGCCTGGCAGCAGCGCTGGGAACGCGCGGTCGATGCGCTGGGCCTGCCGGTGCACCGCATGCCCAGCGGCGCCGGCCACGATGCCATGAAGCTGCACGAGGTCATGCCCCAGGCCATGCTGTTCGTGCGCGGCCAGAACGCCGGCATCAGCCACAACCCCCGCGAATCCACCACCAGCGACGACATCCAGTTGGCCGCGCTTGCGATGCAAGGCCTGCTGGACGAGCTCGCCAATGAAACGACGACCTGAAGCCCTATGACTGACTACGCCCGACTCGACGCCTGGGTTGACGCCCATTTTGATGAAGAAGTCCGCTTCCTGCAGGACCTGGTGCGCGTGCCCACCGACACGCCGCCCGGCAACAATGCGCCTCACGCCGAGCGCACCGCGGAACTGCTGCAAGGCTTCGGCATGCAGGCCGAGGCCCACCCCGTGCCTGCCCAGGACGTCCGCGACTACGGCATGCAATCCATCACCAACCTGATCGTGCGCCGGGAATACGGCGACGGCGGGCGCCGCATCGCGCTCAACGCCCATGGCGACGTGGTCCCGCCCGGCGACGGCTGGACGCATGACCCCTATGGCGCCGAGATCCACGACGGCAGCCTGTACGGGCGCGCCGCCGCCGTCAGCAAGAGCGATTTCGCCAGCTTCACGTTCGCCGTGCGCGCGCTGGAGGCCGTGGCCAGGCCCGGCCAGGGCGCGATCGAATTGCATTTCACCTACGACGAGGAATTCGGCGGGTTGATGGGGCCGGGCTGGCTGCTTCAGCAGGGCCTGACCAGGCCCGACCTGATGATCGCGGCCGGCTTCAGCTATGAAGTCGTGACGGCCCACAACGGCTGCCTGCAAATGGAGGTGACCGTGCACGGCAAGATGGCGCACGCGGCCATCCCCAGCAGCGGCGTGGACGCGCTGCAAGGCGCCGTCAAGATCCTCAACGCCCTGTACGCGCAGAACACGCTGTACCAGCAGGTCACTTCCCAGGTGCCGGGCATTTCCCACCCGTACCTGAACGTCGGGCGCATCGAAGGCGGCACCAACACCAACGTGGTGCCGGGCAAGGTGAGCTTCAAGCTCGACCGGCGCATGATCCCCGAGGAAAACGCCGTCGAAGTCGAGGCCGACATCCGCCGCATCATCCAGGAGGCGGCCGCCTCGACGCCGGGCATCGGCATCGACATCAAGCGCCTGCTGCTGGCCAATTCCATGCGCCCCCTGCCCGGCAACCAGCCCCTGGTGCAAGCCATCCAGAAGCACGGCCAGGAGCTGTTTGGCGAACCGATACCCGCCATGGGCACGCCGCTCTACACCGACGTGCGCCTGTACGCCGAAGCCGGCATCCCCGGCGTGATCTACGGCGCGGGCCCGCGCACCGTGCTGGAGTCGCATGCCAAGCGCAGCGACGAGCGCGTAGCGCTGGAAGACCTGCGCCGCGCCACCAAGGTCATCGCGCGCACGCTGGCCGATCTGCTCAAGCCCGTCTAAGGGGCGGCTTTCAGATTTGGCAGGTGTCAGACACCCTTGCTCCAAAGGGTGTCTGACACCTCATTACGCCAGCCGCATCACGCGGCGCCAGAACAGCACCGCCACCAGCGCAAAGACGGCAAGCCCAAGGAAGGAAGCCGTCCGCGCAAAGCCCTCGCCCGCGATCGCCAGCGGCGCCTCGGTGCCGGCGGCGCCGATGATGCCCGCCATCAGCACGCCCACCAGGCTCTCGCCCACGATCAGGCCGGATGCGATCAGCACGCCGCGCCGGTTGGGCGCGTCGGCGAACTGCTCGTACGGCTGGCCGGCAGCGGCGGCCCGGCGGCGCAGGGCCCCTTCCAGCAGCCAGGCCAGCACCGCGCCCGCCACGATGGGCGCGGCGACCGTGGGCGGCAGGTAGATGCCGATGCCCACCGCCAGCACCGGAATGCGCGCCACGCGGCAGGTGCGCTTCATGATTTCATCCGCCACGATCAGGCCGACGCCCACGGCCATGCCGATCAGGATCATGGTCCAGTTCAGCTGATGGGTGAAGATGCCGCGCGCAATCGCCAGCATCAGCGTCGCCTGCGGCGCGGACAGGGCCTGCGCCGGATCCATGCCCTCGCGCGGCATCGAATCCGCGAAGCCGTAGGCGTTGTACAGCAGCTCCAGCACCGGCGAGATCACCGCCGCGCCCACCACGCAGCCGATCAGCAGCGCCACCTGCTGGCGCCACGGGGTGGCGCCCACCAGCCATCCCGTCTTCAGGTCCTGCAGGTTGTCGTTGGAAATGGAAGCAACCGCCACCACGGCCGACGTGCTGAAGATAGCCAGGGCGATCGCCATCTGGACGCCGTTCTGCACCGCCAGCAACTCGCCGCCCAGCGCCAGCATCAGCACAGACACCAGCACGATGGCGACGATGCCCACGCCGGAGATCGGACTGGTCGACGACCCCACCAGGCCCGCCATGTAGCCGCAGGCGGCGGCCACCAGGAAGCCGAACACGAAGGCGAACAGCACCGCGTAGGCCACCAGCTTCCAGATGGCGCCCGCCGACAGCGGCACGCCCGACAGGAACACCTGGAAGGTGACGACAAGCACCGCCACCAGCACCAGCGTGACCGCCGAGATCCAGCCGGCGGACATATCGCGTTCGGTGCGCGGCGCCTGGCCCGCGCGCGCGGCGCCCGCCTTGGTCAACGCCGAAAACGACGCCTTCACCCCGCGCGCCATCGGCACGAACAGGGTCGCCAGGGTCCAGATTGCGCCCACGCCGATCACGCCCGCGCCGATGAAGCGCACCTGCGAGGACCACAGTCCCGTGGCGTACTGCGCCAGCGTCTGGCCAGCGGGCATGTCGCCCATGGCGGTCAGGATAGGCACCGCGATGCCCCACGAAATGATCAGGCCCGTCAGCATGGCCAGGCCCGCGACGATGCCGATCAGGTAGCCCGCGCCCAGCAGCGCCAGTGAAAAGCCCATAGGCAGCCGGAACACGGCGCCGCCCAGCGCGAACCAGCCGCTGACGCTGTCGCCCAGCACCCGCAGGCCGCTGGCGGCAAAGCTGACCACGGCCGCCGCCACGCCGCCCGCGACGATGTCGCCCATGCCCGTCGCGGCAGCCTTGGCGGGAGCCCGCCCCTCGGCTTCGGAAGCATCCTGCGCGCGTTCGGCGCTGCCCACCCGCAGGATCTCCGCCGCGGCGACGCCCTCCGGATACGGCAGGTCGCTTTGCACCACCATCACATGGCGCAGGGGGATCGTGAACATCACGCCCAGCATGCCGCCGGCCGCGCAGATGCCCAGCGTCTGCCAGAACGGAAAGCCCTGCCAATGGCCCATCATGACCAGCGCCGGCAGGATGAAGATGATGGACGACAGCGTGCCGGCCGCCGAGGCCTGCGTCTGCACCATGTTGTTTTCAAGGATGTTGGCGTCCTTGAACAGGCGCAGCACGGACATCGAGATCACCGCCGCCGGGATGGCGGACGAAAACGTCAGGCCGACCTTCAAGCCCAGGAACACATTCGAGGCCGTGAAGATGACGGTGATCAGGGCGCCCAGCAGGACGCCGCGGAACGTCAGTTCCGGCAAGGTGACCTCCGCGGGCACGCGGATGGGTTGGGTCATGGAGTTCTCCCTATCTGATAGCCGCGAATTCTAGCGCCTCACAGTCCACCCCGTGGTCACCACCCGTTAGCGCGATTCCGCGGTAGAACCTGCCGTCGCCTGAAATCCCGACAACAGATTATGCTGAAACTTGAGGATTCCACCCAAGATTTTGATTACTCATGCCACGGGCAAGGGTCTAGCATGGACGGTAAAACAGGAGACGACACCACAATGCGCGACGCCAGCCAGCCCCTGCCCGGGCAAGAGATCCAACACGACGCCGACCCCGCCGAAACCGCCGAATGGCGCGATGCCCTGCAGTCGCTGATCCAGGCCGAAGGGGCCGGCCGGGCCGGCTATGTGCTGGACAGCCTGCTGGGGCACGCCGCGTCGCTGGGCCTGCGCGCCAACAGCCAGACGCGCACCGCCTACCTGAACACCATCCCCGCCGACCAGGAACCGCCCTTCCCCGGCAACCTGGCGGTGGAGGAACGCATCGCCCGCATCAACCGCTGGAACGCCCTGGCCATGGTGGTGCGCGCCAACCAGGCCCACGGCGAGCTGGGCGGCCACATCGCCAGCTATGCGTCGGCCGCCGACCTGTTCGAGGTGGGCTTCAACCATTTCTTCCGCGCGCAGACGCCGGACAGCCCGGGCGACCTGGTCTACATGCAGCCGCATTCGGCGCCCGGCGTCTACGCCCGCGCCTACCTGGAAGGCTTCCTGGCCGAAGACGATCTGGCGCACTTTCGGCAAGAGATCACCGCGACCGCCCGCGGCCTGCGCGGCCTGTCCTCGTATCCCCACCCCTGGCTGATGCCCGACTTCTGGCAGTTCCCCACGGGCTCCATGGGCATCGGTCCCATCAACGCCATCTACCAGGCGCGCTTCATGCGCTACCTGGAACACCGCTCGCTGGTGCCCGAAGCAGACCGCAAGGTGTGGGGCATCTTCGGCGACGGCGAAATGGACGAGCCCGAGTCCATCGCGGCGCTGACCCTGGCCGCGCGCGAGAAGCTCGACAACCTGGTGTTCGTCGTCAACTGCAACCTGCAGCGGCTGGACGGCCCGGTGCGCGGCAACGGCCGCATCATCGACGAACTCGAAACGCTGTACGCCGGCGCCGGCTGGAACGTCATCAAGCTGGTCTGGGGCAGCGACTGGGACGCCCTGCTGCGGCGCGACACCGGCGGCGCGCTGGCGCGCGCCTTCGCCAACACCGTGGACGGCCAGTTCCAGACCTTCGCCGCCAACGACGGCGCCTTCAACCGCGCCCACTTCTTCAACCAGAATCCCGAGCTGGCCGCCCTGGTGGCCGACTGGTCCGACGAAGCCATCGACCGCCTGCACCGAGGCGGCCACGACATGGTGAAGATCCATGCCGCCTACCACCGCGCCGCCCGCCACCGCGGCCAGCCCACCGTCATCCTGGCGCAAACCAAGAAGGGTTTCGGCATGGGCTCGGCGGGCCAGGGCAAGATGACCACCCATCAGCAGAAGAAGCTGGACGACGAGGCGCTGCTGGCCTTCCGCGACCGCTTTGCGCTGCCGATATCGGACGCCGACTGCCTGGCGCTGAAGTTCTACCGCCCCGCCGAGGACAGCGCCGAGATGCGCCACCTGCAGGCGCGCCGCGCCGCGCTGGGCGGGCACATCCCCCGGCGCAACACCCAGGCGCCGCGCCTGGCTCCGCCGGACGCGGAACACTGGGCGCGCTTCGCGCTGGCCGCCGACGGCAAGGAAATGTCGTCCACCATGGCCATCGTCCGCATGCTGACGGCGCTGCTCAAGGACGGCGCCGTGGGCTCGCGCATCGTGCCCATCGTGGCGGACGAGGCGCGCACCTTCGGCATGGCCAACCTGTTTCGCCAGATCGGCATCTATTCGGCGCAGGGCCAGCTCTACGAGCCCGAGGACATCGGCTCGGTGCTCTACTACCGCGAGGCCCGCGACGGCCAGATCCTCGAAGAAGGCATCACCGAGGCCGGCGCGATCTCGTCGTGGACCGCCGCCGGAACCAGCTACTCGGTCCACGGCCTGCCGATGCTGCCCTTCTACATCTACTACTCGATGTTCGGCTTCCAGCGCATCGGCGACCTGATCTGGGCCGCCGCCGACCAGCGCACGCGCGGCTTTCTCATCGGCGCGACCTCGGGCCGCACGACCCTCGGCGGCGAAGGCCTGCAGCACCAGGACGGCTCCAGCCACATCATGGCCGCCGCGGTGCCGAATTGCCGCGCCTATGACCCGGCCTACGCCTACGAAGTCGCCGTCATCGTCGAACACGGCATGCGCCGCATGCTCGACGAACAGCGCGACGAGTTCTTCTACCTGACCGTCACCAACGAAAACCTGGCGCAGCCCGACATGCCGCGGGACCCCGCCGTGCGCGAAGGAATCCTGCGCGGCCTGTACCGGCTGCGGCCGGCCCGCCAGCAGGCCCAGGTGCGCCTGCTGGGCGCCGGCCCCATGCTGCGCGAGACTGAAATGGCGGCCACGCGCCTGCACGACGACTATGGCGTGGACGCCGAGGTCTGGAGCGTGACCAGCTTTTCCGAACTGGCCCGCGACGGCCGGCAGGCCGAGCGCGCCCGCGTGCTGGGGCTGGACGCCGGCGCAGACTCCGACTGGGTGCGCGCCTGCCTGGGCGCAAGCGCCGCCCCGGTGATCGCCGCCAGCGACTACGTGCGCGCCGTGCCCGAGCAGATCCGCGCCTGGGTGCCCGCGCCCTACCGCACGCTGGGCACCGACGGCTTCGGCCGCAGCGACACCCGCGCCCAGCTTCGCGACTTCTTCGAAGTCAGCGCGGACTGGATCGTGCTGTATGCGCTGGACAGCCTGGAGCGGCAGGACGACGCCCGCGCGCTGCGCCAGAAGCTGAACGCCGGCGGCCGCCAGACGCCGCCCTGGGAGCTGTAGCCGCCTCGCCGATCCGGCCTCGTCCATCCGGCTGGCCGCATCGCCGCACTTATTGATCAAAAGCGAATGCTCGCTGCACTGCAGCAACCAAGCACGCGCGCTTTCTGGTGAAATACGGGTGTTCCCCAAGCATTTCGCAAAAAATACGGCGGGCCGCGAGCCCGCCTTTTGTCATCTCCGTTTCTTTTTCAGTTAGTGCCTTTGAGGCCCCGATCCCATGGACGAAACTCTCACCAAAATGGCGTTGGATTACCACGCCTATCCCACTCCCGGCAAAATCTCGGTTACGCCGACCAAGACGCTGGCCAACCAGGACGACCTGTCCCTGGCCTATTCGCCCGGCGTGGCTGCGGCCTGCATGGCCATCTTCGACCAGGGCGACGACGCGGCCTCCAAGTACACCTCGCGCGGCAACCTGGTGGGTGTGATCACCAACGGCACCGCCGTGCTGGGCCTGGGCAACATCGGCCCGCTGGCCGCCAAGCCCGTGATGGAAGGCAAGGGCTGCCTGTTCAAGAAGTTCGCCGGCATCGACGTGTTCGACATCGAGCTGGCCGAGAACGATCCGGACAAGCTGGTCGACATCATCGCGGCGCTGGAGCCCACGCTGGGCGGCGTCAACCTTGAGGACATCAAGGCGCCCGAGTGCTTCTACATCGAGAAGAAGCTGCGCGAGCGCATGAAGATCCCCGTCTTCCACGACGACCAGCACGGCACCGCAATCATCTCGTCGGCCGCCATCCTGAACGGCCTGAAGGTCGTGGGCAAGGACATCGGCGCGGTCAAGCTGGCTTGCTCGGGCGCGGGCGCCGCCGCCATCGCCTGCCTGGACCTGCTGGTGCACCTGGGCGTCAAGCGCGAGAACATCTACGTGGTGGACTCGCGCGGCGTCATCTGGGACGGCCGCGATGAAAACATGGAAGCCAACAAGAAGCGCTACGCGCAAAAGACCGACGCGCGCACGCTGGCCGACGTGGTCAACGGCGCCGACGTGTTCCTGGGCTGCTCCACCGCCGGCGTGCTGACCGGCGACATGGTCAAGACCATGGCCGACCGCCCGCTGATCCTGGCGCTGGCCAACCCGGAACCGGAAATCCGCCCGGAAGTGGCCAAGGCCGCCCGCCCCGACTGCATCATCGCGACCGGCCGTTCGGACTACCCGAACCAGGTCAACAACGTGCTGTGCTTCCCCTTCATCTTCCGCGGCGCCATGGATGCCGGCGCCTCGCGCATCACGGAAGAAATGAAGCTGGCTTGCGTGAAGGCCATCGCCGAACTGGCGCAAGCCGAACAGAACGATGAAGTGGCCCGCGCCTACGCCGGCCAGGAACTGTCGTTCGGTCCGGACTACATCATCCCCAAGCCCTTCGACCCGCGCCTGATCGTCCAGATCGCCCCGGCCGTGGCGCAAGCCGCCGCCGACTCCGGCGTGGCCGCCCGCCCGATCGAAGACATCGAAGCCTACCGCCAGAAACTGATGGGCTTCGTGTACCACTCCGGCCAGCTGATGCGTCCGCTGTTCGCCCAGGCCAAGAAGGCGCCCAAGCGCGTCATCTACGCCGACGGCGAAGACGAGCGCGTCCTGCGCGCGGTGCAGACCGTGGCCGACGAGAAGCTGGCGTTCCCGATCCTGATCGGCCGCCCTGCCGTCATCGAGATGCGCATCAAGAAGGCGGGCCTGCGCCTCATCGCCGGCCAGCACTTCGAGATCGTGGATCCGGAAGACGACAACCGCTTCAACGAAACCTGGAACGCGTACTACCAGCTGAAGGGCCGCGAAGGCGTGACGCCGGCCATCGCCAAGGCGATGATCCGCAAGCACAACACGCTGATCGGCGCGATGCTGCTGCGCCGCGGCGACGCCGACGCGCTGCTCTGCGGCGTGGCCAGCAAATACGACAACCAGCTTAAGTACGTCGATGAAATCATCGGCAAGAAGGAAGGCCAGACCTACGCCGCCCTGAACGTGCTGATGCTGCCCGACCAGACGCTGTTCGTCACCGACACGCACGTCAACGAAAACCCGACGGCCGAGGAAGTCGCCAGCATCACCATCCAGGCCGCGGACGAAATGCTGCGCTTTGGCGTGGTGCCCAAGATCGCCCTGCTGTCGCACTCCAACTTCGGCAGCCGCGTCACGGAATCGTCGCGCAAGATGGCCGCCGCGCGCCAGATGGTGCAAGACCGCGCGCCCGACCTGGAAGTCGACGGTGAAATGCACGCCGACGCCGCCCTGTCGGAAAAGATCCGCGTGCTGGCCTACCCCGACAGCACGCTCCGGGGTCCGGCCAACCTGCTGGTCATGCCGAACCTGGACACCGGCAACATCACGTACAACATGCTGAAGATGACGGGCAGCAACGGCGTCGCGATGGGTCCGATCCTGCTGGGCGCCGCGCGCCCCGTGCACATCCTGACCACCAGCGCCACCGTGCGCCGCATCGTCAACATGACGGCGCTGGCGGTGGTGGACGCGCAGCAGGAAGCCGCGGAAGAAGCCAAGAAGCGTCGTTGATGCCTCAACGTCCGTAGCGCCGCGGGCGCCCTTCGGGGCGCCCGTTTTCATTGCGGGGCGTCAGCCGTCCGCGCTAGTGCGCCCACGCCGGCAGATGGTAAAACCAGGGCTTGTCCTTTTTCTGGAGACGACATGCTGGCCGATGCCCTGTATGCCTGGTTTCACTACCTGGCCATCTTCGTACTGGTGGTGGTCCTGACCGCCGAAGCCGTGCTGCTGCGCCCCGACCTGACCGCCGGCGGCGTAAAGCGCCTGATCATCTACGACCGCCTCTATGGCATCAGCGCCATCGTCGTGCTGGTTACGGGCGTGCTGCGCCTGACCCAGGGCATCAAAGGCGCCGCCTTCTATATGAGCAATCCCTGGTTCCACGCCAAGATGAGCCTGTTCGTCCTCATTGCGCTCTGTTCGATACCGCCCACGCTGGCCTTTCTGCGGTGGGCAAAACAATCGCGCCAGCAGCCGGGCTTCGTGCCCGCCCCGCCCGAGATCATGCGGGCGCGGCGCTGGGTGATGATCGCCTCGCACCTCTTCATCTTCCTGCCGCTGTTCGCCGTGCTGATGGCGCGCGGGATGGGCATCTAAGAAAGCGCTCGGCGTCAGGGACAGCGCGCAAGGGCCGGCCTGGCCGGTTCCTTGCCGTCCACCACGAAGGTGGCGTACTGGAACACCCCGGCCTCTTCGTTGGGCACGATGCCTGCCAGCTTGCCGTCCAGGGTCTGCATCACCGACTTGCCCTCGCCCACGTCCTCTTGCCCCGCGCGCCTGGCCACGCCCCCGTCCCAAGGGCTGAACACCAGCACGCCCGGATAAGGCTCCGGCTTGGCGCCATTGCGCCTGGCGGTTTTCACGTGCGTGCCCGCGGAATAGCTGAAGTCCCCGAATCGGGTGGGGCAAGCCAGCTTCGCGTCGGCAAAACGCAGCAGGCGACGGTCGGCGTCCAGATAGAGCGTCGGCTCGCTCAGCATCAGCCCGAACGCCTGCACCGCCACCGGATTCCTGACCTCGATGCGCCAGCGGTCCGGGTCCCTGGACCCATCGACATAGACCGTCCCGTCCGACCCGTACAGCGTCGAGCCGGCAGCGATCTCCATGTCTCCCAGCCGATTGCCTTGCGCAAGCTGGCACGTCCTCAGCGCCTTCATCGCGCCGTCGCGCTCGGAATCGAATTCGACGTCCACGCCGGCATCGCACTGCCAGCCCTGCACGGACTGATCGCCAATGCCGCGCAGGATGACGGAACGCGGGTATCTGGCGATGGTGGCGTAGGTATCCTTGTCGTAGTCGGTGCCGAGGTAGCGCCGCGCGTGGGTCGCCTCCATGCCGTACATCGGCACGGCATGCGGAAACTCGGCCTCGACATAGGTTTCCAGCTGGCCTTCGTCCTGCAGCTGAAGCCGCGTGCCGGCGGGCATCGCGATGCCGCCCAGGGTCTGCGGCTGCTGCAACGTGACCAGCCGCGCCGCCGCCTGGCGGTCGCTTTCCCGTCCGACGTGCCAGACGATGGCTTGCACCCACGCGTAATAGCCGAACAGGAGTGCCAGCGGCACGAAGGCGATGACGGAGGTCTTCCAGTATTTGCGGACCTTGCGGCGCGCCCCCACGCTGGCCGCCAGGACCAGCCCCCAGCCCAGCAGCACGATGCCGGCAAGAAAGCCGAGGGAAATCAGGATGTAGAAGCTGGCGGAAGGCAGGGCTATCGGAATCATGGCAAGGATGATATCCGCTTATCCGCCGCTCCATCGCCCGAGCAGCAGCGCAACAAAAAACCGCCCGAAGGCGGTTTCTTGTCGAAGCGCGATGCGATCAGCGCTTGTCCATCGGGGGCACGTCGCGCGTGACCGAACCGGTGAACAGCTGGCGCGGACGACCGATCTTGTAATCGGGATCCGACAGCATTTCGTTCCACTGGGCGATCCAGCCCACCGTGCGGGCCAGCGCGAAGATGGCCGTGAACAGCGAGGTCGGGATGCCGATGGCGCGCTGGACGATACCCGAGTAGAAGTCCACGTTCGGGTACAGCTTGCGCTGGACGAAGTACGGATCCGACAGGGCGATGCGTTCCAGTTCCATGGCCAGCTTGAACAGCGGGTCGTTTTCCAGGCCCAGGGCCGAGAGAACTTCCTTGCAGGTTTCCTGCATCAGCTTGGCGCGCGGGTCGTAGTTCTTGTAGACGCGGTGGCCAAAGCCCATCAGGCGCACGCCCGAGTTCTTGTCCTTGACCTTCTCCATGAACTCGCCGACCTTGGCGATGCCGCCGTTGGCTTGCAGTTCTTCCAGCATTTGCAGGCAAGCTTCGTTGGCGCCGCCGTGAGCCGGGCCCCACAGGCAAGCCACGCCGGCCGAGATGGCGGCGAACGGGTTGGTGCCCGACGAACCGCACAGGCGGACGGTCGAGGTCGACGCGTTCTGCTCGTGGTCGGCATGCAGGATGAAGATGCGGTCCAGCGCGCGCTCGACGACTTCGTTGACCTTGTAGTCTTCGCACGGCGTGGCGAACATCATGCGCAGGAAGTTGCCCGTGTAGGACAGGTCATTCTGCGGGTAGATGAACGGCTGGCCTTGCGAGTACTTGTACGCCATCGCAACCAGCGTCGGCATCTTGGCGATCAGGCGGATAGCCGAGATGTGGCGATGCTGGGGGTTCGTGATGTCGGTGGAGTCGTGGTAGAACGCGGACAGCGCGCCGACCAGGCCCGTCAGCACCGCCATCGGGTGCGCGTCGCGGCGGAAGCCGCGCAGGAAGAAATGCAGCTGCTCGTTGACCATCGTGTGATGGGTCACTTGCGAGTCGAAATCGGCCTTCTGTTCCTGGTTGGGCAGCTCGCCGTTCAGGATCAGGTAGCAGATGTCCATGAAGTCGCAATTGACGGCCAATTGCTCGATGGGGAAGCCGCGGTACAGCAGTTCGCCCTTGTCGCCGTCGATGTACGTGATGCCCGATTCGCAGGCTGCCGTGGACATGAAGCCGGGGTCAAACGTAAACATGCCCGTCTGGCCATACAGCTTGCGGATGTCGATCACATCCGGACCGACCGTGCCCTTGTAGACAGGGAACTCAATGGGTGCGCTGCCATCCGAGAAGGATAGAGTGGCTTTTTTGTCAGACAGGTTCATGTTTATTCCTCTCAATTAATCAGAGCGCGCGCATCTGGCCAATAATTCCTCGAAGCCTGGGCGTATCCAGCTCGCCTTCGAGTTCCTTGCGGGCCAGCAGCAAATCGAGAAGATCGTTGTCTCCCATCTCGAAAAGCTGGGTCAATGCGGCCACATCATCATCGGTAAGTTCAGCCTCGTAAGCGTCCAGATACCGGGTGATGATCAAGTCGTTTTCGAGCAGGCCGCGGCGCGCCCGCCAACGCAGTCGCGCCCGCTCCAGTTCAGTTAGCCTGCTCATCGTGACACCTTAAATACACAACTAAAAACTAGACCGTGCGACGGACCATCAGTTCCTTGATCTTGCCGATCGCCTTGGTCGGGTTCAGTCCCTTGGGACAGACGTCGACGCAATTCATGATGGTGTGGCAACGGAACAGGCGGTACGGGTCTTCCAGATTGTCCAGGCGCTCGCCCGTGGCTTCGTCGCGGCTGTCGGCGATGAAACGGTAGGCTTGCAGCAGGCCGGCCGGGCCGACGAACTTGTCCGGGTTCCACCAGAACGACGGGCAGGAAGTGGAACAGCACGCGCACAGGATGCACTCGTACAGGCCATCGAGCTCTTCGCGCGCCTCGGGCGACTGCAGGCGCTCTTTCTCGGGCGGCGGCGTGTCGTTGATGAGGTACGGACGGACCGAGTGGTACTGGTTGAAGAAGTGCGTCATGTCCACGATCAGGTCGCGGATCACGGGCAGGCCCGGCAGCGGACGCAGGACGATGGGTTCCTTGAGTTCGCGCAGGTTGGTGGTGCAGGCCAGGCCGTTCTTGCCGTTGATGTTCATGGCGTCCGAACCGCACACGCCTTCACGGCACGAGCGGCGCAGGGCCAGGCTGTCATCGACGTCGTTCTTGATGCGCACCAGCGCATCAAGCAGCATCTTGTCGGTGGGCTGGAGTTCGACTTCCAGCTTCTGCATGTAGGGGCGCTCGTCCTTGTCCGGATCGTAGCGGTAGATTTCGAACTTGACGATTCTCTTGTTGCTCATAGTGGGCTCAATCCGGACTTAGAAGGTACGCGCCTTGGGCGGGAAGGATTCGACCGTCAGCGGCTTCATCTGCACGGGCTTGTAATCCAGACGGCTGCCTTCGGAGTACCACAGCGTGTGCTTCAGCCAGTTCTCGTCATCGCGAGTCGGGTGGTCGTCCAGCGCATGCGCGCCGCGGCTTTCGGTGCGGTTGGCGGCCGACTTGATGGTGGCGCGGGCCACTTCGGTCATGTTCGCCAGTTCCAGCGCCTCGACGCGCGCGGTGTTGAACACCTTGGACTTGTCCTTGAAATAGATATTGTCGGCTTGCTTGGCCAGGTCTTCGATCTGGGTCACGCCTTCGTTCAGCAGTTCCAGCGTGCGGAACACGCCGCAGTGGCGCTGCATCGAGAAGCGGATGGCGTTGCCGATATCCTGCGTCTTTTCGCCGGAGGTGCGCGATTCCAGCTTGTTGACGCGGTCCAGCGAGAATTCGACGGCCTGCTGCGGCAGCTCTTGGTGAGCGCGCTGGCGTTCCGGGTGCGAATTCACGATGTGGTTGCCGGTGGCGCGGCCGAACACGATCAGGTCGAGCAGCGAGTTGGTGCCCAGGCGGTTGGCGCCGTGGACCGACACCGCGGCGCATTCGCCGATGGCGTACAGGCCGTTGACGACCTTGTTCTCGCCGTTTTCACGCGACAGCACCTGGCCGTGATAGTTGGCCGGAATGCCGCCCATCTGGTAGTGGATGGTCGGAACGACGGGGATCGGTTCCTTGATCGGGTCGACGTTGCCAAACTTGATGGCAATTTCGCGGATCGAGGGCAGGCGCTTGTTGATGACGTCGGCGCCCAGGTGGTCCAGCTTCAGGACCACGTAGCTGCCGTCGGGGCCGCAGCCGCGGCCTTCCTTGATTTCCTGGTCCATCGAGCGGGACACGAAGTCGCGCGGAGCCAGATCCTTCAGCGTGGGCGCATAGCGCTCCATGAAGCGTTCGCCATCCTTGTTCAGCAGGATGCCGCCTTCGCCGCGCACGCCTTCCGTGATCAGCACGCCGGCGCCGGCCACGCCGGTCGGGTGGAATTGCCAGAATTCCATGTCCTGCAGCGGGATGCCCGCGCGGGCGGCCATGCCCAGGCCGTCGCCGGTATTGATGAAGGCGTTGGTGGAAGCGGCCCAGATACGGCCGGCGCCGCCGGTGGCCAGCACCGTGGTCTTGGCTTCCAGGATGTAGATTTCGCCCGTTTCCATTTCCAGGGCGGTCACGCCCACGACGTCGCCCGCTTCGTTGCGCAGCAAGTCCAGCGCCATCCATTCGACGAAGAACTGGGTGCGCGCGGCGACGTTGCGCTGGTAGAGGGTGTGCAGCAGAGCGTGGCCGGTGCGGTCCGCAGCGGCACAGGCGCGCTGGACCGGCTTTTCGCCGAAGTTGGCGGTGTGGCCGCCGAACGGACGCTGATAGATCGTGCCGTCGGGGTTGCGGTCGAACGGCATGCCGAAGTGCTCGAGCTCGTACACGGCGTTCGGCGCTTCACGGCACATGAATTCGATGGCGTCCTGGTCGCCCAGCCAGTCCGAACCCTTGACGGTGTCGTACATGTGCCAGTACCAGTTGTCTTCGCTCATGTTGCCCAGCGAGGCGCTCACGCCGCCTTGGGCGGCAACCGTGTGCGAACGCGTGGGGAACACTTTGGACAGCACTGCAACGGACAGGCCCGCTTGGGACAGTTGCAGCGAACAACGCATGCCGGCTCCGCCGGCGCCAACGACCACCACATCAAACTGGCGGCGCGGCAAGGATTTCATGACAGAGACCACGGCTTAAATGCTCCAGAGGATTTGCGCGAAGTAAACGACCGAACCGACCAGCCAGAGGATCGTCAGCACTTGCAGCAGCAGGCGCACGCCCACCGACTTGACGTAGTCCATCCAGATGTCGCGCACGCCGATCCAGGCATGCCAGGCCAGCGCAATGAATGCAAGGGTGGCCAGGATCTGGCCAACCGGAAGAACGCCCACGTAGAAGTTGAACAGCGCGGTCCAGTGCTCGTACGTGAAGGCCGGCATCATCAGGATGCCGATGAGCAGCACCAGCGTATACACGGCCATGATGACGGCGGTGATGCGCTGGATGATGAAATCCATGACGCCGTAGTGGGCGCCGACGACCAGGCGCTTGGGTCCGTAGTTTTTAGCGGCGGCCATTTACAGCACTCCGAACAGTTTGAGAGCGAACACCAGGGTCAGCGCCAGGCTGACGCCGAACACCACGCCGGCGCTCTTCTTGGCCGACAGCTTGTCGATGCCGATGTGCAGGTCGAGCAGCAGGTACCGGATGCCGGCACAGAAGTGGTGCAGGTAGCCCCAGACCAGGACGAGGAAGACAAGCTTTACGATCGGATTGCCGGCGTACGCGGCCACGGCTGCGAACGTTTGGGGCGCGGCCACGCTGGCCGCGAACAACGGCAGGATGACCAAGGGAAGACAGAGGAACAGCAGCGCGCCGCTGACGCGGTGCAGGATGGACAGCTTGCCGGCCAGGGGCAGGCGGTAACTGGCAAGTTGCGCAATACCAATATTGCGAAACTGCGGACGTGGCTTGGCAGCGGTGTCGGACATGACGGCCTCGGTGTTTCGGAACTAGGGAATCGTGACGGCAAAAATGCCGTGGCCCTTGCGGGCAAACACGGTATTTTCGCCCAGAGAACGGGTTGGTATCAAATCGTAGGTAAAAAGCTCATCAATTCAGACTATTGCGGTAGTGGTATCGATCGGTCAAGTACAAACCCCGGCGAATTTCCATGGGGCGGTCACCATAGGTGTAAGACACCCGATCCACCTGCAACAACGGCGCGCCGGCGGCAACATTAAGGAGCGTACAGACTTCGGCCGGCGCGGCGACCGCGCGCAGCTTCTCGTCCGCGCGCACCATGCTGACGCCGAACTCGGATTCGAACAGGCCATAGAGCGGCGCCCGGTTGGCGGTCAGGAGCTCCAGGGTCAGTCCTCGGAAAATGGAACCGGGCAGCCAGATGTCGTCCACGACGGTGGGTGTCTGCCCCATGGACAGCAGGCGGCGGATCATGACGACGGTTTCGCCGGCCCGCAGGTCCAGGGCGCGCGCGATCTCGGCGGGCGCGCGCAGGCGCCGGCATTCCAGGATGCGGCTTTCCGCAAGGCCGGCCTCGCCTTCTTCGTCGGGGGCCAGGCGCAGGAAACGGTAGCGCACGCGGGCTTCGTGGTGGGTGGCGACAAAAGTGCCCTTGCCTTGGCGGCGCAGCAGCATGTGCTCGGCCGCCAGCTCATCGACCGCCTTGCGCACCGTACCCTGGCTCACCTGAAAACGGGCGGCCAGATCGATTTCGCTGGGGATGAGCTCGCCGGGCTTCCATTCGCCGCGCTCGAGGCTTTGGACAAGCAGATCCTTGATCTGGCGGTAGAGCGGACTGAAAGCGGCCCCCTCGCCCGTGGGACGGGCGGCGCGAGTGCGTAAGGAGGTTTCGGGCCGGGGCTCTGCCATGGATCTTCTTGAAAGTGTCATGTTTATCCGTATGAATAGGAAAGCAGCGCAAAGGATGCAAACCCATCCGCAATGCGCTGCTGCTGCCGGTCTTCTGGCTTGATACAGGCGCGCGGCCAGACCTGGCTGCGGCGCATTCGGATAAACGCTCTATTGTGGCATATTGGCAGGTACGCTGTCCAACGTCTTATGTCTTATATAAGATAGAAGAGCAATTGACGGACACGTAAATTCGATCTAGGATTCAACGCTGTCCGGGCCTCGCGCCGAGCGCTTGCGCGCGCGTTGATTCCACGCCCAACGATTACACTGATTGGTGAGATTTTTTTCTCGCCAAACCATTACGGAGAACGTCCATGTCCAAGCCTGCCTTGCGTGTCGCCGTCACCGGCGCCGCCGGCCAAATCGGTTACGCACTGCTATTCCGCATCGCCTCGGGCGAAATGCTGGGTAAAGATCAACCCGTCATCCTGCAACTGCTGGAAATCCCCGACGAGAAAGCGCAAAAGGCCCTGAAGGGCGTCATCATGGAACTGGATGACTGCGCCTTCCCGCTGCTGCAAGAAGTCACCGCACACAGCGACCCGCGCACCGCCTTCAAGGACGCCGACGTGGCCCTGCTGGTCGGCGCCCGTCCGCGCGGCCCCGGCATGGAACGCAAGGACCTGCTGTCGGTCAACGCCCAGATCTTCACGGCGCAGGGCAAGGCGCTGAACGACGTCGCCAGCCGCAACGTCAAGGTCCTGGTCGTCGGCAACCCCGCCAACACCAACGCCTACATCGCCATGAAGTCGGCGCCGGACCTGCCGGCCAAGAACTTCACCGCCATGCTGCGCCTGGACCACAACCGCGCCCTGTCGCAACTGGCCGCCAAGTCTGGCAAGGCCGTCGCCGACATCGAAAAGCTGGTCGTGTGGGGCAACCACTCGCCCACGATGTACCCGGACTACCGTTTCGCCACCGTCGGCGGCGAATCGCTCTCCAAGCTGATCGGCGACGACGCCTGGAACCGCGACACGTTCATCCCCACCGTGGGCAAGCGCGGCGCCGCCATCATCGAAGCCCGCGGCCTGTCCTCGGCCGCTTCGGCCGCCAACGCCGCCATCGACCACGTCCGTGACTGGGTTCTGGGCAGCAACGGCAAGTGGGTCACGATGGGCATCCCGTCGGACGGCTCCTACGGCATCCCCGAAGGCATCATCTACGGCGTGCCGGTCACGACCGAAAACGGCGAATACAAGCGCATCGAAGGCCTGGAAATCGACGCCTTCTCGCGCGAGCGCCTGGACTTCACGCTGAAAGAGCTCCTCGAAGAGCGCGACGGCGTCAAGGACCTGCTGAAGTAAGCAGCGCACGAGTAAAGGATTGGGCCCGTTCATGCGGGCCCAATTCCTAAGCAAGACCGGAACATAAACCTGTCTCTTGGCCTGGCCGCAGGCGATTGTCGCGCAGGGGACAGATTTATTTTTCGGGCCCGCGCTAAGGTCGTGGGCTAGCCAAAAAAACGGAGACAATCATGTCCAGACCCGAATCGCCCGGCGCCCTCTTCCGTCGCGCGCTCACCGAAGAAAGCCCGCTGCAGATCATCGGCGCCATCAACGCGAACCACGCCCTGCTGGCCAAGCGCGCCGGCTACCGCGCCATCTACCTGTCGGGCGGCGGCGTCGCGGCCGGTTCGCTGGGCCTGCCGGACCTGGGCATCAACACGATGGACGACGTCCTGACGGACGTGCGCCGCATCACCGACGTGTGCGACGTGCCGCTGCTGGTCGACATCGACACCGGCTTTGGCCCCTCGGCCTTCAACATCGGCCGCACGGTCAAGAGCCTGATCAAGTCCGGCGCCGCCGCCTGCCACATTGAAGACCAGGTCGGCGCCAAGCGCTGCGGCCATCGTCCGGGCAAGGAAATCGTCACGACCGAGGAAATGGCCGACCGCGTGAAAGCGGCGGCCGACGCCCGCACCGACAGCGACTTCTACCTGATTGCCCGCACCGACGCGATCGCCTCGCACGGCGTGGACGCCGCCATCGAGCGCGCGCTGGCCTGCGTGGAAGCCGGCGCCGACGCGATCTTCGCCGAGGCCGCCTACGACCTGCCCACCTACGACCGCTTCGTCAAGGCGGTGAAGGTGCCGGTGCTGGCCAACATCACCGAATTCGGCAAGACGCCGCTGTTCTCGGTGGAAGAGCTCAAGAGCGTGGGCGTGGGCATGGTGCTCTATCCGCTGTCTGCCTTCCGCGCCATGAACAAGGCCGCCGAGGCCGTCTACACCGCCATCCGCCGCGACGGCCACCAGAAAAACGTGGTGGACCTGATGCAGACGCGCGAAGAGCTGTACGACCGCATCGGCTATCACGAATTCGAATCCAAACTGGATGCGCTCTTCCAGAAGGGCAAGGCGTAATCCGCGCAGTCCCGGCATCCGGCGCCGCGGCAACCCCGGGGCGCCTCCCCGCCATCCATTGCATCGTCCATCGCGTAAGGAAAGGAGTAGAGACATGAGCACGGCTCCCAAGAAGCAAGAAGCCAAGTCGGACGCCAAGCCGGAAGAGAAAGCCGGTTTCAAGCCCAAGAAGTCGGTTGCGCTGTCCGGCGTGGTCGCGGGCAACACCGCACTGTGCACGGTCGGCCGCAGCGGCAACGACCTGCACTACCGCGGCTACGACATCCTGGACATCGCCCACGCCAGCGAGTTCGAGGAAATCGCCCACTTGCTGGTCCATGGAAAGCTGCCCAACAAGGCCGAGCTGAAGGCCTACAAGGAAAAGCTGCGCAGCCTGCGCGGCCTGCCCGCCCAGCTCCAGGTTGCGCTCGAAGCCCTGCCCGCCGCCAGCCACCCCATGGACGTGATGCGCACGGCCGTGTCGGTGCTGGGCTGCGTGCTGCCAGAAAAAGAAGACCACAACACCCCGGGCGCGCGCGACATCGCCGACCGCCTGATGGCCAACCTGGGCTCCGCCCTGCTGTACTGGTATCACTACAGCCACAACGGCCGCATCATCGACGTGCAGACGGACGACGACAGCATCGGCGGCCACTTCCTGCACCTGCTGCACGGCGAGAAGCCCAGCGACGAGTGGGTCAAGGCGATGCACATCTCGCTGAACCTGTACGCCGAACACGAGTTCAACGCCTCCACGTTCACGGCCCGCGTCGTGGCCGGCACCGGTTCCGATGTGTACTCGGCCATCACCGGCGCCATCGGCGCGCTGCGCGGCCCCAAGCACGGCGGCGCCAACGAAGTGGCCTTCGAAGTGCAGAAGCGCTATGAAACGCCGGACGAAGCCGAGGCCGACATCCGCCGCCGCGTGGAAGCCAAGGAAGTCATCATCGGCTTCGGCCATCCGGTCTACACCGTGTCCGACCCGCGCAACAAGGTCATCAAGGACGTGGCCAAGAAGCTGTCCAAGAAGACCGGCACCACCAAGATGTTCGACATCGCCGAACGCCTGGAAACCGTCATGTGGGACGTCAAGAAGATGTTCCCCAACCTGGACTGGTTCTCGGCCGTCAGCTACCACATGATGGGCGTGCCCACCGCCATGTTCACCCCGCTGTTCGTCATCGCGCGCACCGCGGGCTGGTCGGCCCACATCATCGAGCAGCGCATCGACAACAAGATCATCCGCCCCACCGCCAACTACGTGGGCCCGGAAGACCAGAAGTTCGTGCCGATCGACAAGCGCAAGTAAGGCAAGGGCGAGGGGCGCGGCATGGCCACCTGTATTCACTTTCCGGAGAGGTATCGCTATGTCTGCCCCGATCTCCAACGTGCGTCCCGATCCCGACCAGGTGCTGGTCGATATCGCGGACTACGTCCTGAACTATGAAATCCAGAGCGGCCTGGCGTATGAAACCGCCCGGAACTGCCTGATCGACACGCTGGGCTGCGGCCTGGAAGCGCTGGAATATCCGGCGTGCAGGAAATTGCTGGGGCCGGTCGTCCCAGGCACCACGGTGCCCAACGGCGCCAAGGTGCCGGGCACGCAGTTCCAGCTGGACCCTGTCCAGGCCGCGTTCAACATCGGCGCCATGATCCGATGGCTGGATTTCAACGACACCTGGCTGGCCGCCGAATGGGGCCATCCCTCGGATAACCTGGGCGGCATCCTCGCCACGGCCGACTGGCTGTCGCGCACGGCGGTCGCCGCCGGCCGCCCGCCGCTGGCCATGCGCGACGTGCTGACCGGCATGATCAAGGCGCACGAGATCCAGGGCTGCATCGCCCTGGAGAACTCCTTTAACAAGGTCGGCCTGGACCACGTCGTGCTGGTCAAGGTGGCGTCCACCGCCGTCGTGGCGCAGATGCTGGGCCTCTCCCGCGACGAAGTGATCAACGCCGTGTCGCTGGCCTGGGTCGACGGGCAGAGCCTGCGCACCTACCGCCACGCCCCCAATACGGGCAGCCGGAAAAGCTGGGCCGCGGGCGACGCCACCAGCCGCGCCGTGCGCCTGGCGCTCATCGCCAGGACTGGCGAGATGGGCTATCCGTCCGTGCTGACGGCCAAGACCTGGGGCTTTTACGACGTGCTCTTCAAGGGCCAGCCGTTCAAGTTTCAGCGCCCCTACGGCAGCTACGTGATGGAAAACGTGCTGTTCAAGATCTCGTTTCCAGCCGAATTCCATTCGCAGACCGCCGTCGAATGCGCCATGGAAATCCACGACAGGCTCAAGGCCATCGGCAAAAGCGCGGACGACATCGCAAAGATCACGATCCGCACCCACGAGGCCTGCATCCGCATCATCGACAAGAAGGGCCCCCTGAACAATCCCGCCGACCGCGACCATTGCATCCAGTACATGGTGGCCGTGCCGGTGCTGTTCGGCCGCCTCACCGCGGCCGACTACGAAGACGAGATCGCGCGCGACCCGCGCATCGACGCGCTGCGCGACAGGATCGTCTGCGTCGAGGACCCGGCCTACACCAGCGATTATCACAACCCCGCCAAGCGCTCCATCGCCAATGCGCTGACCGTGGAATTCAAGGACGGCGCCGCGCTGGACGAAATCGTCTGCGAATACCCCATCGGGCACAAGCGCCGCCGCGCCGACGGCATCCCGCTGCTGGAAGCCAAGTTCCGCACCAACCTGGCCCGCATTTTCCCGGCCAGGCAGCAGCAGCGCATCCTGGACGCCTCGCTGGACCAGAAGACGCTGGAAGCAATGCCGGTCCATGAGTACGTGGATCTGTACGTGATCTGAGTCGCCGAGGGACACGCCCGCAGCGCGGACCTGCGCGAAGAATGGCCGCCCCGCCGCCGGGCAGCCCCAAACGGGGCTGCCCCCTCGGGGGGCAGCAAGCACGCGCATGGCGTGCGCGGCGTGGGGCACTTCCTGCGGGACTCTCCCTCTTCGGGGCATACAATGCGGCTTTCCCCGATCGGATCGCGCCATGGCCATGCTTTGGGTCAAGACCTTCCATATTGTCTTTATCGCTTCCTGGTTTGCCGGGTTGTTCTATCTGCCGCGCATCTTCGTGAATCTGGCGCAGCAATCGGACGCCGCCGTCCAGGCAACGCTGCTGGGCATGGCCCGCCGCCTGTATCGCTTCACCACCATCCTCGCGGTCGTGGCCGTCATCTTCGGCATGTGGCTGTACCTGGGCTACGGCATCGGCGTCGGCCCGGGCAATGGCTGGATGCATGCCAAACTCTTTTTCGTCCTGCTCGTCATCGGCTACCATCACGCCTGTGGCCTGATGCTGCGTAAATTCGAACAGGGCAAGAACACCCGTTCGCACAAGTTCTATCGCTGGTTCAACGAAGTTCCCGTCTTGCTGCTCTTGGTGGTGGTGGCGCTGGTCGTCGTCAAACCCTTCTGATACCCCTACCTTTGCACATTCGCCAGGATTCGTATGTCCTCTGATGAACAGGGCCGTCCGCGCAAGACGCTGACGATCAAGAAAACGGCGCGCGACGCCCACGCCGAAGACGCGCCCAAGCGCACCCGTACCGGCGCCCGCGCCCGCCTGGTCGCTCAGATCGAGCGCACCAAGGAAAGCGTCGAGCGCCAGAAAGACCCGGTCGGCTACCAGCGCCGCCAGGAAGAGGAAGCGCGCGGCGCGCGCAAGCCCTCCGCCGGCGGCCGAGGCGCCCCCAGCCGGGGCCAGGCGCCCCGCGCCGGCCAGCCCGACCGCGGTTCGTCCCAACGCGGACCGTCCGATCGCGGAACGCCCAATCGTGGTTCGTCCGATCGCGGTCCGTCGACCCGCGGCCGCTCCGACGACATCCGCCGCGACGCCGCGCCCGCTTCGCGCGCAGCACGCCCGCAGCAGCGCGCGCCGCGCCTGCGCGACGACCAATACATCGCCCCCGCCACGCCGGCGGGACGCTTCTATGATCCCTTCGAGGATGACGGCCCAGCGCCCGAGTTCGCGCCGGAACCCGAACACGCAGCAGAGCCGGAATTTGCGCAAGAGCGCGACTATTCCCGCGAGCGCGCCCCCACCGTCGAGACCCGCAGCCGCCGTCCGCGCGAACCCCGCCAGGCGGAGATCTTCACCGTCTTCGCCCCCTGCCCCCAAGGCCTGGAAGAGGCCCTGACGGCGGAAATGCAGGCGCTGGGCTATGACGACGCGCAAGCCGGCCGCGCGGGCTGCTCGTTCACCGCCGACTGGTCGGGCGTGCAGCGCGCCAACCTGTATTCGCGCCTGGCGACCCGCATCCTGGTGCAGGTCGCGCACGCCGAGATCTCGCACGAAGACGACATCCTGGACCTGGCCCGCGACACCCCCTGGGAACGCTGGTTCGGCGCCGAGCAGACGCTGCGCGTGGATACCTCGGCCATCAAGAGCCCGGTGCAAAGCCTGCAGTACTGCAATCTGCGCGCCAAGGACGGCATCTGCGACCGCCTGCGCGAACTGGAAGGCGAACGCCCCAGCATCGACACGGTGCGGCCGGATGCGCGCGTCCACCTGTTCCTGACAGGCCATACCGCCACGCTGTACCTGGACACCTCGGGCGAGTCCCTGTTCAAGCGCGGCTGGCGCCTGGACAAGGGCGAGGCGCCGCTGCGCGAAAACCTGGCGGCCGGCATGCTGGCGCTGGCGGGCTGGGATCCCGCGGCGCCGCTGCTGGATCCGTTCTGCGGTTCGGGCACGATCCTGATCGAAGCGGCATGGATCGCCCTGGGCGTGCCTCCGGGCATCTCGCGCCCGTTCGGCTTCGAACGCCTGCGCGACCACGACGCCTACCGCTGGCGCGACCTGAAGGACGACGCCCGCTCGCGCATCCTGCCGCAGCTGGACGCGCCGCTGGTAGGTTACGACCTGGACCCGCAAGCCATTGAATTTGCACAGAATAATGCCGAGCGCGCCTGGCTCACGGCGGACTCCATCCGCTTCGAAGTGGGCGACGCGCGCCAGGTCACGGCGCCCGCAGACCATGGCTGGATCGTCACCAACCCGCCTTACGGCGAACGGATGGGCGCCGAGCAGGACCCGGACCTGTGGCGCGACTGGGCCACATGCCTGAAGCGCAATTTCGCGGGCTGGCAGCTCCATGTCATCACCAGCGACCTGACCCTGCCCAACCAGATGCGCTTGAAGCCCAAGCGCCGCGTTCCGCTGCACAACGGCTCGCTGGACTGCCGCCTGTTCGGCTTCGAACTGGTCGCCGCCGGTTACCGCGACGCCTGAACTCCCCCGCGACCCGGGCGGCTTCGGCCCCCGGGTGCGCGCGCCTTCCCCCCGCGTTTTTCATCCCCTCCAGCGCGTTGTAAAAGCGCCGCAACATGCCGCCGCTATCTTTGCTTATGGTGCCCCGCCGCTCGGATTTGGGGCATTATCAGCACCAAGGTGTTGCCAGGTTGCACCAGTTTGCACCTCCCCCTTGCACAGGTTGAGGGTAAACCCTATAATTCGGGTTATCCCTAGTAGCAAACAACTGTGCAAGCCCGTGGAGGCTATTGTGATCAACCCGAACAACTCTATCCGCCTGACCGACGAACTCGAGCGCCAACTGATGCTCCAGGCAATTGAAGAACAATTCCGTCCGCACCCGATGCGGGCGCTGGCTGCAGGCCTGCGTAAGCTGGCCCACGGCATCAAGGCCCTGGCTGGCAAGACGAGCGCCAAGAACGCGCACTCCGCTGCCTAAGCATGGCCTGGGCCTCCCGGCCCGAAAGATTTTCCCCTTGGGGGCTGCATAGCCCCTTTTATAGACCCGCCCTTACCGGCGGGTTTTTTTTCGCGCAGCCCGGTCCAATCCGGGGCAGCAAGCACGTGTAGCGTGCGCGGCGTGGGGGCACCTTTTGCCGCCGGGCCGCCCCAAGGCAAAAAGCGCCCCCTCGGGGGGCAGCAAGCACGCGTAGCGTGCGCGGCGTGGGGGCACCTTTTGCCGCCGGGCCGCCCCAAGGCAAAAGCGCCCCCCTCGGGGGCAGCAAGCACGCGTAGCGTGCGCGGCGTGGGGGCAACTTTTTATGGATAATACGGCTCCATGAACGACGCCCTCCTCGACCAGACCCCTAATCGGCTGCGCCGATTTGCCTGCATGATGTACGAAGCCGTGCTGCTGTTTGGCGTGGTCTTCCTGGCGGGCTACCTCCTGGATACGCTGACCCAGAGCAAGAACGCGCTGGAATTGCGTCCCGCGCGGCAAGCCTGGCTGTTTATTGCGATCGGCGCGTATTTCGTGCTGTGCTGGCGCCGCCGCGGCCAGACGCTGCCCATGAAGACCTGGAACATCCGGCTGGTCGACCGCGACGGCAATACTCCATCCACCGGGCGCCTGATCCTGCGCTACGCGCTGGCGTGGCCGCTGGTGCTGGCCGGCGCCGCCGTGGTCTGGGCCGCGGCCAGCGCCACGGGCTGGCCGTCCATGGACATGTTCATCGTCGCCGCGCCCTTCACCATCTTCGTCTGGTCCTGGTTCGATCGGGACGGCCAATTCCTGCACGACCGGATCCTGGGCACGCGCTTGCGCAATGCGCCGCAACGCAAGAAGGCCGGACAGCCCCAGCCCTGAACCACGGGACATGACGCCCGCGCGGCACGAACGCGCACGAACGTCACAACAGCGTCACGGATTCTTCACACGGCCGTCATCGCGGGGTGGTCTCATTCCCAGGCATGACCACAGCCCTCAGGGAAGCGACCGTGACCGAAATCCGCCCCGCGCACTGGCGCGCCCTCTGGATTTCCGACATTCACCTGGGCACTGCCGGGTGCAAGGCGGAATTCCTGCTTGATTTCCTGGATCACAACGATTCGGACACCCTGTACCTGGTGGGCGACATCGTCGACGGCTGGCAATTGCGCAAGCACTGGCACTGGCCCCGCGCACACAACGACGTCATCCAGCGCATCCTGCGCAAGGCGCGCAACGGCACCCGGTTGGTGTTCATTCCGGGCAACCACGACGAGTTCGCCCGCGAGTTCGCGGGCTACGCCTTCGGCGACATCGAGATCCTGGACGAGGACGTGCACGTCACGGCCAAGGGCCTGCGCCTGCTGGTGCTGCACGGCGACCAGTTCGACGGGGTGATCCAGCACAGCCGCTGGCTGGCGCACCTGGGCGACGGGCTCTATCAGCTGGCGCTGTGGATCAACCACCATTTCAACCGGCTGCGCCACCGGCTGGGGCTGCACTACTGGTCGCTGTCCCAATACCTGAAGCACAAGGTCAAGAACGCCGTGTCGTTCATCACGGACTTCGAGGAAGCGCTGGCGGGCGAAGCCCGGCGCCGGGGACTGGACGGCGTGGTCTGCGGCCATATCCACAAGGCCGAGCTGCGCGACGTGGGCGGCATCCTCTACTGCAATGACGGCGACTGGGTGGAAAGCCTTTCCGCCCTGGCGGAAACCCATGACGGCCAGCTCCAGCTGCTGGACTGGGCGGTCCTGCAGGCGGAACGCCAGGCCGATCCGGCGAACCGCCCGCCCCGGTCGCTGACCTTGCCCGCCCTGCCCTCCGCACTGCGCCGCCAAAGCAAACATCCGTGATAACCCGTATGCGTCCCCGTTACGCAACGGGGATATTGCAGTTCACGTCCCTCTAGGTCATGCTTGCAACTGGGGCAACGGGCGATCTGACCCGTTCACGCTGCAACATGCTCACAACATAGGGCCATGAACGACCAATATCAGGCGCTCTACCAAACATTCCGCTGGCTGGTACCCACCCAGTTCAACATCGCGGAAGCGTGCTGCCACCGCTGGGCATCCAGTAGTCCGGATGCGCGGCGCATTGCCATCTACTACGAAGATGAATCCGGCAACCGCGAGGTCTGGACCTTCGCCCGGCTGGCGGAAGCCGCCAATCAACTGGCCAACGGCCTGGTGAAAATGGGCGTGGGCCGCGGGGACAGGGTCGGTGTCGTTTTAGGACAACGCCCCGAGACCGTCGTCGCCCACATGGCCATCTACAGCGTGGGCGGCGTGGTGCTGCCCCTGTCGGCGCTTTTCGGCCCGGAAGCCCTGGAGACCCGCCTGCGGGACTCGGAGACCCGGGTCGCCATCGTCGACCACGCCTCCAGCGCGAACCTGCTCGCCGTCAGCGACAACTGCCCCGCCCTGCAGCAGATCATCGGCATCGGCTTCGCGGACGAGCGCGTGCTGCCCTGGCGCAGCCTGCTCGCCCGCCAGCCCAGCGAATTCAAGGCGGTGCCGACCCGTTCGTCGGACCCAGCCATCCTGCTCTATACGTCGGGCACCACGGGCGCCCCCAAGGGCGCCCTGCTGCCGCACAGCGTGCTGATCGGCAACCTGCCGGGCTTCGTGGCCTCGCAGGACTGGTTCCCCAAGCCCGCCGATGTGTTCTGGTCGCCCGCCGACTGGGCCTGGACGGGCGGCATGATGGATGCATTGCTGCCCACGCTGTACTTCGGCCACCCCATCGTCGGCACGCGCGGACGCTTTTCGGTCGAACGCGCCTTCGAACTGCTGGAACGCTACCAGGTCACCAACACCTTCCTCTTCCCGACCGCACTGAAGATGATGATGAAGGCGGTGCCCGAACCCCGCCACCGCTACCAGCTTGCCCTGCGTTCCATCATGAGCGCCGGGGAAAGCGTGGGCGAGACCGTTTTTGAATGGTGCCAGTCGGCGCTGGGCGTGACGCCCAACGAGATGTTCGGGCAGACGGAAATGAACTATGTGGTGGGCAACAGCCAGAAGCGCTGGCCCGCCAAGCCCGGCAGCATGGGCCGCCCCTATCCCGGCCATAACGTGGCCGTGCTGAACGACGACGGCGCCCCCGTCGCCGTCGGCGAGACCGGCGAGATCGCGGTCAACCGGCAGGACATCCATGGCTATCCCGACCCGGTAATGTTCCTGGGCTACTGGCGCAACGAGGCGGCCACGCTCGCCAAGTTCAAGGGCGACTGGTGCCTGACCGGCGACCTGGCCACCGTGGATGCGGACGGCTACCTCTGGTACGCGGGCCGCGCCGACGACGTATTCAAATCGGCCGGCTACCGGATCGGACCCGGGGAAATCGAAAGCTGCCTGATCAGCCACCCGGCCGTGGCCAACGCGGCGGTCGTGCCCAAGCCGGACGCCGAGCGCGGCGCGCTGGTCAAGGCCTATGTGGTGCTGACGCCGGAGTTCGTCCACCGAGACCGCAACGATGTCATCGAGAATTTGCAGGAGCATGTGCGCGAGCGCCTGGCGCCCTACGAATACCCGAAGGAGATCGAGTTCGTCGACGAACTGCCCATGACGACCACCGGCAAGATCCAACGCCGCATCCTGCGCCAGCGCGAAGAAGCGCGCGCGCAGGACAGCGCGGGCAACACAGACGTTGGAGCGCCCCTCGCAGCCCCGGCGCAGCAACCGGAGACCTAGGCATGGCCATTTACCAGCTCAACGACCTGATCCCCCGCATCGACCCGCAAGCCTACGTGGCCGACAGCGCCGACATCATCGGCAACGTCGCGCTGGAAGCAGGCGTCAGCATCTGGTCGCATGTGTCGATCCGCGGCGACAACGACGCCATCCTGATCCGCCACGGCACCAATATCCAGGAATCCAGCGTCCTGCACGTGGACACGGGCTGTCCCATGACGATCGGCCCCAACGTGACGGTGGGTCACCAGGCCATGCTGCACGGCTGCACCATCCACGAAGGCGCGCTGGTGGGCATGCAGGCCATCGTGCTGAACAATGCGGTCATTGGCCGCAATTGCCTGATCGGCGCCGGCGCCATCATCCCCGAAGACCGCATCATCCCGGACAATTCGCTGGTCATCGGCATCGGCAAGATCGTCCGCCAGCTCTCGGAAGAAGAGATCGCCAATCTGCACAAGAACACCGCCCATTACGTGGCGCGGGGCCAACAGTACAAGACGGCCCTGAAGCGGCTGGCCTGACGTCCCCAGGGAACCGTCCAACCCCCTGCTGGCAGCAGGGGGAATAGCCCCCTCTGATCGGCTAACATTCGGCCATGACCGATCAGCTTAAAAAATACCTCACCGAAGACCGCAGCGTCCGCGTGCAAGCGGTGCGCCTGGACGAAACCTGGAAGGCCGTCCAGGCCAACCACGACTACCCCCCCGCCATCACCAACCTGCTGGGCGAACTGGTGGCCGCGTCCACCCTGCTTGCGGCCAACATCAAGTTCGATGGCTCGCTGGTGCTCCAGATCCAGGGCGACGGCCCCATCGCCCTGCTGGTGGTGGAATGCCGCTCCGACCTCAGCCTGCGCGCCACCGTCAAGATGCGCGAAGGACATGAGGTGCCCACCGACGGCAATATGCAGAGCCTGCTCAACCCGGGCGGCAGCGGGCGCTTCATCGTCGTGCTGGATCCGCAGCGCAAGCTGCCGGGCCAGCAGACCTACCAGGGCATCGTGCCCCTGGAAGGCGACACCGTCGCCCAGGCCCTGCAGCATTACATGAAGGCTTCCGAGCAGCTCGACACCCGCTTGTGGCTGGCCGCCGACGCCGGCCACACCGCCGGCATGCTGATCCAGCGCCTGCCCCACCACGGCGGCTCGGACGCGCATATTCTCAGCGAGCAGGCGGCCACCGAAACCTGGGACCGCATCAACGCGCTGACGAGCACCCTCAAGCGCGACGAAATGCTGGAAACCGACATCGACACCCTGATCCATCGCCTGTACTGGGAAGAGACGCTGGTGGCGTTCGACCCGCAGCCGGTGCGCTGGCACTGTCCGTGCACCCGCGAACGCGTGGCCAGCATGCTGCGCTCGCTGGGCGAGGAAGAGGTCAACAGCATCCTGGCCGAACGCGGCCAGGTGGACGTGGGCTGCGATTTTTGCGGCAAGCCCTACAAGTTCGATTCCGTCGACTGCGCGACCTTGTTCTCGCCGAACCAGCCGCCCCCCGGCGACGCGCCGCCCACGGTGCATTGATCCGCGCCGGCGGCAAGCCCGCCGGACTGTTTTTGCCACGCCGGATTGTCCTCATCGACAGGCGGTCATGCCCGCGCCACACTGCGCAGCCATGACCGCCTTTTTCTTTGCGCCCCCGACCCGGGCAGCGGGCCCGCAGTTGGGCGCCGCCGCCATCGAATTCGCCGTGGCCGCCGCCATCGTGCTGCTGCTGGGCCTGTTGTCGGCCGAAGCCGCCCGCTGGCACGCCGCGCGCCAGATGGCGCACCTGGCGCTGATGGAGGCGGCGCGCGCGGGCGCCACCGCGCACGGCGATCCGGCGCGCATGCGGGCGGCCTTCCTGCAGGCGCTGCTTCCGCTGTATGCGGATGCGCAGGGCCAGGCGGGCGCGGCGAGCCGCCAGGAACGCGCATTGGCCGAGCTGGCCCAGGCTATGGGGTCGCACCCCTGGCGGATCGAAGTGCTGTTGCCGGACGAGCAATCGTTTCGCGATCACGCTCGGTCCGACCTGAAGGTCGCGGCGGCGCCCGGCCTGCGCGCCATCGACAATGACTACCAGGACCTGCAGCATGCGCGCCGGCCATCCCGGCCCGGCGGGCGCGACATCTTCCACGCCAACACGCTGAAACTGCGCCTGACGTATCTGCACAAGCCGCTGCTGCCGCCGCTGCGGGCCCTGCTGGCAATGCTCGGAAGCGACGAGGACAGCTACGCCGGCCAGGCGCGGGCCCAGGGCCTGCTCCCCATCCGGATCGAACTGGAAATGGAAATGCACACGCACCCGGTGGATTGGGCGCGCAAGACGCCCCGCACCGCAGGCGTCGTGCATGGCGAATGCAGCCGCGTGCGTTGCGATTAGGCGGGGACGGAAGAAAGGGACGGCCGGCGGCCGGCCTCAATGCCGGGTCGTCGGGGGGGTGGCGGTGCTGGAACCGGCGGCCCTGCCGGCGGGCGCAGCCGCGGGCGGCCGGGCAGCCGGCGCGCTGG